>NZ_JBVJRT010000015.1:0-189724 GCF_055607425.1 Lentzea sp. NPDC037011 | reverse complement strand
CCGTTCCTGCCGTTCATCCTGGGGTTGCCGTTGCTGACCGGGATCGCGGCGGTGTACCCGTGGATCGAACGGCGGATGACCAAGGACTACGCGCACCACAACCTGCTGCAGCGCCCGCGTGACGTGCCGGTCCGCACCGCGCTGGGGTGGATGGCGATCACGTACTTCATGGTGTTGCTGCTGATGGGCGCGAACGACATCTTCGCCTACCAGTTCGACATCTCGTTGAACCTGACGACGTGGATGGGCCGCATCGGCATGCTGGTCCTGCCGCCGATCGCGTACTTCATCGCGTACCGCACCTGCATCGGGTTGCAGCGGGCGGACCGTGAGGTGCTGGAGCACGGTGTGGAGACCGGCATCATCAAGCGGTTGCCGCACGGTGAGTTCATCGAGGTCCACCAGCCGCTGGGCCCGGTGGACGACCACGGTCACCCGATCCCCCTGGCCTATCAGGGTGCGTCGGTGCCGAAGAAGATGAACAAGCTCGGTTCGGCCGGGCACCCGGTCGCGGGCAGCACGTGGTCGCCGGACCCGGTCGAGGAGACCGTGGCCCTGGAGAACGCACGCCGCAGGGCGCATGTCTCCGAAGGCCTCAGCGCCGAGGACACCGCGGGCGAGCTGGCCGGCAAGCCCTCCGACCCCAAGGCCTGAGCCTGCTGAAGCAGTGAAAAGCCCCCGTGGACGATCTCCACGGGGGCTTTTCGCATGCGTCTTCGGCTACTGCGCGTCGTCCAGGCCGATCGCGAACGCCGCCTCGTCGTCCCGCTTCGAGTAGCTGCGGAACGCGATGTGCGTGTCGGTGTTCAGCACGCCCTCGACCTTGCTGATCTTGCCCGGCACCAGCGCGGCGAGGTCCTCGTGCTTGCTGACCTTGACCAGCGCGATCAGGTCCACGTCACCGGCGCAGGAGTACACCTCCGTGACTCCGTCGATGTCGGCGATCTCCTGCGCCGCCTCGGGAATGCGCTCGGCGGCGGCCTGGATCAGCACGATGGCGGTGACCACGGCGTCCTCCTCGGGTCTCACTACGGGTACCAAAGCACCCGTAGTCTGCCCTACCCGCTGATCGCGAGCGCCACGAACTCCGCACGCTCCCGCGACACCGACCTCCCGCGCACCGGACCGCCTCAGTGCCAGCGGTCCACCAGCGGGCGTGCGCTCGACGCCTGCTCAGCCCACGGCACCCATGCCGCCGCCGCACCGGCCGGTGAGGCCCACGGTTCGTCCGCGTACACCAGGCGGGTACCGGGCTGGTCGAGCCAGCGCAGCACCACCCCGGTCTCCTCCGGCGGCGCACCGCGCAACGGGCCCGCGGTCGGGATGACCGTCTCCGCCGAGGCCACCAGCGCGTCGACCACCGGCATCGGGCGGGTGCCGCGGCGGGCGACACCGGCCGAGGCCAGCCGGCCGTAGCGGACGACTGAGAACTCCCAGCCACCGTCGCGGTCCGGGCGGGCGGCCACGAGCTGCGGCAGGGCGGCCAGCGCGGCGAGGCGCTGGGCGCGGTCCAGCGAGCGGACGAGGCCCGCGAGGCGGTCGCGGCGGGTGGCGGCCTCCTCGAAGCGCTCGGCCGTGGCCAGGGAGCCCAGCTGCTCCGCGAGACCGCGCAACGGGTCCGCGCTGCGGCCCACCACCAGGTCGCGCACCGCCACGACGGCGGGGGAGTACTCCTCCACGGTCTGCCGGCCTGCGCAGGGGGCCTGGCAGCGGCCGAGCTCGGCCAGGGCGCACGGCGAGGCGCGCTGGTTCGTGGCCGGGATCTTGAGCGTGCACGACCGCAGCGGCACGGCGTCGAGCAGCGCGTCCGCCACCGACTCGGCCGCACGGCGGGTGCGGAACGGGCCCAGCGCGCCGTCGCGCGGGGTGCGGACCAGCGACAACCGGGGGAACGGCTCGTCGGTCAGCACCAGCCACCACGCGTGGTGCGGGTTCTTCGACCTCTTGTTGTACGCGGGGCGGTGCGCGCGCAGCAGCCGCAGCTCGCGCACCTCGGCTTCCAGCGAATGAGCGCACTCGACGGCGTCGACCCGCACCGCGAGCGCGACCATCTCGCGCAGCCGGCGTCTGCCCTCGCTCGCGGTGAAGTACTGCCGCACCCGCCGCCGCAGGTCCGACGCCGTGCCGACGTACAGCACCTCCTCCTTGGGACCGCGGAAGAGGTACACGCCGGGCACCGACGGCAGATGCGCGGCCAGGGAGCGCTTGCGGCGCTGCTCCGGCGTCACCTCCGGCAGGTACGCCAGCAGCTCCTCCAGCGAGTGCACCCCCACGTTGCCCACGCGCTCCAGCAACGCGTGCAGCACCTCGACCGTGGTGCGCGCATCGGCCAGCGCCCGGTGCGTCGGCCGGGTCCGCGTGTGGAACAGGTCCGCCAGCGCCGACAGGCGGCACGACGGCGCCTCGTCGCGGCTCAGCACCCGCCGCGCCAGCCGCACCGTGCACACCACCGGCGGTTTCGGCCACCGGTAGCCCTGCCGCTCGCACGCCGCCTTGACGAACCCGACGTCGAACCCGGAGTTGTGCGCGACCAGCACCGCTCCGGCCGCGAACTCCAGGAACGCGGGCAGCACCGTCTGCATCCGGGGCGCACCGGTCACCATCAGCTGCGTGATCCCCGTCAGCTGCGCGACCTGCGGCGGGATGCCGCGCTCGGGGTCGACGAGCGTGGCGAACTCGCCGATCACCTCGCCGCCGCGCACCTTCACCGCGCCGATCTCGGTGACGGCGTCCTGCTCGGCGCTCCCGCCCGTCGTCTCCAGGTCGAAGACGACGAACGTCGTGTCGCGCAGCGGCGTCCCGAGCTCGTCGAAGGACAGTTGACCGGTCACCCCGGTGACGTTAGCGACGGGGTCTGACAATTTTTGGAGCTAGCCTCACCGGTGTGCGGATCACGCTCCTGGGACCTTCCGGCCTGCCCCTCAGCGTCCGGCAGCGGTCGCTGCTCGCGGCGCTCGCCCTGCAGCCCGGCCACGTGGTGCGGTCGGAACGCCTGATCGAGTCGATGTGGGGTGCCGACGAGAAGCCCATGCACGTCAACGCGCTGCACCAGCACGTCTTCCGGTTGCGGCAGGCGCTGGACGGCATCGTGGTCTCCACGCGCGCGGACGGCTATGTGCTCGAAGCAGGACCTGACGACGTCGATCTGCACCACTTCCGCCACCTCGTCGCGAACGCGCGCGCTCTGGACGACGACGCGGCAGCGGCCCGTTTGTTCGAAGCAGCGCTGGCGTTGTGGCAGCAGGAACCCCTCGCCGACCTGCCCGCGGCCCCGCCGTGGAGCGATGTCCGCGCCGCACTGGAGGAGGAGCGCCTGGAGGTCGTCGAAGACCACCTGGAACGCCGGCTGCGCCTCGGTGAGGACGTCTCCGCCGAGCTGGCCGACCTGGTCGACCGCTACCCGCACCGCCAACGGCCGCATGAGCTGCGGGGCGTCACACCGGAGCCGACCCAGCGCGTTGTGCCGCACCAGCTTCCCGCGGACCTGCCGAACTTCACCGGCCGTGCGTCCGCGTTGGCCGAGCTCGGCGCCATCGGGCGAACGGTCGTCATCACCGCGATCGACGGCACAGCAGGCGTCGGCAAGACGGCGTTGGCGCTGCACCACGCGCACACGGTCGCCGACCAGTTCCCCGACGGCCAGCTCTACGCGAACCTGCGCGGCTTCGACCGGGACACCCCGCCGTTGCCGCCCGGCGACGTGCTGGCGCGGTTCCTGCGCGCACTGGGCATCGCCGGGCCGCGCATCCCGCAGCAGCTGGAGCAGCAGACCGACCTCTACCGCATGTTGTTGCGCGACCGGCGGATGCTGGTCGTGCTGGACAACGCCGCGACCGCCGCCCAGGTCGCACCGCTGCTGCCCGGCGCGGAGGGCTGCCGCGTCGTGATCACCAGCCGCAACCGGCTCTCCGGTCTCGACGCGTGGCCGGTGCTGCTGGACGTCATGGCGCCGGAGGAGGCCGTCGCGCTGCTGCGCGGCATGCTCGGCGACGCACCCGAGCTGCCCGAGCTGGCCCGGTTGTGCGGCCACCTCCCGCTCGCGCTGAGGATCGCCGCGGCGAACGCCACCGGATCGGTCGCGGACCTGGTCGACGAGCTGCGCGAAGAAGAAGGCAGGCTCGCGGCGTTGCGAGTCGACGACGACGAACGTCTCGCCGTGCGCGCAGCACTCGACCTCTCGTTCCGTTCGCTGCCCGCAGCAGCACAAGAGCTGTTCAGGCGGTTGGGCGCCATCGCAGGACACGACTTCACGGCCGAGGTGGCCGCACTGCTCGGCACCGGCCTCGACCAGCTGGTCACGGCGAACCTCGTGGAACGCCAAGGTGATCGCTATCACCTCCACGACCTCGTGCGCCTGTACGCACGTGATCTGCTGACGGAGGAGGAGACGAACGCACTGCGCGCACGGCTGGCGTTGTGGCACATCGGTACAGCGGCCAACGCCTCGCGCATGTGTTACGTCGCCGACGACGTGCTGTTCGAGGCAACGGACGGCCGCACGTTCGAGACGTCGGCGGAGGCCTTGGCCTGGTTGGTCGCCGAGAAGACCAACCTCGTCGCGATCGCCGCCACCGGTCCGTTCGCCTGGCGGCTCGCCGACGCGACGCACAGCTTCTTCGCCGCACGCCGTGATCACGCGAGCTGGGCCGTGGTGCGCGAGGCCGGGCTTGCGTCCGCACGGCAAGAGGGGGAGATGCGCGGCGAGGCGGCGGCACTGGCGAGCGAGGCGATCGCACGCATGTACTCCGGTCGTTCCAGCGAAGCGCTGGGGTTGGTCCAGCAGGCGCTTGACCTGGCCGAACGCGACGACTGGCCCGTCGGCACGCTCCGGTTCCTCACGGTCCTCGGCCACGTCTCCCGCGAGGTCGGCGACACCGACCGCGCCGCCGAGAGCTACCTCAGGGTCGCCGAGCTCAGCCACGAGCTGGGGCAGCTGCGGCGGGAGGCGCACGCGTTGTCCCAGCTCGGGTCCACGTGCTGGATGCGCGGCCGGTTGCGGGACGCCGAGGCGCACCACCGCCGGTCCTTCGCGCTCTACCAGCAGATCGGCGTGAAGAACGGGCGCCCGATCGCCGAGCTGGGCTGTGCGCTGCGCGACCTGGGGCGGCTGGACGAGGCGGTGGTGACGTTCGAGCAGGCGCTGGTGGACATCAGGGCGCTGGGCCAGCGCGGCCTGGAGTCGTACCTGCTCGACGACGTCTCCGCCGTGCACCGCGAGGCCGGGCGGCTCGACCTGGCGGTGGAGGCCGGCCGGGAGGCGTTGCAGATCGCCCTGGAGGTGAACGACCCCGGCGGCGAGGTCGACGCACGGCACAGCATCGGCGCCGCGCTGCTGCGGCTCGGTGATCCGGCCGCGGAGGAGGAGTACCGGCGTGCGGTGTCCGTTGCCCAGCGCATCGGCTACAAACACGGCGAGGCGCAGGCGCTCGCGGGTCTCGGAAGGGCAACGGGCCGCGCCGAACACCTGCACCAGGCGCTGGCCATGGCACGGGAGCACGGCTACGGCCTGATCGAGGGCACGGCGCTGACCGCGTTGGCGACGCTGCACCTGGCCGGTGATCCAGACCGGGCGCTGAAGTTCGCCCAGGAGGCCGTTGACCTGCATCGACGCAACGGGTGCCGACTCGGTGAAGCCCGTTCACTGCAGGTGCTCGGACACGGTCGCGAAGGTGCGTGGGAGCAGGCCCTGGCGATCTTCGACGAGATCGGCGTGCCGGAGGCCGGAGATGTCCGTGCGCTGCTCAAGCGCGGGGGCTCTAGCCTGTAACGGTGCCAGACCCGATGCCCGAGCCCGAGTACGACCCGCCCGCCGACGAGGTGGGCGAGTCCACTGTGGACTGGGGTGCGCTGCCGGAGCCGCTGCGGATGCGGCTCGCGGAGCTCGGCGCCGACGCCCTCGGGGAGATGGCGAAGGTCGACGTGCCGCAGCACCTGCGGCCCGTGGCCAAGTTCGCGCCGACCAAACGCGCCCGGCTCGGCGGCGCGCAGGTCGTGGCCGGGCTGCGCGACTCGGCGAACTTCCGCACCGCCGTCGTCGAGTGGCTGCGCAAGAACCGGCCATCGACGCTGGAGGTGACCTCGCCGGACCCGGTGGCCGCCGCCGCGGCCGCCGTGCTGACCGGGGACGAGGTCGCACCGCACTACGTGGAGCTGGTGTCGCGGCGGGTCGGTGACGCGACGCTGCGGGCCGAGCGGGACGCGGCGGTCGTGCGCTCGGAACGGCTGGAGGGCGAGCTCGAACGGCTGCGCGCCGAACGCAGCCAGCTCGACGGCGCCGCCGAACGCGTGCGCGCGGACGCCGAGGTCGAGCTGGAACGGCTGCGCAAGCGATTGCGCGAACAGGGCGTGAAGCTGCGCGAGGCCAAGGACGCGGCCGAGGCGGCGGCGGCCGAGGTCGAACGCGTGCGGGAACGCACGGCCGAGGAGCTCAAGCGGCTGACCGCGGAACGCGACCGGGAACGGGAACGTGCGGAGACCGAGCGGGGCAAGGCGCAACGGGCGATCGCGGACGCCGAGGTCGCCCGGCAGTCGGCGCGGGAGGCCCGGCAGGCCGACGAGGTGCGGCTCGCGCTGCTCGTGGACACCCTCGACGGCGCGGTGACGGGACTGCGGCGGGAGCTGGCGCTGGGCGGCTCCGGACCACGTCCAGCCGACCTCGTGCGCGGTGCGTCGGCGTCGCAGGGCGCGGTGGGACGGGTGGAGGACCCGGCTGCGCTGGACCGGTTGCTGGCGTTGCCGGCCGTGCACCTCGTCGTGGACGGCTACAACGTCACGAAGACCGGTTACCCGGAGCTGTCGTTGTCCGATCAGCGCGACCGGCTCGTGCACCAGCTCGCGGTGCTCGCCGCGCGCACCGGTGCCGAGGTGACGCTGGTGTTCGACGGCGCCGGAGTGGTCGCCGTGCCCGCGGCGGCGCCTCGCGGCGTGCGGGTGCTCTTCAGCGATCCCGGTGTTCTCGCTGATGACGTCATTCGCGCGTTGGTCACCGCCGAGCCGGAGGGGCGGCCGGTGGTGGTGGTGACGTCGGATCGCGCGGTCGCCGACTCGGTGCGCCGGCGTGGTGCGCACCCGGTGCCGTCCGCGGTGTTGCTGGCCCGGCTCGGTCGCGTTTAGTCACGCGGTAGCCTGCTCGCGTCGATCTTGGAACTGTGTGACGCGAAGGGGATCGGCGACGTGCTGTCGCGCAAGCTCACCCGCGGTGCTCTGGTTGTCGTGCTGCTCTGCTGCGCCGCCCCGGCGGTGTCCTCGGCAGCGCAACCCGCCGACCCCGCCCGCAGGTACGCCCAGCTGACCGAGCAGGCGACCAAGCTGAACGAGGAGGTGCTGCGCGCGCAGGAGGACCTCACGCTGCGCAGGGCCGAGCTCGAACGCGCCACGGCGGACGTCGCGGCGGCGCAGCAGATCGAGGTGCAGGCCAAGGCCGACGAGGAGGGCTTCCGCGGCCAGGTCGACCTGCTGACCGAGGCGTCGTTCGAGGGCGCGCGGTTCAACCAGCTCTCCGCGCTGCTCGTCGCGGACTCGCAGCAGGACTTCCTGCTGCGGCTCGAGATGATGCGAATCCTGGCTGAGGACAAGGCCGACTCGCTCGCGCGGCTGTCCGGCGCGGTGGAGAAGGCGCGGCAGGCCCACCAGGTGGCGGAGAACGCGCGCTCGCGTGCCGCCGCGGCCACCGAGGCGGCGGAACGGTTGAAGGCCGACCTGGAGGCCCGCAAGCGGGCGTTGCAGGGCCAGGTCGACGAGGTGCGCACGGCACTGGCACGACTGCCCGCGCCGGTCGTGCAGCAGCTGCGGGATCCGGGCGACCGGTCGCGGGTCAGCGTGCCAAGTGGTGCCGCCGGGATCGCGCTGCAGTTCGCGCTGGAGCAGCGCGGGGACGAGTACCGCTACGGCGCCACCGGGCTCGACCAGTGGGACTGCGCCGGGCTCACGATGAAGGCGTACGCCGCCGCGAACGTGGCCCTGCCCCGCACGTCCGGGGGACAGGCCTCGGTCGGACGCGCGGTGTCGCGCTCCGACGTCCGAGCCGGTGACCTGATCATCTACTACGCCAGCCGCTCGCACGTGGCCATGGCGGTCGACAACGCGCGCGCTGTGCACGCCTCCACCGAGGGGCAGCCGGTGAAGATCGCGCCGATCGACGCCATCGGGCCCATCGCGGTTATTCGTCGCATCGACGGCTAGCGTTGCGCGCGTGAGGCGCTTCAGGACGGTGTTGGCGGTGCTGGTCGTCGTCACGTTCCTGCTCAGCCTCAACGTGGCGTTGCACCCCAGCGCCGTTGAGTTGCCGTCGACCGCAACACCCGATTGCACAGCAATCTCGCGCTCGGCGGCGATGGGTACGGTGACCAGCAGTTCCTGTGACGGGGAGCTGGCGGCGCGGGTGCAAGGGTTGCTCGACGAAGCGGTAGCAGCCGTATCCAATGTATTGGATATCGGTCGTGGGCTGAGCTGGTCGCGGCGCGTCGACGTCGTCATCCCCGCCTCGGACGCCGAGCTGGTGTCGCTGGTCGGGCCGGCGTTCAAGGACATGGCGGGCATCGCCATCCGCGACGGCGCCGCGCAACGGGTGGTGCTCAACCGGGTGCGGGTGGCGCCGTTGTCGGACCTGGAGCTGGGCGTGCTGCTGCGGCACGAGATCACCCACGTCGCGACCCGCGACCAGGCGTCGGACTCGGCGCCGCTGTGGCTGGTGGAGGGGTTCGCGGACTGGGTGGCGTTCCAGGCGACCGGGCTGCCGCTGCGGGAGGCGGCGCCGCTGCTGACGGCCGACGTGTCCGCGTTGCCCACCGACTTCACCGGCCCCGGCCGCGACCTCGCCTACCAGCAGGCGTACTCGGTCGTGGTGTACCTGCAGTCGCGGCTGGGGGAGCGCGGCGTCGTCGAGTTCTTCCTGCGCAACGCGTCGCTGTCCGCTGTGGACGCCCGCGCCGTGGACGTGGCGGGCTGGCGCGACTTCCTGCGGACCACGATCGGATAGCGTTGGTCCGTGCGCCGAACCTTGCTGGTGACCAACGACTTCCCGCCCCGCCCCGGTGGCATCCAGGCCTACCTGCACGCACTGGCGACCCGCCTGCCCGCCGACTCGCTCGTGGTCTACGCGCCGAAGTGGAAGGGCGACGCCGAGTTCGACGCGCGCCAGCCGTTCCCCGTCGTGCGGCACCCGACGTCGCTGATGCTGCCGACCCCCGACGTGCTGCGCCGCGCCCGTGCCATCGCGCGCACCGAGTCGTGCGACGCCGCCTGGTTCGGCGCGGCCGCCCCGCTCGCACTGCTGGCACCGCGCCTCGGCCTGAGCCGGTCGGTCGCGAGCACCCACGGCCACGAGGTCGGCTGGTCGATGCTGCCCGTGGCCAGCCAGGCGTTGCGCGCCATCGGATCCGGTGTGGACGTCGTGACCTACGTCAGCCGCTACACCCGCTCCCGCTTCGCGGCGGCGTTCGGCCCGCTCGCCGCCCTCGAACACCTGCCGTCCGGTGTGGACACGGACCTCTACCGCCCCGACCCGGCCGCACGCGCGGAGCTCCGCCGCCGCTACGGCCTCGGCGACCGCCCGGTCGTCGTCTGCGTGTCCCGCCTCGTGCCGCGCAAGGGTCAGGACGTCCTCATCCGCGCGCTCCCACTGATCCGCCGCTCCGTGCCGGACGCGGCCCTGCTGATCGTCGGCGGCGGCCCCTACCGCGCGAAGCTCGACGCCCTCGTCGCCGAAACCGGCCAGGCGGGCAACGTCGTGCTGACCGGCTCGGTACCGTGGGAGGAGCTGCCGGCCCACTACAACGCCGGTGACGTCTTCGCGATGCCCTGCCGCACCCGTGGCCGCGGCCTCGACGTCGAAGGCCTCGGCATCGTCTACCTCGAAGCGTCCGCGACCGGTCTGCCCGTCGTCGCCGGACGGTCCGGCGGCGCACCCGAGACGGTCCGCGACGGCATCACCGGCAACGTCGTCGACGGCCGCGACGTCGACGACGTCGCCACCAAGGTCGCCGCCCTGCTCGCCGACCCCGCTATGGCCACCGAGATGGGCCGCGCCGGCCGGGACTGGGTGAGTACCCACTGGCAGTGGGACCAGCTCGCCCACCGGCTCCAGCAGCTCATCGGCTGACCGATATCCGATATGCCATATCCAATACCCGATATATCGCCTAGCTACGGGCGGCAATGCTCAGCTGGTCACATATGACAACGTTGTCATTGGCAGCTGACCGTCGGCAGCAGACTGATGTATTGGATATGGGATATGGCGCGATAGCTCGCGCCAAGCTCAGCTCACCAAGCTCCAGCTCACCAAGCTCCAGCTCGCTGAGCTCAGCTCGCTGGCTCCGGCGCGTCTCAGCTGAGCGCGCGAGCTCGCGTCTCCAGGGCGTGCAGACCGAGCTCGGTGCTCCGCCGAATGGCTTCGGCGGCAGCCGAGCGAGCCTCCACGTCCGACCCGAGATCGCGCCGCACCGCCGCGAGCACGATCAACGCCCGCACCTCACCGGAGGCGTACCCGATGCGGCGGGCCGTCGCGAGCGCCTGGTCCAGGTACTCCACGGCCCCGTCGAGCTGGGCCAGCGCCCGGTGGACCTCGCCGAGCGTGATCCGCACCGACGCCGCCACCTGCTGGTCACCGCCGTCAGCGACCAGCGCCAGCGCGCGTGAGGCGAGGGAGAGGGCGAGGTCGGCGTTGCCCTCGGCGAGCTCCAGGGCGGCGAGGTTCTCCAGGGTCTCGGCCTCGCCGGCGGGGACGTTGCCGATCTCCAGGGCACGGGTCAGGTGAGCGCGGGCCTCGTCGTGACGGCCCTGCAGGCGCAGCGCCATGCCGAGGTAGGTGTGGCCGTCGGCGTTGGGCGCCAGCGCCAGGGCCTGGGTGAAGTGCTCCACGGCCTCGTCGACCTCGCCCAGCTCGACGGCCAGCTGACCGAGGTTGTACAGGCCCGTGCTGACGCTGTCCTCCGAGCGCAGCATCTCCAGGCACCGCAGCAGGGCGTCCTTCGCGGCACCGAGCTGACCGGAGCGGCGGTAGACGAGGCTGAGGTTGTTCAGCACGCCCGCCTCGGCGTCCTTGTCGCCCAGCGCGCGGTACAGCTCCACGGCCCGGCTGTGGTGGTCGACGGACCGCGCGTACTCACCGAGCCGCAGGTAGAGGGTGCCGAGGTTCGCGTGCATCGCCGCCTCCGCCGGGCGGTGCGCGGACGCCTGGGCGGCCTGCAGGCCGTGGTGGGCGGTCGCGAGCCATTCGCCGACGTGCTGGCCGATCCACAGGTAGCCGCGCAGCGCGTCGGCCAGCTGGAACGCCACGGGGGCGGGGCCGTGCAGGGCGGCGTGCCGGATGGCGGCGGTCAGGTTCGGGCGTTCGGCGTCGAGCCACGCCAGCGCGTCGGCCTGCGTCGAGATCCGCGGCACCGGGCCCGACGCCGTCGACGGCAGCCGCAGGATGCCGGGGTAGAGCAGCTCGGCGCAGCGTTCTGCGCCGCGCACGTAGTGGTCGAGCAATGCCGTCAGCGCCGCCTGCTGCTCGGCCGGGGTGTCCAGCTCCGCCCGCAGCGACGCCGCGTAGTGCATCAGCTCGTCGTGGAACCGGTAGCGACCCGGAGCGGGCGACACCACCAGGTTCGCGATCACCAGCACCGTCAGCAGGCCCTCGGCGTCCACGTCGGCCAGCGCGGACGCGGCCTCCGCGGTGAAGTCCGGTCCCGGCACCAGCGACAGCAACCGGAACAACCGCTGCGGCGCCGGTGGCAGCGCGGCGTAGGCGAGCTCGATCGGCGAACCCGAGATCGTCACGTCGTCGCGCCCGGCCAGGTACGCCGCCGCCACCCGCAGCGCCAGCGGCAGGTGCCCGCACCGCGCGGCCAGCTCCGCGTGCTCACCCGGTCCCAGCAGCTTCTCCAGCAACGCCACCGACTCGCCCGGCGTGAACACGTCCACCGGCACGGTCCGCGCGCCGTTCATGGCGATCAGCCCGCGCAGGTCGTCGCGCGAGGTCACGATCACCGGGCACGACGCCGTCCCCGGCAGCAGCGCCCGCACCTGGTCGGGCGCGGAGGCGTTGTCGAGCACCAGCAGCACCCGCCGGCCCGACAGCAACGACCGCAGCATCGTGCTCTGCTCGTCCGCGTCCGGTGGGATCTCGTCCGGCGGCACGCCCAGCGCCCGCAGGAACCGCGACAGCACGTCCACCCCGTCCGCGGGCGGGCCCAGCGCGTATCCGCGCAGGTCGACGTACAGCTGCCCGTCGGGGAACCGGTTCCGCAGCACGTGCGCCACCCGCACGGCCAGCGTCGTCTTGCCCACCCCCGGCGGCCCCGCCAGCGTCACGATCGGCACCGCGTTGCCCAGTGCCCCGGTGACCAGCGCCGTGATCCGCTCGACGTGCCGTTCCCGCCCGGTGAAGTCCGGGGTGTCCGCCGGCAGCTGCAGCGGTGACGGCGGCGCGCGGTCGGGTGCCCGTTCCGGCACCGGTGCCGCGAGCTCGGGTGAGCGGACCAGGATCGCCTGGTGCAACGCCCGCAGCTCGGCCGACGGGTCGATCCCGAGCTGCTCGTCCAGGGTCCGGTCGAGCTGCCGGAACGCCTCCAGCGCCTCCGCCTGCCGGCTGCTGCGGTACAGCGCGAGCATCAGCTGCCCCCAGAACCGCTCGCGCAGCGGGTGGTCCCGCGTCAGCGCGAACAGCTCCGGCACCAGGTCCGCGTGGTTGCCCAGCGCGAGCTCCACGTCGACCCGCTGCTCGTGCACGGTCATCAGCAGCTCGGTCAACCGCGGCGCGTGCTCGGCGTACAACGTCTCCGAAGGCACGTCCGACAGCACCGGCCCGCGCCACAGCTCCAACGCCTCAGCAAACGCTTTCCGCGCCCTGACCAGGTCGTTCGCCGCCGCCGCACGTCCGCGTGCCGCCGCGTCGGCGAACCGGTGGACGTCCACGGCCAACGGGTCGACGCGCATCCGGTAGCCGTCGGCGGCGGTCTGGATCAGCGACGGGTCGCCCAGTGCGGCACGCAACCGCATCACGTACGTCTGCAACGTGCCCCGCGTCCGCGCGGGCGGCGCGTCACCCCACACGTGCTCGACCAGTTCCGTCACGGGCACCACGCGGTTGGGCCGCAGCAGCAGCGCCGCGAGCAACGCCCGGTGCTTGCCGGCGCGGAGCAGGACGGCGGAGTCGCCCAGGCGCACCTCCATCGGGCCGAGCAGCCGGAACTGCGGACCCGAGGTCATTGCCTTCCCCCTACGCGCGCCGGATGATCCCGTCTCACTCACAGCCTATTAGCGCGCTGTCGCCGAGTGACATCGGCGCGTCAGCGATACGTCAGCGCCGTCCGGCAGTCTTCTACTCGTCCCGGTCGGGGGGCCGGGGCAACAACACTTCTCGGGTTCCGCGGAGGTTCGCGGATCACGATCGCTGGGGGTCGAAAGGCCCAGGAGCTCTCTTCCAGCTCCTGGGCCTTTCGCGCTGTTCAGGACCTACTTCGCGTAGATCGCGTCGATGTCGGAGGCGTACGTGTTCGCCACGACCGACCGCTTCAGCTTCAGCGACGGCGTCATCTCGCCACCGGCCTCGGTGAAGTCCACCGGCAGCACGCGGAACTTGCGGATCGCCTCCGCCTTGGACACCGACCTGTTCGCCTCGTCCACCACGGCCTGGATCTCGGCCAGCAGGTCGGGGTCCTCGACCAGGTCGGGCACCTCGGCCGAGGCCGGCTTGCCGTGCGACTCCTTCCAGGCCGGGAAGAACTCCGGGTCGATCGTGATCAGCGCGCCGATGAACGGCTGCTTGTCGCCGACGACCATGCACTGCGAGATCAGCGGGTGCGCCCGGATGCGGTCCTCGAGCTGTGCGGGGGAGACGTTCTTGCCACCGGCGGTGACGATGATCTCCTTCTTGCGCCCGGTGATCCTCAGGAAGCCCTCGCCGTCGAGCTCGCCGATGTCACCGGTGTGGAACCAGCCGTCCTCCAGCGCCTCCTCGGTGGCGGCCTCGTTGTTCCAGTAGCCGGTGAAGACGATGTCGCCCTTGATGAGGATCTCGCCGTCCTCGGCGATGCGCACCGACGTGCCGGGCACCGGCAGGCCGACCGTGCCGACCTTCTCCTGGCCCTTGAACGTCACGCACGCCGCCGCCGACGTCTCGGTCAGGCCGTAGCCCTCGTAGACCGGGATGCCCGCGCCGCGGAAGAAGTGCGACAACCGGTCGCCCAGCGGCGCACCACCGGACACGGCGGCGACCGCGCGGCCACCGAGCGCGGCACGCAGCTTCGAGAACACCAGCTTGTCGAACACGGCGTGCTTGACCCGCAGCCCGAAGCCGGGGCCGCCGTCGTCGAGCGCCTGGCTGTAGGCGACCGAGGTGGCCTCGGCGGCGTCGAAGATCTTGCCCTTGCCGCCGGCGTGCGCCTTCTGCTTGGCGCCGTTGTAGACCTTCTCGAACACGCGCGGCACCGCGACGACGAACGTCGGGCGGAACTGGCCGAGGTCGCCGACGAGGTTCTGCACGTCCGCGGTGTGGCCCAGCGTGGCACGCGAGTACACGCACGCGAGGTACAGGGCACGCGCCAGGATGTGCGCGAGCGGCAGGAACAGCAGCAGCGAGTTGCCGGCCGCGAGGATCTCCGGGAACCGCGACAGCGCCGACCGCACCTCGGACAGCAGGTTGCGGTGCGTCAGCGTGCAGCCCTTGGGGCGGCCGGTGGTGCCGGAGGTGTAGACGAGCGTCGCCGTCTCGTCCGCCTTCACCTGGCCGCGGCGCTCGTGCACCTGCTCGTCGGTGATCTCGGCACCCAGCGCCGTCAGCTCGTCGACGGCGGGCGCGGAGCCCTCGATCTGCCACACGTGCCGCAGCTCGGGCAGCGTGCCGACGACCTCGTCGACCAGCGCGCGGTGCTGCGCGGCCTCGACGAACACCGCCTTCGCACCCGAGTCGGACAGGATCCACTGGATCTGGCCTGCCGACGAGGTCTCGTAGATCGGCACGACCACGCCGCCCGCCGCCCAGATGGCGAAGTCGAGCAGCGACCACTCGTAGCGGGTCTTCGACACCAGGCCGACGCGGTCGCCGTGCTCCAGGCCGGCGGCGATCATGCCCTTGGCGACCGCCATCACCTGCGCGGCGAAGTCCCGCGCGGTGATGTCGACCCAGGTGCCGTCGACCTGCCTGCGGAAGCTGACGGCGTTGCCGAACCGTTCCGCGTTGGCCCACACCATGTCGGTGAGGTTCTCCTCAGGAGCCACTGCGGCGGTGGCGGGGACGCTGAACTCGCGCACGTCAACCTCCGTACGATGATTTGTTACTGGTGGGGAAACTTAGCGTGTGATTCCGGCGATACAAAGGTTGGTACGCCCTTCCGTTACCTTTTGACCCCATGGCCAGTGTGGACGTCGTCGACGAGACATTCCTGGCGGTCCCGCCCAGCGTGGTCGCCGCAGCCTTCTCCGTGCCGTCGTCGTGGCGGGCGTTCTGGCCGGACCTGGACCTCGACGTCTACGCAGACCGGGGCCAGGAGGGCCTGCGCTGGACGGTGGGCGGCGCGCTCGTGGGCACCATGGAGGTCTGGCTCGAGCCGATGCTCGACGGCACCCTGCTGCACTACTTCCTCCGCGCTGATCCGCCCGCCGGGTCGCTCACCCCGCGCAGCGCGCGCCGTGAGGTGCAACGCCGCCAGCTCGCCGCCAAGTCCGTGGCACTCGGCCTCAAGCTGACCCTGGAGGACGGCCGTCCGGCCGGCTGCCCTCCGGCCGGGTGATCGACAGTGGCACGTGTCTCGTGAAACCCCGGTGCGCCCGTTGAACTAGGTTGGGACCGTGCGGGTTCACGTGGTTTCGGATGTGCACGGCAACGCGGAGGCGCTGGCGCGTGCCGGTGACGGGGCGGACGCGCTCGTCGTGCTGGGCGACCTCATCGACTTCGTGGACTACTACGACCACTCCAAGGGCATCATGGGCCGCGTGTTCGGCCCGGAGAAGGTCGGGGTCTTCGCGGAGCTGCGCCGCGGCACCCGGCGCGCCGACACCGCGGGCTACGTCCGGTCCCTGTGGGACGGTCTGGACGACGCCCGCGCGGTCGTGGAGGAAGCGGTGCTGGAGCAGTACCACGCGTTGTTCGGGGCGATGTCCGCGCCGACGTACGCGACACCGGGCAATGTGGACAGTCCGCACCTGTGGCCGCGGTTCGCCCGCGACGGCGTGCACGTCGTCGACGGCGCCGCGGTGGAGATCGGCGGGCTGCGGTTCGGGTTCGCGGGCGGCGGGCTGCTCATGCCGGGACACGTGCGCAACCCCGACGCGCCCTGGTTCCCGTACCTGCGCACCGAGCAGGACATGGCGGCCGCGCTGGACCGGATGGGGGAGGTCGACGTGCTGTGCACGCACATCCCGCCGCAGGTCCCCGACCTGACCTACGACGTCGTCGCGCGCCGCCCGGAGTGGGGCTCGCGGCCGGCGCTGGACAAGATCGTGCGGGAACGCCCGCGCTGGTCGGTGTTCGGGCACGTGCACCAGCCGCTGGCCCGCCGGGTGCGCGTCGGCTACACCGAGTGCATCAACGTCGGGCACTTCCAGCGCAGCGGCAAGCCTCACGTCCTCAACTGGTAAAGACGCGAGTAGCCTCCTGTTCCATGGCCGACGAGTCCACTCAGTCCATCGTCATCGACGCGCCGCCTGAGAAGATCATGGCGATCATCGCGGACTTCCCGTCGTACCCGGACTGGGCGAACGGGATGAAGGAGGTCGAGGTCCTCGACACCCGCGACGACGGCCGCGCCGAGCAGGTGCGGTTCGCGATCGACCAGGGTCCCGTGAAGGACGAGTACACGCTGAGGTACGACTGGGCGCCCGACGGCCTCTCGGTGCGCTGGGACCTCGTCAAGGGCACCATGCAGAAGTCGCAGCACGGCAGCTACGTGCTGGAGCCGTCGGGGACCGGCACCAAGGTCACCTACACGCTGTCGGTGCAGCTGGTGATCCCGATGATCGGGCTGTTCCGCCGCAAGGCCGAGAAGCTGATCCTCGACACCGCGCTCAAGGAGCTCAAGAAGCGCGCGGAGAAGGCGGCTTGAGCCGGGTCCTGCTCTTCACCGGCAAGGGCGGGGTCGGCAAGACCACCCTGGCCGCCGCGACGGCGGCCACGCTCGCGGCGCACGGCCGCAAGGCGCTCGTGGTGTCGACCGATCCCGCGCACTCCCTGGGCGACGCGCTCGACGTGCGCCTGGGTGCCGCGCCGTCCGAAGTGGACGGTGCAGGTGGCCTGTTCGCCAGCCAGATCGACCCCCGCGGACTCGTCGACGACGCCTGGGGTGACCTGCGCGGGCACCTGCGCACGGTGCTGGCCGGCGCCGGGGTCGACGAGCTCGACGCCGAGGAGCTGACCGTCCTGCCGGGCGTGGAGGAGCTCCTCGCGCTGGCGGAGGTGCGCAGGCTCGCCGCGGCCGGGCCGTGGGAGGTCGTGGTCGTCGACTGCGGTCCGACGGCGGAGACGCTGCGGCTGCTGTCGCTGCCCGAGGCGTTCGCGGGCTACCTGGAGAGGCTCTTCCCGACGCACCGGCGCGTGGTGCGCGGCCTGCTGGCCGGTGTCGCGGGTACCGGCACCGTCGAGAAGTGGGACGCGACGGCGGACGCGCTGAGCCGGCTGGCGGAGCGGCTGGACGCGCTGCGGTCGATGCTCGCGGACCCGTCCTCGTGCTCGGTGCGGCTGGTGCTCACGCCCGAACGCGTGGTCGCCGCGGAGACCCGGCGGACGCTGACCGCGTTGGCGCTGCAGGGGATCCGGGTCGACAGCGTGATCGCGAACCGGCTGGTGCCGTCACCGGGACCGGCGCGCGGCGCGGCCGCCACGTGGCTGCGGACCCGGCGGCACGAGCAGGACGCGGTGCTCGCCGAGCTGACCGGCATCGGCGAGATCCGCACGGTCGACCACCGCGCGTCCGAACCCGTGGGCGTGACGGCGTTGCTGGAGGTCGCGGCGCAGCTGTACGGCGACGAGGACCCGTTGCCCGGTGCCGCGGTGTCGGAGTCGCTGCTGGAGGTGTCGGGCAGCGGACGCGGGCTCGACGCCCGATACTCGCTGCGGATCGCGTTGCCGCTGGCCGATGACACGGAACTGGACCTTGCGCGCGTGGGCGACGACCTGGCGTTGACCGTCGATGGCCGGCGTCGGCTCGTGGCGCTGCCCTCGTTGCTGAGGCGCTGCATCGTGACCGGTGCGGAGATGGACTCGGCCGGCGTGACGGTGGGGTTTCGGCCGGACCCGGCGCTGTGGCGTTGACCTCGTGGCGCTGATCAGGAGTTTTTCATGACCGAGAACAACGGCAAGCTCGCCGAGGAGCTGCGGCTGCTCATCGACACCGCCGCCGAGCGCATGCAGCCGTGGCTGCAGCGCGTGGCCGAAGCGGGCGATGGCGCGCACGCGCCGGAGACGTGCGGCTGGTGCCCGGTGTGCAACGGCGTCGCACTGCTGCGCGGCGACCGTTCCGAGCTCGCCGCGAAGGCCGCGGAGCACGCCGCCGGGCTGGTGGCGGTGCTGCGGGCCGCTCTGCGCGAACCGGGCACGCCCGCACCGGCCGAACCGGCCGAACCCGCTGACGCCGGGCAGCGCGTTCAGCACATCAAGGTCGTCAGGAAGACCGACTAGTGCTCACCGTCGGAGTCGATATCGGGGGCACCAGTGTGCGCGCTGGTGTCGTGGACGCGCGTGGGTCCGTGCTCGACACCTCGCGCGCGCCGACACCCGCTGGTGAACGCGCTCTCGAAGACGCGCTCGTCGCCGCCGTGGAAGAGGTCGCGGCCCGGCACGCGGTGGACGCCGTCGGCCTCGCCGTCGCCGGGTTCATCGCCTCGGACCGCCGCACGGTGCGGTTCGCGCCGCACCTGGCGTGGCGGCAGATGAACGTCGCCGACCGCATGAGCGACCGCCTCGGCCTGCCCGTCGTGCTGGAACACGACGCGAACGCCGCCGCGCTGGCCGAACACCGCTTCGGTGCCGCTCGCGGCGCCAAGACCGCTGTTCTGGTGGCCATCGGGACCGGTATCGGCGCGGCCCTGCTGCTGGACGGCGAGGTGTTCCGCGGCGCGTACGGCGTTGCACCCGAGCTCGGTCATCTGCGCGTGGTGCCCGACGGCCGTCCGTGCCCGTGCGGCAAGAACGGCTGCTGGGAGCGCTACTGCAGCGGGACGGCGTTGAGTGCGACCGCCGTGGAGCTGCTGGCCAAGCACCCCGGCATCTCGACCGTGCTCGGCCGTGAGGCCGCAGGCGACTCACGCGCCGTGACGGGTCGTCGAGTCGCCGGTGCCGCACGCGACGGTGACCCGTTGGCGCAACGCGCGATGGCCGACCTGGCGCGCTGGCTCGGCGAGGGCCTGGCGCTGGTCGCCGACGTCTACGACCCCGAGGTGATCGTCATCGGGGGAGGGGTGTCGGAGTCGGCGCCGCTGTTCCTCGACGACGCCCGCGAGCGCTACGCCGCCGTCGTGACCGGCGCCGGTCACCGCCCGCTGGCCAGGATTCGCACCGCGCAGCTCGGCGACGACGCCGGCATCGTCGGTGCGGCGACCCTGGCCCGCGAGACGGTGTCGTCGATGGCCCGCAACCACCACCGCCCCTGAGTCAGCTCTTCAGGGGGTCGTGGCCCCAGTTCATGAGCGAGTAGCGCCACCGGCTGCTCTCGATCTCGCTGGTGGGCTGGTCGGGCCGCTGGGCGAGGTGGCGGTGCACGTAGCCGACCACCTTGCGCATGTGCCCGTAGTCGTCATCGGTCAGATCGGCCTTCTTGGCCTGCAACAGCGCGACGATGCGGCGACCGGACGCGTGCCCGGTCGACTCGCCGCCGCTCTTGTCACCGACCTCCTTCGACTCGGCGGTGCCGAGCCACTTCTCCAGCTGGCTCGCGGTCATGTTCACGGCCTCGCCGAACTCCTTGCGCGTCTGCTCCTCGTCACCCACGTGCGTGTCCTCTCCTCCGTGTCGATCCCTGGCGGCCGGGTACCCGTGGTTACGCCGAACGACGCAACGCGACGAAGGGTCGGACGATGAGCGAGCACCCGTACAAGCCCGGCGACGAGGTCGAGTGGTCGAGTCACGGCAGCCGCACCCACGGCGAGGTGGAGGAGGAGATCACCACCGAGAAGCAGGCCGCCGGCCGCAAGGTGAAGGCGTCCGAGGACGAACCGCAGTACCGCGTCCGCAGCGCCAAGAGCGGCCGCGACGCCGTCCACAAGCCGAGTGCCCTCCACCCGCACCGCTCGTCGTCCTCCGACTGACCGCTACTCGCCTCACCTTTGCAAGGAGTCTTTTGCGGACGTCGTCAAAAGACTCGTTGCAAAGCAGTAGGTCAGCTCAGTCGAGTTTGGGCTCGGCGGCGTCTGGTTACTGGCTGCGGCGGTAGCTAAGAGCTATGGGGCTAGCTGAGGCCAGCTGATATATCGCGTGAGGAGTGTCGCGGCGAGCGTGTCGGGGTCTGTTCGCCCGCCGCGAACACTTGGCCCGAAATGCCCAGTTTTGCCCATCGGGGGCCGCGGGACTGTCGGTCTTCGCGAGGAGAATGAAAGCAAGGGGTCCCCCTTCGCGGGGGACCCCTGCGTCAGCTCGGAGAAGCGGTGGTCTGGGCGTCAGCGGCCGAGCACGCGCAGGATGCGCGGCCGGCGGCGCTTGGCGCGGTCGGCGTCCTTCTTGCTCAGGGTCGCCAGGGCGCGGGCCATCATCAGGTGCTGCATCTGGTCCATGCCGGCACCATAAGCACGGCCGAAACGTTATCTGAAGGTGTGAGTGGCCGTTATCACGCCGTTACCGACCCGGCCGTGAGGCGTCACACCTGGGCGCCGTCGTCCCAGCCCGAGTCCGGCGGCGGGGTGTTGCGCATGCGCAGGATCAGCAGGCCGATGCCCGCGCACAGGGCCACGAGCGACAGCGGCGTGCCCAGGCTCGCGTGCAACCCGAAGAGCCCGGGGGCCACCAGCAGCACGATGCCCAGCACCAGGATCAGCAGCGCCACGATCGTCGAGGCGCGCAGCACCGGGAACGGCGGCGGCTCCGGCGGCACGTAGTGGTCGTCGGCTTCGGACCGGTCGCGGTCGTCGTCCTCCGGTTCGGAGAGCACGTCCTCGGCCGGGTCGTCCCGGTCCTCGGTCCGCGTCCTCACGTCCTCCGTGCCCGCCTCGTCGAGGTCGAGCCAGTCCTTGCCGACCCCGTCCCGCTCGAGACCCGCGACGATCTCGGCAAAGAGCTCGTCGACGTTCTCGGGGCCGTCGGTCGAGTCGCGCCGGGCGTTCATCCAGAGCCTCTCCATGTGCCGCAACCCTCTGACCCCTCATCGTTGCACGGAGCGGATGTGTTGCGGGTTACGGCAGTCGGCTCAGTCACGCCCGTGACGCACAACCGCGGGACTCGTTGTGTGAGCAGCGGTCGGCTCCGTAGGCTGGTTGCCGGGATCAAGGTTCGCGGGGTCTAGGGAGGCGCTTCCCAAAGTGCTGTACTGGTTGATGAAGCACGTCCTCCTGGGACCGGTTCTGCGGCTGTTCTTCCAGCCGAAGATCATCGAGGGCGCCGAGAACATCCCCAAGGAGGGTGGCGCCATCCTGGCGAGCAACCACCTCGCCGTCTCCGACTCGTTCTTCCTGCCGCTGATGCTGTCGCGGCGGGTCACCTTCCCCGCGAAGATCGAGTACTTCACCGGCACGGGGATCAAGGGCAAGCTGCAGAAGTGGTTCTTCTCCGGCGTCGGCCAGGTGCCGATCGACCGGTCCAGCGCCTCCGCCGCGCAGGGCGCCCTCGACACCGGTGTGCGGATCGTGCGCGAGGGCAAGCTGCTCGGCATCTACCCCGAGGGCACCCGTTCGCCCGACGCCCGCCTCTACAAGGGCAAGGTCGGGGTCGCGTGGATCGCGCTGGAGTCCGGTGCGCCGGTCATCCCCGTGGCGATGTTCGGCACGGACAAGGCCAACCCCATCGGCTCGAGGATGTGGAAGCCGCACCCGATCCGCATCAAGATCGGCAAGCCGCTCGACTTCTCGCGCTACGAGGGCCTGTCCGGCGACCGGTTCGTGCTGCGGTCGATCACCGACGAGATCATGTACGCGCTCATGGAGCTCTCCGGCCAGGAGTACGTCGACGTCTACGCGGCCAAGGCCAAGGAGCTGCCCGGCAACGCGTCCGAGCAGGGCGGGAAGGCCGACCGGGTGCCCGAGAAGAAGGCGAGCTGAGCGGCACCCTAGGGTGTCGCGGTGCGGTTCTTCTACGACTGTGAGTTCATCGAGGACGGGGTGACGATCGACCTGGTGTCGATCGGTGTGGTCGACGAGGAAGGCCGCGAGTTCTACGCCGTGTCCACCGAGTTCGACCCCGAGCGCGCGGGTCCGTGGGTGCGGCAGAACGTCCTCAACCAGCTGCCCTCACCCGCGGACAAGGCGTGGCGCAGCCGCGCCCGCATCCGCGAGGACCTGCTCGACTTCCTCGGCGCCCGCAACGCCGCGCGCGACGACGTCGAGCTGTGGGCGTGGTTCGCCGCCTACGACCACGTGGCGCTGGCGCAGCTGTGGGGCGCCATGCCGGCGTTGCCGCGCGCCCTGCCCCGGTTCACCCGCGACTTGCGGCAACGCTGGGACGACGTCGGCCGCCCCAAGCTGCCCGCCCCTCCCGCCGACGCCCACGACGCCCTGGCCGACGCGCGGCACAACCTCGCGCGCTGGAAGGTGATCGAGGAACACCGGCAGAAAACCGGTTTTCCGGTCCGGTAAGTGAGACCCGCATTGCTGCACCGATACAGCTCGTGAAAGTCTGCGTGACACAGAACACGAGAGATGGGGAAGCAGATGCGCATCGGTGTGCTCACTGGCGGTGGTGACTGCCCCGGTCTGAACGCCGTGATCCGGGCCGTGGTCCGCAAGGGCATCAAGGCACACGGCTGGGAGATCGTCGGGTTCCGCAACGGGTGGCAGGGCCCGATCGAGAACCTCACCAAGTCGATCGACCTCGCGGACGTCGAGGAGATCCTGACCCGCGGTGGCACGATCCTGGGCTCGTCGCGCACGAACCCCTACAAGGTCGAGGGCGGTGTCGACCGCATCCGCGAGACCATCGCGGCGAACAACGTCGACGCCATCATCGCGATCGGCGGCGAGGACACCCTCGGTGTCGCCAAGCGCCTGACCGACGACGGCATCGGCGTCGTCGGCGTGCCGAAGACGATCGACAACGACCTCGGCGCCACGGACTACACGTTCGGCTTCGACACGGCCGTCCACATCGCGACCGAGGCCATCGACCGCCTGCGCACCACGGCCGAGTCGCACCACCGTGCGCTCGTCGTCGAGGTCATGGGCCGGCACGCGGGCTGGATCGCGCTGCACTCCGGTCTCGCCGGTGGCGCGAACGTCATCCTCGTCCCGGAGCGCCCGTTCAGCGTCGACAAGGTCGTCGAGCACGTCGAGCGCCGCTTCGAGAGCGAGTTCGCGCCGATCATCGTCGTCGCCGAGGGTGCGATCCCCGAGGGCGGCGCCGAGGTGCTGCACTCCGGTGAGCGCGACGCGTTCGGCCACGTCCGCCTCGGCGGTGTCGGCCAGTGGCTCGCGGAGGAGATCGCGGACCGCACCGGCAAGGAGTCCCGCGCGGCCGTCCTCGGCCACATCCAGCGCGGTGGCACGCCGACCGCCTACGACCGCGTGCTCGCGACCCGCTTCGGCCTGCACGCCGTCGACGCCGTCGCCGCCGGTGACTTCGGCACCATGGTCGCGCTGCGCGGCACCGAGATCGTGCGCGTGAAGCTCTCCGAGGCCACGGCCGAGCTCAAGACCGTCCCGGCCGAGCGCTACGAAGAGGCCGAGGTCTTCTTCGGCGCCTGACCCGGTAGCTCACGGGCAACCGATATATCAGTTGTGCAAAAGACGTTTGCGGACGACCGCAAACGTCTTTTGCATGAGTGGCGATTTGTGCTGGTCAGAAGGCTTTGACGTCGAGGTAGGCGGCGAAGGTGCCGAGCCAGTGGTCAGCCATGTAGCCGTGGCCGCCGAACACGTAGGTCCACCCGGCTTCGCGGTGTGCGGCGGAGGCCGTGCGCGCCAGGTCCGCGTACCGGTGCCCGGCCGGCACCGCATCGGCGATCGCCTCCCAGTTCCAGGCGCGCGACAACGCGAGCCCGGCCAGGTGCGAGCCGTACGGGTCACTGGGGTCGTCGACCGGGAACGGCTCACGCAGCGACCGCCACCGTTCCGCGTCCAGCTCCGGCAGGTAGGCGTCGAGCCAGGCGGCGAACTCGCCGGTGCCCAGCGCGCGCCGCATCAGGTCGGCCGTCGTCAGCGCGGGGGACAGGAAGTCGGCGGCGTCCGGTTCGAACCCGCCGTACGCCTTCTCGTCGCCGTGCCAGCGCAACGCCGCCTCGGCGCACGCGGTGACCAGCTCGGTGTCGCCGTTCGCCTGAGCCGCGTCGAACACCAGCCCGGTCGCGAACGCCGTGTTGCTGTGCGTCCCCGTCCGGATCGGCAACCGGGCCGCCGAGACCCACTCCAGCCACCGGTCGCGCAGCACGTCCGCGATCGGCGCCACCGACCACGGCAGCCCGGACGACCGCAGCTCCGCGTCGAGCAGCAGCAACCACGCCCACCCGTAGGGCCGCTCCCAGTACCGGCCCGCCGGTGAGGCGAAGAACGCGGCCTCCACGGCGCAGTTGTCCTGCGTGATCAGCTTGTCCAGCACGTCCCGCGCCAGGTCCGCGCCCTCCAGCTCCGGCCGCAACCGCAGCAGTCGCACCGCGAGCCACGTCTGGTGCACGCAGGAGTGCCAGTCGAACGACCCGGCGAACACCGGGTGCAGCACCCGTTGCGGCACCAGCCGGTCGTCGTTGTCGATCACGTGGGTCCAGTGCACGGGGTGGTCGCGCTGGACGTTGTCGATCGCGATGGCCAGCAGCCGGGCCGCGGTGCGGTCATCCAATCGGGTGGCATTCATGTGGCAATCATGCAATGTGACGTCTCAACAGGGCAGAGGCCAGCTCCCGCTGCCGATCGTTGACAACTGACAGACGACCGGGCAAAGCCGCTCGTCAACCGGTCGTGGCCGCGGTTGTGATCTTCGGCGGGCGGCTGACAGGGCCGACCCGGTCTCTCAGTGTGGAACAACTAAGCTGAGCAGCGTGAACTGGACCGTGGACGTGCCCATCGACACGCTTCCCGAGCTTCCGCCGCTGCCTCCCGAGATGCGCAAGCGCCTGGACGACGCCCTGTCGCGCCCGGCCGCCCAGCAGCCGGAGTGGCCCGACGCCGAACAGGTGCGTCGTGTGCGGACGGTGCTCGAGAGCGTGCCGCCGATCACCGTGCCCGCCGAGATCGACCGGCTGCACACGCAACTGGCGCAGGTCGCGAACGGTCAGGCGTTTCTGCTGCAGGGTGGTGACTGCGCGGAGACGTTCGCGGACAACACCGAGCCGCACATCCGCGCGAACATCCGGACCCTGCTGCAGATGGCCGTGGTACTGACCTACGGCGCGAGCCTGCCGGTGGTGAAGGTCGGCCGCATCGCCGGCCAGTACGCCAAGCCGCGTTCGTCGAACATCGACGCCCTCGGCCTGCCGTCCTACCGCGGCGACATCATCAACTCCCTGGTGGCCACGCCCGAAGCCCGTGTCCCGGACCCCGGTCGCATGATCCGCGCGTACGCCAACGCCGGTGCCGCGATGAACCTGCTGCGGGCGCTGACCGGCGCGGGTCTGGCCGACCTGCACCGCGTGCACGACTGGAACCGCGACTTCGTGCGCACCTCGCCCGCCGGTGAGCGCTACGAGGCGCTGGCCGGTGAGATCGACCGCGGCCTGCGGTTCATGTCGGCGTGCGGGGTGACCGACCAGTCGCTGCACGGCACCGAGATCTTCGCCTCGCACGAGGCGCTGCTGCTCGACTACGAGCGCGCCCTGCTGCGCCTGGACACCACCGGTGAGCAGCCCAGGCTGTACGACCTGTCGTCGCACTTCGTGTGGATCGGCGAGCGCACCCGCCAGCTCGACGGCGCGCACATCGCGTTCGCGGAGCTGCTGGCCAACCCGATCGGCCTGAAGATCGGCCCGTCGACGTCGCCGGAGATGGCCGTGGAGTACGTCGAGCGCCTCGACCCGCGGGGCGAACCGGGCCGCCTGACGCTCATCTCGCGCATGGGCAACCAGAAGGTCCGCGACGTGCTCCCGGCGATCGTGGAGAAGGTCGAGGCCAGCGGCCACAAGGTCATCTGGCAGTGCGACCCGATGCACGGCAACACCCACGAGTCGAGCACCGGCTACAAGACCCGCCACTTCGACCGCATCGTCGACGAGGTGCAGGGCTTCTTCGAGGTGCACCGGCGCCTGGGCACCCACCCCGGCGGCATCCACATCGAGCTGACCGGCGAGGACGTCACCGAGTGCCTGGGCGGCGCCCAGGAGATCTCCGACGCCGACCTGGCCGGCCGCTACGAGACGGCCTGCGACCCGCGCCTGAACACCCAGCAGTCACTGGAGCTGGCGTTCCTCGTCGCGGAGATGCTGCGCTCGTAGGTTTCCTGAAGACCGGCTGAAGAACGGAGGGCCCCGCGTCGAGAACGCGGGGCCCTCCGTGTTCTCACGGTCAGAGACCGATGATCGTGATCTCGGTACCGCGGCGCACCTTGCTGCGCGGCTGCGGGTCCTGGTTCACGACGGTCGCGTTGCCGCTCTTGTTGAACTCGACCTTGACCTTGAAGCCGAGGCGTTCGAGCTCCTCCTTGGCCTCGCGGACCTTCTTGCGGGTCACGTCCGGCACCTCGACCTCGCTGGTGTCCTCGAAGAACACCGTGACGCGCTTGCTCGACCCGACCTCCAGCACCGTGTTGGCCGCGGGATCGGTCCGGGTGACCCGCAGGTCGTCGGGGTTGCCGCCGTTCTGGCCCGCCTCCACCGGTTCGAGGCCCAGGCGCTGCAGCTCGGCGAACGCCTCGTCCCTCTTCTTGCCCTTCAGGTCCGGCACGGTCACCCGCGGCGCCGGGCCCTTGCTCAGCACCAGCGTGACCGGCTTGCCGATCTCCAGCGCCGTACCGGGCCGCGGGTCGAGCGCCACGACCTTGCCGATCGGCACGGTCTCGTGGAACGCGTCCTTCGCCGGGTCCTTGGTCGCCGTCAGACCGACCGCCTCGACCTCCTTGGTCGCGACCTCCACCTCGACGCCGACGGTCACGAACGGCACGACCGGCTTGCCCCGCGACACGATGAGCTTCACCGACTCGCTCTTACGCATCTCCGTGCCCTTGCCCGGCTCGGTGCGGATGACCTCACCCAGCGGCACCGTGTTCGACGGCTCCCGCACGACCAGCGGCGTGAGGTCGGCGCTCGACAGCAACCGGGTCGCGTTCGTCTCCGACTGACCCGACACCTCCGGCACGGTCGTCCAGCGGCCCGCGCTGAGGTACCAGGAGAACAGCCCGGCGATCAGCACCAGCACCGCGGCAACGGACCCCCAGATGGTCATCAGCCGCTTCTTGCGCTTGCGCTCCTCCTCGGCCGCGTCGACCTTCTTCTTGCGCTCAGGGGGGCGCCGGCGGGGCGGTTCGGGCCGCTGCATCGTGCGGGTGGCCGTCGCGGCCGGAGGAGGGCCGGTGTTGACCGTCGTCATCGCCGGCTTGCGCACCGGCGTCGTCGCCTCGGCCACGGCCACCGGCGTCACACCGACGGCCACCGGGACGGGGCGCATCACGACGGTCCTGTCGTTCTCGGGCGCCGTACCGGGAACGGGCACCGGCTGCGGCGTCAGGCCCAGCTCCGCGCCCACGCGTTCGAGCTCGGCGAGGAACGCGTCCGCGTTCGCCGGCCGCAGCGCAGGGTCGCGCCGCGTCGCCTTGCGCACGAGCGTGTCCAGGGCCAGCGGGATCTCGGGGATCGACGGGACGTCCGAGGTCACGTGCCGGTAAGCGACGGAGATGGGGGTCTCGCCGCGGTAGGGCGCCTGCCCGGCCAGCATCTCGTAGAGCACGATCCCGGCCGAGTACACGTCACTGCGCGCGTCCGCCGAACCCGTCTCCACCTGTTCGGGTGAAAGGTAGGCGACGGTGCCGAGGATCTCGCTGTCGCTGGTGATGCCGTTCTCACCGATCGCGCGCGCCAGCCCGAAGTCGGCGACCTTCACCTGGCCGGCCGACCCGATCAGCACGTTCTCCGGCTTCACGTCGCGGTGCACCAGGCCGGCGCGGTGGGCCGCACCCAGCGCGGACAGCACCGGGCCCAGCACGCTGAGCGCCGTGGCGGGAGGGAGCTTGCCGCGCTGGTTGAGCAGGTCGCGGAGGTTGCCGCCGTCGATCAGCTCCATGACCAGGTACACCTGGTCACCGTCGACGCCCTGGTCGTGCACCGACACCACGGCCGGGTGGTGCAGCTGCGCCGACGCGCGCGCCTCGCGTTCGAAGCGCGCGACGAAAGCGGGGTCCGCGGTCAGGCGCGGATCCATCACCTTCACGGCGACCTCGCGGTCAAGGCGGGTGTCGCGACCTCGATAGACGGTGGACATGCCACCGCGCGCGAGCACGGAGTCCACCCGGTAGCGCTGCTCCAGCAGTCCACCCATCACGTTCGAAACCGACCTCTCCACAGTGCGAGATGGTAAAGCTCAGGATGACCCGGTTGGCGGAAGGGCGTTCACAGTTGAGTTATGGCATCGTGACCCCCGTGAGTGCGATTCCTGCCGCTGCGGATGTACTGGCTGCCGACCTGGAGGTTCTTCCCCTCCCGGAGGTGGCCGACCGATTGGGACTTCCGGTCACCCGGGTCCACCAAATGCTGCGCGACGGGCAGCTGCTCGCCGAGCGGCGCGACGGCGTCCTCGTCGTTCCCGAAGCCTTCCTCGCCGCCGCGGGGGTGGTGAAGGGGCTGCCCGGCACCATCACGGTGCTGCGCGACCAGGGCTTCTCGACGAACGAGATCCTGCGCTGGCTGTTCGCGGAGGACGACAGCCTCCCCGGCACTCCGATCGAAGCATTGCGCGGAGACCGTGGGCGTGAGGTGAAGCGACGCGCCCAGGCGATGGGCTTCTAGATCACCCGATGCGGCGGTTCCGGGCGTCTCCGCAGACCAGAGGCGTCCGGAACCCCTGACCCGACGTGCCAGCCCGCGACGCCGAACGCCGCCGGGTAACGCCGGCCTCATCCGGTGGACGCTCGGGCGAGCACCACCCGGCCTGCTGTGCCGGCGCTCATTCGTAGCGGGTGGACAGGCCGAACGGGTCCGGCTTCACCAGCGACCTCGCCGCGAGCGCAGACACCAGCAACGCGAAGAACAGGTAGCCCCACGAGTACAGCGCGGTGTCGCCGTTGGGGAACGTCACCAGCAGCAGGAACACCGAGGCCAGCGACACCGCCACCAGCGCGCCCGTGGTCCACGCGAACCCGGCGGCCAGCGCCAGCGGCCAGCTGAAGTACCACGGCAGCGTGGCGGGGGACAGCAGCGCGACCGCCAGCATCGTCACCGCGCCGCGGCGGATGGCGTTGCGGACCTCGCCGTCACGCGAGGCCCACCACTGCGTGTACGCGATCCAGACGAGCACGATCGACCCGAGGGCCCGTGCGACGCCGAGGAAGATGCCGCCGTCGACGTAGACGAACCAGTTGACGACCATCCGCACGAAGTCGCCGACCGCGCTCGGGACCGACAGCCAGTTGATGATCATCGACGAGCTGCGCAGCGCCGGGATCCAGCCGAGGCCCACCCCCGCGACGAGCGTGCACGCGAGGAACGCCCCGGCGAACGCCGCCACACCGGGCAGCAGCGCCTTGCGGAACCGGGCGCGCTTGTCGCCCTCCAGCCGCGCCGCCCAGATCCACACCAGGAACGGCACGACCACGACCGCCGTCGCCTTCACCGAGAACGCGAGGCCGAGCAGCACGAAGCCCAGCACGTGCCTGCGGTCGAGCACCAGCAGCACACCGGCGGCCATCAGCCCGATCATCAGCAGGTCGTTGTGCGCGCCGCCGACCAGGTGGATCAGCAGCAGCGGGTTGGCCGCCACCAGCCACAGCGCGATCGCCGACTTCCCGCCCAGGTGCCGCGCGATGCCGGGCAGCGCCCAGCACAGCAGCACCAGCCCGCCGGCCAGCGCGAAGCGCATCGCGACGACGCCGAGGATCACGCTCGCGTCGGTGGCCCACACGATCGCCTTCGCGACCAGGATGAACAGCGGCCCGTACGGTGCCGGCGTGTGCTGCCAGACCCAGCTGACGTTGTCGCTCAGGGTGCTCTGCAGCACCGCGGGCCCGACCTCGTACGGGTCGTAGCCGGTCAGCGCGAGCTGGCCCTGCGCGAGGTAGCTGTAGATGTCCTTGCTGAACAGCGGCGGTGCGAACAGCAACGGCAACGTCCACACCGTCACCGCGACCAGCACCGCGAAGTCACCGATCTCGCCCCACCGCACGAGGCGGCCCAGGCGGACCCACGCCCAGATGACGAGGCCCAGGCCGATGTAGAGCACCATGTTGGCCAGGTCGTGGCCGTGGCCGTAGCGCAGCCAGCTCAGCCCGACCTTCGTGAGCAGCGGGTCCCGTTGCAGGATCGCGCCCGCGCCCATTCCGCCCAGCGCGATCAGCGCGACGCCCAGCAGGCCGAGCATGGTCGTGCGGATGGGGATGGCGTAGGGGTTCTTCTCGAGCACAGCTTCAAGAGGCTCCTGTGGAGACACCTCGGAGCTCGTGCGGGGAAGGGACGGGGTTGCAGCCATCGCCCGAACATCGTTGCACAAGGCGCGGAAGCGTCAGCAAGCAACGGCCCCCACTGGTCACGAGGAGTTAATCAGCGCACACGGCCGACGAGCGGCGGTCGTCCTCAGAAGGTCCGCTTCGTCGAGCTGATCGCGAGCTCGGCGAGCTTCGCGGCGGCCGGTTCCGCGACGGGGGCGTCGTCGAGCGCGGCGAGGGCGCTCTTGGTCAGGTCCTCGATGCGTTCCTCGACGGCGTCGACGGCGCCGACCTCGACGAGCTGGCGGCGGACCTCCTCGACGGTGGCGAGGTCGAGGTCCGGCTTGCCGAGCGCGATGTCCAACACATCGGCACCGAACTGCATGCCCAGCGCCACGAGCAGGGTGCGCTTGCCCTCGGCGAGGTCGTCGCCCGCGGGCTTGCCGGTCACCCCGGGGTCGCCGAACACACCGAGCAGGTCGTCGCGCAGCTGGAACGCGACGCCGATGTCGGCGCCGAACGCCCGCAGCCCGTCGACCAGCTCCGGTGAGCCGCCGGCCATCGCCGCGCCCATGTGCAGCGGCCGTTCGACGGTGTAGGCGGCGGTCTTGAGCCGGTCGATCCGCACCGCCGCGTCCGCCGACGAGTCGCCCCGCGCCTGCGTGAGGACGTCGAGGTACTGGCCGGCGAGCATCTCGGTGCGCATGTCCCGCCACGGCTCGCTCAGCCGGCGCAGCACGTCCGACGGCAGCCCGGCGGCGAAGAGCATGTCGTCGGCCCAGGCCAGTGCGATGTCACCGATCAGCACCGCGGCCGACATGCCGAACCGCTCCGGCGAACCGAGCCAGCCCTGCTCGCGGTGCCGCTCGCCGAACGCGATGTGCACGGTCGGCTTGCCCCGGCGCACCGAGGAGGCGTCCATCAGGTCGTCGTGGATCAACGCGCACGCCTGGATCAGCTCCAGCGAGCTGACCGCGGTGAGCACCTCGCCGGCGAGCTCACCGTCGGGGTCGCCCCCCGCCGCGCGCCACCCCCACCACGCGTAGGTCGGGCGGATGCGCTTGCCGCCGCCCAGCACGAACCCGGACAGCGCGTCCACCGCGCTCGCGAAGCTCGGGTCCATCGCCTCGCCCGACGCGCGCCGGGAGGCCAGGTACGTGGTCAGCGCTTCTTCGACGTGCGCGGGCAGTGCGACGTCGACGGGGTGGTGGGACACCCCTCCATGGTCCGCTGTGTCGGGTGCCACCCGCACGTCGGGGCGACCCCGTCCACATCGTGAGCCACCGTCCCACCAGGCGGACGACCCATTAGGGTGGGGACCATGACGTCGGTGGTGGAGCGGCTGCAGGGGCAGTCCCCCAAGTTCTCGGTCGAGTTCCTCCCGCCGAGGAACGCGGACGACGAGCGCGTCCTGTGGACCGCCGTGCGCGAGCTGGAGGCGTTCGACCCGGCGTTCGTCTCGATCACCTACGGCGCCGGCGGTTCGAGCCGCGACCGCACGATCCGCGCCACCGCCCGCGTCGCCCAGGAGACGACGCTGCTGCCGGTCGCCCACCTCACCGCCGTCGACCACTCGGTGGCCGAGCTGCGCAACGTCATCGGCTGGTACGCGGCGGTCGGCGTGCGCAACGTGCTGGCGCTGCGCGGCGACCCCCCTGGCGACCCGATGGGCGAGTGGGTCGCGCACCCGCAGGGCCTGACCTACGCGGAGGAGCTCGTGCGGCTCGTGCGCGAGCTCGGCGACTTCTGCGTGGGCGTGGCGGCGTTCCCGTACGGGCACCCGCGCTCCGGTGACCTCGCGACCGACGTGAAGTTCCTGGTGCGCAAGCTGAACGCCGGCGCGGACTACGCGGTGGCGCAGCTGTTCCACGAACCGGAGCCGTTCCTGCGCATGCGCGACAGCGTGGCGGCGACGGGCTGCACGGCGACGTTGCTGCCGGGGATCATGCCGATCCTGTCGCCGCGCGCGCTCACGAAGATCGTGGAGCTGTCCGGCGCCGACCTGCCGGTGGAGCTGGCACGCCGGCTGGACCGCTACGCCGACGACCCGGCCGGGTTCCGCGCGACCGGCATCGACATCGCCACCGAGATGTGCCGGCGCCTGCTCGACGAGGGCGTGCCGGCGCTGCACTTCTACACGATGAACCGGGCCAAGGCGACGCGCGAGGTCCTGGGCCGCCTGGGCCTGGTGACGCGCGCCTAGACCGTCACGTTGCGCTTGTGCGCGAGGAGCGCGAGCACGACGACGATCAGCGCCGCACCGCCGGTGAGACCCGCGACGAGCAACACCCAGCCGAGGAACGAGCTGGAGTTCTCGCCCGCGTACTGCACGGTGGCCTGCAGCATCGACGCCTGACCGGGTTTCGGAGACCACGCGATCGTGTTGTTCTCCTCCTCCCGGCCGTTGGTGTTCACGACCCGGCCGGGGAAGCTGACCTTGACCTGGATGTCCGCGCGTTCCACCGGCACCTGGGTCAGGTCGACCGAGCCCGACAGCGTGACCAGGTCGCCGGAGCGCCGGAAGTTCAGGCTGTAGCGGCTGTTCGACGAGCTGGTGGCGGTGGAGAGCGTGCGCATCTCCTCGAACGACAACCCGTTGAAGAACAGCTGCGTGCCCGCGTACGACTCCACCCGGTACGGCTTGGTGGTGACGCGGCTCGCGAGCTCCGGCGGCACCTTGAGCTGGGGACCGGGGTCGTTGTCCTGCGTGGGCGGGGTGGCCGCGACGATCTCACCCGAGACGCGGTCGTCGTCGGACACGGCCATCGCCGCGTACACGCGAACGCAACCGCTCAACGAGAACAGGGTGAGCAGCAGGAAGACCGGCACGAGCAGTGCCGAGGATCTACGCACGGCGGACATCCTGCCAGGACGGCCGGGACGACGCAGTCCCTCCTTTGGTCGTGAGCTTGACTAACTACCTTTTGGCGTCGATCACCGCGAGGTAGCGTCTGCGGCCATGGCATCCGTGCACGACATCAGCAACAAGTTCGTCACCGACCACGTGGCGCTCGACCCCATCACGGCCACCAGCCTGGGCTTCGCCGGTTCCGACGACCAGCTGACGGACTTCTCCCCGGAAGGGCACGCGGCACGCGACGAGGTCGCCGCCCGCGCACTCGCCGACATCACGGCCGCCGACCCCGCGGATGCTTCCGAAGCGGCGGCGAAAGCCGTGTTCCAGGAACGGGTCGGTCTCGAACGCGAGCTGTACGCCGCCGGCCTCACCGAATCCTCGCTGAACGTGATCGCGAGCCCCATCCAGTCGGTCCGCGACATCTTCGACCAGATGCCGACCGACACGCCCGGGCAATGGGCCACGATCGGGCGGCGTCTCGCGGCGGTACCTGCCTCCCTGTCCGGTCTGCGGGCCTCGCTGTCGGCCGCCGCGGCCCGCGGGAACGTGTCCGCGCTGCGCCAGGTGACCAAGGTGGCCGACCAGTGCGACACGTGGGCCGGCACGTTCTTCGGCTCCTTCGTCGCCAAGGCGGACGTCCCCGGCTCGGTGCGCGCCGACCTCGACTCCGGCGCCGCGGCCGCGTCCGCCGCCTACGCCGACTTCGCCTCGTTCCTGCGCACGTCGCTGGCACCGCTCGCACCCGAGAAGGACGCCGTCGGCGAGGAGCGCTACCGCCTCGGCTCCCGCTACTTCACCGGCTCGAAGCTCGACCTGGCCGAGGCCTACGCGTGGGGCTGGGAGGAGTTCCTCTCCATCGAGGCGGAGATGAAGGAGGTCGCGGCACGGCTCAAGCCCGGCGCCTCGCTCGCGGAGACGGCGGCATATCTCGACGAGCACCCCCGCTACCAGGTGCACGGCCAGGACGGCCTGCGGGCGTGGATGCAGGAGCTGTCCGACAAGGCCCTGCTCGACCTGCGCGACGTGCACTTCGACCTGCCGGACGCGCTGATGAACCTCGAGTGCAAGATCGCCCCGCCCGGCGGTGGCGTCGGCGCCTACTACACGCCGCCGACCGCGGACTTCTCCCGGCCCGGCCGCATGTGGTGGTCGGTCGCCGAGGGCAAGACGGTGTTCCCGACGTGGCGGGAGACCTCGACGGTCTACCACGAGGGCGTGCCGGGGCACCACCTCCAGTGCGCGACGGCGGTGTACCAGTCGGAGAGCTTGAACGACTTCCAGCGCCTCATGTGCTGGGTGTCGGGTCACGGCGAGGGCTGGGCGCTGTACTCGGAACGCCTCATGCGCGAGCTCGGCTACCTCGACGACGACGGCGACCTGCTCGGCATGCTCGACGCGCACCTGTTCCGCGCCGCCCGCGTCATCATCGACATCGGCATGCACCTGGAGCTGGAGATCCCGCAGGGGACCGGGTTCCACCCCGGTGAGCGCTGGACGCCCGAGCTGGGCCTGGAGTTCATGCTCACCAGGACGCTGACCGAGGCCGCGCACGTCCACGACGAGATCGACCGCTACCTCGGCTGGCCCGGCCAGGCCCCGGCGTACAAGATCGGCGAACGCCTCTGGCTCGCCGCCCGCGAGGACGCCCGTGCCCGCAAGGGCGCGGACTTCGACCTCAAGCAGTTCCACCAGCAGTCGCTGGAGATGGGCTCGATGGGCCTCGACACCCTCCGCGAACGCCTCGCCGCGCTGTAGCCGCGTTCAGCAAGCGATGTGCGATGTGCGATATCCGGTATACCGGCGTGAGCACCAGCTGCGCCCCAGCTGACTGATATACCGGATATCGCACATCGGTGGTGTGCAACGCCACACCGGTCAGGACACGGCGGCGGCCCACCGCACGCGGACGCGGTTCGTGAACGGGTCGGCGTCATCGGTGCGCACGAACTCCAGCCACGGCCCGCCGGCCTCCGGCCGCACCGAGGCGAACCCGTCCCCGCTGCGCACCACCGGGTGCCCGGTCGCCCGCGCCGCCGCGAGCGGGTCGTGCGCGTCGACGACCACCGCCGCGATCGCACCGGTGTACTCGGGACGAGGTTCGAGCACGCAGAACTCGTTGCCCTGCGGGTCTCTCAGCACCACCCACGGCACATCGCGCTGTCCGACGTCGGCGTGCTCGGCACCCAGTTCCACCGCCCGCGCCACGATGTCCGCCTGGTTCTGCGGCGAGGTCGACGCCAGGTCGAGGTGCACCCGGTTCTTCTCGATCTTCGGCGCGTCGCTCCACACGAACGTCAGCTCGACCTCGTCGCCCGCGAGCTCGGACCAGAACGCCGCCAGCGCGGAGGGATCTGCGGCGTCGAACGTGATTTCCACTCGTACGAGGGTACTGTCTCGCGGGTGACGAAGCTGGTGCTCGGACCGCTCCTCAGGTACGTCGACTCGACCTCGGCCACGGTGTGGGTCGAGACGGACGCGGCGTGTGAGGTGACCATCGCCGGCCACACGGCGAGGACGTTCCAGGTGGGCCGCCAGCACTACGCCCTGGTGCGCATCGAGAACCTGGGGCCCCGCACCGAGTACGACGTCCGGCTCGACCGCGAGCTGGTCTGGCCGGAGCCGGGCAGCGACTTCCCGAAACCGGTCATCCGCACCGGCCGGGTGCGCCGCATCGCGTTCGGTTCCTGCCGCGCCGCCCCCGACCAGCCCCTGGGCCCCGACGCCCTCGACGCCTTCGCGCAACGGCTGATGCGCCAGCCGGAGGAGGAGTGGCCGCAGGCGTTGCTCCTGCTGGGAGACCAGGTCTACGCCGACGAACCGACCGAGGGCACCAAGCAGTGGTTGTGCGAGCACCGCCGCGGTTCGGAGGAACCCGACGGCGAGGTCGTGCACTTCTCCGAGTACGCCCGGCTCTACCACGAGACCTGGGGCGACCCGGAGATCCGCTGGCTGCTGTCGGTCGTGCCGACGTCGATGATCTTCGACGACCACGACGTGCGCGACGACTGGAACACCTCCTCCGCCTGGAAGCAGCGGATGCAGGACAAGCCGTGGTGGCGCGACCGCATCCGCGGCGCGCTGTCCTCGTACTGGGTGTACCAGCACATCGGCAACCTCGCCCCGGACGAGCTCGCCCGCGATCCCTTGTACGCCAAGGTGAAGGCGCAGGGCACCGACGTGCAGCCGATGCTGGAGGAGTTCGCCGAGCAGGCCGACAAGGAGAACGAGGGCCGCAAGTCCACGCGGTGGAGCTACCGGCGCGACTTCGACCGCATCCGGCTGCTGATGATCGACACGCGCTGCGGCCGCATCCTGGAGGACGACCGCAGGCAGATGGTCAGCGACGCGGAGTTCGAATGGCTCGAACGCAACTCCGAGGGCGACTACGACCACCTGCTGATCGGCTCGTCGCTGCCGTGGCTGATGCCGCACGCGCTCAGCCACTTCCAGTCCATCAACGAGGTCGGCGCGCGCAAACCCGGCTGGCAGGGCAAAGCCGCCGAGCAGGTCCGCCAGGTGCTCGACCTGGAGCACTGGCCCGCGTTCCGCGAGTCGTTCGACCGGCTGACCCGGATGATCCGCAACGCGGCCGACAACGGCTGCGCCACCGTGAACGTGCTGTCCGGCGACGTCCACCACAGCTACGTCGCCGAAGCTGACTTCCCCGTGCCCGCCAAGGCAACGGTCACGCAGCTCGTGTGCTCGCCGGTGCACAACGAGGCGCCCAAGGCGTTGCGCCCGGCGTTCCGGCTGTCGTGGTCACGCGGCGCCGGACGGGTGTTCCGCCGGCTCGCCACGTTCGCCGGTGTGCCGGAGGACGTCGTGCGGTGGCGCAAGACCACCGGCCCGCACTTCGGGAACTCCGTGGCACTGCTGGACTTCGACGGCCGCCGCGCCCGCTACCGGCTGATCTCGGCAGCGGGCGGGGAGACCGCCTCGGTGTCACTTGGTCGCGAGCCGCAGTAGCGCCCACAGCTGCGCGATGGCGTCGTGGTCGCCGTAGACCTCGATCATCCGGTCGGGCAGGCGACCCCACAGCCAGCGGTACATCGTCATCGGGCTCGCCGTCACCAGTGCGTCGGCGTGGTCGGCCTCCTCCGGTTCGACCCGCCACGCCGAAGCGCCCTGCGGCCCGCACCGGGTGAGCCACACGTGGTCCTCGACGCGCACGGCGACCAGCTCGTCACGCGACCCCCGCACACCGAGGGTGTCGAGCTTGTGCCCCAGCCACAACGTGAGCACCTCGTCGACGCCGTCGAGCGCGACCTCGTCGCCGACCGGACCGGCCGCCAAGCCCGCGGCGCCCTGCACGTCCATGCGGTGCACCGTGGTCTCGTGCGCGAGCCGGCGCCGCCAGAAACCGTAGTTCCGCTGTTCCGGCCACCACGTCGCGCACGGCTCGTCCTCGTCGTGCGCGGCGAGCTCCGCGATCACGGCCTCGGCGCCCGAACGCGTGAAGTCCAGCAGGTCCTGCCCGTCCGCGGGGTGGCGCTGCCACTGCCGCGGCTCCTCCCCGACGCGCAGGTACTCCGACGTCCAGTGGTAGCCGCTGCCGACGTGCCGCACGGTCTCGCCCAGGTTCAGGCCGGGACAGGCGGGCACGCCCTTGTGCGTGGGCTGGCCGAGCGCGGACATGACGAGCAGATCAGCCTCACGCCGCAACACTTCCAGTGCGTTCACCGCCTGCCCTCGTTCATCACGTGACCCACCAGACCGACGAACTGCTCGGTCTGCCTCACCAAGTCGTCGGCCGTGCGCGCGTTGACGTGGCGTGTGATCCCCGCGAGCACAGCGGCGCGCGTCGAGGACCACTCCGCGAAGAACGCCGCCCACTCCCGCATCTCCGGTGCTATCGCGGCAAGCAACACCCACGCGCTCGTAGGCCTGGAACGCCCGCGGTGCGGGCGTCCGCGCAACGCGAGCACCGCCGCCGCGGCGCGCAGAGCGGCCAGGTAGGCGGCGGCGAACCGCTCCGGTGGGTCGGGGGTGCGTTCCGCCTCGGCGAGCGAGTCGCGTGCCTGCTGCAGCAACGCGAGCGCTGAAGCGGGGGGCAAGGGGATCGGGAAGGCTGGTGCTGACATCTCGGCCTCCTCGTGGCGTCGGTGAACGACGTCTCCGCCGAGGGGAAGCCGGCGGCTCTCGGAGGTGGGGTGCTTCCCCCACCCCACCTCCGAGGCATTGTGCGACTCGAACACATGTTCGAGCCCTCTCCAGCGTAGCTCCCGGCCGATGGATTCCTCAACCCGGCCCACCGCTCAGCGCCCGCTCGTGGTCTGATGGTGTGGTGAGTGCTGTCGAAAACCCTGCGGAGCACCCCGGGATCCGCAAAGTCGCCGCCGCTCTGCCGCCCGCCGCCGCGGCGCGCATCGTCGTGCTGTCCGACGCGGTGCGCACGGCGGCCGCCGCAGCCGAGGCGGTGGGGGTACCGGTGGGCGCGATCGCGAACAGCCTGCTGTTCGCCGCCGTCCGCGACGGCGTCGCGACCCCGCTGCTGGTGCTGACCTCCGGCGCGCACCGCGCGGACACCGCGCTGGTGGCCGGGCTGGTGGGCGCGGACGCGGTCAAGCGCGCCGACCCCGACTTCGTGCGCGAGCACACGGGCCAGGTGATCGGCGGCGTCTCCCCGGTCGGGCACCCAGCGCCGATCGAGACGCTGGTCGACGAGTCGCTGTCGGGCTACGAGGAGGTCTGGGCCGCCGCCGGGCACCCCCGCGCCGTGTACCCCACGACGTTCGCGGAGCTGGTCGAGCTGACCGGTGGCCGCGTCGCGGTGGTCGCGCAATGACCGCGTCGCCACGCCTGGAGCGCATCGTCGAGATGAGCGCCGCCGAGCTGAACGTGCGACTGAGCGAGGCGCTCGAGCTGTACGTGACCGCGATGAACTACCCGCCCGGCACCGTCGAGCAGCGCGCCCCGATGTGGCTCGCGCACATGATGCGCGAGGACTGGCGCTGCGTGGTCGCGGTGGGAGAGCAGGACGAGCTCGTCGGCATCGGCTACGGCTACCGCGGCGCCACCGGGCAGTGGTGGCACGAACAGGTGCGGCGCGGCCTCATGGCCGTCTCGTCGCCCTCGGTCGTCGACGAGTGGCTCCAGGACTACTTCGAGCTCACCGAGCTGCACGTGCTGCCGCGCGCCCAGGGCCGTGGCCTCGGCGAGGAGCTGCTGCGCAGGCTGCTGGACGGCGTTGGCTCCTCGCGCGTGCTGCTGTCCACTCCCGAAGGCCCGAGCAAGGCGTGGAAGCTGTACCGCCGCGTCGGGTTCCAGGACGTGCTGCGGCACTACCAGTTCACCGGCGACCCGCGCCCGTTCGCCGTGCTCGGCCGGATTCTGCCGGTCACCTAGCTCTACGTCGTCCCACTTCCCGGCCGCAGCACACCTCGTGCTGCGGCCGGTTGCGTTTGCCTGTGACCCACCCTACTCTCACCAATATGCAATATATTGGATATGGGTCGCTGAAAGAGCGAGCTGCGGCAGAGATCAGGTCGGCGATCGTGCGCGGCGACCTCGAACCGGGCACCGCCATCAAGGACGTCGAGCTGGCCCAGAAACTCGGCCTCTCCCGCACCCCGGTGCGCGAAGCCCTGGCGACCCTCACCGACGAAGGCCTCGTCGAGACCAAACCACACGCCTACACCCGCGTCACCGCACTGGAAGCAGAACCCGTGCGCGACGCCCTCGTCGTCGTCCAGACGATGCACGCCCTCGCCGCCGGCCTCGCCGTCCCCCGGATGACCGACGACGACTTCGCCACCATGCACACCGCCAACAAGGCGTTCAAGAAGGCCCTCGACGCCAACGACGCCGTAGCCGCCCTCGCCGCCGACGACGAGTTCCACGCCGTCGCCGTCCACCGCTGCGACAACTTCGCGATCACCGCCACCATCGACCGCTTCACCCCACTCGTCCGCCGCGCCGAGCACAACCGCTTCTCGTCCCCCCACGCCCGCCACTCGGTGACCCAGCACCAGCAGATCATCGAGGCCTGCGAACGACGCGACGACAAGCAGGCCGCTCTTCTCGTGGACGAGAACTGGGGCACCCTCCTGGAGGAGCTGTGAACAGGTTCCCGCTGCTCTTCGGCCCGTCCCCGGTCCACCGCCTCGACCGCCTGATCGCCCACCTCGGCGGCGCCGCGATCTGGGCCAAGCGCGAGGACTGCAACTCCGGCCTCGCCTACGGCGGCAACAAGACCCGCAAACTTGAGTACCTCGTCGCCGACGCCCTCGCCACCGGCTGCGACACCCTCGTCTCCATCGGCGGCATCCAGTCCAACCACACCCGCCAGGTGGCCGCCGCAGCCGCCTGCGCCGGCCTCAAAGCCGTGCTGGTGCAGGAAAGCTGGGTCGACTGGACCGACACCGGCCACGACCGCGTGGGCAACATCCTGCTGAGCCGCATGATGGGCGCCGACGTCCGCCTCGTGAACGCCGACTTCGGCATCGGCGTCAAACCCGCCTGGGAACAGGCCATCAACGACGTCCGCGCCGCCGGCGGCACCCCCTACCCGATCCCGGCAGGCGCCTCCGACCACCCCCTGGGCGGCATGGGCTTCGCGACCTGGGCCGACGAGGTCCGCGAACAAGAAGCTCAGCTCGGCATCTTCTTCGACACCATCATCGTCTGTTCGGTCACCGGCAGCACCCAGGCCGGCATGGTCGCCGGCTTCGCAGGCGACCCCAACCGCCGCGTCCTGGGCATCGACGCCTCCGCGAAGCCCGCGGAAACCCTCGCCCAGATCACCCGCATCGCCCACAACACCGCCAAGCTCCGCAACACCACGGTGTCCGAAGAGGACATCCTCCTCGACGACCGCTTCCACGCCGGCGTCTACGGCCTGGCCGACGACACCACCCTCGACGCCATGCGCCTCGGCGCCCAGCTCGAAGGCATGATCACCGATCCGGTCTACGAGGGTAAGTCCCTGGCCGGCCTCGTCCACCTCGTGAGCTCAGGCGAGATCGACCGCAACTCCACCGTCCTCTACGCCCACCTCGGCGGCCAACCCGCACTCAACGCCTACAGCTCCCTCTTCCCGGCCTGATGCTCGTTGCCTGTCACTCCAACGGGTGAACCTTGTCCTGATCCGTCAGTTCGCCCGCCCGCAATGCGGAGGAACGCGGGGGTGCGACCAGGGTTCGGATCTTGAGGTGAGGGAGAGGGAGGCCGACGAGCAGACGCGGTTCGAGCCAGCTGACGGAGGCCAAACCAGCGCGGCCAGTGCCGAGTGAGGTGGGGTGGAACCGCGGGGCGAGTGGGATGTCGGCGCGGGTTGTGTCGACTGTGGACTTGTCGTCGATGAGTGGGCGGCGTCTGCGATGTGGTGAGTCGGGAGTGCTCGGCTCGGCGGGTTGGGCTCGGCGGTATCGCAGAATCGGGCGTCGCACTTGGCTTGGAGATCGGGCTGGGGTGAAGCGCGCCCATCGAGTCAGCCAACGCTGCTCGGGTCGGCATCAGCAGGCTTGTTGAGCCGGACCGGGTGATCGGGCACCAGCGGAAGTTTGCTGGCTGCACCTGACCAATCGCACTCGGCCAAGTGGTGCCGCGCCAAGCCGTGCGTGCCTGCTCGCGCCGCGCTCCGCTAACCCGCACCTTTCTGTCACGCCGCACTCCGGACGACCTGCGCCCGGCCGGCCTGCGCCCCTGCCAACCCGCACCCCTGCCAACCCGCGTCCCGCCAACCTGGACCCTCGCCACGCCGCGGCCGGGCCAATCCGCGCCCCGGCCAACTCGCGCCCGGCCACAGCCGCGCGCCACCCATGCTGCCTACGCCAATCCGGCTCTGGGGTGAGGTCAGGCGCGGAGGCGGAGGCCCTTCGGGGTGGCGCGGAAGCCAGCCTCTTGCAGGACGGTGGCCAGGTGGGAGGTGAGGGCGGATTCGCCGTCGGCGCGTTGGACGGCCAGTTGGCCCAGCCAGCCGTCGCGGACTGCGCGGCTCAGGGCGGTTGCGGCGGTGCGGAGGGTTTGGTCGTCGTCGGTGAAGGAGAGCAGGGACTTGCCGCCGCGTTCCACGTAGAGGGCCGGGGTGCCGTCGACCAGGACGGCCAGGGCACCGGCTTTGCGGGCGGGGCGGTGTTTGCCTTCGCCGAGTGGGGTGGGCCAGGTGAGGGCGGCGCCGTAGGGCTGGGCCGGGTCGGCTGCGGCCAGGACCACGGCGGGCTGGTCCGCCTGTGCGGGTTGGCCCGGGGAGCGGGAGAGGGTGCGGAGGCGGTCGACGGCGCCGCGGGCGGCGAACTGGGCGGCGCCCAGGCCTTCCACGACGTAGCCGCGGATGACCTGACCGGACTCCTCCATGGCGCGCAGGACGCGGTAGACGGAGCTGAAGCCGCCGGTCACGCGTTCGGTGTCGAGGGCGCCGCGGGTGAGGACGCCGTGGCGTTCGAGGAACGACTCGGCGCGGGCGGCGGCGCGGCGGGTCGGGTCGGCGGCCGGGGCGACGGCGAGGGACCAGCGGCCGGCCGCTGATGGCGGGCCGGTGCGGGAGGGCAGGTCGGGGCGGGCGGCGCGCAGGCGGGCGTAGCGGCCGCGCGGGGTGGCGCGGCGGGACTTGTGGGCGGCGCCGCCGCCGGAGACCAGGGCGCGCAGCGGGGCCAGGGTGTCGTTCGTGGCCAGGCCCGCCCAGACCAGGTCCCAGAGGGTGCCGACGACCTCGGCGTCGGTGCACTGCACGGACAGCGAGGTGCGGTCGACGACCTGGCGGAAGAAGAGCGCGCCGCCGGACAGGGACTCCAGCACCGCGGTGTGCAGCGGGGACTCGGGGATCGACTCCGGCACCAGGTCGGGCAGCAGCAGGTCGGCCACGTCGGTGGGGGCCAGCGCGATCCAGCCGTCGCCACCGGACAGGGAACCGCACCCGGTCCAGGTGACCTCGCCGGACGCGGTCAGCTCGTCGAGCAGGGCCGGGTAGTAGCCGGGCAGGCGCGACGGCAGCAGCAACGACTCCAGCGCACTCGCGGGCAATGGGGCGCCGGCGAGCTGTTCGACGACGGAGAACACGTCGTCGGCGGTCGGGGCGGAGCGCAGGCGGCGGCCGAGACCGTGCCACGCGGGCAGGAAACGGCCGAGCGCTGCGGGTTCGACCGGTTCGACCTCGGAGCGCAGGCGGGCGAGGGAGCCGCGGCGCAGGCGGCGCAGCACGTCGGCGTCGCAGTACTCGGTGTGGGTGCCGCCGGGGCGCAGCTCACCGCGGACCAGGCGGCCGGTGGCGGCCATGCGTTCCAGCACACCCGTCACGACGGCCACACCCAGGCCGAAACGGGCCGCGGGCTCGGTGGCGGCGAACGGGCCGTGGGTGCGGGCGTAGCGGTTCAGCAGGTCGCCGAGCGGATCGGCGACCGGTTCGGTGAAGGCCTCCGGGACGCCGACGGGCAGTGCCACGCCCAACGCGTCGCGCACCCGGCCCGCGTCCTCGATGGCGATCGTGCGTTCCTCACCGGCGATGCGGACGCGGATCGCACGGCGCTCCGCCACCAGCTCGTCCAGCCACTCCCGCGGCACACCGCGCTCCGCCGCCTCCGCGTCGGAGAGGTCTCCCAGGAACCGCAACAGGTCCGCAGTGTCCTCCGCGTGCCGGGGACGGCGGTCCGCGGACAGGCGCTGCAGGCTCTGCTCGACCTCTGCGACCACCTCGGGGTCGAGCAGCTCGCGGATCGCCTCGGAGCCCAGCAGCTCGGCCAGCAGCGTCGAGTCGAGCGACAACGCGGCCGCGCGGCGTTCGGCGAGCGGCGCGTCGAGCTCGTAGAGGAACATGCCGACATACCCGAAGAGCAGGCTGCGGGCGAACGGCGACGGCGACGGCGTCTCCACCTCGACCACGCGCACCCGCCGCGCGCGCACGTCCGACATCAGCTCACGCAGGCCCGGCACGTCGTAGACGTCCTGCAGGCACTCGCGCATCGCTTCCAGCACAACGGGAAAACGCTCGTACTTCGAGGCCACCGACAACAGCTGCGCCGAACGCTGCCGCTGCTGCCACAACGGCGTGCGCCGGCGCGGGTCGCGACGGGGCAGCAACAGCGACCGGGCCGCGCATTCGCGGAACCGGGCCGCGAACAACGCCGAGCCACCGACCTCGGCGACCACGATCTGCTCGACCTCGTCCGGGTCCAGCAGCACGTCCTCCGCGCTCGCGGTGACCTCCTGCCCGTCGGCGTCCAGCGCGTCGGGCAGCCGCAGGACGATGCCGTCGTCCGAGTGCGCCGTCTGCGCCTCGACCCCGCGCCGCTCCCGCAACCGTGCCGCGATCGCGAGGGCCCACGGCGCGTTCACCTGCGCGCCGAACGGCGAGTGCACCACGAGCCGCCAGTCGCCCAGCTCGTCGCGGAACCGCTCCACCAGCACGGTCCGGTCGTTCGGCACGTGCCGCGTGGCCTCCCGCTGCTCACCCAGGTACGCCAGCAGGTTGTCCGTCGCCCACTCGTCCAGCCCCGCCGAGGCCGCACGGGCACGCGCCGCCGCGTCCTCCATCGTGGACACCTCGCGCAGGAACTTCCCCATGGCACGGCCCAGTTCCAGCGGCCGGCCCGGCGCGTCGCCCTTCCAGAACGGCATCCGCGCCGGCTGGCCGGGAGCGGGCACCACGATCACCCGGTCGTGCGTGATGTCCTCGACCCGCCACGACGACGTGCCCAGCAGGAACGTGTCGCCCACCCGCGACTCGTAGACCATCTCCTCGTCGAGCTCACCGACCCGCGACCCGGGACCGTTCTCCGACGGCGGCGTCATCACCGCGAACAGCCCGCGGTCGGGGATCGTGCCGCCCGAGGTGACCGCCAGCCGCTGCGAACCAGGACGGCCGCGCAGCTCGGAGTTCACCCGGTCCCACGTGATCCGCGGCCGCAGCTCGCCGAACTCCTCCGACGGGTACCGGCCCGACAGCATGTCCAGCACCGCGTGCAACGCCGAGTCCGGCAGCCCCGCGAACGGTGCCGCCCGCCGCACCAGCGCCGTCAGCTCGTCGACCGGCCACGCCTCCATGGCCACCATCGCGACGATGTGCTGCGCCAGCACGTCCAACGGGTTGCGCGGGAACCGCACCGCCTCGATCGCACCGCTCTGCATCCGCTCGGCCACCACCGCGCACGACACCAGGTCGCCGCGGAACTTCGGGAACATCACGCCCCGCGACACCGCACCCACCTGGTGACCCGCGCGGCCGACGCGCTGCAGCCCCGACGCGACCGACGGCGGCGCCTCCACCTGCACCACCAGGTCGACCGCGCCCATGTCGATGCCGAGCTCCAGCGACGACGTGGCCACCACGCACGGCAGCCGCCCCGACTTCAGGTCCTCCTCCACGGCGGTGCGCTGCTCCCGCGACATCGACCCGTGGTGCGCACGGGCCACCGACGCGGACTTCTGCACCGTCAGCCCCGACTGCCCGATCGCCTCCGCCGGGAACGACTCCGGCCCGGTGCCCTCCGCGGCCGCGGCCGCCTCCTCGTCGAACTCGTTCAGCCGCGCCGTGAGTCGCTCCGCGAGCCGGCGCGAGTTCGCGAACACGATCGTCGACCGGTGCGCCCGCACCAGCTCCAGGATCCGCGCCTCGACCGACGGCCAGATCGACGTGCGCTGCTCGGCACCGGCCGCCGACCCCGACACCTCACCCGTCGGCTGGCCGAGCACCGACATGTCCTCGACCGGCACCTCCACCTCGACCTGGATGGTCTTCGGGGTCTTCGGCTGCACCACCGACACCGGCCGCCCACCGGCGAGGAACGTGCTGATCTCCTCGACCGGCCGCACCGTGGCCGACAGCCCGATCCGCTGCGCCGGCCGTTCCAGCAGCGAGTCCAGCCGTTCGAGTGACAACGCCAGGTGCGCGCCGCGCTTGGTGCCCGCCACCGCGTGCACCTCGTCGACGATCACCGTCTCCACCCCGCGCAGCGACTCCCGCGCCGAGGACGTGAGCAGCAGGAACAACGACTCCGGCGTCGTCACCAGCACGTCCGGCGGGGTCCGCCCGAACGCCCGCCGCTCCTCGGGCGACGTGTCACCCGTGCGCATGCCCACCGTGATCGACGGCTCCGCCAGCCCCAGCCGCTGCGCTGCCTGCCGGATGCCCGTCAACGGCGCCCGCAGGTTCCGCTCCACGTCCACGGCCAGCGCCTTCAGCGGCGACACGTACAGCACCCGGCACCGCCGCCGCGGCTCCTCCGGGACCGCGGCCGACGCCAGCCGGTCCAGCGCCCACAGGAACGCGGCCAGCGTCTTGCCCGAGCCCGTCGGGGCGATGACCAGCGCGTGCTCGCCCGCCGCGGCGGCCGCCCACGCACCCGTCTGCGCCTGGGTGGGCGCCGCGAAGGCCCCGGCGAACCACTGCCTGGTCGCCGGTGAGAATGCCTTCGTCACGTCCATGGAGACCATCATGACGCCGGGGTCTGACAATTTCTGATTGCGCAGGTCCGAGCACCCGCCGGAGCCCCCTGTGGCACGATCACCCCCGAACGTCTGTGAGGGGAGACCGGTGCGCGTCCTGTCCGTCGACCTGGGCACCGCCAACACGGTTGCGGTGCTGTCCGACCACGGTGTCGTGGATGTGGACGGGGGGCCGACCATGCCCTCGTCGGTCTACCTCGACGAGGACGGCACCCTGCTCGTCGGCAGGGAGGCCGAACGCCGGTCCCGGCAGGACCCGTCGCGCTACGAGGCCACGCCCAAGCGCCACATCGACAAGCCCACGATCAAGCTCGCCGGCACGCAGCTCCCGCTCAACGACGCGCTCGCGGCCGTCTACGCGCGCGTGATGGAGGCGGTGACCCCGCTGCTGCAGGGCGGGCAGCTCGACGAGATCCGCCTGACCCACCCGGCCGAATGGGGCCCGACCAGGCGCAACAAGCTCCTGTCCGCCGCACGGCTCGCGGGCATGACCGGTGAGCTCGTGCCCGTCCCCGAGGCCATCGCGGTGGCCTCGCTCGGCGGTGGCCGCCCGCTCGCGGTCTACGACTTCGGCGCCGACACGTTCGACGTTTCCGTGCTCGACGCGGAGCACCGCATCCTCGCCGACGGCAGCCTCAGCGACGTCGGTGGCCTGGACGTGGACGAGGCGCTGCTGGAGCACATCGGCCGCACCGTCTCGCACAAGGACCCGGCTGGCTGGCAGCGGCTGCTGCGCCCGGTCACCACCGACGACCACCGCGCCCGCCTCGGTCTGCGCGAGGAGCTGCGGCTCGCGAAGGAGGACCTCTCCGAGCTGCCCCAGGTCGAGGTGATGATGCCGGAGCCGTTCGAGAAGGTCGTCGTCACGCGCGGCGAGCTGGAGGCGCTGATCCGGCCCAGCCTGATCCGCAGCACCGAGCTGCTCATCTCCACCGTCCGCAGGGCCGGCGTCACGCCCGAGCACGTCTACCTCGTCGGCGGCTCCTGCCGGATGCCGCTGGTCGCGCAGACCATCGCGGAGAAGGTCGGCATCGTCCCGACCAACCCCGACCACCCCGAGACCATCGTCGCGTCCGGTGCCCTCGCCGTGGACCGCGCGACGATCACCCTGAAGGCCGAGGACGACAAGCCCCGGTACGACGAGCCGCCCACGGTCGTGACCACGCCGGTCAGCCCGGCCGTGAGCGCTCCGCACCCGGTCGGCCCCACCACCAGCGGCTCGTACCCGGTCGGCCCCACCGCGAGCGGTTCGCACCCGGTCAACCCGAGCACCAGCGGCGCCTACTCCGCCAGCGGCAGCTACCCGGTCACCGGCCCCTACCCGGTGAACCCGTCGGTCAGCGGCAGCTACCCGATGAACTTCCCCGTCCCCCAGCAGGTGCAGAAGAAGGACAACAAGAAGGTCCTGCTCGGCATCGGCGGCGCGGTCGTGCTGGTCGCCGGCGTCATCGGCGCGGTCTTCGCGCTGTCCGGCCCCGACCTGCCCAGCGCCGACGAGTGCAAGGACGACGTCACCCAAGACGGCCAGGGCTTCACCCGCTGCCTGCGCCAGCTCGCCGGCACCGTGCCCGACGGCGGCGGCTGCGAGAAGGCCGACTCCGCTCAGATCACCGGCATGGACGAGATCAAGGGCACGGTCGTGAGCTGCGCGGTCCGCGACGGCTACGAGGTCCAGTACATCCTCACCGACAGCGTCACCGGCGCCGAGAACAACGCCGACGCCGTCGTGAGGTCGTTCCAGACCGACCGGGTCGAGGCCGACTGGACCGGCAACGGCCTGGAGGGCACCTACCGGGCGGCCACCTCGAGCGGCACCGGCGTGCTGGTCTTCACGGCCAAGGGCCGCCCCATGTTCGGCATCCTCACCAAGCACGCCGAGGAGAACGCCGACGAGCTCAAGCCCGACGAGGTCGCCGACTTCTTCGAGAAGTCCGTCCAACCGGGGGAGTAACCGCAACGGCCCTGTCGGCGGGGCGCCCCGGCGTGCCACGATCGCGATCATGGTGACCGTCGCGCCGCAGGTCGAACGCGTGCAGCGCAAGGTCGTTCGGGTCCTGACCGGCACCCAGATCATGGGGTCGGCCGCGATGACGATCGGCCTCGCGATCAGCACGCTGATCGCCGCGTCGCTGTCCGGGTCCGACGCCGTCGGCGGGCTCGCGCAGACCGCGGCCGTCGCCGGAGCCGCACTGCTCGCCCTGCCCGGCGCCCGTCTCGCACAACGGCGCGGGCGCCGCCCGGCGTTGACCCTCGGCTACGGCATGGGCGCTATCGGTGCGTTGGTCGCCGCTGTCGCCGTGGCCCTCGGATGGTGGCCCATGTTGTTAGTGGGACTCCTCCTGTTCGGCGGTGCGTCGAGTGCGAACCTCGCGGCTCGTTATGCCGCAACGGATCTCGCGCACCCACAACGCCGTGCGCGTGAGCTGTCGCGCGTGGTGTGGGCGGCCATGATCGGCGCGATCGTCGGGCCGAACCTCGCGGATCCAGCCGGTCGGGTGACGGCCGCGATCGGGCTGCCGGTGGGCGTCGGGCCGTTCGTCCTCTCCGCGCTGGTGCTCGGGATCGCGGTGCTGGGCATCCAGCTCGGCCTGCGCCCCGACCCGTTGGTGGTGGTCAGGAGCACCCGGCCGGTGCAACCGGCGCACTGCTCCGGCGGCGGGGCGCCCGGTGGGGTGCGGATCTGGGGATCGCTCGGGCCGATGGCACGGCTTGCACTCGTTGGGGTGATGTTGTGCCACACGGCGATGGTCGGGCTGATGTCGATGACACCGGTCCACATGAACCACGCCGGGTCGTCGTTGCGCGTGGTCGGCATCGTGATCAGCCTGCACGTGGCCGCGATGTACGCGGCGAGCCCGTTGTTCGGGTGGCTGGCGGACCGGCTGGGCCGGGTGCCGGTGCTCGCCATCGGGGCGTCGCTGGTCGTGGCGGCCGCCGCGATCGCGGGCATGGCGCCCTCGCACGACGCCCCGCAGCTCGCTGCGGGCCTGGTGGTGCTCGGGTTCGGCTGGTCGGCGGGGCTGGTGTCGGGGTCCGCGCTGCTCACGGAGTCCGTGAGTGTGGACGAGCGCCCCGCGGCGCAGGGGCTGTCCGATCTGATGATGAACGTCGGCGGCGCCGTGGGTGGCGCGGTGGCCGGTGTCGTCGTGACGGCGTGGTCGTACGCCGCGCTCGGGCTGATCGTGGGGTTCACCGCGCTGCCGCTGCTCGTCGTCTGCCTCTTCGCGTCGCTGCGCAGGACCGCCCGTTAGGGTCTGTGCGTGCGCCTCACCATGTTCCGCAAGCTGATGTCGGGGGAGTTCGGCGAGGTCAGGGGGGAGATGATCGCCCGCGACCACGTGCTGTCGTCGCTCGGCGGCCGCACCGCCGACCAGGCGCTGGAGGCCGGGATCGACGCGAAAGCGGTCTGGGTCGCCGTGTGCGAGGCGTTCGAAATCCCCGAAAACCGCCGCTGACCTCGCGGGCCGGAGTGTCACGTGTGCTCGAACACGTGTTCGGCTACAGTGGCCCCGACCCCCGGCTTCGCAAAATTGTCAGACCCCGCCAGTAGCGTCAGGTCCAACATGACGAAGCAACGGCAGACGACAAAAGGTGGACCCAAGATGGCACCCGCAGCACCCGACCGGGACAAGGCGCTCGAGCTGGCCCTGGCGCAGATCGACAAGCAGTTCGGCAAGGGCTCCGTGATGCGCCTCGGCGAAGAGGGCCGCGCCCCGATCGAGGTGATCCCGACCGGTGCGATCGCGCTGGACGTGGCGCTCGGCATCGGTGGTCTGCCGAGGGGTCGTGTCGTCGAGATCTACGGTCCGGAGTCCTCCGGTAAGACGACCGTGGCGCTGCACGCCGTGGCGAACGCCCAGAAGGCCGGTGGCATCGCGGCGTTCATCGACGCCGAGCACGCGCTCGACCCGGAGTACGCGAAGAAGCTGGGCGTCGACACCGACGCGCTGCTGGTCTCCCAGCCCGACACCGGTGAGCAGGCCCTGGAGATCGCGGACATGCTGGTCCGCTCCGGTGCGCTCGACATCCTGGTCATCGACTCGGTCGCCGCCCTCGTGCCGCGCGCCGAGATCGAGGGCGAGATGGGCGACAACCACGTCGGTCTGCAGGCCCGCCTGATGAGCCAGGCGCTGCGCAAGATCACCGGTGCGCTCAGCGCGTCCAACACGACCGCGATCTTCATCAACCAGCTGCGCGAGAAGATCGGCGTGATGTTCGGCTCCCCGGAGACCACGACCGGTGGTAAGGCGCTGAAGTTCTACGCCTCCGTGCGCCTGGACGTCCGCCGCATCGAGACCCTGAAGGACGGCGGCGAGCCCGTCGGCAACCGCACCAGGGTCAAGGTCGTGAAGAACAAGGTCGCGCCGCCGTTCAAGCAGGCCGAGTTCGACATCCTCTACGGCAAGGGCGTCAGCCGCGAGGGCTCGCTCATCGACATGGGCGTCGACCAGGGCATCCTGCGCAAGTCCGGTGCCTGGTACACCTACGAGGGCGACCAGCTCGGCCAGGGCAAGGAGAACGCCCGCAAGTTCCTGCTGGAGAACCCGGACATCGCGAACGAGATCGAGAAGCGGATCAAGGACAAGCTCGGCATCGGCGCCACGCTCGACGCCGACGAGTCGGCACCCGCGGCTCCCGTCGAGTTCTGAGTTCCGCGTTGGACGAGGCTGAGGAGCAGCGCAAGGCACGCGACATCTGCTACGCGCTGCTCACCGCTCGTGCCCGGTCCCGGCGCGAGCTGCACGACGCGTTGCTGCGCAAGGGGATCAGCGAAGGCGTGGCCGAGGTCGTCCTCGGCAAGTTCGACCGCGCCGGCCTGATCGACGACGCGCAGTTCGCGGAGATGTGGGTGCAGTCGCGGCACAACTACAACGGTCTCGGCCGCCGCGCCCTCACCATGGAGCTGCGCCGCAAGGGCGTCGCCGACGAGGTGGTGGCCGAGGCCGTCGCCGCCGTCGACGGTGAGGCCGAGGAGGAGAAGGCCCGCGAGCTGGTTCGCAAACGGCTGCGCACCATGTCCGGTGTGGACGAGACGGCGAAGATACGCCGTCTCGTGGGGGCGTTGGCGCGCAAGGGATACGCGGAAGGCCTCGCGTACCGGGTGGTGCGCGACGAGCTGCGTGCCACCGGGGACGAGGCCTCGGCGCTGGACGAGCCCTGGTCGTAGGCCCGTGCAGCACGGGGCCGCGCTCGCCCGGCTACCGGTGGACGACCAGGTCATGGCGTTGCGTGCGGTCCTCGCGCGCAACGAGCTGCTGGTCGAGGTCCTGACCCGGGCCGCGGGACTGGGCCTGCCGGGTTGGTACCTCACGGCGGGCTGCGTGGTCCAGACGGTGTGGAACGTCGTCACCGGTCGCCCGTCGGGCGAGGGCATCAAGGACTACGACCTGTTCTACTTCGACGACTCCGACCTCGGCTGGGCCGCCGAGAACGAGGTCATCGAGGTCGGCGCGCGGGTTTTCGGCGACCTGCCGGTGGACGTCGAGATCCGCAACGAGGCTCGTGTGCACCTCTGGTACGAGGACCGGTTCGGGGTGCCCTGCGCGCCCCACACTTCAACCGAGGCGGCCATCGACTCGTTCGCCGCCACGACCTGTTGCGTGGGCATCAGGCTCGAAGGCGACCGGTGGCGGGTCTACGCGCCACACGGGCTGGCCGACGTGTTCACCCTCGTAGTCCGCCCGAACCCGGTGCTCGCTCCTCGCGGTGTCTACGAGGAGAAGACCCGGCGGTGGCGTGCTCAGTGGCCGGAGCTGACTGTGCTCCCGTGGCCCGAACCGGTGATCGACGGCCGGTGACCGATCTTGCCGCTCGTCCGGTTCGTCACGAGTAGCCTGAACCACGTGAGCACCACTCCCGAGGCGTCGCCCGCTGTGACCCCCACGGTCTCCGAACTGCTGTGCTTCGACCTCTACACGACGTCGCGGGCGGTCACCGGGTTCTACCGGCCGATCCTGGACAAGGCCGGCATCACCTACCCGCAGTTCCTGGTGATGCTGCTGCTGTGGGAGCGGGACTCGCGGCCGATCAGGGAGCTCGTCCAGGAGCTCGACCTGGAGTACAGCACCCTGTCGCCGTTGATCAAACGGCTGGAGAAGAGCGGGCTGCTGGTGCGCGTCACGCACCCCGATGACGAGCGTTCGGTGCTGGTCCAGCTCACCGACAAGGGCCGTGAGCTCAGGTGGATCGGTGCGGAGATCACCACCCGGCTGAGCCAGGCGCTCGGCATGGACGCCCAGGAGATCGAGGTCCTGCGCAAGGCCCTGCACCGGGTTAAGCACGGCGCCGAACGCCAGTGAGCTGAATTACATCGCGTACGAGGTAACTCGTCCGGTAGCTTACATCGTGCACGACTTAATCGAGCACGATGCACCATCACCCGGTGCCGGACGAGAGTGAGAGAGCAATGCGAGTTCGCAAGGTTTTCGCCGTTCTGGGGACCCTGTTGGCCCTGGCCGCCGCCATTCCGTCGGGTGCCGGTGCCGTGGAGAAGACCGAGAAGCCCGGCGCCAAGAAGCCGACCATCGTGCTGGTGCACGGCGCGTTCGCGGACGCCTCCAGCTGGAACGGGGTCGTGGAACGCCTGCAGCGCAAGGGATTCCCGGTCGTCGCGGTGGCGAACCCGCTGCGCGGCCTGACTTACGACGCCAACTACCTTCGCAGGGTCCTCGCCTCGATCGAGGGTCCCGTCGTGCTGGCCGGCCACTCCTACGGCGGCATGGTCGGGTCGCAGGCCGCGCTGGGCAACCAGAACGTGAAGTCGCTGGTCTACGTCGCCGCGTTCGCGCCGGAGAAGGGCGAGAGCGCGCTGGAGCTGTCGAACAAGTTCCCCGGCAGCACGCTCGGCGACACGCTGCAGGTCATCGACCTCGGTGACGGCACCAAGGACCTCGCGATCCAGCAGGACGAGTACTGGCAGCAGTTCGCCGCCGACGTCCCGCGCCGTGAGGCGACGCTGGCCGCGGCGACGCAGCGGCCGGTCAACGACTCCGCGCTGTCGGAGGGCGCCGGTGAGCCCGCGTGGCACGCGATCCCGTCGTACTTCGTGAACGCGGGCAAGGACAAGAACATCCCGGTCGCAGCGCAGCGGTGGATGGCCGAGCGCGCCCACGCCAAGGCCGTCGTCGAGGTCCGCGACGCCTCGCACTCGGTCGCGGTGTCGCACCCGGAGGCCGTCGCCGACATGATCGTCCGCGCGGCGCGGTAGTGCGCGGACCAGGAAGCCGGGACGCGGCAAGGGGCGTCCCGGCTTCCGCCGTGCCTACGGCTTCGCGACCGCGCAGTCCGGCAACGACAGGTCGAGCGTCGTTCCGGGACCGAAGCAGGAGACGAAGCCGAACGTCTGCTGGCCGTAGTTGATGCCGCGCCGGACGGTCACCTGGCCGGCGGCGTCCACCTCGCACGGGTTGTTCATCGTGCAGCGGCCACCGCTCTCGTTGCCGGTGTTGTTGACGCCGACGACCTTGCCGCTGGTGTTGTCGATGATCGGCGAGCCCGAGGTTCCGCCGATCGTGTTGCACGCGGACGTGTAGCGGATGGAGTCGCGCCAGGTCCAGGCGTCCTCCCTGAGCTGGTGCACGAACCCGTCGATCTGGCAGGAGTAGATCCGCTTCCAGTAGCCGGAGACGACACGGATGTCCGTCTGGGCAACGGGGTGCGAGGCCGACAGTTCCAGCGCACGGCTGCCGTACTGCTGCTGGATCTGCCCGTAGGTCGTGTTGAGTTGGTAGAGCGCGGCGTCCGTGCCCGTCATCGTCGCGTAGACGAGCTTGGTGCCGGTGAGGGTCGCGATCTTCGAGCCGGACCCGCCGAGCAGGCTGAAGCTGCGGGACACGGTCTGGTTGACGATCACCTCGCCGGCCTTCATCAGCTTGACGCAGTGCCCGTTGGTGAGCACGAGCGCCTTGTCCGCCGCCGTCGAGGACGGCAGCCGGACCAGTGAGCCGGAGCAGTTGTTGAGCGCCACGATGCCGGTGAAGTCGACAGCGGCCTGAGCGGGTGCCGTCGTCACGCCGAGCGCGGCGATCGCCGCGAGCAGGGTTCCGAGGAGTCGTCGTGCCATTGCAGGGTCCTTTCGGGAAATGGCATCCAACCGGGCCAGCGTGTACGGATCGTATCCGCGCCGCTACCTTCGGAAGTCGGGTGCCGCGCCCGCGTTAACTCGATCGGGCGGTGTCCGTAGGTGGATCTCCGCGCTGTTCGTGCTGTTCACGGCCGGTGTCGTGGTCGGCATGCCGTGGAATGTGGCGGGTAACGGGCGAAGCAGACCAATCGACTTGGTGATCACACTTCGCAACCGCCCAGAGAGCACGTGATGACCCTCGGGACAGCCGGTGTCCTCGGCTCGCCGGTCATCATCTTCAACAACGTCACTGCCATCGCCGCGTGTCGGTCGACGTGGCGGCGCCTGTGCCGCCACGCCCGGCGAGTACGCCTCGCCGACGACCATCGCCCGTGCCGTGAAGTTCACCGTCACGATCACCAACGGCACGAGTGCCGCGTTCGAGACCGCGCTGCTGTCGCTCGGCAACGACGCGCAGCTGGGCGAGATGCAGCTCGTGTGCGAACCGAGCCTCGGCTCCGACAAGGCGGCGTTCGTCGGCCAGGCGTAAACCGTTCGCCCCCGCCTGCCGCGGCGAGCTACAAATCGGGGCATGTTGCGCAAGTACCCGCGGACGCCCCACCTCCAGGGCTCGCGCCTGCAACCGGGCGACGAGGACCTCGACCAGGTGCCGTTCCGTGCGATCGCGGGACGGCACCTCGTCGTCGAGGAGAAGCTCGACGGTGCCAACGCGGGCATCAGCTTCACGCCCGACGGCGTGCTGCGGCTCCAGTCCCGCGGCCACTACCTGACCGGTGGGCCGCGTGAACGGCAGTTCGCGCCGCTCAAGGCGTGGGCCGCGACGCATCAGGCGGTGCTGCACGAACGGCTCGGCTCACGTTTCGTGCTGTACGGGGAATGGTTGTACGCCAAGCACACCGTGTTCTACGACGCGCTGCCGCACCACTTCTGCGAGTTCGACCTGCTCGACCGGGAGACCGGCGAGTTCCTGTCCACTCCGGAACGCCGGCGCGTGCTCGCGGGCACGCCCGTGGTGTCCGTGCCCGTGCTGCACGAAGGTCCGTTGCGGGCGCTCAAGGACCTGAAGGCGTTGGTCGGGCCGTCGACGTGCCGCACGGCGCGATGGCGTGACGTCTTGGTGGAGGCGGCGCGCTCGGCCGGACAGGACCCGGATGTCGTTGTCGCGGAAACGGATTCCGACGACGACATGGAAGGCCTCTACGTCAAGGTGGAGGAGGGCGGTCGTACGGTCGAGCGGTACAAGTGGGTGCGACCGACGTTCCTCACCGCCGTGCTGGACTCGGGCAGCCATTGGCAGGACCGGCCTGTCCTGCCGAACCGGGTGGTGGACCGTGTTTGAGCAGCTCTGCCCGGTCGGTCCATCGTGGACGCTGGACTGGGATGCGGTGCGTGACGAGTTCGCCTGGGTGCGCGCGTTGGAAGGTGTTCCGCAGGACTCGGTGCATCACGCCGAGGGAGACGTTGCGACGCACACGCGGATGGCGTGCGAGGCCTTGACTGAGCTGCCGGAGTGGCGGGCGCGACCGGAGGCGGACCGGGTGCGGTTGTTCGCGGCGGTGCTGCTGCACGACGTGGCGAAACCGTTCCGCACGCAGGTCGAGGACGGCCGGATCACCGCGCACGGCCACTCGCGGGCCGGGGACCTGATGGCGCGCCGGCTGCTGTGGGAGATGGGGCGGCCGATCGAGTGGCGTGAGCACGTCGCCGCCCTGGTGCGCCACCACCAGGTGCCGTTCTGGGCGCTGGAACGGCCGGACCTCGACCACATCGCGTTCCGGGTGAGCCTGCTCGCGCGCAACGACGACCTGGCGACGCTCGCCCGCGCCGACATCCTCGGCCGGATCTGCGGTGACGCCGCGTCGGTGCTGGAGAACATCGCGCTGTTCGAGGAGTACTGCCGCGAACGCGCGTGCCTGGACCGGCCGCGGGAGTTCCCGTCGGACCACGCCCGGTTCCAGTACTTCCGAACGCCCGGCCGCGACCCCGGTTACGCCGCCTACGACGACACGCGCGTCGAGGTGACCGTGCTGTCGGGTCTGCCCGGTGTCGGGAAGGACCACTGGATTGCCACCCATCGGCCGGGCTGGCCCGTGGTGAGCTTGGACGCCGTGCGCACACGGCTCGGTATCGCTCCCGATGGCGACCAACGGGCCGTGGCGGCGGCTGCGTTCGAAGAAGCGCGGGTGCTGCTGCGGGCGGGGGAGCGGTTTGTGTGGAACGCGACCAACATCTCGCGGCAGCTCCGTGACCGTTGCATCGGGCTCGCGGCGGACTACCGCGCGCGAATCACGCTCGTCGGGCTGGAAGCACCGAAGGACGTGATCCACGCCCGCAACCGCTCCCGTCCGGAACCCGTGCCGGCCGCCGTGATCGACCGGCTCGTCGACAGGTGGGAAGCCGTCGACCCCACCGAGGCGCACATCGTCGACCGCGTCGACACCTCCCGCTGCTGACGACCTCGTCATCCGACAGCTGACGAACTCATACCGCGCTGACCTGGCCTCTAGCAACCAGTCTTTTGATGACGACCGCAAACGAGTCATTGCAAAGGCTGCTTCCGGTGGGTGCAGAGCTATAGGGAGAGCTAAGGGCGGGGCGCTGATATATCGGTTGGTGAGGGCTCAGCCGATATATCAGCGGCGGTGCTCGCCGTGGTGGCCGACGGCGCGGACGAGCCAGAGGGTTCCGGCGCCGGCGACGACGAGCACGGCGATGCCGGTGAGGAAGCCGATGCTCGTGGAGGAGTCGTCGGGTGGCGGCGGGGTGTTCTGCTTGGCCTGGGCGACCGGTGCCTCGGTCATCTGCAGGGACGTCGCCTTCACCAGGCCCGTGCTCTCCAGCAGCAGCATGTGCTTGAGCAGGAGCGTCAGGCCGGTCTGCGCGGCGGTGCGGGCGGGGGCACTCCTGGTCGTAGCGCGAGCTTGGGCGACCTCGACGATGAGCGAACCGTCCGCGGCGCGCGCCAGGTTCGCGAACATGCGGTCGAGCTCATCGCCCGAGCTGGACGAGACGGCGTTCGCCCACGACTTCTGCTCGGCCGTCGGCTCCGCCGGCAGGGCCACGCCGAGCTGCGCGGCGGCGTCGGTCACCGCCCGGGACAGCTGGGTGTGCTCGGCGGCGAGCTGACCCGCCACCTTGCGGACCTGGGCGTCCCTGCCCCGGTCGGAGGCCTCCCGGCTGGTCGGCTTCTGCCACAGCGAATGCCGGGCGAGCAGTACCAGCACCTCGCGGTCCGGTGGTTCCACGTTCTGGCCGATCACCCGCACCGAGTTCACCTGCGCCTTGGCGGTCACCAACTCGAAAGCGGACGGGTCGGCCAGGCCGGTGTTCTCCAATGTCATCATGGTGCGGACGAGGGTTTGCACGGTCTGGTGGGCGAGCGTGCGAATTTCGGTGTTCTGCGTCAGCGCTCGCGTTTGCGTGGCCGTCACCAAAAGGCCGCCCTGAGCCTGTCGCACGATCGTCGCGTAAGCGCGGTCGTGGTTGTCCCCGGTGCGTTCGGCCATCTACCGGATGAGTGACAGGTGTTCACTTCTCACGTCGTTCGGCAGGACGGTGCCAAGTTCCGAAGCGGCTTTCAGCAGGTCGACGTCGAGTCGTGAGTGTCCCTCGAAAATTTCCCTCGCGGCGTTGCTCAGTCCGGTGTTCGTAGTGCGCGCCGGAGCGTCTTTGCTCACCGGAACCAGCCACGAGTCGGCTTGGCGGAGCGACACCATGAACTGGCGGTCGGAATCCTGCAGATCCGCCGACTGGCCGTGTGCTGGAACCGTTCCGAGAAATCCCCAGGAAAGTGCTGCGGACAGCAAAGTGAAAAGCGCTGCCTTCTTGCTCGGCGTACCCGGCCGGTGACCCATAGTACCCGTTCCTCCCCGTGATCGAGCTGCCTTCGAAGGTGATACGGGCTGGTGGGGCGGTAGTTCACGGGAGGTGCGCACTCTATATATGACATGGATCACACAAGCTTTCGCGAACCATTCGACACTGATTTACGTATCCAAGGGATTTTCGTGTTCACGGGGTAGTATCGGTACGATTCCGCTCGGCCACCGAGTCGCTAGGCCAGCCGCCCCCAGCGAACACGTCGCCGATATTCGGGGAGGACGCAGCCTTCATGGTTGACCAGGGCAAGGTCGCACAAGCCCATCAAGATGAAGAATTGCTCACACTGCTCTACGGGCAGTTCCAGCGGATGCTGTACTCACAGGTCCTGTGCCTGACCGACTACGACCGCCAGTGGACAGAGGACGTCGTTCAGAAGACCTTGATCAGGGCCTGGCAGAACTCGGCGCACCTCGTCCGGTACGTTTCGCAAACAGCCGAGCGGTGCTCATCACTCAATTGGCGCACGACATCGGGTCACCGCGGACGGGGAACTGTTGCAGCACATCAACGTCCTCTACGCGCGGGGCCGGCTCAAGCTCGCGTCGTGCCACGCGGAGGGTGCGCTGGAGGACCTGCTGGAAGCCGGTCGCCGCCTGGCCGCGCGGGAGATGCCGAACCCGGCGCTGATGGCGTGGCGGCACCACGCCGTGCGCGCGCATCTGGTGGTGGGCAACCGGGACGAGGCCGCGCGGCTCGCGCACGAGGAGCTCGACCTGGCCAAGCGGTGGGGGTCGCCGCGGGTGGTCGGCACGGCGTTGATGAGCGTCGGCATCAGCACCGACGACGCCGACGTCCTCGCCGAGGCCGAACAGGTGCTCGCCAGGACACCGCACCGGCTGCTGCACGCGCAGTCGCTGTACTGGCTGGGACACCACCTGCGCCGCAAGGGCCGCACCGACGCCGCGGCCCCGCACCTGCGCCGCGCGTTCGACCTGGCCCGCCAGCTCAGCGCGCACCCGCTGGCCAAGCTCGCGGGTGACGAGGCGCGCGGCGAGGGCGACCAGGTGCAGGGCCTGACCAGGCAGGAGAACCGGGTCGCGCGGATGGCGGCGCAGGGGCAGACGAACCGGCAGATCGCCGAGACCCTGCACCTCACCCGCCGCACGGTCGAGCTGCACCTGTCGAGCGCCTACCGCAAGCTCGGCATCACGGGACGGGCCGAGCTCGTCGCCGCTCTGTGGTCCTGAACCGATGAGCACGGCGCCTTTCGACGCCGTGCTCGTGGCGGCGTCGGGCTAGCCGAGCTGGCTCGCCTCACGGGCGAGGGTCTCGATGCGGTCCCAGTCGCCCGCCTGCAGGGCGTCCTTGGGTGCGAGCCAGGAGCCGCCGACGCAGCCCACGTTGGGCAGCTTCAGGTAGTTCGGCGCCGTCTGCGGGGTGATGCCGCCGGTGGGGCAGAACCGGACGTGCGGGATCGGGCCGCCGATCGACCTCAGGTAGTCGACGCCGCCCGCGGCCTCGGCCGGGAAGAACTTGAGCGCGTCGAGCCCGCGTTCCACCAGCCGCATCACCTCGGACACGGTCGCGGCACCGGGCAGGTACGGCAGCCCGGTCGCGTCGGCGGCGTCGAGGACCTGGTCGGTCGTGCCGGGCGTGACGAGGAACGCCGCCCCCGCCTTCGCCGCCTGCTCGGCGTGCTCGGGCGCGGTGACGGTGCCCGCGCCGATCACGATCTCCGGCACCTCGCGGGCGACGTTCTCGATCGCGGCGAGCGCGGCCGGCGTGCGCAGCGTGAGCTCGATGACGCGGACGCCCCCGCGCAGCAGTGCCTGCGCGAGCGGCACGGCGTGGTCGGCGTCGTCGACCACGACGACGGGGATGACGGGCGACAACGCGAGCAGGTCCGCCCCGGTGGTCGCCCTCGAAATGTCACCGCTGGTCACTGGTGCTCTCCTTGATCGAAAACCGATATATCGCGTGCTGCGTGCTGTGCCGCCCACCCTGCTGCAGCGGTCTCGCGGATGCAAAGCCGAACTCGCTGTCGTGCCGAGTTCACCGACCCCGGATGCAAAAAACGTTTGCGGACGTCCGCAAAAGACTGGTTGCAAAGCTTGTTGAGCTGGGCGGCCGGTGAGCGGGCGGAGCTAGTGAGCGGGTAGCTCGACGCCGCCGTCCCGAGCTTCGACGCGCCTTAGCAATGACTCGTTTGCGGTCGACCGCAAACGAGTCATTGCTAAGGCGCAGGTCAGCGAGCAGGGGAGGCGGCAATATATGGGCTAGTGGTGGGTGACCGGGGCGAAGTGGTCGGCGGTGATCGGGCCGAACACGGTTGCCCCGCGGTCGGCCGGACCGACGCTCCGGCGCAGTGCCGCGAAGAGCTCGCGGCCCGTGCCGACCCATTCGCGACCGGTCGGCGGGAAGTCGACGAGCGGGCGTTCGGCGAGCTCGTCGGCGGAGACCTGGACCTCGAGGGTTCCTGCGGTGGCGTCGAGGCGGACGACGTCACCGTCGCGCACCCGGCCGAGCGGGCCACCGATGGCGGCCTCCGGGGTGAGCTGGATGGCGGCCGGGATCTTGCCCGAAGCACCGGACATGCGGCCGTCGGTCACCAGGGCGACCCGGTAGCCGCGGTCCATCAGCACGCCCAGCGGCGGGGTCAGCTTGTGCAGCTCGGGCATGCCGTTGGCCTGCGGGCCCTGCTGGCGGACGACGACGACCACGTCCCGGTCGAGCTCGCCGGCCTTGAACGCCTCTTGGAACGCCTCCTGCGTGGTGAACACGCGGGCGGGAGCCTCGACGACGTGGTTCTCCTCCGCCACCGCCGACACCTTGATGACGGAACGGCCGAGGTTGCCCGACAGCATCCGCAGGCCACCGTCGGCGGCGAACGGGGCCGAGGCGGGGCGCAGGACGTTCTCGTCGAGGCTGTGACCGGGGCCGTCGAGCCACACCAGCTCGCCGTCCACCAGCGCCGGCTCCTGGCGGTAGCGGTCCAGGCCGAAGCCCGCCACGGTGTTCACGTCACCGTGCAGCAGGCCCGCGTCGAGCAGCGTGCCCACCACGAACTGCACGCCGCCCGCGGCCTGGAAGTGGTTGATGTCGGCGCTGCCGTTCGGGTAGACCCGCGCGATCAGCGGCACGACCGACGACAGGTCGGAGAAGTCGTCCCAGCTCAGCTCGATGCCCGCCGCCGCGGCCACCGCCACGAGGTGCATCGTGTGGTTCGTCGAGCCGCCGGTCGCCAGCAGCGCCACCACGCCGTTGACGACGGCCTTCTCGTCGACGATGTGCGCGATCGGCGTGTACGACTCGCCCTTGGCCATCTCGACGGCACGGTGGCCCGCGTGCTCGGTCAGCGCGCGGCGCAACGGCGTGCCCGGCGGCACGAACGACGCGCCCGGCAGGTGCAGGCCCATGACCTCGACGACCATCTGGTTCGAGTTCGCGGTGCCGTAGAACGTGCAGGTGCCGGGGGAGTGGTACGACGCGGCCTCGGCGTCGAGCAGCTCCTCGCGGGTCGCCTTGCCCTCCGCGTACAGCTGCCGGACGCGGGCCTTCTCCTTGTTCGACAGACCCGACTCCATCGGTCCTGCGGGCACCAGGATCGACGGCAGGTGGCCGAACGACAGGGCGCCGATCAGCAGGCCCGGCACGATCTTGTCGCACACGCCGAGCAGCACGGCGGCGTCGAACATCTCGTGCGACAGCGCGACACCGGTGGACATGGCGATGACGTCGCGGCTGAACAGCGACAGCTCCATGCCCTCACGGCCCTGCGTGATGCCGTCGCACATCGCGGGCACACCGCCCGCGAACTGGGACACCCCGCCGGCGGCGCGGACCGAGTCCTTGATCCAGGACGGGTACTCCTGGAACGGCTGGTGGGCCGACAGCATGTCGTTGTAGGAGGACACGATCGCGATGTTCGACTTGCGCAGCGCGCGCAGCGCGGCCTTGTCGCCACCGGTGATCCCGGCGAAGCCGTGCGCGAGGTTGCTGCACGCGAAGCCGGACCGGGACGTGCCGTCCTGCGCGGCCGCGGTCACTCGTTCGAGGTAGACGCGGCGGGAGTCCGCGCTGCGGGCGGCAATCCTGCGTGTCACCTCGGTCAGTACGGGATGCACAGCGCTCATGGGGATCTCCGGGTCATCACGGGCCGTGGTGGGGCCCTTACGAGACGACAACGGTGGCGTCCCACAGACGGGCGTGACGCCACACACAGTAAGTCATGGCTGGTCGCCGACACAAAAACGATTCAGTAAGTGGGAGGCGGCCAGTGTCGAATGTTGGCGTGTGGTGCTTGTCACATGGCTTGAGATTGGGCAGAGTGCGGGGCACGACCTTGGAACGGAGGTGTCCCCATGACGTCCACGGAGATCGTCGAACTGCGCCGGGTCATCGGTCAGATGCGGCACTGCGTCAGCTCGCTGCGAGCCAGGTACGGCGATGTGGCGGCCGTGCAGCGGCTCGCCAACGACGTTGAACGCATGGACATCGACGCCACCGAGCTCGTCGACCTGAGCACCCCGAGGCAGCGTGAAGCGCCTCTGGTGGAACGCGAGGTCGTGGTCGTGCCAGACACGCCCTACGACGAGTCGTTGTGGAAGGACGCGGACGACGAAGGACTCGGTGGCTACCGGCACCGGACCTGATCCGAGCTGATCACACGGCCCCCGCCTGACGCGGGGGCCGCTGTCGTTCCTCCACAACGGCGTGGACCCCCAGAAAGGTGAGCAATGGCGAGGGCAGAGATCGCCGCCAGGACTCTGCGCACGGACCGATGGTGGTTGCCGCCGCTGACGACATTCGTCGGGCTGCTGCTCATCTCGATCTACGCGGCGTTCCGCACGTTCCAGGGGGACTACTACTGGGTCGACCAGTACCACTACCTCACACCGATGTACTCCCCGTGCCTCACCGAGGAGTGCATCCCGGCAGCCTCGCACTTCGGCCAGTGGTTCCCCGCACTGCCCGGCTTCCTGACCCCGCCGCTGCTGATCATCCCGTTCCTGCTGGGCTTCCGGATCACCTGCTACTACTACCGCAAGGCCTACTACCGCGCGGCCTGGGCGTCACCGCCCGCCTGCGCCGTGGCCGAGCCGCACTCGAAGTACACCGGCGAGACCCGGTTCCCGCTGATCGCGCAGAACCTGCACCGCTACTTCTTCTACGCGGCCTCGCTCCTGCTGCTGATCAACATCTACGACGCGGTGCTCGCGTTCGGCACCGGCCTGGGCCTCGGCAACATCATCCTGCTCGTCAACGTCAGCCTGCTCGCCGCGTACACGCTGTCGTGCCACTCGTGCCGCCACATCGCCGGCGGCCGGCTCAAGCACTTCTCCAAGCACCCGGTCCGGTACTGGATGTGGACGCAGATCTCGAAGCTCAACAACCGGCACATGCAGCTCGCGTGGGCCTCGCTGATCTTCGTCTGCCTCACCGACCTCTACGTCGCGCTGGTCGCCTCGGGAACGATCTCCGACCTCCGCTTCATCAACTAAGGAGTGGTTTTGCCCGAGCTGGAAAGGCATTCGTTCGACGTCCTCGTGATCGGCGCGGGTGGTGCCGGTCTGCGTGCCGCGATCGAGGCCCGTGAGCACGGCATGCGCACCGCTGTCCTCTGCAAGTCGTTGTTCGGCAAGGCCCACACGGTCATGGCCGAGGGTGGTATCGCGGCCGCCATGGGCAACGCGAACGAGAACGACAACTGGCAGGTGCACTTCCGCGACACCATGCGCGGCGGCAAGTTCCTCAACAACTGGCGCATGGCCGAGCTGCACGCGCAGGAGGCGCCGCAACGGGTCTGGGAGCTGGAGACCTACGGCGCGCTGTTCGACCGCACCAAGGACGGCCGCATCTCGCAGCGCAACTTCGGCGGCCACGAGTACCCGCGCCTCGCGCACGTCGGTGACCGCACCGGCCTGGAGCTGATCCGCACGCTGCAGCAGAAGATCGTGTCGTTGCAGCAGGACGACTTCAAGGAGTCCGGCGACTACGAGGAACGCCTGCGGGTCTTCCAGGAGTTCACCGTCACCGACCTCGTGAAGGACGGCGACCGGATCGCCGGCGTGTTCGGCTACTGGCGCGAGTCCGGCCGGTTCGTGCTGTTCGAGGCACCGGCGGTGATCCTCGCGACCGGCGGCATCGGCAAGTCGTTCAAGGTCACCTCGAACTCCTGGGAGTACACCGGCGACGGCCACGCGCTGGCCCTGCGCGCGGGCGCCTCGCTGATCAACATGGAGTTCATCCAGTTCCACCCCACCGGGATGGTCTGGCCGCCGTCGGTCAAGGGCATCCTCGTCACCGAGTCCGTTCGCGGTGACGGCGGCGTGCTGCGCAACTCCGACGGCAAGCGGTTCATGTTCGACTACATCCCCGACGTCTTCAAGGACAAGTACGCCGACAACGAGGAGGAAGCCGACCGCTGGTACACCGACCAGGCGAACAACCGGCGCCCACCGGAGCTGCTGCCGCGCGACGAGGTCGCCCGTGCGATCAACTCCGAGGTCAAGGCCGGGCGCGGGTCGCCCCACGGCGGTGTGTTCCTGGACGTGTCGACCCGGTTGCCCGCCGAGGAGATCCGCCGCCGGCTGCCGTCGATGCACCACCAGTTCAAGGAACTGGCCGACGTCGACATCACCGCGCAACCCATGGAGGTCGGCCCGACCTGCCACTACGTGATGGGCGGCGTCGAGGTCGACCCGGACACCGGGTCGTCCGCCGTGCCGGGGCTCTTCGCCGCCGGTGAGGTCTCCGGCGGCATGCACGGCTCGAACCGCCTGGGCGGCAACTCGTTGTCGGACCTGCTGGTCTTCGGACGGCGGGCAGGTGCGGGTGCCTCCGAGTACGTGCGCTCGATGGGCGAACGGCCTGCCGTCGCCGAGGAGGCGGTCACCGAAGCGCGTGCGACCGCGTTGAAGCCCTTCCAGCAGGAGGGCGGGGAGAACCCGTACACGCTGCACATGGAGCTGCAGCAGTCGATGAACGACCTCGTCGGCATCATCCGGCGCGCGGGCGAGATGGAAGAAGCCCTGCAACGGCTGGAGAAGCTCAAGGAACGGGCCCGCTCGCTCAGCGTCGAGGGCCACCAGCAGTTCAACCCGGGCTGGCACCTCGCGCTCGACCTGAGGAACATGTTGCTGGTGTCGGAGTGCGTCGCGAAGGCCGCGCTGCTGCGGACCGAGTCCCGCGGCGGGCACACCCGCGACGACCACCCGTCGATGGACGCGCAGTGGCGGCGCAAGCTGCTGGTGTGCACCGCGTCCGGCGACGGGGCGGAGGTCGCGGAGAAACCGCAGATCCCGATCCGGTCCGACCTGCTCGACCTGTTCGACCGCACCGAGCTGGAGAAGTACCTCACCGCCGAGGAGCTGTCATGAGCTACCAGGGGAAGTTCCGGGTGTGGCGTGGCGACGACACCGGCGGCGGGCTGGAGGACTTCACCGTCGAGGTCAACGAGGGCGAGGTCGTCCTCGACATCATCCACCGCCTGCAGGCCACCCAGGCACCGGACCTCGCGGTGCGGTGGAACTGCAAGGCCGGCAAGTGCGGGTCGTGCTCCGCGGAGATCAACGGCAGACCGCGGCTGCTGTGCATGACGCGCATGTCGGTGTTCTCCGAGACCGAGACGATCACGGTCACGCCGATGCGGACGTTCCCGATCATCCGCGACCTCGTGACCGACGTGTCCTTCAACTACACCAAGGCCCGCGAGGTCCCGTCGTTCCAGCCGCCGAAGGACCTCGCACCGGGCGAGTACCGGATGCAGCAGGTGGACGTCGAGCGCTCGCAGGAGTTCCGCAAGTGCATCGAGTGCTTCCTGTGCCAGAACACCTGCCACGTGGTGCGTGACCACGAGGAGAACAAGGAGGCGTTCTCAGGGCCGAGGTTCCTGATGCGCGTGGCCGAGCTGGAGATGCACCCGCTCGACACCGCGGACCGCGTGGACCAGGCGCAGGACGAGCACGGCCTCGGGTACTGCAACATCACCAAGTGCTGCAGCGAGGTGTGCCCCGAGCACATCCACATCACCGACAACGCGCTCATCCCGATGAAGGAACGCGTCGCCGACCGCAAGTACGACCCGGTCGTGTGGCTCGGCAACAAGCTGTTCCGGCGGTCCTAGCGACGAGCCGCGGCCTGACCAGCCCCGGCTCGCGGAGACGCGAACGGGGCGCGTCCGAAGTGGACACGCCCCGTTCCGGTCAGCCCCAGCGTCAAGCCTGGTGGTCGTTCCCGATGACCACCAGCTCCGCCTTGTCGTTCTCCAGCGCGATGACCTTCTTGTTGCGGCGGTTGCGCTTCTCCAGGTAGTTCGCGAACCACGTCAGCAACAGGCACAGTCCGATGTAGGTGGCCGCGACCACGATCATCGTCGGGATCAGCGGACGGCCGAACTGCAGCTGACCACCGATCTGGCGGCCCCAGTACAGCAGCTCCTCGAACGTGATGAGGAAGCCGAGCGCGGTGTCCTTCAGCAGCACGACGAGCTGGCTGATGATGGTCGGCATCATCGCCCGCAACGCCTGCGGCAGCAGCACGAACACCATCACCTGCGTCTTGCGCATGCCCAGCGCGTACGCGGCCTCCGCCTGCCCCTTGGGCAGCGAGTTGATGCCCGCGCGGAACACCTCGGCGAGCACCGAGCCGTTGTACAGCATGAGGCTCAGCACCACGGACGTGAAAGCGGTGAGCTTCACGCCCGTCGCCGGCAGGCCGTAGTAGAAGAAGAACATCATGATGACGAGCGGGATCGCCCGGAACAGCTCGACGACCACGGCGGCGGGAGCGCTGACCCACCGGTGGTCCGACAGCCGGGCCGCGGCGAAGACCGCACCGAACACGAGCGCGAGCGCCGCGCCGACCGCGAACGCGCTGAGCGTGCGGCCGAGTGCCTCGACCAGCGAGATCTGGATCTGCTTGTACTCGATCCAGCTCCACTTGCGGCCCTCGAACTGGCCGGTGTCGATGAAGCGCCAGATCACGTAGCCGAGGAACGCGACGATCGCGGCGATGCCGACGACCGCGAGCAGCCGGTGCCGGACCCTGGCCCGCGGGCCGGGGACGTCGAAGAGGACGGTGGTCATCGGGCCACGCTCCAGCGCTTTTCGAGAACCCGCTGCAGGAACGTCAGCGGCAGGACCAGCAGGACGAAGATGCCGGCGACCCACAGCATGCCGACCAGCGTGCTCTCACCGGCCTCCGACAGCGCGTCGCGGATGGCACCCGCCTCCCGGACCGAGAAGCCCGCCGCGACGGTGGTGTTCTTCAGCAGGGCGATGAACGTGCTCACCATCGGCGGGACGACCGACCGCATGGCCTGCGGCAGCACGATGCTGCCGAGCATCTGGGTGAACGTGAGCCCCAGCGCCCTGGACGCCTCAGCCTGGCCGACCGGCACCGTGTTGATGCCCGACCGAACCACCTCGCAGACGAACGCCGAGGTGTAGATCGACAGCGCCACGACAGCGGCGGTGAAGAACTCGAACTTGATGATCTCCAGGTACGGGTACGCGAACACGAAGAACACGAACACCAGGGTCAGCGGGGTGTTGCGCACCACCGTGACGTACAGCGTGCCGACCCCGCGGAACACCGGGACGGGGCTGACGCGCAGCATGGCCAGGAAGACACCGGCCAGCAGTGAGATCACCGCGGAGAACGCGAACAGCCGCAGCGTTTCCCCGAAGTGAGCCACGAAGAGGTCGAGATTGCGGGTGAGGACGCCCATCGATTTCCTTGCCGTCGTCCGTCGTCAATGGAACGGCCGGTGAACCCGCCGTGCGAGTCCACCGGCCACAGAGGAACGTCAGTACTTCTCGAGGGTCGGGTGCTTGCCCTCAGAGCCCGACTTGCCCAGCGTGTTCTTGTAGATGTCGTCCCACTTGCCGTCGGACAGCGACTTCTCGAGGATCTCGTTGACCTTGTCGCGCAGCGCCTTGTCGTCCTTCGGCAGGCCGATGCCGTACTTCTCCGTGGAGAACGTCTTGCCGACGACCTTCAGCTTGTCCGGCTCGGCGGCCGCGTAGCCCTTGAGGATCGCGTCGTCGGTGCTGACCGCGTCGATCTCACCGTCGAGCAGCTTCGTGACGCACAGCGAGTAGCTCTGCAGCTCGACCACGTTGGTGTCGGGCTGGACCAGCTTGTCCTCGCGCAGCTTCTTGGCCGGCGTCGCGCCCGTGACCGAGCAGACCTTCTTGTCCTTGATGGTGTCCGGACCGGTGATGGCGGAGTTGTCCTTCTTCACCAGCAGGTCCTGGCCCGCGATGTAGTACGGGCCGGCGAAGGACACCTTCTCCTTGCGGGCGGCGGTGATCGAGTACGTGCCGACGTAGTAGTCGATGTCCCCGTTGATGATCGCCTGCTCGCGGGCGGCCGACTGGATCGTCTTGAACTCGACCTTCGACGCGGGGTCGAAGCCCAGCTGCGCTGCGATCAGCTTCGCCATGTCGATGTCGAAGCCGGTGTACTTGTTGGTCGTCGGGTCCTTGAAGCCCAGACCCGGCTGGTCCTCCTTGACGCCGACCACCAGCGAACCACGCGACTTGATCTTGTCGAACGTCGGCGAGCCCTCGACCTTGACGTCCTTGGCCACCTCGAAGACGCCGGCGGGTGCCGCCGCCGTGTCGGTGCCGGTGCCTTCCTTGCCACACGCGGTCAGGGCGAGGCCACCCGCCAGCAGTACCGCCGTAAGGGCGCGAACCCTCATCGTCCTTCTCCTGCCATTCGTTCGAAAAGTGAGCTGACTACTAGTGAGTCAGGATCTTGCCAAGGAAGTCCTTCGCGCGGTTGGACTTCGGGGCCGAGAAGAACTCTTCCGGGGTGGAATCCTCGACGACTTCACCGTCGGACATGAAGATCACCCGGTCTGCGGCCTTGCGGGCGAAGCCCATCTCGTGGGTGACCACGAGCATCGTCATGCCGTCCTTCGCGAGGCCGGTCATGACGTCGAGCACCTCCTGGACCATCTCGGGGTCCAAAGCGGAGGTCGGCTCGTCGAACAGCATCACCTTCGGCTTCATCGCGAGCGCACGGGCGATCGCCGCGCGCTGCTGCTGACCACCGGAGAGCTGAGCCGGGAACTTGTCGGCCTGGTTCGCGATGCCGACGCGCTCGAGCAGTTCCATCGCGGTCCTGCGGGCCTCCGCGGCCGGGGTCTTGCGCACCTTGACCGGCGCGAGCATCACGTTCTCGACGATGGTCTTGTGCGCGAAGAGGTTGAAGGACTGGAACACCATGCCCACGTCGGCACGCAGGCGAGCCAGTTCCTTGCCCTCCGCGGGAAGCGGCTGGCCGTCCACCTCGATGACACCGGAGTCGATCGGTTCGAGGCGGTTGATGGTCCTGCACAGGGTCGACTTGCCGGAACCCGACGGCCCGAGCACGACCACGACCTGCCCCTTCGGCACCTCCAGCTGCACGTTCTTGAGCACGTGCAGCGGGCCGAAGAACTTGTCCACACCCGCCACACGGATCATCGGCGGGGTAGAGGCGGCAGTCATCCAGTCCTCCATGAGGGGTCGTCGGCGTTGGCGGAAACCTAGGTGTCCGCCACCACAGCAGTCCAGGGCATTGAGCAAGACTTAGGGTCTCAACTCTGTCACAGGCAGACATCGGTTGCCCGGGAGGTAGCGAAAGTGCGCGTGCTGCTGGTCGAAGACGACGACCGGGTCGCGGAGGCGCTGGTACCGGCCCTGACCAGACGGGGTTTCCACGTGGACCGGCAGGCCACCGGCCGCGGCACCCTCGACCGTCTCGCGGGCGTCGACGTGGTGCTGCTCGACCTGGGCCTGCCCGACATGGACGGCGTGACGCTGTGCCGTGCCATCAGAGCGGCCTCGGACGTGGCGATCATCGTGGTGTCCGCCCGCGGGGAGATCGACGACCGCATCCTCGGCCTGCACGCGGGGGCCGACGACTACCTGGTCAAGCCCTACGACGTGGGGGAGCTGGTCGCGCGGGTGCACGCGGTGCGGCGCCGCCGCGGTGCCGACCCGGTCGCGCCCGGCTCGTCGTCGACGGAGGTGTTCGAGACCGGCGACGTCCGCGTCGACCTGGGCCGCCACGAGGTCACCGTGGCGGGTGAATCCGTGGCTCTTTCGCGCAAGGAGTTCCAGGTGCTCGCGCTCGTCATGGCGGCCGGCGGGGCGGTGTGCACGCGGGAGCGGATCCTCGCCGAGGTGTGGGGACGGACGTGGTCGGGTGCGAACAGGACACTGGACGTGCACGTCGCGACGTTGCGCACCAAGCTGGGCCGGCCCGCGCTGCTCGAGACCGTGCGCGGGGTCGGGTACCGGCTGGGTCAGGTGTCGTGAGCGCGTGAGTTGGTGTGATCTGGGTCGCCGCGCCTTTCGCGGGTGCGTCCCGTCGCGGTTGGGTGACCCACCGTGAGGTCTCGACTGCTGGGCGTGGTGCTCGCCCTGATCGTGCTGGTGCTCGTCGGTCTCGGCGTGCCGCTGGGCCGTGGCGTGGCGACCGCGGAGCAGCAGGAGATGTTCCTCGACCGGCTGACCGACACCAGCCGGTTCGCCTCGCTCGCGCAGGGACCGCTGATCGACGACCGGCCGCACCTGATGCTGCCCGAGCTCCAGCGCTACGACGACATCTACGGCATCGGCGTCGCGGTCGTCGCCCGTGACGCGCCGACGGTGCCGTTGGTGGCCTCGCGCAACGACCTCGCGCTGGGCGACCCGGCGGTGCAGGAGCTGATCGGCAAGGCGCTGGCGGGCCGGTTGCCGGTGGCGCCGCCGTTCTTCATGCCGTGGAGCGACACCCAGGTGGTGCTCGCCGAGCCGGTGCTGGTCGACGGCGAGGTGCGCGGGGCGGTGATCACGTTCTCGCCGACGTCGAAGACCCGCTTCGAGATCCTGGCCTGGTGGGCGTTGCTGCTCGCGGCGAGCCTGCTGGTGCTGGCGCTCGCGGTGCTGCTGGCGCTGCCCGTGGTCCGCTGGACGCTGCGCCCGGTGCAGGCCCTCGACGACGCCACCGGCAAGCTCCTCGCCGCCGTCGTGGCCGGCCGCCCGGTGCCGCCGGTGGGGGCCGAGAGCGGTCCGCCGGAGCTGCGCCAGCTCAGCCGGTCGTTCGACCAGATGGCCGCGAACGTCAGCGATGTGCTCGCCGCGCAACGCGCCTTCGTCGCCGACGCCTCGCACCAGCTGCGCAACCCGTTGACCGCGCTGAAGCTGCGACTGTCCAACCTGGAGGGACACGTCGACGCCGAGGCCGAGGTGCACCAGGTCGAGGCGCTGAGCGAGACCGACCGGCTCAACCGCATCCTCGACGAGCTGCTCGCCATGGCCCGCACCGAGTCGAGCTCGGTGGACCCGGTGCCGGTCGACGTCGACAGGTCCGTGGCCGCCCGGCTGTCCGCGTGGCAGGCCGCCGCGGCCGCGAAGGAGGTGCACCTCGTGCTCGACGGCCAGCCCGTCGGCATGGCCCTCGCCCCGCCGCGCGGCGTCGAGACGGTGCTCGACGCGCTGCTCGACAACGCCCTCAAGTTCACCCCGGAGGGCACGCTCGTCATCGTCGACGTCCGCAAGGAAGGCGACGTCGTCCGCCTGTCGGTGGCCGACCACGGCCCCGGGTTGCAGCCCGACGAACTGGACCGGGCGACCGACCGGTTCTGGCGCAGCCCCGCCCACCAGAACGTTCCCGGCTCCGGTCTGGGGCTGTCGATCGTCCGGCTGGTGGTCGAACGCGTGAACGGCACCGTCCGCCTGGAGTCGCCAGAGGACGGCGGCTTGAAGGTCGTGATCGAGCTACCGGCCATCTGATATCCGATATACGGGCAGCTGATATCCGATATCCAATATTTAGAACATCGGATATTGGATATCGCGGAGCTGCGTTGCTGCTGCTCAGACCTTGAAGTCGCGGTAGTACCGGACCGCACCGGGGTGCAGCTGCACCGGCGACGTCTCGATCGCCGACCGCTGCTCTATCGTGCGCGCCGCCGAATGCGCCTTCACCAGGTCCGGCTGCGCCTCGAACAACTGCCGGACCAGCGCCTCGGCCACGTCGTCGGGCATGGATTCGGTGACGAGCAGGAAGTTGCGCACCACGAGCGTGATGACCGGGCCGGACGGCAGGTTGTAGATGGACGCGGGCAGCGTCGCCGAGCCGTAGGCGGGGTACTGCTCGCGGAACGACGACAGCACGTCCTTCAGGTCGAGCATCCGCACCTGGAGGTCCCTGGTGAGCCGCGTGATGCTCCCGGTCGGCAGGCCGCCGGACCAGAAGAACGCGTCGAGCCTGCCCTCCCGCATCGCGTCCGCCGAGGCGTCCAGGCCGAGGTTCAGCTGCTGCTGCGGCTTCACGTTCGTCGCCTTCAGCAGGCTGTTCGCGATGATCTCGACACCCGACTCCCTGGCGCCGATCGACACCCGCAGCCCGGCCAGGTCGGCGAACCGCGTCACCGGCAGGTCGGCCCGCACGATCACCTGCAGGTAGTCGTCGTGCATCCGGGCCAGCGCCCGCAGCTTCGACCCGCCCGGCACGTCCTCGATGGCGTCTGCCTGCGAGAACCCGACCTGCGCCTGGTTGTTGACCAGGCGCAGCACGTTGTCCTTCGACCCGTTCGTCACCACGACCTGCGGCCGCGCGATGCCCAGCCGCCCGCTCCAGGCGTCGGCCAGGCCGTTGCCCAGGGAGTAGTAGACGCCGCCCTGCGGGCCGGTCGCCATCGTGATCTTGACGTCCTCGAGCGTGCTGCTGCAGCCCGTCAGGACCGTTGCGGCGGCCAGCAGGCTCACGGCGGCATGCACTCGTCCCAGCACCAGCGCATCGTGCCACGCGGACGTTCGCCGCCTGCACCCGACGAAAGGTTGGTAGCCGTCTCACCAGCTCACCGGTGGTCAACGGGTAACCCCTGGTCAGGGCGGACGTGGGCGCCCGCGCGCCCGGTCCGCCGGAGAGGGGCTGCTGACCAGGCGTTATCGTGTCGGTGTGAGCACGGTGCAGGTTCAGAAGACCTTCCAGATCCGCACGTTCGGGTGTCAGATGAACGTGCACGACTCCGAGCGGCTCGCCGGTCTGCTGGAGGACGCCGGGTACGAGCGGGCCGCTGAGGACCAGCAGGCCGACGTCGTCGTCTTCAACACCTGCGCGGTGCGCGAGAACGCCGACAACAAGCTCTACGGCACCCTCGGGCACCTGGCCCCGCAGAAGGCGGCCAAGCCCGGCATGCAGATCGCCGTCGGCGGCTGCCTGGCGCAGAAGGACCGCAGCGAGATCGTGCGGCGCGCCCCGTGGGTGGACGTCGTGTTCGGCACGCACAACATCGGCTCGCTGCCGGTGCTGCTCGAACGCGCCCGCCACAACTCGGAGGCGCAGGTCGAGATCCTCGACGCGCTGGAGACGTTCCCGTCGGCGCTGCCGGCCGCCCGCGACTCCGCCTACTCGGGCTGGGTGTCGATCTCGGTGGGCTGCAACAACACCTGCACGTTCTGCATCGTGCCGTCGTTGCGCGGCAAGGAGAAGGACCGCAGTCCCGGCGACGTGCTCGCCGAGGTGCAGACGCTGGTCGACGAAGGCGTGCTGGAGGTGACGCTGCTGGGGCAGAACGTCAACTCCTACGGCGTCGAGTTCGGCGACCGGTTCGCGTTCGGCAAGCTGCTGCGCGCCTGCGGCGAGATCGACGGCCTCGAACGGGTGCGCTTCACCTCGCCGCACCCCAAGGACTTCACCGACGACGTCATCGCCGCCATGGCCGAGACGCCGAACGTGTGCCACCAGCTGCACATGCCGCTGCAGTCCGGTTCGGACCGGGTGCTGAAGGCGATGCGCCGCTCGTACCGCACCGAGAAGTACCTCGGCATCATCGAGAAGGTCCGCGCAGCCATGCCGGACGCCGCGATCACCACGGACATCATCGTGGGCTTCCCCGGCGAGACCGAGGAGGACTTCCAGGGCACCCTCGACGTGGTGCGCCGGGCCAGGTTCTCCTCCGCGTTCACGTTCCAGTACTCGAAGCGCCCCGGCACCCCGGCCGCCGACCTGCCCGACCAGCTGCCGAAGGCCGTCGTGCAGGAACGCTTCGACCGCCTCGTCGCCATGCAGAACGAGATGACCCACTCGCTCAACACCGAGCAGCTCGGCCGCACCGTCGAGGTCCTGGTCGCCACCGGTGAGGGCAAGCGCGACGCCGAGACCCACCGCATGAGCGGCCGCGCCCGCGACGGCCGGCTCGTGCACTTCACGCCCGGCACCACCGCACCGCGCCCCGGTGACGTCGTCGAGACCGTCGTCACCTACGCCGCCCCGCACTACCTGGTCGCCGACGGCGAACCGCTGTCGTGGCGCCGCACCAGGGCGGGTGACCGGTCGGAGGCGGGCCTCAAGCCCAAGACCCAGGGCGTCGGCCTGGGCCTGCCGTCGTTCGGCAAGCCGGCCCCGCTGCCCGTCGCCGTGTCGGGATGTGCTGCCCAGTGAGCGACGAGGAGTACCTGCGCAGGGAGATCGACGAGGTGGAACGCACCGCCGCCCGCCGCATCGACCCCGGCACCGGAGCGCTGACGATCTCCATCGCGGTGCTCGCCCTGCTCGTCTCGCTGATCCTGCCGTGGGTCGGCGAGCACACCGGCCTGCAGGTCGTGCTGGGCGAGTCCGAGACGTTCCTGCCGCGCCTGTTCGCGTTCCTCGCCCTCGGCGTCGGCGTGGTCGGCTCCGGCCTCACGCTCGCCGTGCGCCGCTGGACGCTCGCGTGGGTGTGCTCGCTGGGCCTGTTCGCGGCGTCGGTCACCGGTGTGCTGTCGATCTGGACCCAGCAGACCACCACCAGCAACAAGACGATCGGCCCCGGTCCGGGCCTCGGCCTGACCATCGCCGTCGTCGCCGTGCTGGTGCTGCTGGTGAAGTGGCTGCGGATGGCCGCGTCCCGCCCGCCGCAGCTCTGAGCGGGTGCACGGTCCCGGCTTCCTCTTGCCTTGAAGGTGAACGCGGAGGCGGGAGAGTGCCTCGACGACGCGAGCCAACGCTGGCGAATTGCCCGCTGAACGCACCGAGGGGCCCCTCCCACGTGGGAGGGGCCCCTCGGTGCGTCAAACCTGACTAGCGGGTCGCCAGCGCCTGCTCAGCCGCGGCCAGCCACTCACGCCACTGCGCGGCCTGCGCCTCTGCCTGCTCGGTGCGGCGCTTGTCGCCCGCGGCACGGGCCTTGGCGGCCTGCGCCTCGAACTGCTCCACGCGCTCGCGGAACTGCGCCACGCGGGCCTCGGCCTCGGGGTCGGAGCGACGCCACTGGGCGTCGACCGCGCCGCGCACCCTCTCCTCGATCGAGCGCAGCTTGCCCTCGAGCTCGCGGATCCGCTCGCGCGGCACCTTGCCGATGGCGTCCCAGCGCTCCTGGATCTTGTACAGGTGTGCCCTGGCCGCCTCGAGGTCGCCCGACGGGTCGATCGTCTCGGCCTCGGCGAGCAGCTCCTCCTTCAGCTTCGCGTTGGCCGTGAACTCGGCGTCCCGCTCGCTGAAGGCCTCGGAGCGCTTCTGGAAGAACGCGTCCTGCGCGGCGCGGAAGCGCTGCCACAGCGCGTCGTCGGCCTCCTTGGGCGCACGCCCGGCGGCCTTCCACTCGACCATGAGCTCCTTGTAGCGACCGGCCGTGGCACCCCAGTCGTCGGAGTCGACGAGCTTCTCCGCCTCCTCGACGAGGGACTGCTTGGAGGACTTCGCCACCGAACGCTGCCGGTCGAGGTCCGCGAAGTGCGAGCCGCGACGGCGGTTGAACGCGTCACGGGCCTTCGAGAACCGGCGCCACAGCTGCTCGTCGGTCTTGCGGTCGACGCCGCGGATGGTCTTCCACTCGTCGAGGATCTGGCGCAGCCGGTCGCCGGCGACCTTCCACTGGGTCGACTCGTTCGCGATCGACTCGGCCTCGTCGACCAGCGCCTGCTTGCGCGCGACGGACTGGGCGCGGGCGGCCTCCTTGGCCTCCTTCGCCTTCTCCATGCCCGCCTCGGCCCGCTCCAGCACGTGCTCGACGCGGGCGGCCAGCGCCTTCAGGTCGCCGACCACCGCGGCTTCGGCGAGCTGCTCCTTGACGTGCTTCGCGCTGGTCAGGGCGTGCTTCGGGTCGCCGGCACCGGACGCGAGCCGCGTCACCAGCAGCTCGACCTCGGTGCGCAGGTCGTCGAACCGGCGCGCGAAGTGCGCGAGGCCCTCGACCGGCTCGCCCGCCTGCCACGACCCGACGGCGCGCTCGCCGTCCTCGGTCTTCACGTAAACGGTGCCGTCGGCGTCCACGCGCCCCCAGCGGTCAGGGTGGTCCGACGCCACGGGGACGGCCGGAGGCGTTGCCGCCGCGGTCTCCTTCGGCGTTTCCTCGACTCCACCCTCGACCTCGGTGACGGTCTCGACCTCGGTCGCGACCGCGACGGTCTCCGGTGTGCTGTCCTGCTCCGACATCGCCGGTTCCTCCCATCTGACGCCCGTGCCAGCCACGAGCGCCCCGCCAGCGGCGGGGCCGATGCAATACGGGCGCTGGAGGGTCTCCCGTCCCCAGTTCCCCGCGCGCATTCAAACAGGTCAGGGCTCGACTCGGTACTGGGAGTCCACGATAGGTAGCCTGGTTCGTCGTGATCACCCGTGCCGCGGTGGTGCCGCACCCGCCGCTTCTGGTGCCAGAACTGGTCGCCGGAGCCGCCGCAGAAACCGCCCCCGTGCGAGCCGCAACCGTTGCCGCGGCAGGGAAGTTGCCTGGTCCGTGGATCGCTGTCGCGGTCGACGCCGGTGGCCGGGCGACGTACCGGCCGCCGCTGTCGGGAACTTTTCTCGGCTACGGGGTCGACGTGCCGGTGACCCTCGGGGGTGATGCTCCCGCCGACCCCCGGCTGCCGCTGCCGGTGCTGGTCACCGCGTGGCTGAGGGAACGCTGCGCGGTCGAGGTGTCACGCGTCGAGCTCGTCCCGCCCGGCTGGTCCGCGGCCGACTGCGTCTCGTTCGGACGGCAGCTCGCGGACGAGGAGTGCGGTCTGCTCGTCCTCGGCGACGGCTCCACCCGTCACGGCCCGCGCTCACCCGGTTCGGACGACGAGCGTTCGGGACCGTTCGACGAGCACGTCCACCGCCTGCTGGCCGCCGCGGACACCGCCGGCCTGCTCGCACTCGCCCCCGGCCTCGCCCGCGAGCTGGGCGCGCAGGGCCGCGCGGCGTGGCAGGTCCTCGCCGGCGTGCCCGGTCCGTGGCGCTGCGCGAGCGCCGAGTTCTTCGCACCGTTCGGCGTGGGCTACCACGTCGCAGTCTGGGAGCGCCCGTGATCAGTCCGATCGCCGTCGTCGGCCCCACCGCGACCGGCAAGTCCGACCTGGCCGTCGCCCTCGCCGAGCGGTTCGGGGGAGAGGTCGTCAACGCCGACGCCCTGCAGCTCTACCGCGGCATGGACATCGGCACGGCCAAGATGCCCCTCGCCGACCGCCGCGGCGTCCCGCACCACCTGCTCGACGTGCTCGACGTGACCGAGACCGCCTCCGTCGCCGCCTACCAGCGCGAGACCCGCGCCGTGGTCGAACGCCTCCTGGCCGCCGGACGCCCGCCGGTCCTCGTCGGCGGCTCGGGGCTGTACGTGCAGGCCGTGCTCGACGACCTGAAGTTCCCCGGCACCGACGACGCCGTGCGCGAGCGGTTCGAGGCCGAGCTCGCCTCGGCCGGCCCCGAGGTGCTGCACCGGCGCCTGCGGGAGCTGGACCCGGTCGCCGCGATCGCGATCCTGCCGTCGAACGGCCGCCGCATCGTGCGCGCGCTGGAGGTCATCGAGCTCACCGGCCAGCCGTTCTCGGCGAACCTGCCCAAGCCCGGTCCCGCCCGCTACGGCACCGTCCAGATCGGCATTGACCGCGAGGTGTCCGAACTGGACGCGCGCGTGGACCGGCGGGTGGACCTGATGTTCGAGGCGGGCCTGGAGGACGAGGTCCGCGCGCTGGTGAAGCTCGGCCTGCGCGACGGCAGGACCGCCTCGCGGGCGCTGGGCTACCAGCAGGTGCTGTCCGCGATGGACGGAGCCTGCACGATCGACTTCGCCGCCGAGGAGACCAAGCGCGCCACCCGCCGGTTCGTGCGCAGGCAGCGGTCCTGGTTCCGGCGCGACCAGCGCATCACCTGGTTGGACGGTGCGCGCCCCGACCTGGTGGCGGCCGCCGGTAACCTGGTGCCGTGGAGTTCCTGAAGGGGCACGGCACGGAGAACGACTTCGTCGTCCTGCCCGACCTCGACGACCGGCTGGACCTGACGGTGGCGCGCGTGCAGGCGCTGTGCGACCGGCAGCGCGGCCTCGGCGCGGACGGCGTGCTGCGCGTCGTGCGGACCGACGGCCAGTGGTTCATGGACTACCGCAACGCCGACGGCTCCATTGCCGAGATGTGCGGCAACGGCCTGCGCGTCTTCGCCCGCTACCTGGTCGACGCAGGCCACCAGCCGCAGGGCACGTTCGTCGTCGCCACGCGGGCGGGGGACCGGACCGTGACCACGCACCCGGACGGCTCGGTCACCAACGACATGGGCCCGGCGCGCGTCACCGGCACCTCCATCGCCGCGGTCGACGGCCACGGCATCGGCGGCTTCGCGGTCGACGTCGGCAACCCGCACCTCGCCTGCGTCACCGACGTCCCGGTCGACGGCTTCGACCTCACCGTCCCGCCCGGCCACGACCCGGTGATGTTCCCGCACGGCGTCAACGTCGAGCTGGTCAACGTCCTCGACGCCGGCTCCGGCGGCACCACCCGCGGTGCGCTGAAGATGCGCGTCCACGAACGCGGCGTCGGCGAGACCCGCTCCTGCGGCACCGGCACCGTCGCGGCCGTCGCGTCGTGGCTCGCCGGTCAGGGCAGGACGACCGGCTCGGCCACCGTCGACGTCCTCGGCGGCCAGGTCACCGTCACGATCGAGCCGACGACGTCGACACTCACCGGTCCCGCGGTGTTCGTGGCACGCGGTGAGCTCGACAAGTCGTGGTGGGACGCCCTCGCCTAGGGCGATATCCGATATATCAGTTCCGGTTCACCTCAGGTCGCAGACCTCGACCCGGCCGAGCCGTTCCGCCCTGACCACGTTCGGGTGCGAGTCGGGTGCGGTGAGGCAGACGAGCTTGTCGCCGACGACGGCGACGGCGAAGCAGTTCTGCGTCGTCTCCACCCGGTGCGTGACCGTGCCGCCCTCGGTCACCCGGAACACCGCCGGTTGCACCGACGGCGCCACCCACACGCCGTCCCCGTCGCCGGCGATGCCGTCGGGCGCGATGCCGAGCTCCGCCACCTCCGCCCACGTCCCGCGGTTGTGCAACGATCCGTTGCGGTCGACCGCAAACGAAGTGAGCTTGAACGCAACGGTCTCCGCGACGACGAGGATGTTGCCGCTCTCCGACTCACCGGTCGGGTCGGGCAGCAGCGCCATGCCGTTCGGGAACTTGAGGTCCTCGGCGGCGGCGGAGACCGACCCGTCGGGCCGCACCAGCGCGAGCGCCGCGCCCTGCGGGACGAAGTCCGGTTCGAGCAACCGCGGCAGGCCGACCTCGTCGATCAGCCCGTGCAGGTCGAAGCCGAAGTTGCCCACGTAGGCGCGGCCCTCGTCGTCGACGAGCATGTCGTTGGCGTGGTAGCTCGCGATATCCGATATATCGGCGTGCAGGACGAGGTCGTCGCCTTCCAACCGCCGCACGGTGCGGTCGAGCATCGACACGACGAGCAGCCGGCCGTCGGGCAGCCAGCCGAGCCCGGACGGCTGGCCGTCGAAGGCGACGACGACCTCGTCCGCACCGGACGCGAGGTCGAGCGCGTGCACCTCGCCCGCGTAGAAGTCCGAGTAGTACAGGCGACCGTCGGGGCCGCGCCGCGGTCCCTCGCCGAAGTGCAGACCGTCCCGCAGCACCGTCGTGTCAGCCATGGGCGTCGACGCTAGTAGCGGCCGGCAGGTCCCGCATAGACCGCAGCGGCGACACCAGCAGCCACACCATCCCGAGCACCGCGCCGACCAAGGAGACCCACAGCGTCGGCACCACGCCGATCCACGACCCGAGCGCACCACCGGTGAGCGCGCCCAGCGGCGTCGCACCCCACACCACCCAGCGGATCGAGGCGTTCATCCGGCCCAGCAGGTGGTCGGGGCAGATCGCCTGCCGGTAGCTCACCTGGCCCACGTTGTAGACGACGACGCCGAACACCGAGATCGCGAGCCCCACCATCGGCAGCACGAGCCCCCAGCCGCCGGAGACGAACGGCAGCGCCAGGGTGAACGGCCAGGTCAGCACCGGCACGAGCCAGATCATCCTGGCCTGCCCGAACACCGTGCCCAGCCGGAACGCCACCGCCACGCCGCCGACGCCGCCCGCGCTCAGCACCAGCCCCGCGGTGCCCTCGCTGAGCCCAGCGACGTTCAGCAGGAAGAGGACCAGCACGGCGTTCTGGACGCCGTGGAAGAAGTTCGACGTGCCGGTGCAGGCCACGATCGCGCGCAGGTTCACGTTGCCGAAGACGAACCGCAACCCCTCCATGACCTCGCGGCGCAGGTTCGGTGTGGCGTGCCGGTGCGGCACCGGCTCCACCGCGGAGATCCGGAACAGGAAGAACGCCGAGCTCAGGTAGCCCACACCGGTCGCGAGCACGCCGTTGGCGGCGCCGAGGAACTGCGCGACGTACCCGCCGATCGCGGGCCCCGAGACCTCCGCGACCGACATGCTGGCCTGCAGCTTCGAGTTGCCCTCGACGAGCTGGTCGCGCCCCACCAGCGACGGCAGGTACGACTGGTAGGCCACGTCGAAGAACACCGTGCACACGCCCACCGCCAGGCTCACGACGACCAGCTGCGGCAGGTCGAGCACGCCCAGCCACCACGCCACCGGCACGCTGAGCATGAGCACGGCGCGGGCGATGTCCATCGCGATCATCAACGGCTTGCGGCGCACCCGGTCGACCCACACGCCCGCGGGCAGCCCGATCAGCAGGAACGCCATCGTGCCCGCCGCCGCCAGCAGGCCCATCTCGAACGGAGTCGCGTTCAGCACCCCCGCCGCGAGCAGCGGGATCACCGTCAGGCCGATCGTCGACCCGAACTGGCTGATCGTGTCGCCGGCCCACAGCCTGCGGAAGTCCCGATGCCCCCAAAGCGTCATGGCGGCGAGTCTGCGCCCAGTGATTGGAAACTGTCAATCACTTAGACTGCGCCTGTGCCCCTCTACAAGGACCGGCGTCCCGCGACGAGCGAGGAGGCCGCCGCGCTCAGCTCCGACCTGCGGCTGCGGATGATCCGCATGACGTTCGAGCGCCCCCTCACCAACAAGGAGCTGGCGCAGCGCCTCGGCAAGGACCCGGCCACGACGCTGCACCACGTGCGCAAGCTCGTCGCCGCCGGGTTCATGGAGGCGATGCCCCCGCGCGCGGGCAACCGGGGCGCGAAGGAGATCCCCTACCGGTCGACCGGATTGTCACGGGAGCTCGACAACAGCGAAAACATGGTGGCCGTCGGCGAGGCGATGTTGCACGCTTTCCTCGGCGAGGTCGCCGACATCGGGCTCAGTGACGTGGATCAGAGCCGTCTGGTCGTCACCGTCGACCCCGAGGAACTAAAGCAGCGGCTCGCAGCGTTGATGGATGAGCTGGCCGCGCAACCGGTCAGACCGGACGTTCCCCGTGTGGCGATCTACCTCGCGGTGTATCCGGGGGACTGACGGTCCATGGGACGATGAAGGGCAAATGACGGAAAACATCCAGAGCACAGAGTTCGACCCGGAGTTCGACTCGACGTGGGAAGAGGAGAACCTCTCCACGGGCGACTTCGAACGCGCCGAACGCGCCGCGCTGCGCCGTGTCGCGGGGTTGTCCACCGAACTCGAGGACATCACCGAGGTCGAGTACCGGCAGCTCCGCCTGGAGCGGGTCGTGCTCGTCGGGGTGTGGACCGAGGGCACGGCCGCCGACTCCGACGCCTCGATGGCCGAGCTCGCGCGCCTCGCCGAGACCGCGGGTTCCGAGGTCCTCGAAGGCGTCGTGCAACGGCGTGACAAACCGGACGCGGCGACGTACATCGGCTCCGGCAAGGTCTCCGAGCTGCGCGACGTGGTGCAGGCGACCGGCGCGGACACGGTGATCTGCGACGGTGAGCTCTCGCCCGGCCAGCTGCGGCAGCTGGAGGAGAAGCTCAAGGTCAAGGTCATCGACCGCACCGCGCTCATCCTGGACATCTTCGCGCAGCACGCGCAGTCCAAGGAGGGCAAGGCGCAGGTCGAGCTGGCCCAGCTGCAGTACCTGATGCCGCGGCTGCGCGGCTGGGGTGAGTCGCTGTCCCGGCAGGCCGGTGGTCGTGCCGGCGGCGGCAACGGCGGCGTGGGTCTGCGCGGTCCCGGTGAGACCAAGATCGAGACCGACCGCCGCCGGATCCGCGCGCGCATCTCGAAGCTGCGCCGCGAGATCGCCGCGATCGGCGTCATCCGCGAGACCAAGCGGGGCCGCCGCACCGCGAACGAGATCCCGAGCGTCGCCATCGCCGGGTACACGAACGCGGGCAAGTCGTCGCTGCTCAACGCGCTGACGGGCGCCGGTGTCCTGGTGGAGGACGCGCTGTTCGCCACCCTCGACCCGACGACGCGCCGCGCGCTGACGCCCGAGGGCCTGCCGTACACGCTGACCGACACGGTCGGCTTCGTCCGGCACCTGCCGCACCAGCTGGTCGAGGCGTTCCGCTCCACGCTGGAGGAGGTCGGCCAGGCCGACCTGCTCGTGCACGTGGTCGACGGCTCCGACGCCATGCCGGAGAGCCAGGTCAAGGCGGTGCGCGAGGTGCTCGCCGAGATCAACGAGCGCAACGACGTGCCCATGCCGCGCGAGCTGCTGGTCGTCAACAAGATCGACGCGGTGGGCGACCTGGGCCTGGCCCGGCTGCGGCACCTGTTCCCGGACGCGTCGTTCGTGTCGGCGCACTCGGGCGTGGGCATCGAGGAGCTGAAGGTCCGCGTCGCCGAGCTGATGCCGCGGCCCGAGGTCGTGGTCGAGGCGCACGTGCCGTACGCGCGCGGCGAGGTCGTCGCCCGCGTGCACCGCGACGGCGAGGTGCTGTCCGAGAAGCACACCGAGTCGGGCACGTTGCTCAGCGCTCGCGTGCGCCCGGACCTCGCGGGTGTGCTTGAGGAGTTCGCGACGAACGGGTCACCTGCTTGATCCTCCCGCCTCCACCGGTGGACGTGTGCCCGGTAGCCATGCAGGAGCTCTCCGGGCTCACGTCCGACGGCAAGCAGTTCTACGCCGTCAGCGACAGCGACAACGGGACGCTGCGCATCCAGGTCATGGGCCGCGACTGCGTCGTGAAGCGCACGATCACCGCGGCCGTCGACCCCTACGACGTCGAGGACCTGGCGATGGCGCCGGACGGCACCCTGTGGGCGTCCGACACCGGCGACAACGGCAAGACCCGCTCCACGGTCGCCCTGCACAAGGTCTCACCGACAGGTGCCGTGGAGCGGTTCCGCCTCACGTACCCGGACGGCAAGCACGACGCCGAGGCGTTGCTCCTCGACAAGTCCGGCACGCCGTACATCATCACCAAGGAACCGCTCGGCTCCGCGCTCGTCTACCGCCCGGCAGCAGCACTGCGCACTGATATATCGGTGCCGTTGGAGCAGGTGGCGCGCGTGTCGCTGTCGACCACCGACACGCCGGGCGGCCCGCTGGAGGGCACCCTCGACTCGCGCCTGGTGACGGGTGCCGCGTCGACGGCCGACGGTTCCGTCATCGCCCTGCGCACCTACACCGACGCCTACCTCTACCCGGTCCCCGACGGAGACCTGGTGAAGGCGCTGTCCGGCGACCCGGTCCGCGTGCCGCTGCCGAACGAGCCGCAGGGCGAGGCCATCGCCTTCGACCCCGACGGCACCCTGCTCTCCGCCTCGGAAGGCGCCGGCACGCCGATCCGCGCGGTCGCGGGCGCCGCCGCTCTGGCGAAATCAGCTCCGCCGCCGCCGACGACGGCCCCGGCACCCGCCGCGGACCAGCCGCAGGCGTCGCCGGCGGAGACCGCGACGAGCTCGTCGTGGCAGAACTGGCCGCTCGCGCTGAGCCTCGGCGGCATCGTGCTCGTCGTCGCTCTCGTCGTCGGCCTGCGCCTGCGCCGCCGAGCCTGAGAACCGGTGTATCAGCTGCTCAGTCCCAGGCGACGGGCAGCCGCTCCAAACCGCCGATCACCAAGCTCGCGCGGTGCGGCAGCTCCTCCTCCGCGACGGCGAGCCGGAGCTTCGGGAACCGCGTGAACAACGCGGGGAACGCGATCCTCAGCTCGACCCGCGCCAGGTGCTGCCCGATGCACTGGTGGATGCCGTGCCCGAACGCGACATGTCCCGCCGAGCCGCGAGCCAGGTCGAGGACGTCGGGATCGGCGTAGCGCGCCGGGTCGCGGTTCGCGGAGCCCAGCTCGACCTTGACGGTGTCGCCCTTGCGCACGAGCACGCCGTCGAGCTCGACGTCCTCCAACGCCGTGCGCACGGTCACCGGCGTCAGACTGATATATCGCAGCAGCTCCTCGACTGCGGCGTCGGGACCGGCGAGCATCGCGTCGACCCGTGCCCGGTCGCGCAGCAGCTCCAGCGTGCCGAGCGACAGCATGTTCGTCGTCGTGTCGAGTCCACCTCCGAGCAACGCCATGCCCATCGTGGCCATCTCGTCGTCGGAGAGCGGGTCGGCAGCTCCGCCGTCGGCCTCGGAGTTGACCAGGTCGCTGAGCACGTCGTCGGTCGGCGCGGCCCGCTTCGCCGCGACCATCTCCAGCATGAACCGCTGCAACCGCTCGAACGCCGCGAACATCGCCTCGGCCTCACCGGCCTCCGCGCCGCTGGCACCGGTCAGCAGCACCGCGTCCTGCTGGAACTCGGCGCGCCGCTCGTAGGGCACGCCCAGCAGCTCGCAGATCATCAGCCCCGGCACCGGCGACGCAACGTGCTCGACTAGGTCCGCCAGCGACCCCGCACCCGCGAGCTCGTCGAGCTGCGCCGCGGTGATCTCCTCCAGCCGCTGCGCGAGCAACCGCATCCGCCGCACGGTGAACTGCCCGGTCAGCCGGCCGCGGTAGCGGGTGTGCTCTGGCGGGTCGTGGTCGGTGAACGCACCGGGCGGCGACGGCGGCGCGTCACCGGGACTGCCCGGCCCGAGCGGGTTGTGCATCAGGTCCGGCCGGATGCTGAACCGGTGGTCCGCGAGCACGGCACGCACGCTCGCGTGGTCGTGCGCGCGCCAGCCGACGTGCCCGTCCGGGTACGTCATCGGACTGAGCGGCATTGCTCCCCCTTGCACCGAGTCCGTTTCCCTCCCGTTCAAGCTAAAAACGTTTGCGGACGTCGTCAAAAGACTCGTTGCAATGGCTTGAAGGGCAAGGCACGATGAGGTCGTGCCTGGTAAACGGCTGGATGAAGAGGAACGGCAGCTCATCGCCCAATGGCTGTGGGACGGGCTGGGGTACTCCGAGATCGGCAGGCGGTTGCAAAGGCCGGCCTCGACGATCCAGCGCGAGGTGCTGCGCAACGGCGGCCACAACAACTACCTGCCGGGCGCCGCGCACCGGGCCGCGAGCGAACGGGCCATGCGCCGGATGCCGGCGGTGGACGACCTGGACGTCGACGACGAGGCCTACTCGTTCGACCGCAGCCCCGGCGAGGTGCAGGAGTTCCACCTGCGGCTGGTCGCGGTGTTCCGGCAGACCGGGCTGACGCGCACGGCGGCGCGGATCCTCGCCGAGGTCTTCATGTGCGACAGGGGCAGCCTGACCGCGACGGAGCTGGTGCTGCGGCTGTCGGTCAGCCCGGGCACGATCTCACGCTCCACCGCTCACCTGCAGGAGCTCGACCTGCTGCGCGCCGAGCGCGACGGCAAGCGCATGCGCTACTACCTCGACGACGACATCTGGTACCGGGCGTGGCTGTCGAGCGCCCAGCGCAACTCCACCTGGGCGCGCACCGCACTGGACGGTGCCGAGATCTTCGGTCTCGGCACGCCAGTGGGTGCACGCCTCAAGGACATGGGGCAGTTCTTCAGCTTCGTCGTCGTGGACATGGAGGCCACGCGGCAGAAATGGCTCGACTTCTTCGAGAAGAAGAAGCGCGCCCGCGGAGACAGCCCGAGCAGCTAGGGAAGCCGCCGCAGCACGGTGACGACCTTGCCGAGGATGGTGGCCTCGTCGCCGTTGATCGGCTGGTAGGCCGGGTTGTGCGGCATCAGCCACACGTGGCCGTCCTTGCGCTTGAACGTCTTCACCGTGGCCTCGCCGTCGATCATGGCGGCCACGATCTCGCCCTGGTCGGCCGTCGGCTGCTTGCGGATCACGACCCAGTCGCCGTCGGTGATCGCGGCGTCGATCATCGAGTCGCCGACGACGCGCAGCAGGAACAGCTCGCCCTCACCGACGATCTCGCGCGGCAGCGGGAACACGTCCTCGATCGACTCCTCGGCCAGGATCGGGCCACCTGCCGCGATCCGGCCGACCATCGGCACGTACGCGGGCGTCGGCTTGGACATCGGGTCGAGACCGGCGTCGATCTCGGTGGGCAGCATCCCCACCGCGCGCGGGCGGTTCGGGTCGCGGCGCAGGAAGCCCTTCCGCTCCAGCGCGCGCAGCTGGTAGGCCACCGACGAGGTCGAGGTCAGGCCGACGGCCTCACCGATCTCCCGCACGCTCGGCGGGTAGCCGAAGCGGTCGACCCAGTCGCGGATCACGTCGAGCACCTTGCGCTGCCGCAGGGTCAGACCGGCGTTGCCCGCGATCTCACTCACCGCCGGCTCGACAAGAGCGGGGTCTGGGTCGATCGTCTTGCCTGCCACGGTCGCTGTCCTCCTCGCCGCCCCCAGTTCGAATGGGATTCCGGCCTCCGTCGATCTTCCTGCCCGACGGTAGTCGTGTTTGCTGCGCAGATCAAACACCTGTTCGAGGTATTTGACGGCGTGTTGTGGCGTCCCGGGAGGCGGTCTGGTAGAAATTCGCACGGACGTTCGATAGAACGCATGTTCGATCGAGGTGCTTGACCTGCGATGGAGGGCGTCATGGCGGTTCTGGTCGAGAAGCGGTTGCGCGTTGTCGAAGACGCGGACGTCGCAGCGGGCCGCCCACTCCGTTCGGGTCCCCGCGTCATGCCCAGGCGCCCCGCCACCAAGCCGCACCCGGTTGTCGTCCCGGACGCGCGCGAGTCGAGCTCGTGCGACGTCCGGTCGAAGCGCGAGTCCACCCTGGAGCTCATCGCCGTCGGCGTGCTGAGCGCGCTGACCGTCGTCGCCCTTGGGGTGCTCTACCTCCAGCAGATGGGGGTCACGCCGTAAGGCGCCCCCACATCTTGTGTCCGACACGCCCGCAGTGACGTCAACGCAGCGTCATGTGCGGGCGTCTTTGCGTAATCACCGCTGATCATTCGCGGTTCCGCCAACCGGGTGATGGCCGACGCGTCGTGTCGACTTGCATCCCCGCAGGCGTCGATCTAGGTTCTACCCCTACATCTAGTGGTTGCACCGTTGTAAGTAGTCCACAGGTTGTGGGTAACCCGACCAGTGTGGTTACTGCGACGAATGCTGCGCGGGGGAAGGGGTGAGGTGGCGTGCGGTGTCCGTTCTGCCGCCATTCGGACTCGCGGGTGGTCGACTCCCGTGAGGTGGACGAGGGTCAGGTGATCCGTCGTCGCCGCTCCTGCAACAGCTGCAGCCGCAGGTTCACCACGGTCGAGGAAGCGGTTCTCGCCGTGGTCAAGCGCTCCGGGGTGACGGAGCCCTTCAGCCGCGACAAGGTGGTCGTCGGCGTGCGCAGGGCGTGCCAGGGCCGCCCGGTCGACGAGGACGCGTTCCAGGTGCTCGCACAGCGGGTGGAAGAGTCGATCCGGTCGACGGGATGTGCGGAAATCCCGAGCCACGAGGTGGGGCTGGCCATTCTGGGGCCCCTGCGCGAGCTCGACGAGGTCGCTTATCTGCGCTTCGCGAGCGTCTACAGGTCCTTCTCGTCCGTCGAGGACTTCGAGAAGGAAATCCTCGATCTTCGCACTGCCCGGGCCGAAGCGGCCCAGGAGCAGTGATTCGCGCGCATTGAGAGCGCGCGACAACACCATCTTTCTGAAGCACCAGCACGAGGGAGATCCACCGTGACCGAGACCGTCGGCGGCTCAGCCAAGAAGACAGCCGCACGGGCGGCTGCCAAGCCTGCTGCCGCGCTGAAGGTCCAGCGCGTCTACACCACCGAGGGCCGCCACCCCTATGACGAGGTCACGTGGGAGCGCCGCGACGTCGTCATGACGAACTGGCGCGACGGCTCGGTGAACTTCGAGCAGCGCGGTGTCGAGTTCCCCGAGTTCTGGTCGGTGAACGCCACGAACATCGTCACCAGCAAGTACTTCCGCGGTGCCGTCGGCAGCGAGAAGCGCGAGCAGTCGCTGCGCCAGCTCATCGACCGCGTGGTGAAGACCTACGTGGGCGCCGGCAAGGAGCACGGGTACTTCGCGGGCGAGCAGGACGCGGAGATCTTCGAGCACGAGCTGACGTACATGCTGCTGCACCAGGTGTTCAGCTTCAACTCGCCGGTGTGGTTCAACGTCGGCACGTCGTCGCCGCAGCAGGTCAGCGCCTGCTTCATCCTCGCGGTCGACGACACCATGGAGTCGATCCTGAACTGGTATCGCGAGGAGGGCCTGATCTTCAAGGGCGGCTCCGGTGCCGGCCTGAACCTCTCGCGCATCCGCTCCTCCAAGGAGCTGCTGTCCTCCGGCGGCACCGCCTCCGGCCCGGTGTCGTTCATGCGCGGCGCCGACGCGTCCGCGGGCACCATCAAGTCCGGTGGCGCCACCCGCCGTGCCGCGAAGATGGTCGTCCTCGACGTCGACCACCCCGACGTCGTCGAGTTCATCGAGACCAAGGCGCGCGAGGAGGACAAGATCCGCGCGCTGCGCGACGCCGGGTTCGACATGGACCTCGGTGGCGCGGACATCGTGTCGGTGCAGTACCAGAACGCGAACAACTCGATCCGCGTGTCGGACGAGTTCATGCACGCCTACGAGAGCGGCGGCGACTTCGGCCTGCGCGCCCGCCAGACCGGCGAGGTCATCGAGCGCATCGACGCCAAGGAGCTGTTCGGCAAGCTCGCCAAGGCCGCGTGGGAGTGCGCCGACCCCGGCATCCAGTACGACGACACGATCAACGACTGGCACACCTGCCCCGAGTCGGGCCGCATCACCGCGTCCAACCCGTGCTCGGAGTACATGCACCTGGACAACTCCAGCTGCAACCTCGCCTCGCTGAACCTGATGAAGTTCCTCGGCGCCGACGGCAAGTTCGACGCCGTCACGTTCGCCAAGGCCGTCGAGCTGATCATCACCGCGATGGACATCTCGATCTGCTTCGCGGACTTCCCGACCGAGCCGATCGCGGACACCACCCGCAGGTTCCGCCAGCTCGGCATCGGCTACGCCAACCTCGGCGCGCTGCTGATGGCCACCGGCCACGCGTACGACTCCGAGGGCGGCCGCGCGCTCGCCGCGACCATCACCTCGCTGATGACCGGTGTGTCCTACCGCCGTTCCGCGGAGCTCGCGGGCATCGTAGGCGCGTACGACGGCTACAAGCGCAACGCCACCGCGCACCAGCGCGTCATGCGCAAGCACGCCGCCGCGAACGACCTGATCCGCACCTACCACGCGAACGACTCGGCGGTGCACAAGGTCGCGACCGAGGCGTGGCAGCAGGCCCTGGAGGTCGGCGCGAAGAACGGCTGGCGCAACGCCCAGGCGTCCGTGCTGGCCCCCACCGGCACCATCGGCCTGATGATGGACTGCGACACCACCGGCATCGAGCCCGACCTGGCGCTGGTCAAGTTCAAGAAGCTCGTCGGCGGCGGCTCGATGCAGATCGTCAACCAGACGGTCCCGCGCGCGCTGAAGGCACTGGGCTACCAGGACGAGCAGATCGAGGCGATCGTCGAGTTCATCGGCGAGCACGGCCACGTCGTGGACGCGCCGGGCCTGCGCCGCGAGCACTACGAGGTCTTCGACTGCGCCATGGGCGAGCGTTCCATCGCGCCCATGGGCCACGTGCGGATGATGGCGGCCACGCAGCCGTTCCTGTCCGGCGCGATCTCCAAGACGGTCAACATGCCGGAGACGGCGACCGTCGAGGACGTCGAGGGGATCTACTACCAGGGCTGGAAGCTCGGTCTGAAGGCGCTCGCGATCTACCGCGACAACTGCAAGGTCGGCCAGCCGCTGTCGGCGGGCAAGGGCGCGAAGGCGACCGAGGAGAAGAAGGCCGCGACCGAGACGGTCGTCGAGTACCGCCCGGTCCGCAAGCGCCTGCCGAAGAAGCGCCCGTCGCAGACCGTGTCGTTCACCGTCGGTGGCGCCGAGGGCTACCTGACCGCCGGCTCCTACCCGGACAACGGTCTCGGCGAGGTGTTCGTCAAGCTCGGCAAGCAGGGCTCCACGCTGGCCGGTGTGATGGACGCGTTCTCGATGTCGATCTCGGTGGGCCTGCAGTACGGCATCCCGCTGGAGTTCTACGTCTCGAAGTTCCAGAACCTGCGCTTCGAGCCGGCGGGCATGACCGACGACCCGGACGTGCGCATCGCGACCTCGGTGCTGGACTACCTGTTCCGCCGCCTGGCGCTCGACTACCTGCCGTACGACAAGCGCGCGCAGCTCGGCATCTTCACCGCCGACGAGCGTTCGGCGCAGGTCGCCGGCGAGTACGGCGCCCCGGTGACGTCCGATGTGGACCTCGAGGGCCTGCGTGGTTCCGTCGAGGCGGCGCCGACCCAGGTCGACGCGCCCGCGGAGGCGCCGAAGCAGGTCGGCAGCTCGACCGAGCTGCTGGAGCTGCACCTGGGCAAGGCGGCGGACGCGCCGTTGTGCATGACCTGTGGCACGAAGATGCGTCCGGCCGGCTCGTGCTACCTGTGCGAGGGCTGCGGCAGCACCTCCGGCTGCAGCTGACGCGGTCTGGCGGGAGGAACGGCATCGGTCCTCCCGCCAGCGGCTAGGTCGTGTTTTAGATGTGGCGTAGCCAGATGTTGATGGCGGCGATGTGGACGGTGGCCTGGTAGCGGGTGGCGAGTTTGTCGTAGCGGGTGGCCACGGCCCGGTGTTGCTTGAGCAGGTTGATGCCGCACTCGACGGCGTGGCGCTGTTTGTAGATCTGCCGGTCGATCGCGGGTGGCCGCCCGCCTGCGGAGCCTTTGGCCTTGCGGTGGGCGGCCTGGTCACGGGGCTGGTCGATGGTCGCCTTGATCCCGCGGCGCCGCAGGTAGGCACGGTTGGCTTGGGAGCTGTAGGCCTTGGCCGCCAGAACCCGGTCCGGACGGGTCCTGGCGCGTCCGGGCCCCATGCGTGGAACCGAGATCTGCTCGATCACCGGCACGAACCGCGGGCTGTCGCCCCGTTGCCCGGCGGTGATCAGCAGTGACAACGGCCTGCGGCCCTGCTCGCAGGCCAGGTGCAGCTTGCTGGTCCAGCCACCGCGCGAGCGGCCCAGCCCGTGATCGTCGGGCTCGGCCCCGCCGGCCGGGGTAGAGGGTGGTTCGACCTGCAGATCCCCCTTTTCCGTGCGCCGGCGGCGTGCTGGTGCGCCCGCGTGATGGTGGAATCCACCGACACGTCCCACACGATCAACCCGCCGGCATCGGCACGGGCCTGCAACGCGGTCAGGATCTCCTGCCAGACTCCGGCCCGCTGCCAGCGGCGGAACAACCCGTACACGGTCTGCCAGGGACCGTAGTCAGGCGGGATGTCACGCCACGGGGCACCGACGCGCACCCGCCACCGGATGCCGTCGATCAACTGCCTCTTGCTCCACTTCGGCGGGCGCCCCGGTTTACGCCCGACAGGCAGCAGCGGCTGCAACACCGCCCATTGCGCGTCGGTCAGGTCGGCCCGCCCCGCTGCCGCTACGCTGGCCACGAGGTCTCCGGTATTGCAGGTTTGCTTGGTCGCTAACCCACTTACCGGAGACCTCGCCACGTTCCGGCACCGACACGCCGCCAGTCAGCACCTTTGAAACACGGGCTAGTGCTTGAGGTTTCGCGCTGCCACCAGACCGAGCGCGGTCTTCGCGCCGACTCGCCTGGCCGCGTTCGCCACTCCCGCCAACGTGTCGCCGTGGTGGTAGAAGTCGTCGACGATCAACACGGTTTCGCCGTTGAGGTCCTCGTTCACGATGAACCCGTGCCGTAGCGTTTTTCGCTCTGCTGCGGCCATGTCTTTGGCCGGTTTCCGCGGGCCGTTCCGCAATGTCACTTCGGCGGTCGGGATGTTCAGGTCGCGTGCCAGCGCTTGGCCGATCCGCTGACTTGCGGAGACCGTGTCAGGATCATGCCCCGGCACTGCGAGGATCCGGGTGGCATCGGCCATCCACAGGTGTTCCCTGGCGACTTCGCAAAGCCGTGCGCACAGAGCTCGTCCGGCGACGGCGACGTCGGCAGGCGTGACGCGTTCGTAGCCCTTTACCCTTCGGACCAGGACACCCGTCGAGGTGTAGAACCGCTTCCCGGACCGGTCGAAGCTCTGGTAGAGATCCAGCGCGATGGCCGCGCTGACCGCATCCGGAGGCTTCGTGATCACCATGGCCTTCTTCAGCATGTGCAGGAAGTTGTCGAGTTTCTTGGGCGGTGGGAAGTCGAACCGGATGCGATAGGGCCACCGCTCGGTCGGCTCGAGCACGGGTACGACCTTGGCGCGCGGCAGGGCGCCGAGAATGTGCTGGGACACCTCCAGCGAACTGCGGTATTTCAGGAACCAGGACGATCCCTTTTGTTCGAGTTGCCACTCCTCGAGGCGGTTCGCACGGCGATCTGGCACGAAAGGTCCTGGTCGTGATGAGTCTGCCAAGTGACGAACCCCCTGTGGTGCTGTCCCTCTCACTTCGAGCTTTCCACAACTGGAACGTGTTTCGGGCGACTTTCGGGAAACCGGTGGATAGACTGCGGCTGATGCACACTACTGATCTGGCGCTTGCAATGCTGGCACCTCGTGCTGCAGGAGGAGCGCGCAAGGCGGCCAAGAGCCTGCTGTCCGGCCGTGCCCAGGTGCTCGACCTCGTCATGCGGCTGCCCCAAGCCGAGAGGGACGAGGCGGAGCAGGTCGCAGAAAGCCTGCGGGACAACGGAACGATCGCTGTGTTGTGCGATGACCCCCGCTACCCGGACCGGTTGCGCCGGTTCGCCGGTGCGCCACCCGCGTTGTTCTGCCAAGGCGATGTGGGGCTGCTGAAGTCGGTGTCGGTCGGCGTGTGCGGTTCGCGAGCGGTAGGTGAGGACGGCCTTCGAGCTGCTCGTGCCTGCGGGGAAGAGGCTGCGCGTCTGGGCATAACCGTCGTCTCCGGCTATGCCAAGGGTGTCGACACGGAAAGCCATGTGGCCGTGTTGCGAAAAGGCGGTTCGACCGTCGCCATTCTCGCGGTAGGAATCGACCACTTCCGTCTCAAGAAGCCTTATTGCGATTTGGCTTCCGATACGTCGCGACGAATGCTTGTGGTGTCCCAGTTCCCGCCACAGCAGCGGTGGACGGTGGGAGCGGCGATGACGCGCAACCAAGTGATCGTGGGCTTGACGCAGGCCGTGGTCGTGATCGAGGCGGGGGAGACAGGTGGCACGCTCAAGGCGGGCGAGGTCGCCCTGGCCGGTCAGCGCCGTCTTCTGGTTCTCGACGGAAATGGCGCAACGTTGCCCGGCAACGAGCGGCTCATAGCGGCGGGCGGCCATCGTGTGAGCACCCGCGCGGACCTGGTCGAAGAGCTTCAACGCCTGGTCGCCGTCGAGGCGACGCCGCTGGCGCTGTGGGACGAGAGCTGAGCTCAGCAGGCCTCCGGCAGCTCGATGCCGTGGCGGTCCGCCAGCTTCCTCTCGATCTCCGCGATCACGCACGCGATCGTCGACGGGTTGAGCCTGCCCTCCCCGAACTGCACGACGGTCTTCGCGAACTCGTCAGCCGCCAGCTCGCGGCACTCCGCGTTCAACGTCCCGTGGTCGACCGCGGCTTCTTTGAAGCACTCCAACGGTTTGCGGCCGAAGATGACCTCGAACTCCGCCCACCCGCGGATGGTCCAGTAAGTGTCGTGCGAGGACACCGACGTCGCACGCAGCCATCGCCACAGGTAGCGCGGATCGGTGTGCGTCGGGGCCTCGCGGTGGCAGCGGCCGCACAGCAGCACGAGGTTCGACACCACATCGGTGCCACCCAGCGACGTCGGCACGATGTGGCACTGTTCCAGCGAGGCCCGATATCCGCAGCGCCAGCACCGTTCGCAGGCTTCGCTCCAGTCGACGGCGACCCGCTCCAGCGGCGCCCAGTGCCCGACGATCTGCTCGGCGTCCATCTGCCCTCCCCGGTTGTTGACCATCCTGTCGTCGGTGGAGCCATTTGCGTTTCGCATGTGGGCCGTCTGATAGAACAACGGCAAAGGGGCGGCCATCTCCCGGCCGTCCCTTTCCGTGTTGTCGCAGGGGGATGGATGCGTTCGTTCGACGACTTGCGCGATTACCTGTCCGAGCAGCTCAACGCCGCGATCAGGCGGCCGGGCATGCACGGCGGCGAGCCGGTGATCCTGACGTTGTTCGACGCCTTGGCGTTCGCCGACAGCCGCACGGACCGGTGGCAGGCCGAGCTGGAGGCACTGGTGACGCGCGGTGCGGCGAACGCGGCGATGGTGACCGGTGCCGTGCACGAGGTGCTCGGGTACCGCAGCGAGGACGTGATGGCGTCGGTGTACGCCGACCTCGCGCACCGGCAGGGCTGGCTGACGCTCGACACCGACAGCCGGATCCCCGGTGTGCTCGGGGAGGGCGACTGCGTGCTGACCGAGGTGGTAGAGGAGTTCGGGGCGCCACCGCTGTGGTTCGGCGGCACGAACCCGGCGTTCCCGAAGACGCTCGGCTACCCGGACCGGTCGGGTGCCCTGGTGTTCTTCCACTTCATGCCGGAGCTGCGGCTGATGGCGACGAGGCGGGGTGACGGCGACTTCCGCGACAGCTTCCTGTTCACCCCCGCCGGGCGGTCCCGGTGAACCGCTTCACGCCCAGGGCGGCGCGCTAGTCCTTGTGCCGCTGGTAGTACCGCGCCACCCGCACCCGGTTCCCGCACGTCGCGGGGTCGCACCACCGGCGTCGCGGGTGCGCGGGCACGAACAGCAGCCGGCAGCCCGGCCCCTCGCACGTCTTCACCTTCCGCACGACCGGTGACGCCAGCAGCTCCGCCGCCGCACCCGCGAGCAGGCCGAGCGCCCGCGCGACCTCGTCCCCGGCGCGTTCGCGGGACACCACGACGCCGTCGGACCACGACAGCACCTCGAACGCCGGAGCGCCGCGCAACGCCGCGTTCAACGGCGCCAGGTCCGGTTCGGTGCCGTCACGGGCGGCGAGCACCGCCGCCTCCACCTGCCCCCGCAGCTCCACCACGGCCTCCGACCAGGGCAGACCCTGCTCGGCCAGCCCCTGCGGCAGCCGGATCACCGTCTTCTACCGGGAGGCGGGCGATCCCGCGGCGCCCAAACTCCTGCTGCTGCACGGCTTCCCGTCCGCGTCGCACCAGTACGCGCGGCTCATCGAGGAGCTGAAGGACGACTTCCACGTCGTGGCGCCCGACCACCCCGGCTCCGGCCACACCGTGGTGCCGGGGGAGCGGCACCACACGTTCGACCTCCTCGCCGACACCGTCGAGAAGTTCCTGCAGGAGCTGAACTCCACCGGTTTCACCATGTGCGTCTTCGACTTCGGCGCACCGGTCGGCTTCCGCGTCGCGACCCGGCACCCGGAGTGGGTGAAGGGGCTCGTCGTCCAGAACGGCAACGCCTACGAGGACGGCCTCTCCGACGTCGCCAAGGGCTTCATCGGCAACAGCGACCCGCAGGCCGCGCGCGCCCTGCTCGCGCCGGAGCACACGAGGTTCGGCTACCTGGAGGGTGCCCGCGACCCCGAGTCGATCTCGCCGGACACCTGGACCAGCACCACCTCGACCTGCGCCTGCAGCCCCAGGTGGACCTGCTCCTCGACTACCACACCAACGTCGCCCGGTACCCGCAGTGGCAGGCGTACTTCCGCGAGCACCAGCCGCCCACGCTGATCGTGTGGGGCCAGGGCGACCCGTTCTTCCTCGAACCCGGCGCCAGGGCCTACCTGCGCGACCTGCCCGGCGCGCGGCTGCGCCTGTTCGACACCGGCCACTTCGCGCTGGAGGAGGAGCTGACCGAGATCGCCGCGCTGATCAGGGAGTTCGCCGCGAAGAGGTGATTTATTCATCAGGTGTTGAGTTTTTTGCCGTGTGCTCGTAGCGTCATCCCCTGGGCCAGACCGCGGAGGGGTTGCGATGGCGTTCGTCAGGGACTTCGAGGAGATCGACGGCACGATGGCGGCCGTCGTGGGCGGCAAGGCGGCGAACCTCGGCGAGCTCACCCGAGCGGGCCTGCCGGTGCCGCAGGGCTTTTGCGTCACCACGGACGCGTACCGCGCGGTCGCGGGAGCCGGCGCGCCGGCGGGCACCACACCGGAGAACGCGCGCCGCACCGTGCTGGAAACCCCGGTGCCGCAGGAGATCAGGGACGCGGTCGTCGCCGCGTACCGGGGCCTCGGCGACGACGTCCCGGTCGCGGTGCGTTCCAGTGCCACGGCCGAGGACCTGCCGTTCGCGAGCTTCGCGGGCCAGCAGGACACGTTCCTCAACGTCGTCGGTGAGGACGCCGTGGTCGACGCGGTGCGCCGGTGCTGGGCCTCGCTGTGGACCGGCCGCGCCGTCAGCTACCGCGAGACGAACGGCATCGACCACCGCACGACCTACCTCGCCGTCGTGGTGCAGCGGATGGTGCAGTCCGCGGTGTCCGGCGTGCTGTTCACCGCGAACCCGGTCACCGGCACGCGCGACCAGGTCGTCATCGACGCGAGCCCCGGCCTGGGCGAGGCGGTCGTGTCCGGGGCGGTGAACCCGGACCACTTCGTCGTCGACGGCACCGAGATCGTGCAGAGGCGCCCGGGGGACAAGCGGTTCCTCATCAGGTCGCTGCCCGGCGGCGGCACCGAGCACGTCGAGGTCGACGCCGACGACGGGCCGTGCCTGACCGACGACCAGGTCCACGCGCTCGCCGAGCTGGGCCGCAGGACGCAGGCGCACTACGGCAGCCCGCAGGACGTCGAGTGGGCGATCGACGCCGCCGGCGCGCTCCACCTCACCCAGGCGCGGCCGATCACGACGCTGTTCCCGTTGCCGGAGAACAACAAAGCCGGGCACGCCTACTTCTGCTTCAGCCTCGCCCAGGGGCTGGAACGGCCGATCACGCCGATGGGTCGCGCGGTGTTCCGGGAGATCGCCGGGTCGGCGTTCGAGATCGTCATCGGTGACCCGGCCAGTCAGTCCTATGTGGAGTGCGGTGAGCGCATCTTCTTCGACGTCACCAAGGTGCTGCGCAGCCGGGTGGGCCGCGAGTTCGTCACCCGGCTGCTCGGGGTCATGGAGGCGCGGTCGGCGGAGGTGCTGCGCGGGCTGTTCGACGACCCGCGGTTCGCCGTCACGAGCTCCTCGCCGATGCCGGCGCTCCGGCGCGTTTTCCGGCTCGCCCGCCGCTTCCACGCGCCGCAGACCGTGCTGAGGGCGCTCGCCGACCCGGAGAAGGCCGCACGCGGCGCTCGTGCGCTGGAACGCGAAGTCCTGGAGAAGGCCGCCGGTCTGACGGTCGAGCAGGCGTTGCGGCAGTGCGTCGTCCCGGTGCTGCCGCGGCTCGCACCGACCGCTCTCGCCGGGTTCGCGCTGCTCGGGCTCGTCGGCAAGGTCGCCGACGTCAGGCCGGGGGAGCTGCAGGCGGTGCTGCGCGGCCTGCCGAACAACGTCACCACCGAGATGGACCTGGCGATGTGGGACCTCGCGCGGGAGATCCGCCGAGACCCGGCCGCCCTGCGGCAGTTCCGCAACGGTGAACGCCCGGCGGCGCTGGACGCGTTCCTGGCGAAGTGGGGGCATCGGGCGGTCGCCGAGATCGACCTGGGACTGCCGCGCTGGTCGGACGACCCGGCGCACGTCATCGGCGTGGTGCGCAACCTCCTGCTGCTGGAGGACGCGGACGCCGCTCCCGACGCGGTGTTCGCCCGCGGTGCCGCCGAGGCCGAGGCGATGATCGAGACGCTGGCGCGGCGCTCGTGGGGCCGCGGCTGGTTCGTGCGCTTCGCGTTGCGCCGCACGAGGGTGCTCGCCGGTCTGCGGGAGCACCCGAAGTACTTGGTGATCACCCTGTTCGGCGTGCTGCGCGAGCGGATCGCCCGGGCCGGGGCGGACCTGGTGGCGCAGGGCCGGCTCCGGGCCGCCGACGACGTGTTCTTCCTGAACTTCGAGGAACTGCGTTCCACGCAGGGTGATCTGCGCGAGGTCGTGGCACGCCGGCGTGAGGTGTACGACCGTGAGATGCGGCGCCGGCACATCCCGCGCGTGCTGCTCTCCGACGGCACCGACGCCGAAGCCGTGCACCACGGCACCGCGGTGGAGGGCGACCTCGTCGGCACACCGGCGTCGGCGGGCACCGTCACCGGAGCCGCGCGCGTCGTGATGGACCCCGTCGGGGCACACCTCGAACCCGGCGAGATCCTCGTGGCGCCGTCGACGGACCCCGGCTGGACGCCCTTGTTCCTCACGGCGGGCGGGCTCGTGATGGAGATGGGCGGCGCGAACTCGCACGGCGCCGTCGTGGCCCGCGAGTACGGCATCCCCGCCGTGGTCGGTGTGCGCGAGGCCGTGACGCGGATCAGGACCGGTGACCGCATCACGGTCGACGGCAGCACCGGAGCGGTGACCACCTCCGGCTGAGGGCGACGAACAACGCTGCTACCGGCCGTTGACACGTCGCCGCGGCGCCCGGACGCGTAATCTCGGGGTCGTGGCCGACTCCAAGGGTGAGCTGAGCAAGGCTCAGCAGGGCATCGCCGACTACCTGCTGCGCGCCGGTGTGGACGGGTTCGGCCCGTTCAAGAGCGCTCGCGAAGCCGCGACCGACGCCCTGGCGAAGAAGGGCGACGAGACCGCCGCGGTCCGGCACCTGATCCGCACGCACGTGGCGCTGGCCGGTGCGCAGGGGTTCATCACGAACCTCGGCGGTCTGATCACGTTGCCGATCTCGCTGCCGTCCAACGTCGCGGCCGCGTACGTGATCCAGACGCACCTCATCGCGTCGATCGCGTCTTTGCGCGGCCACGACGTGGACAGCGAGGAAGTGCAGACGGCCATCCTGCTGTGCCTGCTCGGCAATGCCGGAACCGAACTGTTCAAAAAGGTCGGCATCAAGCAGTTCACGAAGAAGGCCGCCTCGGCGCTCATCACGAAATACGGTACAAAAAAGCTCGGTTCGGTCGTCGTGAAGGGCGTTCCGGTCCTGGGCGGCGTCATCGGCGGTGGCGTCGACGCCGCTTCCACCAGGGCGGTCGGCGCGTTCGCGAACCGCTATTTCACCCAGACGGACCGCGAGCACCCGTTGCCGAGCGTCATCGACGGTGAGGTGCTGTCCGTGGAGATCGAGGAAGCGGGCGGAACGGCCGAGTCGCGGTAACCGTCAGCTGAGCCGGTCGAGCGTCGAGGTGAACGCGTCCGGTGAGATCTGCACACCGCCGCTGAACGGGTTCTGCAACTGATGTATCGCGAACAGCAGCAGCACCAGCGTCGAGCTCAGCGTGACCGTGATGAGCAGCTGTGACACCAGGTTCGGGCCACCGAACAGGTACGGGAACAGCAGCGACAGGCCGGTGCCGATGAGCAGCGCGAGCCAGACGACGGGGTTGACGCCGCCGTCGGCCGCGTCGACGCGCTCCTGGCGGGCCTGGTAGACCTCCCACAGCTGGTTCGCGGCCTCGGCCTTGCGGTCCTCCTGCCAGCCGCCGTCCGGCGCGGTCGCCGCGATGGTGTCCCGCAGCTGGTTGAGGGTGTTCCAGCCCTTGCCGTCGACGTTCTCGCCCTCGCGCATCTTCGGCCACTCCTCGTCGACGACGGTCTGCACGTAGCTGCGGACCAGCTGGTCGACGCGGGACTTCGCCGGCTCGGGCAGCGAGCCGGTCGACCAGGTGACGGCGACCAGCGCGTTGGCCTCCTTCTGCACCTGCTCCTCGGCGGCGTTGGCCGCGTCGAACAGGGAGATGAGGATGAACGCGGTCAGCACCGCGTGCAGGCCGGCGACGATGCTGAACACCGAGCCGCCGACAGCGAGGTTCTTCTCGCCGACCTCCTCCGAGTTGAACCGGCGCGTGAAGACGACGATGACGGACGAGACCACGGCCGCGCCGAGAACCCAGAGCAGACCGGACACGTAAATACTCAATTCGGCCCCTTTCTGGTGTGGGATTAGACCACGGTCTACTGTGGCCGGTACAGCGCGGTCCGGTCACGAGCAATGGTCAGGTGGGAATGCGCGGCAACAGCAGAATTACCCGGTTGTCGTATCAAGCTGCTCCATTCCGGTGGAGCAGGAATGCGTTCGCCCTGGGTGGCGTCACCGCTCTTCTCGCGCTTTCCACCCCGCTCACCAGCGCTGTTGCCCAAGCCGCGCCGGTGGCGTGCGACGCGTTCCAGGTCCGCGCGGTCCACCGTGGTGGGTGGTCGACGCTCACGCGGCTCGACGTGTCATCCGGTGGGGTGACCCCGGTAGCGCGAATCGACTACTCGGTGAATGCGTTGGGTTATTCCTCCGTGCTGGGCCGCTTGGTCGGTCTCACCTCGAAGGGCCACCACAGCTGGATGCATCCCACGCACGTCGTGCTCATCGACACCAAAGGCGTGGTCAACGATCTCGGGCCGGTCGTGGCGCCGTGGTTCCGCACCGACGACGTGTCCGCGGGCGCGGTCGTGGGGACGACGTTCTACGTGCGCGACAACGCCCGGTTGCACGCGATCGACATCGACCCGGCGAGCGCGTCCTACCTGCGGATCGTGCGGTCGGTGGCGCTGGACTGGCCGGCGCTCGCGCTGGACGACTTCACCCCCGGACCCGGCGGCGGGCTGACCGGGGTCTCGGCGGCGGGCCACGGACCGGGCGAGGTCGTGACGTTCGACCCGGTGTCGGGGCGGTCGGTGCGGCGGGCCGAGGTGGCGGGGCTGCCCGGCAAGTCGACCTACGGTGCCGTCGCGATCGACTCGGCGGGCACGATCTACGCGGTGAACAACGGCTACAAAGGTCGCAGCCGCGTCTACCGGATTGCGGACGGCGCCGCCGTGGAGCTGTCCACCGACCAGCCGTTCGGCCTGATCGACGGCGCCGGGTGCCTGCCCGCGCCGATGCCACCGCAGGTGGTACCGCCCACGCCGAAGCCGGACGTCCCACCGGCGCCCGCACCTGTTCCCGTTGTGCCGCCCTGGGTGTCGACGCCCGCCCCGGTTCCGGCCGCACCGGTCGCCCCCGCCGTCCCGCCCGCCGCGGTGGTGCCATCCGCACCTGCACCCTCGCCGCAGCCGGTCCCGGTACGCGCGGCGCGGCGGGAACCGCAGTCCCGTGCGGAGCTCCCGCTCGACCCGAAGACCACGCCGATGACCAAGTCCCGCAAGTGGGCGATCGTCACGGTTGTCCTGGTGATGCTGGGGGCCGGAGCGGCCGCCGCACGCGCCCGCGGATAAATCGGTTGGCGGCGCCGGTCGGCGCCGCTACCGTTGCCGTCATGCTCATCATCTGAGAAGCCCCGCAGCGCTTCCGCCGCTGCCGCGTGTGCTCTTGGTGACCCTTCTCGCGGGTCCTTTTCCACGGCTGTCGTTTCCGCCGTGCCCTTGCACGCCCTCGTCACAGAGGAGGCTTTCGCATGCCTGCTGCCACCCCGCCCTCGAACCGAGCCGCTCGCCGCGCCCAGAAGCGCGGCCAGCAGCCGGCCGAGCAGAACACCCGGTTCGCGTTGCCCCAGCAACGGGTTCCGGTGGTCCCGCCGCGCCAGTTCGCCGCCCGTCGCCGCGGATCCGCGTAGCCGACGCCCGAACCGGTGCGGCCACGGCAGGGGGACGCGCGTTGCTCGTGTCCCCCTGCTCCCTTCGTGGGACGATCTCCCGTTCTGTCCGGATCCGCTCTAGCCTGAGGTGCTACCGGACCGACAGGATCGGAGGCGCCTGATGAGGATCGCTGACGTGTTGCGGACCAAGGGCTCTGCGGTTGCGACCATCGCCCCGGACGCACCGGTGTCCGATCTCCTCAGAACACTCGCGGAGCACAACGTCGGCGCCATCGTGGTCGTCGGCCCGTCCGGTGTCGTGGGCATCGTGTCGGAACGCGACGTCGTGCGCCGGCTGCACGAAACCGGTGCCGGGCTGCTGACCTCACCGGTGTCGTCGATCATGACCGCCGAGGTCTTCACGTGCACGCCTTCGGACACAGTGGACAGTCTGACCGTCGTGATGACCGAACGGCGGTTCCGCCACGTTCCCGTTGTGGCAGAAGGGGAACTGGTCGGCATCGTGTCCATCGGCGACGTCGTGAAGAGCCGCATCGGACAGTTGGAACAGAGCCAGGACCAGCTCCAGGCCTACATCGCCCAGGGCTGACCTCACCGGGCTCGCCCCTCACTAGGCTCAGCCGGGTGAAGCCTTCTCCCGGCAAGCCCGAACTGGTCGAGGTCGCGCCGTCCGTCCACGCCTACGTCCAGCCCGACGGGTCCTGGATGATCAACAACACCGGTGTCGTCGTCGGCTCCGACGGCACGCTGCTGCTTGTCGACACCACGTCCACCGAGGCCCGCAACCGCGCGTTGCTCGCCTCGGTGGCGACGGTGTCCGACGCTGCGCCCAACTACGTCGTGAACACCCACCACCACGGCGACCACACCTTCGGCAACTGGCTGGTCCCCTCGTCGACGGTGATCGTCGCCCACGACGCCTGCCGCGACGAGGTGCTCACCGCCGGCCTGCTCGCCGCGCAGGTGCTGACCGGCCCGGACTACGGCCACCTCGAAGTGCGCCCGCCGTCGCTCACCTACACCTCGTCCCTGACGCTGCACCTCGGCGACCGCGTCGTCGAGGTGCACCACCCCGGTCCCGCCCACACCCGCGGCGACAGCGTCGTGTGGCTGCCCGCCGAGCGCGTGCTGTTCACCGGTGACCTGGTGTTCGCGGGCGGCCAGCCGTTCCTCGCGGAGGGCAGCATCAGCGGCTACCTGTCGGCCCTGGAGTTTCTGCGCGCGTTCGACGCCGAGGTCCTCGTGCCCGGCCACGGCCCGCTGCTGCGCGGCGCCGACATCACCCGCGTCCTCGACGACCTCGTCGCCTACACGACGTACCTGTCCGAGCTCGCCGCCACCGGTCACGCCGCCGGACGCGCCCCTCTGCAGGTCGTCCAGGACGCGGGCCCGTCCCGCTTCTCGTCGTGGCAGGAGTCCGAACGACTCGTCGGCAACCTCCACCGCGCCTACCACGAGCTCGACGGCAAACCGCTTTCCGAACGCCTCGAACTGCTCCGCGTCTGGCAGGACATGACCACGCTCCACGGCGGCCCCATCACCTGCCACGCCTAGCTCGCGACCGATATATCACCCGCACCACCCGTCCTCACCTGCTGCTTAGCAATGAGTCTTTGGACGACGACGTCCAAAGACTCATTGCAAAAGCGGTTTTCACGTTTGCGCGGTCTCAACGAGCTGCTTGAGCGCGCGAGGACGCCCTTCCAAGTCGCGTCGACCTTGCCGAGCCGCTCGACGCCCTCAGGCCAGCCGGAGCTGCGCAACGTGACGCTTGGTACCGCCGGCGTCCTCAGATGATTGCCCCGCTTCCGGCTCCACGAGCACGCCGAGGATCGCTTCCAGCACCCGAGCGCGTCACAAGACGGGCTCGCGTCTCGTCCGTACCTGCATGAGCACACTCCGCGCAGGTCTCGCGTTCCTCGCCGTCGTCCAAGCCGTCATCGGCGTCTGGCCGTTGGCAGCGCCGCAGAGCTTCTACGACAACTTCCCGCTGCCCACGAACCCATGGGTGTCCTACTTCCCGCCGTTCAACGAACACCTGCTGCGCGACTTCGGCTCACTGAACCTCGCGTTGTGCGTGATGCTGGTGTTCGCGGCGGTGACACTCGAACGCGCGCTGACCCAAGCCGTGCTGGTCGGCTACCTGGTGTTCGCGGTGCCGCACATGACCTTCCACCTGTTCCACCTGGAGCACATGCTGGTGGCTGACCGGATCGGCAACGTCGTCTCGCTGGCCGCCGCCGTCCTGGTCCCGCTGGTGCTGCTACCGCTGACCCGCCGGATCGAACGAAAGCAGGCCCCGGTGCTCACCCGGTGACACGAACCCCGACGTCATCGGAAGCGCAACGAACTGCGCGGCCTATAAGTTCGAGTGATGCTGCACGACGTCGCTGACGCCACGCGCCAATACATTCGTTTGCTCGCCGACGACCAGCGCGACCGAGCTGTCCGCGCGATCACCGACGACGACCTCAGGCACCGCTGGGCCTACACCCCCGGCGACCGCCCCGGCCTCGTGTTCGGCGGGCTACGACGTGATCAGCGCAAAGCCGTTCACGGCATGCTCGCGACCGTGCTGAGCCCACACGCCTACGCACAAGTCGCGGCGGTGATGGCTTTGGAAGACGTGCTCGACCACCGCGAGGGCGGCCACCGCGACCGGCACAGCGGCGACTACTGGACGGTGCTCTTCGGCACGCCCGGCGGCGACGAACCGTGGGGGTGGCGCGTCGAGGGGCACCACCTGTCCGTGAACGTCATCGTCGCCGACGGCCGCGTCTCGGCGACCCCGTTCTTCCTCGGCGCGAACCCGTCCCGCGTCACCTACCGAGGCCGCGTCGTCAGCCAGCCGCTGCGGCTGGAGGAGGAACTGGCCCGCGAGCTGCTCGACCGGATGGGCCCGACCGCCCGCGGCCTGGCCGTCGTCTCGGACACCGCCCCGCACGACATCCGCACCGGCAACGCCCCGCGCATCACGCCGTCCGACCCCGTCGGCGTGACACCCGCACAGCTCGGCAAACAGGCGGGCGAGCTGCTCGTCGACATCGTCCGCCTCTACCTGGACCGGCTCGCGTTCGAGCTCGCCGACGACGAGTTCGCCGCCCTCGACCCCGACCGCCTGCACTTCTCGTGGGAAGGCTCGCTACGCCGCGGCGAAGGCCACTACTACCGCGTCCAAGGTCCCGAGCTGCTCATCGAATACGACAACACGGCCAACGAGGCCAACCACATCCACACCGTGTGGCGCCGCCACTCCGGTGACTTCGGCGCCGACCTCCTCGCCGCCCACTACGACACGTCACGGCACACTGTCGCCCGTGGAATGGCCCAGAACGGTTGACGACGCCATCGCGCTGCAAGAACACCTGCGCAACCAGGTGATCACCACCAGCGCCCCCGACCTGCACATCGACACCGTCGCCGGCCTCGACGTCGGCTACCGCGACACCGGCCTTTGCAACGACTCGGTTGTCGGCGTCTGCGTGGTGTTCGATGCAAAGACGCTGGCCGTCCTCGATGAGGTCGTCGTCGAGGACACCACAGACTTCCCGTACATCCCCGGGCTCTTCGCGTTCCGCGAGATGCCGGTGCTGCTACGCGCCCTCGACCAGCTCACCGTCACCCCCGACCTGCTGGTCGCGGACGGCCAGGGCGTCGCCCACCCGCGCCGGTTCGGTCTCGCCTGCCACCTCGGCGTGCACACCGGCATCCCGAGCATCGGCGTGGCCAAGAACCCGATGGGCAGGTTCGACCCGCCCGGCGACAAGCGCGGCTCGACGAGCGACCTCGTCATGGACGGCGCCGACGGCGACGAGGTCGTCGGCCGCGCACTGCGCACGCAGGACGGTGTGAAGCCGGTGTTCGTGTCGGTCGGGCACAAGATCGACCTGGACCGCGCGTGCGCCGAGGTGCTCCGCCTGGCCCCGCGCTACCGGCTGCCTGAGACGACCCGCCGCGCCGACGCACTCACTCGGCAGGCTGCTTCTGCGGCTGGAAGCTGAGCAGCACGAGCAGGATCGCACCGCAGACCAACGCGATGTCCGCGACGTTGCCGACGAACCAGCCGTTGTAGTCGATGAAGTCGACGACGTGCCCGCGCGCGAAACCCGGCGGCCGGAACAACCGGTCGAGCAGGTGCGTCGTCGCGCCGCCCAGCATCAACGCCAGTGCGACCGCCCGCAGCCGGGTCTGCGGCTGCAGCCCGTACCGCGCCAGGAACACGACGGCCACGGCGGCGACGATGGTGAAGACCCACGTCGACCCCGCGCCGATCGAGAACGCGGCACCGGGGTTGTAGAGAAGCCTGAGCTGCAAGAACTCCCCGAGCACCGGGATGGGCGCGCGCCCGGTCAGCGCGTTCTCGGCCCAGAACTTCGTGGCCTGGTCCAGCAGCAGCACGAGCACGGCGATGCCCATCACGAGCGGCACGCGGCGAGAAGTGGTGGTGTCCATTTGCCGACGAGCGTAGTTAAGCCGCCGGCACCGTGCGGCAACGGCCACCGGTACATCAGTCGCCGCGTGCTCCGAACGCCCCGGACAGCAACGGGTGGGCGTCCACGATCCGTCGAGCAACGTTGACGGAATCAACCAGCGGATGCAGCGCCAGCGCCTTCACTGCATGCGCGCGCTCGCCGCTGACAGCCGCCTTGATCGTCGCGCGCTCGACGACCTTGAGCGCGGTGACGAGCCCGACGCCCTCGTCCGGCAGCTGGCTGACCGCTACAGGCCGCGCGCCGTTGGCGTCGACCAAGCTCGGAACCTCGACGATCGCATCGGCGTCCAGGCACGACAGCGTCGTCCTGTTCGGCACGTTGAGGATCAACGTCGTCCGCTTGTCCGCCGCGATGGCGTGCATCAACGCGAGCGCGACCTGCTCGTACCCGCCACCGTCGAGGTCGTTGCTGTCCCGCTCCTCGTCACGAGTCTCCGCCATGTACGTCTGCTCGCGCTCCAGACGCGTCCGGTCCCAGCTCGCCAACGACGGCGCCGCATAGAACTGCTTCTGCTGCTCCAGCAGGAACGCCCCACGCGACGCACCGGACTCCACCGCCTCGCGGGTGAAGTAGTAGTAGTGCAGGTACTCGTTCGGAATCGCGCCCAGCGTCCGCAGCCACTCCGCGCCGAAGAGCTTGCCCTCCTCGAACGACTCCAACCGCTCAGTGTCGGCCAGCAGATCCGGCAGCACGTCCCGCCCGCGCACGTGCACACCCCGCAGCCAGCCGAGGTGGTTGAGCCCGGCGTAGTCGAGCCACGCGTCGTCGAGGTCCGCGCCGACCGCGCGGGCGACCCGCCGGCCGAGCCCGACGGGGGAGTCGCAGATGCCGATGACCCGGTGGCCGAGATGGGCGGCCATCGCTTCGGTGACCATGCCGGCGGGGTTGGTGAAGTTGATGACCCACGCGTCCGGCGCGTGCACCGAGATACGACGTGCGATGTCGAGCGCGACCGGCACAGTGCGCAACCCGTACGCCACACCGCCGACCCCGACCGTCTCCTGCCCGAGCACCCCGCACCCGGCCGCGATGCTCTCGTCGGCCGCGCGCCCGTCGAGTCCGCCCACGCGGATCGCCGAGAACACGAAGTCCGCCCCGCGCACCGCCTCGTCGAGATCCATCGACATCGTCACCACGGGAGCATCCGGCACATCGGCGGCAAGTTCGGCGAGAACGCCGCTGACCGCCACGAGCCTGGAGGCGTCGACGTCGTGCAGCACGACCTCGGTGACGCGGCCGGGGGACCGGTCGGCGAGCAAAGCGCGATATACGAGCGGCACGCGGAACCCACCGCCACCGAGAACAACCAGCTTCATGCCCACCACTCCGCACCGGCGACATTTCTCCCGCAGTACGCACCGTACAACCAACGCTGCACAGGCATCAGCAAGATCCTTGGGCCGCTTACGACGACGGCAGCAGTTACCGCAGCTTGGACCGCCCACGCATGGCGTTGAAAGTAAGTCCCGAAGGGGTTCCCGCGCACGCCAAATCTGTGCTACAAAGAATGGCTTTGGGGTTTCGGAATGAATATTCCGGAAAGACAGATTTATTGTATCACAGGGGGCAAGGTGTTGGCGAGCGAACAGGCACGGATCACCTCTCTGTATGAAAAGCTCGACCAGGAACGGAACAAAGCGGCCGCCGATCTTGCGGCCGCCCTGCGGGATACCCACACCGGACGGCTGGACCGTGAAGCCAGCGTCCAGGTGCTGACCAGGCAGATCGGCAAGTACCGCGCAGCGGAGGACGGTCTGTGCTTCGGCCGGACCGACTCGGAGAACGGCGAAAGCACCTACATCGGGCGCGTCGGCCTGTTCGACGACGAGTTCCAGCCGCTGTTGCTGGACTGGCGCGCGCCGGCGGCACGGCCGTTCTACACCGCGACCGCCGCGAATCCGGAAGGCCTCGTGTTGCGCCGCCACTTCCGCGTCCGCGACCGGGAGCTGCGCGATTTCCACGACGACGAGCTGCTGGCCGACGCGACCGCATTGCTCGACGCCCTCAACGCGCCGCGGACCGCGACGATGCGCGACATCGTCTCGACCATCCAGGCCGAGCAGGACGAGATCATCCGTTACTCCGGCCCCGGCGTGCTGGTGATCGAAGGCGGCCCCGGCACGGGCAAGACCGCGGTCGCGCTGCACCGCGTCGCGTACCTGCTGTACACGCGCCGCGAGCGCCTTTCCCGCCACGGCGTCCTGATCGTCGGACCGAACACCGGTTTCCTGCACTACGTCAGCGACGTGCTGCCATCGCTGGGGGAGACCGACGTCGTGTTCGCAACACCCGGCGAGCTCTACCCCGGAGTGGTCACCGACGTCGAGGACACCCCGTCGTTGCAACGCCTCAAAGGCCATATATCAGTGCTGGACCTGCTGGCCGTCGCCGTGGCCGACCGGCAGGAGCTTCCCGACGAGCCCATCGAAATCGAGCTCGAAGACGTCGTCGTCCCCCTCGACGCGCACGTCGCCGCCGTCGCACGCGAGAAGACGCGGTACTACGAGCTACCGCACAACGCGGCGCGCAAGTACTTCTTCCTCGCTCTCGCCGAAGAGCTCGTCGCCCCGGCGATGAAGCTGATCGGCGTCGACTGGCCCGAGATCGAGGAGGACGTGCGGCACGAGCTGCGCCACAGCACGGCATTGCGCGACGCCGTCGACCGGTTGTGGCCGGAGCTCACACCCGAGCAGCTGCTCGCCGACCTGTACGCGGGCCGGTGCTACCGCATCGGCGCACCCGAGCTGTACCGCGAAGCCGCCGACACGTGGACGGTGTCCGACGTGCCGCTGCTCGACGAGCTCGCCGACCTGCTCGGCTCGGACGGCTCAGCCGAACGCGCGGCACGGCGGGAGGAAGAGGAAGGACTTGCCTACGCCCGCGGTGTCATGGACGTGCTGTCGATCGATGAACGCGCCGACGACGACGAGTACATCGTCACCGACTTCGTCAACGCCGAGACGCTCGCGTACCGGCACGAGGCACGCGACCACCGCACTCTCGCCGAACGAGCTGCCGACGACCGCACCTGGACCTACGGCCACGTCGTCGTCGACGAGGCACAGGAGCTGTCCGCAATGGACTGGCGCGTCCTGCTCCGCCGTTGCCCCAACAGGTCGATGACCGTCGTCGGCGACCTGGCGCAACGCCAAGCCGCAGGCGGCGCCCGCAGCTGGGGCTCGGTGTTCGACCGCTTCACCTACCGCAGGCTGGAGGTCAACTACCGCACTCCCGGCGAGATCATGGCCGTCGCCACCCCGGTGCTGAAGCTCGTCGACCCCGACGCCGCCGCACCGACGTCAGTGCGCAGCACCGGCGTCCGCCCCTGGGCCCGCCGCGTCACCGACCTCTCGGCGGCGGTCCGCGACGAGCTCGACGCACACGCCGAAGCTCTGCCCGGCCGCACGATCGCCGTGATCGGCGACGGCTGGATGCCGCCGAGGTCGTCCAAGGGGCTGGAGTTCGACGTCGTCATCGTCGTCGAACCGCAGCTCATGACCCCGAGCGAGCTGTACGTGGCGTTGACGAGGGCGACGCAACGACTCGGCGTCCTGCACACCGAGCCGCTCCCGCGTCACCTACGAAGTCTCCTCTGAGACCCAGCGGAGGTAGTCGTCGTTGCCCCCGACGACGGGGGTGACGACGACCTCTGGCACGTCATAGCTGTGCTGGTTCTTGAGGTGCGCGACCAGCTCGTCGACGCGAGCGGCAGAGGTTTTCACGACGCACTGCCACTCGTCGTCGACGCGCACCTCACCGTCCCACCGGTAGACGCTGCGGATCGGCACGATCTGCACACACGCGCCCAGCCGTGCCTCGACGACCCCTCTCGCCAACGACTCCGCCGCCTCGGCGGAGTCCACGGTCGTCGTCACCACGTTCACGGCGTTCATACGGCGTCGATCTCCTTCAACAGCTGCTTCTTCAACGCATCCGGCGCGAACGACGCCCGGACTCCCGCTCGCGCCAGCTCCGCGAGCTCATCGCGCCCGAACCCGAACCGCTCGTGGCACACCAGGTACTCGCGGTCGAGGTCGGTGTGGAACATGCCGGGGTCGTCGGTGCTGACCGTCACCGGCACCCTGGCCTCCACCAACCGCGGCAACGGGTGCTCGTCCAGCGACGCGACCGCGCCGGTCCGGATGTTCGACGTCGGGCACACCTCCAGCACGACGCCCTCGCCGACGAGGTACCGCAGCAGCTCCGGGTCCTGCACCGCGCTGACGCCGTGCCCGATCCGCTCGGCACGCAGGTCCCGCACCGCGGCCCAGATCTCGCTGGGCGGCATCGTCTCGCCGGCGTGCGGCACCATGTGCAGCCCGGCATCACGCGCCATCGCGAACGCCTCGCGGAACCTCGTCCGCGGCGAGTCCGCCTCGAACCCGCCGAGCCCGAACCCGACCAGCCCCTCCGGCCGGTGCTCGGTGGCGAACCGCGCGCTCGTCATGCCCCAGTCGCGATCCCAGATGCCGGGCACGTCGAAGATCCACTGCAATGTCACGCCGTGCAGCTCCAACGCCTCAGCCCGTCCTGCGGCCAACGCTTCGACGAGCTCGTCGGGCGCGATGCCGGCCCGCAGGTGACTTGTCGCACTCACGGTGACTTCCGCGTACCGGACGTTGGTCCGCGCCGCGTCACGCGCGTACCCGACGACCAGCGTGCGAACGTCCTCACCGGTCGTAACGAGGTCGTTGACGATGCCGTACACGGTGATGAAGTGCCGGAAGTCCGTGAACTCGTAGAACTTCCGCAGCTCGGCCTCGTCGGTCGGAACCGGACCGCCTGGGTGGTTGCGGGCGAGCGCGAGGACGGTGTCGACGGAAGCCGCGCCCACGAGGTGGACGTGCAGCTCGGCCTTCGGCAACGCGTGGACGAAGTCGGAAATGGGCACGGTCCATGCTCTCAGGTCAAGAGCCGTTCGACGGGTGACATGTCTTGCAGTCACGGGGAAGGGTGCAGGGCGAATCCCTGTCCCCGGCTTCGCATTGGGGGTGCCTCGTGAGGGGCGCACGAAGAGTCGCACTGCTGACCGCGGTGCTAGTTCTGCCGTTCCTGCCCGCCACGGCCACCGCTGCCGAGGGGCCGGTGTTCAAGGACGGCGAGGCGCAACCCGTCTTCGACCCGAAGGACGTGGTCAAGGAGAGCCTCTGGGTCCGCGCACCGGTCGACAGCGACCGCGACGGCAAGGACGACGAGGTCTACACCGAGGTCGTCCGGCCGCGCGCCACCGAACGAGGGCTCAAGGTCCCCGTCGTCTACATGGTCAGCCCGTACTTCTCCGGCGGCAACGACGTTCCCAACCACAACGTCGACGTCGAGCTGTACGTCCCCGACAAGCGCAACGGCCGTCTGCTCAAGGCCTCCTCCGACGAACGCGTCACCGCGGCCCTCGGTCCCAACCCGATCACGTCGGGTCGTTACGAGGCCTACTTCATCTCACGCGGCTACGCCGTCGTGTACGCCGAGTCGCTCGGCACCGGCAAGTCCACGGGGTGCCCGACGACGGGCGACGTCAACGAGACGATCGGCGCGCGTGTCGTCGTCGACTGGCTCAACGGCCGTGCGTCCGCACGCACCGCCACGGGCGAGGCGATCAAGGCGACGTGGTCGACCGGCAAGACCGGCATGATGGGCGTCTCCTACAACGGAACGCTGCCTAACGCGGTCGCCTCCACCGGCGTCCGCGGCTTGGAAGCGATCGTGCCGATCGCCGCGATCTCCAGCTGGTACGACTACTACCGCGCGGACGGCGCCGTCGTCGCCCCCGGCACGTTCCAGGGCGAGGACGCCGACGTGCTCGCGGACTACGTCTACACCCGCGAGGACCGCGAGATCTGCAAGCCGATCATCGCCGAGATCGCCAAGGACCAGGACCGCATCACCGGCGACTACAGCCGGTTCTGGGACAAGCGCAACTACCTCAACGACGTCCACAAGGTGCGTGCGGCCGTCCTCGCCGTCCACGGGCTCAACGACTGGAACGTCAAGATGACGCACGTCGAGCAGTGGTACTCGGCGCTGAAGAAGGTCGGTGTGCCGCACAAGATCTGGCTGCACCAGTCCGGCCACACCGACGCCGACACGCTCCGCTCGGTCGAGTGGCGCCGCACCCTCAACCGCTGGTTCACCCAGTACCTGTGGGGCCACCGCAACGGCATCGACAAGGAGCCGCGCGCGACGATCCAGCGCGAGGACAAGACGTGGGTCGACGAGAAGGACTGGCCGGCACCCGGCACGTCCGACGTGCGGCTGCGGCTGTCCGCGGGCGGACCGGCCAAGGGCGGCCTCGGCCTGCGACCCGGCCACGGCGTGGAGAACCTGACCGACGACGCGACGAAGACAGCGGAGTCGTTGATCGACCAGGCCACCTCGCCGAACCGCCTGTCCTACGCGACCGAGCCGACGCAGAAGCCGTTGCGCCTGTCCGGCAAGTCGACCGCGCACCTGCGGGTCGCGTTCGACCGTCCCGCCGCCAACGTCACGACGCTGCTCGTCGACCGTGCTCCGGACGGCAAGTCGCACGTCATCACCCGCGGCTGGACCGACCCGCAGAACCGCGAACGCCCCGACAAGACCTCGCCGGTCAAACCCGGCAAGTTCTACGACGTCGACGTGCCGATCGTGCCGGACGACTACGTCCTGCAGGCCGGGCACCGGCTCGAGTTCGTGCTGATCTCCAGCGACTACGACTACACGCTGCGCCCGAAGCCGGGGGCCGGCCTCTCGCTGGACCTCGCCAGGACCTCGGTCGAACTGCCGGTCGTCGGCGGCTGGCGCGCGTTGTTCCAGACGTTCTGAGCTGTGGTGCCGCGCTTCGGTCTCGTGAGGGGCTGAAGCGCGGCACGATAGCACTCACTCCCGAACCCGAGCGCCCCAAGATCTCAACCTGTCCACAACTCACGAGTAATCCACAGCTTCCACAACAGCGAAGCCCCACAGCCCAGCCACCCGCCACAGTGGCACCATGCCCACAACCCTCCCCAAACCGATCCGCCTCCGCGCCCCCGGCGACCTCTACGCGGCCATCCCGCACCTGATGGGTTTCCACCCGACGGAGTCGCTCGTCGTGCTGGTCCTGCGGGACGGCGCGGTCTCCATGACCATGCGCGTCGACCTGCCCCGCCCGCGACATAGAGGGCTTCTGGTGGCCCAGCTGGAAATGCCGCTCCTGGAGCAAGGCGCGGAGGGCGTGATCCTCGCGGTCATCAGCGCACCCTCCGAGCATATGCCGGAGGAGCTTCCGCACGAGCCGCTGATCACCGCACTTGCGAACAGCCTCGGCGGGCACGGTATCGATGTCCTCGAAGCCGTGTGGCTGCACGCGTGCGAGAAGGACGCACCGTGGTACTGCTACTTCGACCTCGACTGCCACGGGCGGCTGCCGGACCCGCAGGTGTCCGCAGTGGCCGCGGCGTGCGCGAGCGACGGCAACGTGACGTTCGAGTCGCGCGCCGCGCTGGCAGCGGTGGTCACACTCGACTCGGTGGAGGCCCGCGAACGCAGGTCCGTGCTGCTCGACGAGCTCATGAACACCGAGGAACCGCCTGAGCCGGCAGCGGAACTCCGTCGCGTGCGTGCCGCGATCGACGCCTCGGACCAACGCAAGGGACCGTTGCCCGACGCGGAGATCGTCGCGTTGAGCAGAGCCCTGGCGCATCCGGAGGTGCGTGACGCCTGCCTGTCGTACGCGGTGCAGAACAACGCCAGGGCGGCCGAACGGCTGTGGCTCGACCTCACGAGGTCCTGCCCGTCACCGGAACGCGCGGAACCCGCGTGTCTCCTGGCGTTCTTCGCCTACCACCGCGGCGACGGCGGACTCGCGTCGGTCGCGCTCGACGTAGCCGAAGAAGCCTGCTTCGGCCACGCGCTGGCGCGGCTGTTGCGCGGCGCACTGAGCGCCGCGCTGCCTCCCGAAGAGCTCAAGACGCTGGCGGACAAGGCAGTCCTGAACGCCCGCAAGCTGCTCTCCGCGGGAACTCAGAGCAGCTCCGGCCGCTCCCACTCCTGATCGAGGACGTGCTCGGCCAGGAACGCCCACACCGTCTCGTACCAGACCCGAGAGTTCCCGGGGGTGAGAATCCAGTGGTTTTCCGTAGGAAAGTAAAGGTACTTCGCGGTGATGCCGTGCCGGACCAGGTCGAAGTACAGCCGCTGCCCCTCGCCGATGGGGACCCGGTAGTCCTTGTCCCCGTGGATGACGAGCATCGGCGTCTTGATGTCGGCGACCCGCAGGTGCGGGGAGTTGGCGAGGACCCGCTCGGGCCGGGTGATGGGGTCACCCATCTCCCGCATCCAGAAGTACGAGTCGTCGGTGGCGCCGGAGAACGCGTCGAGGTGCCACAGCGAGGCGTGGGTGACGATCGCGCGGAACCGGTCGGTCTGGGTGGCGATCCAGTTGGCCATGTAACCGCCGAAGGACCCGCCCATGGCGGCGGTGCGCGAGCCGTCGATCTCGGGCCGCTCGACGGTCACGTCGGTGATGGCCATGAGGTCGGTGTAGGGCTCGGCACCCCAGCGACCCCAGCCGGCCGCGATGAAGTCGGGCCCGTACCCCGTGGACAGCGCGGGGTCGGGCAGCAGGACGGCGTAGCCGCGGGCGGCCATGAGCCACGGGTTCCAGCGCCACGTCCAGCCGTTCCAGCTCATCACGGGTCCACCGTGGACCCAGAGCAGCAGCGGGGCGGGGGAGTCCGCGGAGGCACCGTCGGGCAGCACCAGCCAGGCGCGGACGGTCCTGCCGTCGGCCACGACGGTGGAGACCTCGGTGAGCGTGCCGGGCACCGAGGTCAGGGCACCGGGGGCGGGCAGCCGCGCCGGGTCCTGGTCAGCTCCGGTGCTGGCGAACCGCACGGGCTGTGGCGGGTGGTCGACCGAGTTGCGCAGTGCGTACAGCGTCTCGCCGTCCGGGCTCACGACCACGTCGCTGTAGTAACCCGAGAGCGTCAGCTTCGTGACCTCGCCCGTGGCGAGGTCGAGCCGCCACACCGGCTGGTGCCCGAGGTGGCTCGCGACGAAGAAGACGGCCGAGGAGTCGGGGCTCACCACCGGGTGCGCCGGTTCTTCCTGGAAGTCCGGCGCCAGTGGCGTGATCGAGTCGTCGGCGAGATCGATGCGCACCAGGCTGCTGCGGTACGGCGCGTCCGCGGTGGACTCGCGGAACCGGATGGCGATCACGGCCGAGGAGTCGTGGGTGAACGCGGCGTCGAAGAACGAGAAGCCTTCCTCGGAGGCGATGACCCGCGAGGAGCTGCCGTCGGTGGCGACGAGCCGCAGCTCGGTCCGGCGGCCGTAGGCGGCACTGACGTCGACGGCGTACCCGTGGACGGCCCACCTGCCGTCGGGGCTGAGCGCGATGTCCTCGTCGCTCAGCCTGCTCTCGGAGTCGTCGCTGAGGGCGGTGACGTGCTCGGCAGCCGGGCGCTCCAGCGGGACGGAGAACAGCCGCGGGTAGCTGGGGCCGAGGTCGGAGTCCCAGTACCGGATCGGGTAGGACTCGTGCAGGATCGCCGTCACTCCAGCGTCCTCGCGGGCCTTGCGCTTGGCGTCGTCTTCGCCGCCGAACTCCGCGAGGCGGTGCGCGTACGACGTCAGCAGCAGCGTCTCGCCCGCGACACGCACCTGGCCGACCCCACCGCCGGGCCGCAGCACCTCGGCGGCCTCGCCGCGGACCGGCAGCCTCCACAGCGCCGTCTTGTCCTTGGCCTCATCCGGTTTCGTGAGCGGGTCCGGGCGCTTCGACAGGAACAGCAGCGAACCGTCCGGCGCGAAGACCGGCGCGGCGTCGCTCTTCGTGGAGTAGGTGAGGCGGGTGGCGTCCCGCTCACCGGTGGGGTCGATCTCCCAGAGGGCGCCCTGCCAGGTCTTGCCGTCCGGCGCGAGCGAGGAGACGACGGTGACGAGCCGCGTGCCGTCCGGGGACAGCGCGAGCGACGCGAGCCGCGGGGTGGAGTTGTAGCTCTCGAAAGAGGCGAAGTCGGTCATCGTGGTTCAGGCTCCGTGTCGGGCGCGGGTGAACTCCCACGCGTCGCGGACGATGCCGGCGAGGTCGGCGCGCTCGGGCTTCCACCCGAGCTCGGTGCGGGCCCGCTCGGCGGAGGCGACGAGAACAGCAGGGTCTCCTGCCCGCCGCGGTGCGACGACTGCGGGGATCGGGTGGCCGGTGACCTCGCGGCACGTGTCGATGACCTGCTTCACCGAGAAGCCCATGCCGTTGCCGAGGTTGTAGATCCGGTGCTCGCCGGCAGTAGCGTGGTCGAGCGCCAGGAGGTGGGCGTCGGCGAGGTCCGTGACGTGGATGTAGTCGCGGACGCAGGTGCCGTCCTCGGTCGGCCAGTCCTCGCCGTAGATCGAGATGTGCTCCCGCTGACCGAGCGCGACCTGCAGCACGAGCGGGATCAGGTGGGTCTCGGTCGCGTGCCGCTCGCCGATGCTGCCGTAGGCGCCGGCGACGTTGAAGTACCGCAGGCTCGTCGCGGCCAGCCCGTGGGCGGCGGCGTACGACGTGATCGCGTGGTCGATGGCCAGCTTGGTGGCGCCGTAGGTGTTGGTGGGCTGCGTGGGCGCGGTCTCGGGGATCGGCACCTCCCGCGGCTCGCCGTACGTCGCGGCAGTCGAGGAGAAGACGAGCTTCGGCGTGCCGTGCTCCTTCATCGCGGTGAGCAGGCGAACCGCGGTGAGGACGTTGCCCGTCCAGTACTTCCCGGGGTCCTGCATGGACTCACCGACGAGGGACTTGGCGGCGAAGTGCAGCACACCGTCGAAGCCCTCGGCGAGGACGTCGCCGATCACCTCGGCGATGTCACCCCGCACGAAGCGCGCACCCGCGGGAACGGCGTCCTCGTGGCCGGTGGAGAGGTCGTCGAGCACGACCACCTCGTGCCCAGCTTCGAGCAGGCGCGCAGCGCAGACGCTGCCGACGTAGCCGGCCCCGCCCGTCACGAGCAGCTTCACCACAGTCCTCGCAATCCTCGTCAAGATCGGTTTCCGCTACCTGTCCCGGCCCGCGCCCGCGGAGGGAACCGCCGTGAAAAGTCGCGGCCGCACGAGCGAGCGCGCGGCGAAGGCGGCGAGCACGGCCCGCTCGACCGCGTTGTGCCGTTCGACGGGCACGAGGGCGATCGCGGAACCGCCGAAGCCGCCGCCGGTCATCCGGGCGCCGAGCGCCCCGGCCGCCCTCGACGCCTCGACCGCGACGTCGAGTTCGAGGCAGGAGACTCGGTAGTCTTCGTCAAGGCTCACGTGCGACGCCGAAAGAAGAGGGCCGATCTCGGCGAGCCGGCCCGCGCGAAGCAGGTCGACGGTCCGCAGGACGCGGTCGTTCTCGGTCACCACGTGCCGCACCAGCGGACGCAGCTCTTCGGGCAGCCGGACGAGCGCGTCGTCGAGCTCGGTGATGTCCACGTCGCGCAGCGCGGGAACGCCGAGGATGCCGGCGGCCCGCTCGCAGCCCGCCCGCCGGGCGCCGTAGCCGCCGTCGACGTGGGAGTGGCTGGCGCGGGTGTCGATGACCAGCACCTCGAGGCCGCTGGCGGCGGCGTCGAACGCGACCTGCTCCGACTTGCCGGAGCGTACGTCGTAAAACAGTGCGTGCGCTTCGATGCAGGACAGCGATGCCGTCTGGTCCAGGATGCCGGTCGGCGCGCCCACGAAGTCGTTCTCCGACCGCTGTACCCAGCGCGCGATGTCCGGCCGTTCGGCGGTCACGTCCGCCAGGCCCAGCAGCGCGAGCGCGACTGCGCATTCAAGGGCGTGCGAGGACGACAGGCCCGCGCCGGCGGGCACGTCGCCCGCGATCACGAGGTCCGCTCCTGCGGTCACCGGGAGGCCCTGTTCGCGCAGGGCCCAGGCGACGCCGCCGGGGTACGCGGCCCACCCGCGGATGGTGCGGGGAGTTAGGTCGGCGACCGCGATCGGCGCCGCGTGCTGCACCCCGCCGTCGTCGCCCAGCGTGCTGACAGCAAGCACACCGTCGGCACGGGGTGACGCCGCGACCGCGGTGCGGTGGGGCAGGGCGAACGGCAGCACGTAGCCGTCGTTGTAGTCGGTGTGCTCGCCGATGAGGTTGACGCGGCCGGGAGCCGACCAGACCCCGTGAGGTGCACGTCCGTGCAGGCGGTGGAACGTCTCCGCCGCCTTGGCGGCCGGAGTCGTCGTCGCCTGGGTCACCGGGCGAGCACCAGCACGGCGTGGGCGACCGCCGGGTCGAGTTCGGCCAGGTTGCCGTTCGGGCCGCGCACCTGGATGACCTTGGCGTTGCCGAGCGACTCCACCTGGACGGTGCCGCCGGGGATGACGCCGGCCTCCTTCAGTTCGGCCATCAGGTCCGGGTCGAGCTGGACGTGCTCGGCGATGCGGCGCACCTCGACGGGGCCACCGCCGCGGCGGGCCACCTCGTCGATGCGCACGAGGTCCGCCTCGGCGGGCGGGGCGGGCTCGCCGTCGCCCAGCTTGTCGAGACCGGGGATGGGGTTGCCGTAAGGGGAGGTGGTGGGGTTGCCGAGGAGTTTGATGAGTTTGCGTTCGACCGCTTCGCTCATGACGTGTTCCCAGCGGCAGGCCTCGCTGTGGACGTGCTCCCACTCGAGCCCGATGATGTCCACGAGGAGGCGCTCGGCGAGCCGGTGCTTGCGCATGACGGCGATCGCCAGGTTGCGGCCCTGGTCGGTGAGTTCGAGGTGACGGTCTTCCGCCACGACGACCAGGCCGTCGCGCTCCATGCGGCCGACGGTCTGGCTCACGGTCGGTCCACTTTGGCCGAGGCGCTCGGCGATGCGGGCGCGCAGGGGCACCACGCCTTCTTCTTCGAGCTCGTAGATCGTGCGGAGATACATCTCCGTGGTGTCGATGAGGTCGTTCACACCCGCTCCCCTTCGTGTGGTGTCAATGGTAGTCGTGCCGGGGGACACAGGTGTCCGCGCGGTGCAGGATGTGACCCGTGCATGCCTTGATCACTCCTGAAGCCCTCGCTGACGCGCTGAGTGCGCGGCCGGCGGCCGTTGTGCTGGATGTCCGGTGGCGGCTCGGTGGGCCGCCCGGACGCCAAGACTACGAGGTCAGCCACGTGCCCGGCGCGGTGTACGTGGACCTGGACACCGAGTTGTCCGCCCCGCCTGGGGTGGGCGGCAGGCATCCGCTGCCCGATCCGGAGCGGCTGCAGGAGGTGCTGCGGCGTGCCGGGGTGAGTGAGGGTGGCCGGGTCGTGGCCTATGACGCGGGTGACGGTTCGGTGGCGGCGCGGGTGTGGTGGCTCCTGCGGTGGGCCGGGTTCAGGGACGTCGCGGTGCTGGACGGCGGGTTCGCCGCCTGGGAGGCGGCGGGGTTGCCGGTGAGCGCCGAGGAGGTCGTGCCGGAGGAGGGGGACGTCGTGGTGCGGGCCGGGCAGATGCCGGTGCTGGACGCGGACGGTGCGGCGGCGCTGGCGCGGGACGGGGTGCTGCTGGACGCGCGGGCGCCGCAGCGGTACCGCGGGGAGACCGAGCCCGTGGACCCGAAGGCGGGGCACGTTCCCGGGGCGCTCAACGCGCCGTCGGCCGGGCATGTCGGGGCCGACGGGCGGTGGCTCGGTGCGGAGGAACTGGCGGAGCGGTTCGCCGGGATCGGGGTGCCGGCGGAGGCGGGCGGTGCGGTGGCCGTCGGCGCGTACTGCGGGTCGGGCGTGACCGCGTCGTCCGTGGTGCTCGCGTTGGAGGTGGCGGGGATCACGTCGGCGGAGAAGCCGGCGGCGTTGTACGCCGGGTCGTGGTCGAACTGGTGTGCGTTGGACAGGGAGGTGGCGACGGGCTGACGGGTGACCAGCCGGAGGTGGCTGGTCCGGGGTCAGGCGTTCGGGATGCGGTCGAAGCCGGCGGTGGCGAGTTTCAGGGCGGCGCCGCAGGTGTCCAGTTCGTCGAGGGCGAGGACGCTCACCGAGAAGGCGGTGGTGATGGCGGTGGGGTCGTCGGTCAGCATGACGGTGACCTGGCAGTCCTCTTTGGAGGTGGCGACCTGCCAGGCGGTGTTGCCGCCGATCTCGATCTGCTTCTTCTCGCCCTCCTCGTCGACCACCTCGGGGACGGTGACCATCTGGGTCACCACCACGGAGGGGTTGGAGAGGGTGTGGATGCAGCCGCCGTCCGCCGCGGACTTGCCGCCGGTCGCGGCCTCGACGTCGGCGGCCTTGAGGACGCCGCAGGTTTCGAGGCTGGCGGTCTTCTTCTTGGTGGCGATCTTGATGTCGCCCGGTTTCGTCGGGGCGCTGCTGGTGGAGGGGGTCTTCTGCGTGGTGCTGGTGGACGGCTTCTTCGAGGTGGAGGCCGGGGCCTCCGGTTCGGGGGCCGCGTTGGTGTCGGCGACGGCCGAGCCCTTGACCTGCTCCGCGCAGCCCGTGGCGGCGGTGAGGACGAGGCCCAGTGCGAGGAGGAGGGCTGCTGCTGGTCGCGGGTGCATGTCGCCTCTGACCCCTGTTCGGTGGGTTCGGTTCCGGGGCCGTGGGGGGTTCACGCCCGGCGAGGGGACTGTAGGCGCCGGGCGGGGCACGGGCACACGGGGCGACCATGTTGTGATCACGGGTTGGGCCGATCGGTGGGTAGGTTGCAGGCATGGGTAAGCCAGCCGCTGTTGTCTGGGACAGGTCCTTCCTCGGGTACGACCTCGGTGGCGACCACCCGCTGAACCCCGTGCGGCTCGACCTCACGGTGCGGCTCGCGACGGCGCTCGGGGTGCTGCAGGACGTGGAGCTGCTCGTCCCGGAGCCGGCCGGCGACGAGGAGATCGAGCTGGTGCACCGGCCGGGGTACCTGAGCGCGGTGCAGGCGGCGCCCACCGCCGGGTGGGACGTGGGGCACGGGCTGGGGACGCCGGACAACCCGGTGTTCGAGCGGATGCACGAGGCGTCGGCGCTGGTGGTGGGCGGGTCGCTGAGGGCGGCGCGGGCCATCGCGAGCGGGGAGGCCGACCGGGCGGTCAACATCGCCGGTGGGCTGCACCACGCCATGCCCGACAGCGCGGCGGGGTTCTGCGTCTACAACGACTGCGCGGTGGCCATCGAGTGGCTGTTGCGCAACGGGGTCGAGCGCATCGCGTACGTGGACGTCGACGTGCACCACGGGGACGGGGTGCAGACGGCGTTCTGGGACGACCCGCGGGTGTTGACGGTGTCGTTGCACCAGCACCCGATGAGCCTGTGGCCGGGCACCGGCTGGGCCGGTGAGGTCGGCGGCGCGGGGGCCGAGGGGAGTGCGGTCAACGTGGCGTTGCCGGCCGGTACGAAGGACGGGGCGTGGTTGCGGGCGTTCCACGCGACGGTGCCGGCGCTGCTGACGGCGTTCCGGCCGCAGGTGCTGGTCACGCAGTGCGGTGTCGACACGCACAAGGAGGACCCGCTGGCGGACCTCGAGCTGAGCGTGGACGGGCATCGGGCCATCTACCAGGCGTTCCGCGAGCTGGTGACCGAGCACGGGTTCAAGTGGCTGGCGCTCGGCGGCGGCGGGTACGAGCTGCTGCGGGTGGTGCCGCGGTCGTGGACGCACCTGCTCGCGACGGTGCTGGACCGCGATGTGGACGTGCACCGGCCGTTGCCCGCGGAGTGGGTGGCGCACGCGACGCGCATCGCGCCCGGCTGGCCGCTGCCTGCGTCGATGACCGATGAGTGCGACCCTGGACACCAACCGTGGGGCGGGGACGCGGAGGAGCCGGTGGACCGGGCGATCCGCGAGACGCGTCGTGCGGTGTTCCCCCTGCACGGACTCGACCCGGACGACCCGAGGGACTGACACCAGTGGCCGACGACACGAACGGGCACAGGGATCCGTTCGACTTCCCGCGGCACTGGGAGGCCGACGTCGTCCTCAGCGACGGCGGCACCGTGCACCTGCGGCCGATCACGCCGGACGACGCCGAGCAGCTCAGGGAGTTCCACGGCAGGCTGTCCGAGCGGACGCGGTACTTCCGTTACTTCGGGCCCTACCCGCGGATCCCGCAGCGCGACCTCGAGCGGTTCAGCACGGTCGACCACCACGACCGGGTGGCGCTCATCGCGGTGCTCGGCGACGACATCGTCGCGGTCGGCCGGTTCGACCGGCTGCACCGCGGGGAGTCGGCGGAGGTCGCGTTCGTCGTCGAGGACGCGCACCAGGGGCGCGGGCTCGGCAGCATCCTGCTGGAGCACCTCGCGGCCGCGGCCAGGGAGGTCGGGCTCGCCCGGTTCGAGGCCGAGGTGCTGGCCGAGAACGGGCAGATGGTCCGGGTGTTCCGCGACGCCGGCTACCAGGTCAGCAGGGCGTTCGAGGAGGGCGTGCTGCACCTGGAGTTCGCGATCGACCCGACCGACGAGTCCGTCGCCGTCGCCAGAGCGCGCGAGCAGGCCGCCGAGGCGCGCAGCGTGCACAACCTGCTGCACCCGCGCAGCGTCGCGGTCATCGGGGCGTCCACCGACCCGACGAAGATCGGGCACGCGGTGCTCAAGAACCTGCTCGAAGCCGACTTCAACGGGCCCGTCTACCCGGTCAACGCCGAGCACCGCGCGGTGCGGGGCGTGCGGGCGTACCCGACCGTGCTCGACATCCCCGACGACGTCGACCTCGCCGTCGTCGCCGTACCGGCGGCCAGTGTCGACGAGGTCATGGACGGGTGCCTCGCGAAGGGTGTGAAGGCGCTGGTCGTCGTGTCGAGCGGCTACGGCGAGACGGGGCCCGACGGGCTGTCCGCCGAACGCCGGCTCGCGGCCGAGGCCAGGGCACACGGCATGCGGGTCGTGGGGCCCAACGCCCTCGGCGTGCTCAACCTCGACCCCAGGGTCCGCCTGAACGCGAGCCTCGCGCCGAAGCTGCCGGAGAAGGGCCGCGCGGGGTTCTTCTGCCAGTCCGGCGCGCTCGGCACGGCCATCCTCGCCAACGCCGCCGGCTGGGGCCTGGGGCTGTCGACGTTCGTGTCGGCGGGCAACCGGGCCGACGTCTCCGGCAACGACCTGCTGCAGTACTGGGAGACCGACCCCGCCACCGACGTCGTGCTGCTCTACCTGGAGTCCTTCGGCAACCCGCGCAAGTTCGCCCGGCTCGCTCGCAGGCTCGGCCGCACCAAGCCGATCGTCGCCGTGAAGTCCGGCCGGCACGCCGTCACGCCCGGCCTGGCCGCGACCGGCGTCAAGGTCGACGAGGCGAGTGTCCAGGCGTTGTTCGAGCAGGCCGGCGTGATCAGGGTCGACTCGCTGGCCCAGCTCTTCGACACCGCCCTGCTGCTGGCCCACCAGCCGCTGCCGAAGGGCAAGCGGGTCGCCGTCGTCGGCAACTCCACCGCCATCGGCCTGCTCGCCGCGGACACGCTGCTCGCCCAGGACCTCGCGCTCGCGGGCGACCCGGTCGACGTCGGCGCCCAGGCCACGCCGGAGGAGTTCGCGAAGGCCGTGCGGGAAGCCCTCGAACGGCCCGAGACCGACGCGCTGGTGGTCGTGTTCGTGCCGCCGGTGGCGGTTCCGGGCACCGCCTATGCCCGCGCGTTGAAAGAGGCCGCGCACCGCACGAAACCGATCGTGTCGACGTTCCTCGCGGTCGAAGGAATTCCCGAGGAGCTGAAGGTTCCCGGGAAAGGCTCCATTCCCAGTTACGCGAGCCCGGAACGCGCGGTTCTCGCATTGGCGCGAGCGGTTCGTTATGCACGATGGCGCGCCGCGCCCCAGGGCCACTTCATGCGGCCGGAAGGCATCGACGCGGCCGCGGCCAGATCCATTGTGGACGAGAGGATCGAGGCGACCGACCGCGCGATCGACGACCGCACGGCCGTCGAGCTGCTGAGGTGCTACGGCATCGACGTCGTCCCGTTCCGCATCGCCCACAGCGCGGAAGAGGCTGCTCAGGCCGCGGCCGGGCTCGGCTACCCGGTCGCGATGAAGGCCACCAGCGAACGGCTGCGCCACCGCACGGACCTGGTCGGCGTGCGGCTCGACATCGCCCAGGTGGAATCGGTCAAGGCCGCCTACCGGGACCTCGCGGCGCTGTCCGGCAAACCGGACGTGTACGTGCAACGCATGGCGCCCAAGGGAGTCAGCTGCGTCCTGGGCCTGCAGGACGACCCGAGCTTCGGCACGCTGGTCTCGTTCGGACTGTCCGGCGTCGTCAGCGACCTGCTCGGCGACCGGGCCTACCGGGCGGTACCGCTGACCGACACCGACGCGGCGGAGCTCGTCGCGGCACCGAAGGCGGCACCGTTGCTGACGGGCTACCGCGGCGACGAACCCGCTGACCTGAAAGCCCTCCAGGACCTGGTACTCCGTTTGGCGGCATTGGCGGAGGACCTGCCGGAGGTGCGTTCGCTGAAGCTCGAACCAGTTCTTGCTTCTGCCGCAGGCGCTTTCGTCAGCAGTGCCCGAATAGTGCTCGGACCTCCTCCTTCGTTGCACGACGCGGGTCCGCGGCGGCTGCGCTGACCCCGGTTACGGCAACGATTCCGCAGGTTTCATCCACGCTGAGGTATGGACATGCGTCCACGGGCCGCCTAGGTTTCCGACATCGCCGAGCGCACACAGGAAGTTGCATCGGCGCATGCCCGTGGAACCCAGCTGTAAGAGGGACGAATGACGCCGAGAGCGCTCCTCCGCCTGGTAGCGACGACATGTGCGGCCGTGCTGCTCCTGGCCTCGTGCGCGGGCAGTGACGAGTCCACGATGGTGGGCCGGGTCAGCAAGAACGAACGCATCGTCATCGCCGTGTCCTACGACCAGCCGGGCATGGCGGTGCGCCGGCTCGACGGCACCTACCGCGGGTTCGACGTCGACGTCGCGAAGTTCATCGCGAAGGAGATCGGCATCGACGAGCAGAACATCACCTGGAAGGAGGCGCAGCCCGGCAACCGGGAGACGCTGCTGACCACCGGTGAGGCCGACATGGTCGTCTCGACCTACTCGATCACGGAGAAGCGCAAGCAGGTCATCGACTTCGTCGGCCCGTACTTCGTCGCAGGCCAGGACCTCCTGGTGCGCCTGAACGAGAACCGCATCACCGGCCCGAAGTCGCTCAACGCGACCCTGCGGCTGTGCTCCACTGCCGGCTCCACGTCGGCGGCCTACGTGAAGGAGCAGTTCGCGAAGGACGTGAAGCTGGAGGAGTACGCCAAGTTCAGCGACTGCGTGACCGCCCTGCTGGCCAACAACGTCGACGCCGTCACGACCGACGACGTCCTGCTGGCGGGATACGCGGCGCAGAACCCGGAGCTGCTGCGGGTCGTCGGCGAGCCGTTCAGCAAGGAGGAGTACGGCGTCGGCCTGCGCCGCGACGACCCCGAGAGCAAGGCGAAGGTCCAGGCCGCGCTGCAGAAGATGATCGACACGGGAGCCTGGCGCAAGTCGCTGGAGGCCAACATCGGATCTTCCGGCTACAAGATCCCCGACCCGCCGAAGCTCGCGGCCTGATCACACGGGGCGTGACGTAGGCTCACGCCACGTGAACCGCGTCCCGCCGCACCGCGCTGATCGACCTGTTCGCGCGGGCATCCCAGAACACGGCCGAGTTCCGCGCTACTACGCGGTCAAGGCCGAGCTGTTCGACCTCGTCGAGACCCTCGGCGAAGGTACCGTGCTGCCGTCCGAACGCGAGCTCGCCGAACGGTTCTCCGTCTCGCGCGTCACGCTGCGCCAGGCCGTCAGCGAGCTCGTGCTCGAAGGCAAGCTCCTCCGCCGCCAGGGCAGTGGCACCTTCGTCGCCCCGCCCAAGCTCGTGCAACCGTTGTCGCTGGTCAGCTACACCGAGGGCATGCGAAGGCAGGGGGTGGAGCCCACCCGCACGGTGATGACGCTGGAGGAGCTCAGCGCCGACGAGGGCCTCGCCCGCGACCTGGTGCTCGAACCGGGCGAGAAGGTCGTCCACCTCGAACGCGTGCTGCTCGCCGACGACGAGCGCATCGGCCTGGAGTCGACCTACCTGAGCAGCCGCCGCTTCCCCGACCTGCTCGACAAGCTCGACCCGGGCGGCTCGCTCTACGCGTGCCTCACCGAACGCCTCGGCGTGCGCTTCGCCGAGGCAGAGGAACGCGTCGAGACGGTCCTCGCCACCCCGCGCGAGGCACTGCTGATCGGCACGAACCCCGCTTTGCCGATGCTGTTGCTGCACCGCGTGTCCTACGACGTGGAAGGCCATCCGATCGAACGCGCGCGCTCGCTGTACCGGGGTGATCGGTTCAGTTTCGTCGCACGCCTGCACGCAGACCGTTAGGAACGGAACAAATACATCTCCGCGAGCGTCTAGGGACCATGGCGCTGGAACCGGAGATCGGGCTCGTCGGCAGAGACGAGCTGACCAGACTGGTCGAGTCGCTGGTCGAACGTCGTGGCAACCACCCCCTGCCGGTGGTCGTCGCGTACGGTCCCGGCGGCAGCGGCAAGACCTCGCTGCTCGACCACGTCCGCAGGCGCTACCGCGAGGCCCCGGTCGCCCACGTCGACCTGGACAAGGCCGGCTCCCGCTCCTGCAAGGACATCCTCGACGTCGCCGCCGAGCAGCTGCGCTCCTACCGGCACGCCGACTTCGGCCGGATGCGGCTGCCGCGCTACGACCTCGCCCGTCTCGCGTTCCACGGCGAACCGGCCGACGACCCGCACCACCGCGCCCGCGAGCTCGCCGCCAAGCAGATGACCCGGCTGGTCGCGGTCGCCGACGCCGCGGAGGTCGTCGAGGTGCTGCCCCCGGCCCAGGGCCTGGGCAAGGTGCTGCGGCCGTTGCTGCTGTGGCTCATCGGTCTCGCGGTCGTCGCACCGCAGCCGCTGCGGTGGCTGCTCGGCGGGCCGCGGGTCGCGCGCGCCCTGCGGTGGTTCGAGAACCACACCGGCAAGGAGCTGAAGGGCGGGCACCGGCCCAAGTTCGACGCGGCGCTCGTGCACCTGTGGGGCCTGCACCGCTCCGGGGAGACGCTGGAGCTCGACCGGGTGCTGGTCGCCGCGTTCCTGGCGGACGTCCAGGCCGCGTACCGGTTCCGCCGCTACCGCAGGATGAACTCCCTGCTGCTGCTCGACGGCGCCGACCTGCTCGACGGCATCGACTCCTACCTGCCGCCGAAACGCCCGCGGCCCGCCGCGCGTCCCACCGACTTCCTGCACCTGCTCGCGGAACGCCGGCTCGTGCAACCGGACGTGCCGCTGCTCGTCATCGCGACGAAGCAGGCCGCCCCGCCGCTGCCCGAGGCCGAGCTCGACCACACGGCCTGGCTGGAACGGTGCGAGAACGAGCGGACCGCCCAGTCGATGTTCCTGCCGGTGCAGCTCAAGCCGTTCACACCGGAGCAGACGCGGCAGTTCCTCGCCGAGTGGAACCGGGCCCGCAACAGCACCGTGGAGTCCGAGGCGCTCGTCGAGGAGCTGCACGAGGTCACGCACGGGCACCCGCTCGCGGTCCGCCTGGCCATCCAGCTCGTCCAGTACATGTTCGCGCGCGACCAGGTGCTGCCGTCGGTGCGCGCGGTGTTCGACGAACGCCTGCCGGTCGACGAGACCACGACGTTCCAGGACGCCACGGTCGGCGACTACCTGCTGCTGCGGTTCTTCCAGCGGATTCCCGGTGCGGAGGAGATGCCGGAACGCCAGGCCGCCCGCGAGATCTTCGCCCGCCTGGCCGCGCCGCGCGTGCTGGACCGGCACGTGGTCCACGCGCTGCTGCCGCGGGAGTGGGACCGCGACAACATGCGCGCTCTGCTGGCACAGCTCAGTTTCGCGTCCCGCCACGGCGACGACTTCGTGCTGCACCCGCTGCTGCGCGACCTGCTCGCACGGCGGCTGCGGGAGGCACCGGACGGCGAGTTCTCGCACGTGGGCGTGCACCGGCTGCTGAAGGAGCGCTTCGACAGCCTTGGCCGCCGTGAGGACGCGCTCTACCACGCGCTCGCGCTCGGCGAGGTCCACTTCGTCGCACAACGGCTGCGGCCGCACGTCGACGAACGCGGTGACGGCTGGATCGCCGAGCTCGCCACCATCGCCGAGGCCCCGATGCCGCCGGGTGAGGGAGAAGAGCCACGTGAGGAGGAATCACGCGCGTGGTGGCAGCGGTTGCGCGGCACCAGCGCCCGCCGCACCCTGCACCGCCACGTCGACCGCGTCGTGCGCCCGGAGACCGCGCTGCTCGAAGACGCCGTCCTCGCGACGTGGGACCTGCGTTCCCGCAGCCGCACCGCGCGGCCGACCGTCGAGATGTACGACCGGGTGCTGCGCTCGCACCAGGAGCTCCACGGTCCCGAGGAACGCCTGACCTCCTACCGCGCGACGAAGAGGGCGCTTGAGCACAACACGCCCGCCTCACCGCCCGCGCCGCTGCCGCGCCAGTCCACCGTCGGCGTCCACCCGTACCCGCGGCACTGGCCCGGCCGCAACGGCGTGCGCCGCGTCGTCGTCTACCTCGTCGCGGTGCTGCTCGTGGGGTACGGCGCGGCGTTCTACCTCCAGAACAGCACGCACTGCCTGCGTTACGGCATCTACGAACCCGGTGAGCTCGTCGCCGACCTGTCCGGCCACCGCACCCGTCTGTCCAAAGTGGATGACGTGCAGTGCGTCGGGATGAGCGAGCGACCCGGCCGGTTCGCCCACGGCGACCCGACCCTGCAGAACAGCGACGACGCCGAGGTCGGCGAGCTGGCCCAGCTGATCGCCGACGAGAACGCCAGGGTCGCGAAGGCCAAGGACCGCCCCAGCGTCACGATCGTCGTCGCCACCATGCTCAGCTCCACGGAGCGGGTGAAGCGCGACCTGTCGGCCGGCGTGAACGAGCTGCGCGGCGCCTACCTCGCCCAGCACGAGTGGAACCAGCTCGACGGCATCGCCCGCAACCCGTTGGTGCGCCTGGTGCTCGCGAACTTCGGCGGCGAGTCGGCGCACGCGAGGGTGGTCGCCGAGCAGATCAAGACCTACGCCGAACGCGACCGCACCGTCGTCGCGGTGACCGGGCTCGGGCAGAGCCGCGTCTCCACCGCCGCGGCGCTGCAGGCGCTGGCACCCACGAAGGACCGCCAGGTCGGCGTCCCGATGGTCGGGTCGGCGCTGTCGTCGACGACCTACAGCCAGAAGCCGTACTTCTTCCGCATCGCGCCGTCCAACGACCGGCAGGCGGAGGTCGTCGCGCGGATCATCGAACGCACCGAGGCGTTGCGCGGCCGCCCGCTGCACCTCGTGCACAGCCCGGGAGACGAGTACAGCGCCGATCTGGCGCAGCTCTTCGAACGCCGGCTGCGTCCCAGGATGCACGGCTACGACGAGAGCACGACCGTGGCCGCGCAGCTCGCGCACGTCGTCATGGACATCTGCGGCAAGTCCCGCAACCCGCTCATCCTCTACACCGGCCGCACCGCGGAGATCGGCGGGCTGCTGACCGAGCTCAGCGGCAACGGCAACTGCCAGGACCCCGTCGTCTTCGGCGGTGACGACCTCACCCAGCTGGAGACGACGAACTTCGCGGACCTGGAGGGCGTCAAACAATTCGCCGACGGGAGGTTGTACTTCTCCACGTTCGCGTGGACGCCGAACATGGCGCAAGTTCCGCAAACGACGCAACAGTTCTTCCGGCTTTACGAAACAGCGCAGAACCGGCACGTGCGGCGCGCATTTCTTTCGGGCCCCAACGGACACATCCTCCTCGCCTATGACGCGGTGAAGGTCGTCGCGCGCGCCGCTGAACACGGTGAGGCCCGGCAGGCTGTTTTCCAGTACCTGCGTACTTTGCGTGACTTCGACGGCGCGTCCGGGAGGCTGACGTTCGCCCGGGACGACGCCAGCGGCACGTCCGGCTGCGACCCGGTCGACAAGCTGGTCGTCGCGCAGGTCGTCAAGCTGGACAACGGAGTTCTCGTGTCCCGGCACGTTGCGCACGAGGGCACGTGAACGGCAGGAGAAGTGACTGAAGGTCACCGGAATCCTGCCTGGGCCCGGGAAGATACCGCCCGTTCGCACTCGTTTCCGGGAAAGGCTGCGGAGGTACTGTTGACGGCACGAACTCAAGACGTCCGCAGCGGTGCGGAGGAGCGGGGGTGTGCCGTGTCCTTCAAGGCGGAGTTCCTCGCTGAGCTGGAGGACTGCCTGCGCGGTTATGGCGCGGTTCCGGTGAGCAACCCCGACGCGCTGGCGTTGTTCGTGGAGTTCGTCCGCTCACTTCCGGAGACCGACCAGAGGCTGCGGTGCCTCGAAGGCGTCGACCAGGGGTCCGGGTCGTTCTGGAACAACCCGGCGGTGTGGTGGGAGCAGGTGCCGCGCTTCGGGACGGGACTGGCCCGGTGCGGGTCGGCGGAGTGCCGCAAGCTGCTCGACGACATGCTCGACGAGGCCATCAGCGACGAGATCGACGTGCTGGAGATGGAGATCCGCGAGCTGCCCAGCTGACCGCCGGCGAGCTGGTGCGGACATGCCTGCCGGCGCCGCAACCTGTTACGGCCGCGGCGCCGGGGCGTTGGATCACCTGGTCGCTACGAGCGACCTGAACAGTTCCCGATAGCGGTGGAGCGCGAGTCGCAGCTCCTCGGTCTCGTGCTTGCCCTCGCCCTTCCACTGCTGGGAGAGCGTGCGGTGGCGCGAGGTCAGCTCCTCGATCGCCTTCTGCACGAGGTCGTCCGCCTTGCGCACCGCGGCGTGCGGGTCGTCGACGAACTCGAACTGCACCGCCTGCCACTCGTCCTCGAGCCGGCCCGGCAACCGCTCGGCCTGGGGGCGCTCGGCCTGCGCCGTGTGCGCGGTCTGGGTGTGGGTCTGGCGTCCGGACTCCTGCGCCCGGCCGTCGTGACGCACGGCGTCCTGGCGGTGGGTCTCGTGGCGCTGCGTTTCCTGGCGCTGGGCCTGCTGCGGCACGACGTCGCGCTGGTGGGTTTCCCGTTGCGCGGCCAGGTTCTCGTGCTGACCACCCTCGCGTTGCACGCCTTCACGCTGCGTACCCTCGCGCTGGGCGTCGACCCGCTGAGCGTCGACCCGCTGGGCCTCGGTGCGCTGGGCGTCGGCGCGCTGCATGTCCTCGCGCTGGGCGTGCGCGGCGCGTTCCTCACGCCGCTCCTCGCGCACCGTCTGGTCCTTCTGCTCCTGCTGTGCCTGCGCTGCCGCGGCCCGTGAGTGGACGGCCTCAGACATCGCTCTTCTCCTTCCGGGGAACGTCCTTGCGGGAACCCGCGCCGCGTTCGAGCAGGTCGTCGAACAGCTCGCGGTAGTGCACCATCGCGGTGCGCAGGTCCTCGGTGCTCGCCTCGCCGATCTCCTGGCGTTCGGAGATGTCGTGTGCCTTGCGGTAGTGCTCCAGCGTCCGCGCGTGCTCGACGGACAGCACGCTCAGCTGCGCCTCGTACCCCTCGGTGGGGTACCCGCGCTCGGCCATCAGGTCGGTCACCAGTCGGTCGGCGTCCGCGATCGCCGTGTTCGGCGAGTCGACGAACTTGGCCTGCACGGTGGCCCAGTGCCGACGGTAACTCTCCTGCGCCGCAGGGGAAAGCGGCTTCAGGTCGAACTCGCTGTGGCGGTGCTCCCGCTCGGCGAGCTCCTTCTCCGCGGCCGTCCTGTCGTCACTTTCCGCGACCGCGCGGTCGTACTCGGGGCCGAAGCGGTCGCGCAGCTTCTTGCGCTGCATGGCGGGCCTCAGCACGAACGCGAGGACCACCAGCACCACGAGAACCGCGACCACCAGACCGATGATGGCGCCCGTTGACATGGAAAAACCTCCAAGACAGGCAGGAACTCTGCTGTCCGGAGGCTTTCCAATGCGCGCGCCGGGGAAACATTCAACCCTTGATACAAACCACCTGCTTGAGCTTGGCGACCACCTCGACCAGGTCGGACTGGTTCGCCATCACGGTGTCGATGTCCTTGTAGGCGCCCGGGATCTCGTCCACCACACCGGAGTCCTTGCGGCACTCCACCCCACTTGTCTGGTCGGCGAGATCCTGCGTCGTGAACGTCTTGCGGGCCTTGTTGCGCGACATCCGCCGGCCCGCGCCGTGCGACGCCGACTGGAACGAGTCGGGGTTGCCGAGCCCGCGCACGATGTACGAACCGGTGCCCATCGAACCGGGGATGATGCCCAGCTCACCGCGGCCGGCGCGGATCGCGCCCTTGCGGGTCACCAGCACGTCCTCGCCGAAGTGCGTCTCCTCCACAACATAGTTGTGGTGGCAGGAGATCGGCTCCTCGAACGCGATGTGCGGGAACTCCGCGCGCAGCACGTCGGACACCAGGCGCAGCATGACCGAACGGTTGCGCCGCGCGTAGTCCTGCGCCCAGTACAGGTCGTGCCGGTACGACGCCATCTCCGGCGTGCCCGCGAGGAACACCGCCAGGTCCGGGTCCGGCAGCTCGGCGTTGTGCGCGAGCGTGCGCGCCACCGCGATGTGGTGCTGCGCCAGCTCGTTGCCGATCCCGCGCGACCCGGAGTGCAGCATCACCCACACCCGCTGGTCGCCGTCGAGGCAGACCTCCAGGAAGTGGTTGCCGCCGCCGAGCGTGCCCATCTGGTGCATCGCCTTGTCGGCACGCGCCTTCACGGCCGGCGTCAGGTCGTCGAACCGCCGCCAGAACGATCCCCAGTCGGACGCGTCCCTCTCGGTGAACGCGGTCGCCCTGTGCTGGCCGAAACCGACGGGCACGACCGACTCCATGCGCGACCTGAGACCACGCAACGTCTCCGGCAGATCGCTCGCTGTGAGCGACGTGCGCACGGCGGTCATGCCGCAGCCGATGTCCACGCCGACGGCCGCGGGGGAGACGGCGTCGCGCAACGCGATCACCGAACCCACCGTGGCCCCCTTGCCGTAGTGCACGTCCGGCATCACGGCGATGTGCTTGACGGCCCACGGCAGCGCGGAGATGTTCTGGAGCTGTCGCATGGCGAACTCCTCGACCTCGTCGGGCCGGGTCCACATGCGGATGTCCACGTTCTGGCCGCGGACGACGGTTGCTGCCATGGGAACGAGGTTAGGCCGCGTTCTCGTTGATCCACAAAGGAGTTTCCGCGGCCGACACGAACTCCCAGGTGCCCTTGCGCACCTTCGCCCTGCTCATGTCGCCGCCCAGGGACGTGACGAACGCGCGCACGACCGGCAGGTCTACGACGCCCGCGATGAGGATCGCCCGGTTCTGGAGCGTGACGCTGCCGCCACCGAGCGTCTCGCGCGCCACGACGTCGTTGAGCAGGCCTTCCCGCAGCTGCTGCGCGGTGATGCCGTCGACCTCGACCTGCACGGCGTCGACCTGCGGCGAGTTCGCGGGCAGGAAGCGGAACGTCAGCACCGACTCCTGCCGGAACCGCTTGCCGATCGTGGCGGCGGCGTGCCGCAGGCCCTCCTCGCCGAGGGTGACGTCGAACTTGCGGGAGCGCTCGAACGTCGTCCGCTGCTGCTCGCTCGACCAGAACACGCCGTCGAGCAGCGTGGAGCGGGTGGTGACGCCGCCGTGGGCGAAGACGATGCCGCGGACCTCGCGGTCGAAGCCGGTCAGCCGGTCCCGCAGGCGGGAGTCGGCGGGGTCGGTGATGATCGCGGTGTTGTTCGTCGCGAAGATCTCCGGCAACGGCAACGGGGTGCCCGCCGCCGTTCCGGTGGTGACCGAGAACGCCAGCACCGACGTGACTGCAACGAGTAGTTTTCGCATGCGCGTCAAGGTATTGGCCCGAGCCGGTCGGCGTGCGGAATCCCAGCAGGCGGGCTGGCCCGATCATTGACAGCCGCACAGAACGTGAGAATCCTTCAGCCATGGATCGCGTGTGCGTCATCGGGGCGGGTTCGTCCGGCATCGCCGCTTGTCAGGTGCTGAGCGCCCGCGGCGTCGACTACGACTGCTACGAGGCCGGCTCCGACATCGGCGGGAACTGGCGCTACCTCAACGACAACGGCATGTCGTCCGCCTACCGCTCGCTCCACATCAACACCTCGCGGCAGATGATGGAGTTCAGGTCCTTCCCGATGCCGGCACACCTGCCGGCGTACCCGTCGCACTTCCAGATCGCCGAGTACTTCGACGACTTCGTGAAGCACCACGGCTTCCGCGACCGCATCCGGTTCCGCGCCGAGGTCACGTCCGTGGTGCCCACCGCCGGTGGCTACGCGGTCACCTCGCGCGACCGGGACACGGGGGAGCCGGTCACGACCTCGTACGGCTCGGTCGTCGTCGCGAACGGGCACCACTGGTCGCCGCGCTGGCCGGAGCCGGCGTTCGAGGGCACGTTCGACGGCGAGCAGATGCACGCGCACTTCTACAAGACGCCGGAGCGGTTCGCCGGCAAGAAGGTCCTGGTGCTCGGCATCGGCAACTCGGCCTGCGACATCGCCGTCGAATCGTCGCGGGTGTCCGCGCGGACGTTCCTGGCGATGCGCCGCGGCGCGCACATCATGCCGAAGTTCCTGTTCGGCATGCCTACCGACCACCTGACGACCTCGCCGCTGGCCCGGTTCGCGCCGTCGTGGCTGCAGGCGCTGTCACTGCGGCTCATGCTGCGGATCTCGCGCGGCAAGCTCACCGACTACGGTCTGCCGCAGCCCGCGCACGGCATCCTCGCCGCGCACCCGACGGTGTCCGACGACCTGCTCACCCGGCTCGGGCACGGCGACATCACGGTGAAGCCGAACGTCGCCCGGCTCGACGGGACCGGTGTCGTCTTCACCGACGGCAGCCGCGAGGACGTCGACGTCATCATCTACTGCACCGGCTACAAGGTCGAGTTCCCGTTCCTGGAGGCGTCCGCGTTCCCCTCGGTGTCGTCGGCCGACAACGAGGTGTCGCTCTACAAGCGGGTCGTCGACCCCGAGCACCCCGGGCTCTACTTCCTCGGGCTGATCCAGCCGCTCGGAGCGGTCATGCCGCTCGCGGAGGCGCAGGCCGAGTGGGTCGCCGACCTGCTCACCGGACGGGCGGTGCTGCCGCCGGTGCCGGACATGAAAGCGGAGGTCCTCGCGTACCGGCAGGGGCTGCGCAGCCGGTACGTCGCGTCGAAGCGGCACACCCTGGAGGTCGACTTCCTCGGGTACCAGCGGGAGCTGTTGGCGGAACGGCGCCGCACGCCCGCTCACTGATATATCGGCTGCTTCGTAGCTCACGACACCCTGCTGACCTGCGCCTTAGCAATGAGTCTTTGGACGACGACCGCAAAAGAATCGTTGCAAAGGGGCAGGACGGCAGCCGGCTGGAGGTGAGCTGACGGTGGTGAGCTGACGGGTGGTGAGCTACGGGAAGGCTGGGGCAGGCGTGACAGGGGAGCGGGCTGGGTACGGTCCAGGTGTGGCTCAGGTGATCGTGCTCAACGGCGGGTCCAGCGCGGGCAAGTCCGGGATCGCGCGGTGCCTGCAGGCGGTGTTCCCGGAGCCGTGGCTGGCGTTCGGGGTGGACACGCTGATCGACGCGATGCCGGCGCGGTTGCGGCTCGGCGAGGAGGGCATCGGGTTCGCCGACGACGGTGAGGTGACCGTCGGCGGGGAGTTCCGCGAGCTGGAGGACGCGTGGATCGGCGGTGTCGCCGCGATGGCACGGGCCGGGGCGCGCGTGATCGTGGACGAGGTGTTCCTCGGCGGCACGGAGTCGCGGGCGCGGTGGGAGAAGGCGCTGGACGGGCTCGACGTGGTGTGGGTCGGGGTGCGGTGCGACGCGACGGTCGCCACCGGGCGTGAGCTCGCCCGCGGGGACCGGGTGAGCGGCATGGCGGAAGCGCAGGCGGACCTGGTGCACCGGGACATGACCTACGACGTCGAGGTCGACACCACGCACACCGAGTCACTGGACTGCGCGAAAGCGATTGCGGGTTTCCTGAGCAGCAAGAACGGCTGAGCCAGGGGGTTCGGTGGGCGCCACACCGAACCGGTGAACGGGACTCAGGTCAGCAGCACTCGCAGCACGTGCAGCACTCGTCCGTCATCGGGATCACCTCCCCTCCGGTGGGCACCACGGGGGACAGTCGGTGCTCTCGACCATCTCCGCCAGCTCGGTGCGGAGCCGGGCCAGCCGCGTCATCTCGGCGTCGATGTCCGCGATGTGCCGCCGCAGCAGCTCCGAGGCGGGTTCGCACGGGCACTCGCCGGTGTCGCGGACGGCCAGCAGCGAGGCGATCTCGCGCAATGTGAGCCCGAACCGCTGGCAGTCGCGGATGAACCGGATCCGCTCGGCGGCCGCCTCCGGGTACTGCCGGTAGCCCGACGACGTGCGCGGCGGGGGAGCGAGCAACCCCGCCCGCTCGTAGTACCGCACCGTGTCCGGCGCGACCCCCACCTCCCGTGCGAGTTCCGCAACTCTCATGCCGCCCACGCTAAACCTGGGAGTGCACTCCAGGGTCAAGCACGACGAAGGGGGCGGCCGGCGTGCTGCCGGCCGCCCCCTTCGGGCGAACGGGTCAGTGCACGCCGAGCACGCCGTCGACGCGGCGCGGGATGCCCAGCGGGTTCGCGTCCTGCAGCTCGGCCGGCAGCAGGGCGTCCGGCCACGACTGGTAGGTCACCGGTGCGATCCAGCGGCGGATCGACGTCGCTCCCACCGAGGTGTGCAGCGGGTTCGTCGTCGACGGCCACGGGCCACCGTGGTGCTGGCCCCACGCCACGGCGACACCGGTCGGCCAGGCGTTGAAGATGATGCGGCCCGCGACGTGCCGCAGGACCTCGGCGACCGCACCGGCCTCGGCGTGGTCCGACTCGGCCGCGTGCACGGTGCCGGTCAGCGTTCCCGGCAGCTTCGCGAGCACGGGGTGCAGCTCCGCGGGCGACGAGTACGTCACGACCAGCGCCGCCGGGCCGAAGTGCTCCTCGGTCAGCTTCTCCAGGTTCTGCTCGAACACCGAGATCGGCACGCTGAACAGCCGCGGCGACACCGCCCACGCCTCGTCCGGCCGGCTGCCGGTCGACACGACGGTCACCAGGTCCGACGCGGCCAGCGCGTCCGTCGAGGCGGTGTAGGAGTCGCACATCCGCTCGTTGAGCATCGCGCCACCGGCCGTCGCCGCCACCGCCTCGCCCAGCGCGGGCACCAGCTCCGCGGGCGCGAACACCAGGCCGGGGTTCGTGCAGAACTGGCCGACGCCCATCGTCAGCGACTGCGCGAAACCGGCGGCGACGTCCGGGGTTGCCGCACCCGGCAGGATCACCGTCGGGTTCACGCTGCCCAGCTCGCCGTAGAACGGGATCGGGTCCGGCCTGCCCTGCGCCAGGTCGAACAACGCCCGCCCGCCACCGGTCGACCCGGTGAAGCCGACGGCCCGCACGACCGGGTGCTGCACCAGGGCCACGCCGGCCTGGGTGCCGTAGACGATCCCGAACACGCCCTCGGGCGCACCGGCCGCGCGCAGCGCGTCCACGACCACGCGGGCGGTCTCCCGCGAGGTCGACGGGTGCGCCGAGTGTGCCTTCACCACGACGGAACAGCCGGACGCGAGCGCGGACGCCGTGTCACCGCCGGCCACCGAGAACGCGAACGGGAAGTTCGACGCGGAGAACACCGCGACCGTCCCCAGTGGACGCAGCACGCGGCGCAGCACCGGGCGCGGCGGGATGATGTCCGGGTTCGCCGAGTCCAGCGTCGCCTCGACGTAGCTGCCCTCGCGCAGCACCTCCGCGAACAGCCGCAGCTGGTTCGTCGTGCGCTTGAGCTCGGTGGTCAGCCGCGGCACGCCCAGCGCCGTCTCGCTGTCCGCGGTGGCGACCAGCAGCTCCGACTCCGCGTCGAGCGCGTCGGCGACCGCCTCCAGCACCACCGCGCGGTCGGCGGCCGGCGCGAGCGACCACGCCGGGAACGCGACGGCGGCAGCCGAGGCGATCCAGTCCACCTCGCTGTCCGGGGTCTTGGCGACCGGTTCGCCGAACGGCTCACCGGTGCGCGGGTTGTATCCCTGAACGACGTGGCTCAACGCCCTGCCTCCTTGACTGCCGTGTCGAAATCGGGGCCGCACCAGGCCCCGCCCACGTACTTGCCCGCATACGACGACGGGTCGAGCTCACCGCCGTGCGCGGCCAGCACCTCTTCCGCGAACACCTCGGAGTCGTCCTGCGGTTCGTAGCCCAGCGCGCGGGCCTCGTCGAGCGAGAACCAGCCGCGCGTGTTGGCCGAGACGCCCCACACGATCCGGAACCCCGGTGAGGCGACCGACAGCGCCGCCTCGAACAGCCGGGCGCCGTCGTCGGGTGACATCCACGTCGACAGCATCCGCACGTCGCGCGGCTTCGGGAAGCACGAGCCGATGCGCAGTGCGATCACGTCCATCCCGTAGCGGTCGGCGTACAACGACCCCAGCGCCTCCAGCGCCACCTTCGACACACCGTAGTAGGTGTCCGGGCGCGGGAAGAGGTAGTCACCGGCCTCGCCGTCGGCGCGTTCGACGTACCCGACGGCGTGGTTGGAGCTCGCCAGCACCACCCGGCGCACACCGGCGCGGCGCGCGGCCTCCAGGACCGTGTGCGTGCCGTCGATGTTGACCCGCAGGATCTTCTCCCACGACTCCTCCAGGCTGTGCCCGCCGAGGTGGATCACGGCGTCCACGTCCCGCATCGCCGCCTCCATTGCGGCCATGTCGGTCACCGATGCCTGGACGAGCTCGACGTCCTCGCCGTCCGCCGCGGCGGGCAGCTCGGCGATGTCCAGCAGCCGCAGGACACGGCCCTGTGCGGCGAGCCGGGGACGCATGAGCGTTCCCACCACGCCGGCCGCGCCGGTGATCAGGATGCGTGCGGTCACGGGTTCGACCCCTCCGTCGTGTGCGTGTGTCTGGTGGAGCTCGGGTTCAGCGGCCGAACTGGCGGAGGAGCTCGGTGATCGTCCTGGCGGCGTCCAGCAGGGCGGCGATGACCTGCCGCTCGTGTTCCGGGGTCAGCCGGCCCAGCGGGACAGAGCAGCTCATCGCGTCCAGCACGGGGTTGCGGTACGGCAGGGCGACGGCGAAGCAGCCGAGCCCCGGCGTGTTCTCCTCGCGCTCGTGGGCGTACCCGGCGTTGCGGAACCCGGCGAGCTGCTCGTGCAGGGCCGCCCGGTCGGTCACCGTGTTCGGCGTCAGCGGCGCCAGCCCGTCGGGAAGGATCAGGTCGACCTCCTCCGGCGTCCGCGTGGACAGCACGGCCTTGCCCAGCGACGTGGAGTGCGCTGGCAGCCGGCGGCCGACGCGCGAGACGACGCGCAGGTGGTGCTCGGACTCGCGGCTCGCCAGGTAGACGACGTCGGCACCGTCCAAACGGGCGAGGTGCACGGTCTCGTTGATCTCCTGGCGCACCTGCTCCATCACCCGGATGGCCGCCCGCACGACGGGGTCGTGGTCCAGGTAGGACGTACCGACGAGCAGCGCGCGAACACCGATGCCGTAGGTGCCCCTGTCCGAGTCGACCTCCACCCAGCCGCGCGCGACGAGCGTCTGCAGCAGCATGTAGAGGCTGGACTTGGGGTAGCTGAGCTCGCGGTGCAGCTCCGTGAGCGTCAGCCTGCGGTCTGACGCGGACAGCACCTCGAGCAGCTCCACCGTGCGGTCGGCGGACTTCACCGCACCCGGACGAGCCGTGCCCTTGTCGATCGGCGACGCCACCTGGCCTCCTCGAAACAGGAAAGCAACTTGCCCTTGACACGTTGCTGTCCTGATTCTTACAGTCCTGCACCAGGTTCACAAGTACGACCCAGGTTCACATACCTGAACTCGAAGGGCCTGACGATGCGCCGTAGAACAGCCACCACCGTCGCCACGCTCAGCGTGGCCGCCCTGCTCGCGGGGTGTGGCAGCGGCAGCACGGCCTCGTCGGCCAAGGACCCGGACAAGCCCCTCGAGGTGTGGACCCGCTCGACCGAGGCGACGGCGAAGGTCTACGAGAAGATCTTCAAGTCCTTCACCGAGAAGACCGGTGTGCGGGTCGACTACAAGCCGATCTTCAACGACTTCGACAAGCAGGTGCAGCAGCGCGCCGCGTCGAAGGACCTCCCCGACGTCGTCATCACCGACACCGGCTCGCTCGGCAACTTCGTCAAGCAGGGCTGGACGACCGAGGTGAACCGCGGAGACGTCGGGGGTGGCTCCGACGTCGTCGACCGCGCGTGGAACAACGCCAAGGGCGCGGACGGAAAGTTCTACGCCATCCCCTACTCCACCCAGGCGATGGTCACGCTGATCCGCAAGGACTGGCGCGAGAAGCTCGGCAAGCCGATCCCCACGACGTGGGAGGAGCTCGACGACCTCGCGAGGGCCTTCACCCGCGACGACCCCGACGGCAACGGGCAGAACGACACCTACGGCATGCTCGTCCCCGGCACCACCGACCGCGGCTACCTCGCCTGGTGGGCGTCGAGCTACATCTGGCAGGGCGGCGGCGACATCCTGGAGGAGCAGGGCGACGGCAAGTTCCGCGTCGGCATCGACTCCCCGGAGTCGGTCAAGGCCGTCGAACGGCTGCGCAAGCTCTTCTGCGAGGACAAGGTCGTGCAGCCCGGCTCGCTGACGCTGGGCACCAACGACGCGCACCCGCTGTTCGAGGCCGGCAAGAGCGGCATCTACCTCACCGGCCCCTACATGATCGGCCGCTTCGACAAGTCGGTCGGCAAGGACAGGTACGAGGTCATCGCGTCCCCGCGCGGCCCGGCCGGTGCCACCGTGCTCGGTGAGGGCGAGAACATCTACCGGATGGCCGGCTCCGCGAAGACCGCCGACCAGCAGAAGCTCGCCGAGTACCTCATCACGCCCGAGGCGCAGCAGGCCGGCATGAAGGGCGACCCGCAGCCCGTGGTCCGCCTGCCCGTCAACAAGAACGTCGACGTCGACGCGACCTACGACGACCCGCGCTGGGCAACCGTGGCGGGCGTGTACTCCAGCGAGGCGCGGCCGTTCCCGAGCGTCCCGAACTTCGCGCCGTTCCGGCAGAAGACCTCGGAGACCCTGAACTCCATCCTCGCGAAGTGCCCCGCCGACTCCTCGGCCGAGCTGAGGTCGCTCGCGGAGGCGCTCAAGAAGGAGCTCGACAACCAGAAGGCGTCGAAGTGACGGCAGTGCGGTCACCCGGCGACACCCGAGACGTGGGCTTGACGGCTAGTGGCGGCGGTGCCGTCGAGACCCACCCCGTGAGGCGGCGCCGCCGGCGCCGCCTCACGGGAGCCACCTTCGTCCCCTGGCTGTTCCTGCTCCCCGCCGCGCTGATCTTCCTGGTCTTCAAGTTCATCCCGATGGCAGAGGGCATCCGGCTCTCGCTGTACCAGGTGCGGCCGTTCCTCGGTGACATCTTCGTCGGGTTCGAGAACTACGCCACGATCCTGCGGGACGAGAAGTTCCTGACCGCCGGCTGGCACACCCTCGTGCTGGCCGGCGGTCAGACGGCCGGTGCGATGGTGATCGGCTTCTTCCTCGCGTTGTTGCTGGAAGGCCACACCAAGACGCTGTGGTTCGTGCGGTCCGCGGTGTTCCTGCCCGTCGTGGCGGCCACCGCGGTCATCGGTGAGATCTGGCGGCTGTTCTTCTACCCGGCACCGGAAGGCTTCCTCAACGAGCTCATCTCGTGGGTCGGGCTCGGCCCGTGGGAGTACATCCACGACCCCGGCACGTCGCTGGTGTCGGTGATGTTCGTCGGCATCTGGAAGCACGCGCCGTACGACATGGTGCTGATCCTCGCCGGTCTGGCCGGCATCGACCGCCGGCAGTACGAGGCGGCCGCGATCGACGGTGCCTCGACGCCCCAGCGGATCTGGAACGTGACACTGCCCGCGTTGCGGCCCGTCATCACGATCCTGCTGACACTGGCGGCGATCCGCGGCCTGCGCGTGTTCACCGAGGTGTACGTGCTGACCGGCGGCGGACCGGCCGGGTCGACCGACGTCTGGATGACCCGCGTCTACACCACCGCGTTCGAGCAGTCCGAAGCCGGGCTCGCCTCCGCTGGCTCCGTGCTGTTGTTCCTGGTTACCTTGGTTTTGACGGTCAGCGTGCAGTGGTACCGCCGCCGGAGGGAGGCGCGATGAGCAGCGTCAACTCAAGCCGTTTCGACAGCGCCCTCGGCTGGTCCACCCACACCGGCGCGTGGTTCAGCCGGGGTCTCCGCTTCGTCCTGAGCGCCCTCGCGGTGGTCCTCTTCTGCGGGCCGCTGCTGGTCATCTTCTCGGGCGCCTTCGACCACAACCCGGACCCGACGAAGCTGTCGGTGGTACCGGACGACCCGTCGCTGATCAACTTCCGGGTCGCGGCGGAGAACAGGATCTGGCACTACCTGGCCAACTCGCTGATCATCGCCGGCGGCGCCTTGGTGCTGCAGCTCGCGGTCAGCGTGTTCGCCGCCTACGCGCTGGCGCGCAAGAAGTTCCGCGGACAGGCCATCGCGCTGCTGGTCATCCTCGCCACGATGATGCTGCCGGAGGAGGTCATCGCGATCCCGCTGTCCCTGGTGATCGGCGACCTCCCGCTGCTGCACGTGAGCCTCAGGGGCACCCTGCTCGGCGTCATCCTCCCGTTGGGGGCGTGGGGTTTCTCCATCTTCGTCATGACGGAGTTCATGAGGGAGATCCCCGCGGAGCTGGAGGAGGCGGCCAAAGTGGACGGTGCGGGGGAGCTGCGGCTCTTCGCGCAGATCATCCTCCCGCTGTGCAGGCCGGCGCTGGGCGTCATCGCCGTGTTCGGCTTCAACATGATCTGGGAGCAGTACCTGCTCCCCCTGATCGTCGCCGCCGACCCCTCCGACTACACGCTCACGGTCGCACTGCTCGCGCTCCGCTCCGACGACATGGTCGGGACGGGGATCGTGCTGGCCGGTGCGTTGCTGGCGCTGGTACCGAGCCTGGTCGTGTACCTGTCGCTGCAGAAGTCCTTCCTGCGTGGGATCACCACGGGAGCGATCAAGGGATGAGTGCTGGTATGCAACTCGATGGTGTGCTGTTCTTTCCGGTGACCCCGTTCGACACCGAGGGAAACATCGCCTGCGACGTGCTCGCCGAGCACGTCAAGCACGGTGTGTCGGCCGGTCCGGGCGCGGTGTTCGTCGCCTGCGGCACCGGCGAGTTCCACGCGTTGGAGCTGGCGGAGTTCGAACGCGCGGTGGCGGTCGCGGTGGAGGCGACCGGCGGGCGGGTGCCGGTGTTCGCCGGTGCCGGCGGCTCGGTGGCGTTCACCAAGCAGTTCGTGCGGGCCGCCGAACGCGCCGGTGCCGACGGCATCCTGCTGCTGCCGCCGTACCTCGTGACGAACCCGGCCGCCGGCCTCGTGCGGTACGTGGCCGAGGTCGCGGGCGCCACGGAGCTGCCGATCATCGTGTACCAGCGCAACAACGCGCGGTTCACGCCGGACACCGCCGTCGAGGTCGCGTCGATCCCGAACGTCATCGGCCTCAAGGACGGCCTGGGCGACCTCGACCAGATGCAGCGCATCGTGCTCTCGGTGCGCGCCGGCGTCGACAAGCCGTTCCAGTTCTTCAACGGCCTGCCGACCGCGGAGATGACCCAGCTCGCCTACCGGGCCATCGGCGTCGAGCTGTACTCGTCGGCGGTGTTCTGCTTCGCGCCGGAGATCTCCCTCGGCTTCTACCAGGCCGTGCAGTCGGGGAACACCGAGCTGGTCAACCGGTTCCTGCACGAGTTCTACAAGCCGCTGGTCGAGCTGCGCGACCAGGTCCCCGGCTACGCCGTCGCCCTGGTGAAGGCGGCCGTGCGCGCGAACGGCCTCGACGTCGGCGGCGTGCGCGCGCCGCTGGTCGACCCGTCCGAAGAACACCTCGCCGCACTGGACAAGATCATCGTCGCGGGCAAGGCCCTGCTGGCCTGAGGGGACGGTCGCCGTGAAGATCACCGAGATTGTTCTGACACCGATCGCGTTCCGCGACCCGCCGCTGCTGAACTCGGCCGGCGTGCACGAGCCGTGGGCGCTGCGCACGATCGTCGAGGTGCACACCGACGAGGGCATCTCCGGGCTGGGGGAGACCTACGGCGACCTCGGGCACCTGGAGCGCTCGCGGTCCGTCGTCGGCTCGCTCGTCGGCCTGGACGTGTTCGCGCTCAACGAGATGCACGCGCGCGTCTCCGCCGTGCTCGGCGGCACCGTCGGGCTCGACAAGCACGGCCTGACCGGTCAGATCACCGCGGAGAGCACCGTCGACCGGGTGTTCTCGCCGTTCGAGGTCGCGTGCCTGGACATCCAGGGCAAGGCGCTCGGCCGCCCGGTGCACGACCTGCTGGGCGGCGCCGTCCGCCCGGCGGTGCCGTACTCCGCCTACCTGTTCTACAAGTGGGACGGGCACCCCGGTGCCGAACCCGACGAGTGGGGCGCGGCGGTCGACCCCGCGGGCATCGTGGCGCAGGCGCAGAAGATGATCGGGCAGTACGGCTTCGGGTCGATCAAGCTCAAGGGCGGCGTCTTCCCGCCGGAGCAGGAGGTCGAGGCGATCCGCGCGCTGCGCGAGGCGTTCCCCGGCCACCCGCTGCGGCTCGACCCGAACGCGGCCTGGTCCCCGGCGACGTCGCTGCGGGTCGCGGCCGAGCTGGACGGCGTCCTGGAGTACCTGGAGGACCCGACCGCGCAGATCGCCGGCATGGCCGAGGTGGCCGCGCAGGCGCCGATGCCGTTGGCCACCAACATGTGCGTGGTCGCGTTCGAGCACCTGCGGCCGTCGGTCGAGCAGGGTGCCGTGCAGGTGATCCTGTCCGACCACCACTACTGGGGCGGGCTGCAGCGGTCGCGGCAGCTGGGCATGATCTGCCAGACGTTCGGCATCGGCCTGTCGATGCACTCGAACTCGCACCTGGGCATCTCGCTGGTCGCCATGACGCACCTGGCCGCCGCGACGCCGAACCTGAACTACGCCTGCGACACGCACTACCCGTGGAACGCGGCCGACGAGGTCGTCGAACCCGGCGTGCTGTCCTTCGTGGACGGTGCGGTGCCGGTGCCCACCGGTCCGGGCCTGGGCGTGTCGCTCGACCGGGACGCGCTGGCCCGGCTGGCGGAGAACTACGAGCGGTGCGGCATCACGGCCCGTGACGACACGGGGTACATGCAGAAGTTCGACCCGAGCTACGAGAGGAAGCGCCCCCGGTGGTGAAGTCGGTTGTCCACGCCTACCCGTGGGACCTGATCGGTGATCCTGACGCCGTTGCGCGGTACCGGGACCTCGGTGTCGACGCGGTCGCCCTGGCCGCCTCGTACCACACGGTGCGGGCGGCGACCCCCTTGCACCCGGAGCACCGTCTGGTCGACGCGCGGCACGCGGCGCTCTACCTGCCCGTGCGCCCGGAGAAGTACGGGCGGCTCGTGCCGGCGGAACCGTCCTGGGTGGACGGTCCCGACTCGTTCGGCGAGGCGGCCGCGCTGGTCCGTGCGGCCGGGCTGCCGGTGTACGCGTGGACCGTGCTGACGCACAGCTCGCGGCTGGGCGACCTGCACCCGGACATCACCGTGGTGAACGCGTTCGGCGACCGGTACCCGTACGCGTTGTGCACGGCGCAGCCCGACGTCGTGGAGTACACGTCGGCGCTGGTGTCGGAGGTGCTGGAGCTCGGCGCGCCGGACGGGGTCGTCCTGGAGGCCTGCGGGCCGCTGGGGTTCGTCCACGGCGGGCACCACGAGAAGACCGACGGAACCGACTGGAACGCGGTGCAGCAGAAGCTGTTGTCGCTCTGCTTCTGCTCGGCCTGCACCGCCCTGTACGCCGACCCGGACGCCGTGCGCGCAGCGGTGCGGGCTGGGGTCGACCGCGGCGCACCCGGCGTCGAGGAAGCGCTGGGTGCGCTCGCGGACGACGTCCGCGCGGTGCGCACGGGTGTGGTGCGGTCGTTGCGGCAACGCGTCGTCGGTGAGATCCGTGCCGCCGCGCCTTCCGTCCGGATCGGCATGCACGTGACGGCGGACCCGTGGGGCACCGGGCCGTTCGCGACCGTCGCCGGCGGGCTGGACGCGGACGTCGACGTGCTCACCACCATGTGCTGGCCGGGCCCGGAGGTCGCGGTGCCGGGCATCGAGGCGTTGCGCGCGGCCGCCCCGGACACGCGGATCGCCGCGTACGTGCTGGGACTGCCGCCGAAACCGGCCGACGGAGCGGCGCTGTCGAAGGAGTGGCTGGCGTACGCGGACGCGGGGGTTGAGGAGTTCCACCTCTACCACGGCGGCCTGGCGTCGGCGGCCCGGCTGGAGGCGCTGCGCGAGGCGGTCGCGGCCGTTTCCCGGTAACTGTGAAGCGAACTCGCTGCAACCCGTTGTGAGCGCGGTTCCGTCCTTGGTGCATGAGGCACATCGGAACCGTAGTTGGCACTGGCGCCCTGCTGCTGGTGATGACCGCCTGTGGCAGTGCGCAGAACACCGGCACTGGAGCAGGTGGCGGTCCAACCTTGCCGACCGCCACCTCGTCCTCCTCGGAGGTGCCGCCGGGCATCGCGCCCGGTGAGGTGCCGCCCGACGGCACACCGGTGACGAAGCTGGACACCAACGCCCTGGCGTCGGACTACCCGCGCACCGCGTGGACCCAGGGCGACGGCAAGACCGTCACCGTCGTGGCCCAGGAGGCCGGGTGCGGCAAGGCCAGCGCGTCGGTGCTGGAGCAGTCGGCGTCGGTGGTGAAGATCGAGCTGCTGGAGACGCTGCCGCTCACCAAGCAGATGTGCACGATGGACATCCGCTTCCCCCCGCTGAAGGTGCAGCTGGACGAGCCCCTGGGTGAGCGCACGGTCGTGCTGACGTCGCGGCAGGAACAGAAGTAGACCTCCCTCCCCCCGGTGCCCGGCCGGCACCTGCCCCGTCGGCCGGGCACCACCCGCGCTCAGCTCCGTTTGCAAGGATGGTGCGCATGAGAAACGTCGTCGCTGCCGTTGCTCTCGCTGTCGTGGTCGCCGGGTGCTCGTCCGGTGGCACGTCGAGCGCGCCGGGTTCGAGCTCCTCCTCCGGTGTCCCGCCGACCGGGACGTCCGCGCCCGGCGCGTCGACGCCGGGGTCGAGCTCGCCCTCCGCCCCCGTGCAGCCGCCGGTGTCGATCTCGCAGGAGAAGCCGGTCGTGCCGCCGGACGTCACGCCGGTGCCTCAGGAGAAGGTCGACTCGACATCGTTGTCAGAGACCTTCCGCACCGAGGCGTACGTGTTCGGCGACGGTCGCGACGTCGAGGTCTTCGGCGTCGGCGGTGGCTGCAAGGAGGCCCGCGCCGAGGTGACCGCGCAGTCCGCCGAGGTCGTGCAGGTGACGCTGGTGACGATCACCAAGCAGCCGCCGGGCACGGTCTGCACGCAGGAGGTCCGCGAGGTCCCGCTGACCGTCCGCCTCGACGCGCCGCTGGGCGACCGCAGGCTCGTGCTGGAGTCCCGCGAGGAGTCCGGCTGACGGCTGGGGCACTGATAAGTGGATCTTCGCCTGGGGAACCGCGAGCTGCACGTGCACGACGTCGGGGAGGGCGTGCCGGTCTTCTGGCACCACGGCACGCCCAACCTCGGCCTCCCGCCCGAGCCGTTGTTCCGGCCGGGCGTCCGCTGGCTCTCGTACGACCGGCCCGGCTACGGCAGGTCGACCCCGCTGCCCGGTCGTTCGGTGGCGTCGGCCGCGACTGATATATCGCACATCGCCGACGAGCTCGGCCTGTCGGCGTTCGCGGTCGTCAGCTATTCCGATGGAGGCCCGCACGCCTTGGCCGTGCCGCTCTGCTCGGTGACCGCGTCACCGCCGTCGTCGCCGCCGCGTGCCTGGCGCCGTTCGACGCCGCGGGCCTCGACCACTTCGCCGGCATGATCCCCTCCGGCTCGGCCTCGCTGCGTGCTGCGGCTGCGGGCCGTGCGGCGAAGGAGCAGCACGAGTCCTCCGGCGCCGAGTACGACCCGGAGTTCACCGAGGCGACCTCGCCGTGCTGCGCGGTGACTGGTCGTGGTTCGAGCAGGTCGTCGGTCCCGCCCTCGCCAACGGCCCTGGCCCGCTCATCGACGACGACCTCGCCCACGTGACCTCGTGGGGCTTCGACCCGTCGGCCATCAGCGCACCGACCGTGCTGCTGCACGGCGAACGCGACGGCATCGCCCCCGCCGCACACGCCCGCTGGCCGGCCGCATCCCCGGCGCCGAGCTCCGCCTGTTCGCCGACGACGGCCGCATCTCCGTGCTCACCCACGTGCCCGCCGTCCTCGACCAGCTCCTACCTGCCCCTTTGCAACGACTCTTTGGACGACGATCGCAAAAGAATCGTTGCAAAGGGGTGGGCCAAGCAACGGCCGGGTCAACCGATATATCAGTTGGCCCGGCCGTTGAGGTGTTGCGGCAGCTCGGCTGGAAGCCGCTGTGCGAGCTAGCGGCGGAAGCTGATCTGCAGGGTCGGGGCGGAGGTCTCGGCGAAGAAGTCGTTGCCCTTGTCGTCGACGACGACGAACGCCGGGAAGTCCTCGACCTCGATCTTCCAGACCGCCTCCATGCCGAGCTCGGGGTACTCCAGCACCTCGACCTTGCGGATGCAGTCCTGCGCCAGGCGTGCCGCCGGGCCGCCGATCGAACCGAGGTAGAAGCCGCCGTGCGTGGCGCACGCGGACGTCACCTGCTTGGAGCGGTTGCCCTTCGCGAGCATCACCAGCGAGCCGCCCGCGGCCTGGAACTGCTCGACGTAGGAGTCCATGCGGCCGGCGGTCGTCGGGCCGAACGACCCGGAGGCGTACCCCTCCGGCGTCTTGGCCGGGCCCGCGTAGTAGACCGGGTGGTCCTTCAGGTACTGCGGCATCTCTTCGCCGGCGTCGAGGCGTTCCTTGATCTTGGCGTGCGCGATGTCGCGGGCCACGACCAGCGGACCGGTCAGCGACACGCGGGTCTTCACCGGCAGCTGGGTGAGGACCTCGCGGATCTCGGCCATCGGGCGGGTGAGGTCGATGCGGACGACCTCGTCGGACAGGTCCTCGCCCTCGACCTCGGGCAGGAACTGGGCCGGGTCGCGTTCGAGCTGTTCCAGGAACACGCCCTCTGCGGTGATGCGGGCCTTGGCCTGGCGGTCCGCCGAGCACGACACCGCGATGCCGACCGGCAGGGACGCGCCGTGGCGGGGCAGGCGGATGACGCGCACGTCGTGGCAGAAGTACTTGCCGCCGAACTGGGCGCCGATGCCGAAGTTGCGGGTCAGCTCCAGGACCTGCTGCTCCAGGTCGCGGTCGCGGAACGCGTGGCCCGACGCCGAACCCTCCGACGGCAGGTTGTCCAGGTAGCGGGCCGACGCCAGCTTCGCGACCTTCAGGTTCTGCTCCGCGGACAGGCCACCGACCACCACCGCGAGGTGGTACGGCGGGCAGGCGGCGGTGCCGAGCGAGCGCAGCTTCTCGTCGAGGAACGACGCGAGGCGCTTCGGGTTCAGCACCGCCTTCGTCTCCTGGTACAGGAACGTCTTGTTCGCGCTGCCGCCGCCCTTGGCCATGAACAGGAACTCGTACATCGGGTCCTGGCCGGGCTTGTGGAACACCTCGATCTGCGCGGGCAGGTTGGTGCCGGTGTTCTTCTCGTCCCAGAACGTCAGCGGCGCCATCTGCGAGTAGCGCAGGTTGAGCTCCTGGTAGGCCTCGTAGACGCCGCGGGCCAGGGCCTGCTCGTCGTCGCCGCCGGTCAGGACCGTCTCCGTGCGCTTGCCCATGATGATCGCCGTGCCGGTGTCCTGGCACATCGGCAGCACGCCGCCGGAGGAGATGGCCGCGTTGCGCAGCAGGTCCATCGCGACGAAGCGGTCGTTGCCGGACGCCTCGGGGTCGTCGATGATCTTGCGCAGCTGGGCGAGGTGCGACGGGCGCAGCAGGTGCTGGATGTCGCGGACGGCTTCCTTCGCGAGCAGCGTCAGGGTCTCCGGCGCGATCTCCAGGAACCTGCGGTCGCCGGCCTCGATCAGCTTCACCCCGTCGGAGGTGACGAGGCGGTACTCGGTCTCGGTGTCCTTCGCGAGCGGGAGGACGTCGGTGTACTCGAAAGTGGTGGGCACGGCGTACACAACTCCAACGGTGTGCAGTTCGGATCAGAAAACCGTACCGCCACCAAAGGGACGTACCACGCCCCGTCCACCGTGTTCTTCGCTACGGCCGCCCGAAACGCGGAAGGCCGGGGCAGCCCCCGGCTGCCCCGACCTTCCTCCGTGTGCGACGTCCGGCTCTCGGCGGGCGTCGCGTGGCTTGGTAACGCCCGACCGTGCCGTGCGTTGAGTCACAAGTCAATGCTTGCGGTCGCCTGAGATCCGACCGTGACACCACCTGGCCCAACGGGCCTCAGGAGGCGTATGCCCGCAGCTTCGCGGCCCTCTCGCCCTGGCGCAGCTTCGACATGACCTCGCGCTCGATCTGGCGCACCCGCTCGCGGGACAGGCCGAACCGCTTGCCGATCTGGTCGAGGGTGCGCGGCTGACCGTCTTCGAGGCCGTAGCGCAGCCGGATCACGGCCTGCTCGCGCGGCTCCAGCGTGGCGAGCACGCGGCGCAGGTCGTCCTGCAGCAGGCCGGAGATGACGGCGCTCTCGGCGTCGGTCGCGTCCGAGTCCTCGATGAAGTCACCGAGGGGAGCGTCCTCCTCCGTGCCGACCGGCATGTCCAGCGATACCGGGTCACGGGCGTGGTCGAGCAGGTCGGAGACCTTGTCCACGGAGATGCCCGACTCCTTGGCGAGCTCCTCGTGCGTGGCCTCGCGGCCCAGCGACTGGTGCAGGTCGCGCTTGATCCGCGCGAGCTTGTTCACCTGCTCGACCAGGTGGACGGGGAGGCGGATGGTGCGGCCCTGGTCGGCCATGCCGCGGGTGATGGCCTGGCGGATCCACCACGTCGCGTACGTCGAGAACTTGAAGCCCTTGGTGTAGTCGAACTTCTCCACCGCGCGGATCAGGCCCAGGTTGCCCTCCTGGATCAGGTCCAGCAGCGGCATGCCGCGGCCCGTGTAGCGCTTCGCGAGCGACACGACGAGGCGCAGGTTGGCCTTGAGCAGGTGGTCCTTGGCACGGCGGCCGTCGCGGACGAGCTCCCCCAGCTCTTCGCGACGGGTGGGAGTCAGGCGCTTGGCCGTCTCCAGGACGTGGTGGGCGAACACGCCCGCCTCGATGCGCTTCGCGAGGTCGACTTCCTCCTCGGCGGTGAGCAGCGCTGTCTTGCCGATTCCGTTCAGGTAGACTCGAACGAGGTCGGCCGCTGGCCCCTGAGCGTCGAGGTCGGCTGCTTCGACGGCGGTGTTGTCTCCGACTTCACGGTCGAAGATCCTGGTGACGGTCATGGATCTCCCTCCCCCTGCTGCGGGCGACGCGGTCGCGGGCACGGTGGTCAAGGCGGCGCGGCGCTGCGCCCTGGTGCCGGTTCGCGGCGGGCCCGCTCTGTGGATCCCATCGCTTGCTGGCTCTCATCCGGGGTAACGAACCGGATTCCGAATTCGTTCCCGACTTCCTGACCTGAAGACGTCGCCGCTGTCACAACGGTTGCGCGAGTAATCTGAGGATTGGCTGAGAAGCCTTTCCTCAGACCTCCACGAGCACCGTGAACGGACCGTCGTTCACGCTCCGCACCTTCATCTCCGCCCGGAAACGTCCCGTTTCGACCCGTGCGCCCATTTGGCGCAGCTCCGCCACGACGGCGTTCACCAACGGTTCCGCGTGCTCGGGCCGCGCGGCCGCCGTCCAGGACGGGCGGCGGCCCTTGCGCGTGTCCCCGTAGAGGGTGAACTGGCTGACGACCAGCAGGGGAGCGCCGGTCGACTCGCACGACTGCTCGTCATCGAGGATCCGCAGCCCGTGCAACTTGCGCGCCATTTTGGCGGCGTGGGCCGCCGTGTCGTCGTGGTGGACGCCGAGCAGGACCAGCAATCCGGGCTCGGTGATCGCCCCGACGACCTCCCCTTCGACTTCCACACTCGCCTCTGTGACGCGCGCCACAACGGCTTTCACGCGGGAATCAACATTCCGTGCCGGATGAGATCACGAACGATCGGCAACGCGGCTTCCGAATCGATTTCTCCATACGCGAACTCCAGCAACGCGAGCAGGTCCGCCAACGGCAGCGCACCCGTGCACCCGGCGACGAGCTTGGCCGTCGCCTCGTCCACCTCGTGCTGCCAGCCGGGCCCGTCGGTGCGGTGCAGCCGGGCCACGACCTTGCGCCAGCCCTCCTCGCCCGCCTCGGACACCTCCTCCAGCAGCACGGTGTCCGCGACCCGGAACGTCCGGTCGAGCAGGTCGGGGTTCGCGCGCAGCCACGCCACGTTGTCGAGCCACCGCGCCGCCTCCGGGCCCAGCGGGTCGTCGAACGCGTGCCGCAGGTCCTCGCACACGACCTCGGAGTGCAGCTCGTCGGTGCGCCGCAGCGTCACGTACCCGAACCCGACGCCCTGGACGTCGTTCTCCTCGAACCAGTCGAGCCACGCGGCGGCCTTCGCCCGCCCCTCCGGACTGCGCGGGTCGACGCCCGCGTCCTTGAGCCACGTGCCGACGTACAGCGCCGGCTCCGCGATGTCGCGCTGCACGAACCACGCGTCCACACCGCCGCGGGGGAGCCAGCCGGAGACGCGCTCCTCCCAGTCCTCGCCCTTGCGGTGCACCCAGGACGCGAGCAGCTGCCCCACACCACCCTCGTTGAGGAACGCGGGCAGCTGCCGGATCACCAGCGCCGACGCGTCGTCACCGCCGAGACCGGAGTCGCGGTAGACGTAGTCGACCCGCGGCGGCCCGACGACGAACGGCGGGTTGCACACGACCTGGTCGAACCGCCGGTGGCGCACCGGGCCGAACCACTCGCCCTGCAACGTCTCCACGTCCAGCCCGTTGATGCGGAACGTGCCCTGTGCGAGCCGTAGCGCGCGCTCGGACAGATCGGTGGCCGTGATGCGTTCGGCGTGCTTGCTGGCGTGCAACGCCTGGACACCGCAGCCGGTGCCGAGGTCGAGCAGCGAGCCGACCGGGGTGCGCCGGGTGGCGCGGGCGAGGCTGATCGAGGCGTGGCCGACGCCCAGGACGTGGTCCTCGGGCACGGAACCGCCGCGCAGGTCGGAGTCGAGGTCGGCGATGACCCACCAGTTGTCCTCGTAGGGCCGCACGTCCAGCCCGGCGGTCAGCTCGCTCGTCAGCACCTCGTTCGCGACGAGGTCGTCGATGTCGGTCCCGGCCAGCGCCCTGCGGACGTCCTGCTCGGGTTCGGTGTCGCCGAGCAGGAACAGGCGGATCAGCGTGCCGAGGGTCCCGGCGTCCCTGCTGGCGCGGCGGGCGGGTTCCGGCTCGCCCCTGCCGAGGGCGGCGTGGGCCTGCGGGCCGAGCGCGTCGACCACGCCGTCCGCGGTGTAGCCGGCGTTCTCGAAGGCCTCGCGCAGGCGGGCGCACAGGTCGGCGGAAAGATCAGGGTGCACGGCTGCACATGTTTTCACGGCACCGGGATCAGCGCGTGGCCGACAGCCTCATCACCGACAGCGCGATCGCCATCGCCAGCCGCTGGTCCGGGTCGTCGAGCGGAAGCGGTGTCACCTCCGCCATCTTCTGCATGCGGTACCGCAGCGTGTTCGGGTGCACGTTGAGCTCCCGCGCGGCGGCCCGCACGTCACCCTGGGCTGCGAGCCACGCCTTCAGCGTCGATGCGTAGTTCGTCCCGAACTCCTCGTCATGTCGCAATATGTTGGATATCGGTCCACGGGTCGGCAGCCGTCCGGCGTCGGCGACGGCCGCGAGCCGGTGCAGCAGCACCCGTGCCCACGCGTCGTCGTACACGACCGGCTCACCCGTCGACAGCGCCAGGCACTCGTCGGCCTCCTGGCGCGAGGTCGGCAGCTGCGTCGCCTCGGCCGGCCCGCCGACACCGGCCAGCACCGTCGCCTCCGCCGGCAGCTCCCGCACCAGCGAGCGCACCCAGTCGACGGCGTCGTCGGCGGCGGGGATCACCGTGTAGAGGACGTTGCCGAACAACGCGCTGCGCCCCGGCCGCGACCAGCCGAAGCCCGCGGTCGCCCGCTGGAACGCCAGCACCGCCGCCCCGTGCTCGCCCTCGCCCGCGTGCGCCTGCACCGCGATCACCCGCAGGTCCGCCGACGGCAGGCCGAGCCGGGCGACGTCCGCGGACTCCGGGTGTTCGAGCAGCCGGATGACCAGGTCGGCCTCCGCCTGGCGTTCGAGGTCGGTCGAGGCACGCGAGCGCAGCAGGTGCAACGCGGCTGTGCGCGCGCCGTCCACCAACGCCGCCGTGCGGGCCGCGTCGACCGGGCCGGTCACCTCCACCCACACCGAACCGAGCAGCTCGCGTCCGGCGCGCACGGCGGCCACCAGGCGGTTGCCCAGCTGCGGGGTCAGCTTGGGCACGAAGATCGGTTCGTCGGACGAGGCGAGGTGCGTGAAGACGCCGTACTCGTCGAGCGCGCGCCGGGCCTCCTCCGGCACCCGGCGGCCCAGGATGGTCTGCACCCGCACCGGGTCGACGTCCTGCTGGCGGTAGGAGTAGGCGAGCACGCGGGACTGCTGGTCCTCGATCGTCACCGGTCCGCCGACCACGCCCGCGATGACGTCGGCCAGCCCGAACAGGTCACCGGTGCGCGTGCCGCCGTTGACCAGTGTCTGCGTCACGTTCGCGAGCTGGCTCCACGGCACCGAGGGGTCCACGAGCAGCACGGCCGCGCCGGACTTCTTCGCGGCGACCACGACCCGTTCGTCCAGTGGCGGCCTGCCGTGCAGCACCACCGCGGAGGCTGCGGTCGACGACACCAGCCGGGCCGCCGCGGCGACCGACGGCGTGCCCAGGCCCAGCAGCACGTCCCCCGCGGCGGCGGGCGTGTTCTCGGCCGGGTCGTGCAGGGCGACCCCGCGCAGCTCGGCGGCACGGCCCCTCGGCGCGCACGCCAGGTGCGTGCCCAGGCTGCCGAGCACGTCCACGAGGCGATCAAGGGCGACCACCCGCGGATGTTAACCGCCGACCGGCCGTCCCGGTCGTCACCCGGACGTGCGACCATGGATGCCGGAGGTGGTGTCGTGAGCAGTCCAGACCGGAACGACACCCCGGTGTTGATCACCGAGGCGGCCCCGTCCTACGAGGAACAGCACGCCGCCCGGCGCCGCAAGTACGCGATCATGATGAGCCTGCGCTTCCCGTGTCTCATCCTCGCGGCGCTGTTCGCGCACACGTGGTGGCTCGCGCTGTTCTTCATCGTGCTGTCCGTGCCGTTGCCGTGGATGGCCGTGCTGATCGCGAACGACCGGCCGCCGCGCAAGTCCGAGAAGGTGAACCGGCACCAGGTCGAACGCCGCGCGATCGCACCGAAGAGCACGACCGTCATCGACGGTTAACGGGGCGGCTGGGCGCCGACGACGGCGACCGCCCGCGAACCCGCGCGCACGCCACCGAGCAGCGCGTCGCGCTTGGACGCACCCGAGAGCCACGCCGCGAGGAACCCCGCGTCGAACGCGTCACCGGCACCGGTCGAGTCGACGCACTCGGCGCGCTCGGCCGGAACCGACACGATCTCGTCGGCGTCGACCCACGAGGCACCGTCCGGGCCGGAGGTGACCACGACGGTCCCGACGTGCGAGAGCAGCTGCTTGGCCGCGGCCGGGTCGGGTGAGCCCGCCAGCGCCGCCAGCTCGTCGGCGTTGGGCATCAGCACGTCGACGCCCCGCACGTCCTCCAGGAACCACGGCGTGGCCTCGATCAGCACCGCGGCCTGCGGGTCCACCGACGTGGTCCAGCCGGCCGCCCGCGCAGCCGCCAGCGCCGCCAGCCCGGCGGGCCGCGAGGTGGCGTCGAGCAGCACGTAACCGGACAGGTGCAGGTGGCCGTCCGCGCCCGCGAGCAGGCCGGGGTCGAGGTCGGCGGGGGAGAACCGGGCGTTCGCTCCGCGGTCGGGCAGCATCGAGCGCTGGCCGTTCTCGTCGACCAGCACGACCACGCAGCACGTCGCGAGGTCCGGGTCGACCGCGAACGCGCACCGCACACCCGCGGCGGTCAGCTCGGCGTGCACCTGCCGTCCCGCCGAGTCGGCGCCCACGCGCGCGACCAGCACCGGCGACGCACCGCACGCGGCCAGCCACACGGCCGTGTTCGCGCCCGCGCCGCCGGGTTCGATCGTCACCTTCGCGCGCACGTCACCGCCGTGCGCGATGGGGCCGGAGTGGCGGGCGACGACGTCCAGGCCGGCATCGCCGACCACGACGACCGGCCTCACCGGCACAGCTCCACCGCGACCTCGGCCGCGACCTGGACGTTGCTGACGACGAGCTCCTCGTTCGCGTCGAGGCTCACGCCCCCGCTCGCGGTGTGGAAGTGCTCCAGCAGCACCGGCGTGACGTCCTTGCCGCGCACGTCGCCGTCGACGAGCTTCCGCAGGCCCTCGGCGAGCAGCCGGTCGTGCAGCCCGGCGTCCATCTCGAACGCCTCCGGGATCGGGTTGACCAGCAGCATGCCGCGCTCGCCCGCCGCGAACACCGCGGCCGCCTGCTTCGCGTCCTCGACCCGCCACGGCACGCCGAACTCCGACTCGCGCCGGTAGAACGCGGGGAAGCGGTCGGTCCGGTAGCCGACGACCGGCACGGACCGGGTCTCCAGCACCTCCAGCGTCGCGCCCATGTCGAGGATCGACTTCACCCCGGAGGACACCACGAGCACCGGCGTCGTCGCGACCACGTCGAGGTCGGCCGAGACGTCCCACGTCTCGTGCGCGCCGCGGTGCACACCGCCGAGGCCGCCGGTGCCGAACACGCGGATGCCGGCCCGGTGGGCGAGCGCGGTCGTGGACGCCACGGTCGTGGCACCGCTGCGGCCGAGCGCGCAGGCGGCGCCCAGGTCGCGCAGGGACAGCTTCAGCAGCTCCTCGGAGCAGACCCGCTCCAGCTCGGCGGTGGTGAGGCCGATGTGCGGCACGCCGTCGAGCACGGCGATCGTGGCCGGGACGGCACCGGCCTCCCGCACCACGCGCTCCAGGCGTGCGGCGACGGTCAGGTTGCGCGGGGCGGGCAGCCCGTGGGACAGGATCGTGCTCTCAAGTGCGACGACCGGCCGGTTCTCGGCCAGTGCGGCGGCAACTTCCTCAGCGATGTGCAGCGTAGTCACGAGAGGGCATCTTCCCAGGTACTCTGGGCGGGTGAGCACCCAGACTCTCCCCGAGGTCGACGTACGGCCGGATGAGACCGACCAGTCCTCGGACGACGCCCCGAAGATGTTCCACTACGTGCGCAAGGCGAAGATCGCCGAGAGCGCCGTGATGGGCACCCACGTGGTCGCACTGTGCGGCGAGGTCTTCCCGGTCACGCGGTCGCCGAAGCCCGGTTCGCCGGTGTGCCCGGACTGCAAGAAGATCTACGAGAACCTGCCCGAGGGCGGCGGCGAGGAGTAGCCCTCCTGTCCTGCGACGCGAGCCCCGGCGCCTGCTGCTCAGGCGCCGGGGCTCGCGTGCGTCGCGGACCTGTCAGGGGCCGCTGGTGCGTTCGCGTTCCTGCTTGACGGCCTGGACCGGTAACGGTGTCGTGAGCTGCGTGTCGGCGGGAGAGGGCGCGGTGTGGGCGGTCTGCTCCGGCCTGGCCGGCCGGGGCCGCGCGGCCTCCTCGCGGATGCGCGACGCGGCGCGTTCCAGCTCCAGGCGGCGCCACCGGCGGCGCTGGCGGCGGGTCATCTTCGCGGGCCACATGTCCTGGATGGCGCTGTTGAAGTACGCGCCGATCGTGATCGCCAGGCCGATGAAGAACACGAACAGCAGGAACGCGATCGGCGTCGCCAGCGCGCCGTAGGTGTAGCCGGTGGTGGTGATCCACTGGATGTACAGGCGCAGGCCGATCGACGACAGGATGAACACCGCCATCGCGAGGACCGCGCCGGGCAGCACCCGGTGCCACGGCAGCTTCCGCGGCAGGGCGAGTTTGTAGAGCATCGACAGCGACAGCACGAGCAGCAGCCCCACACCGGGGTAGTAGAAGCGGCTCACCCACGTCTCGACGTAGGGCTGCCACGACGCCGGGAACAGCTGCGGCAGGATTTCCGGGCCCAGCGCCAGCACCGGCAGGCCGACCACCAGCGCGACCAGCGACACCATGTACAGCAGCAGGGCGAACAGGCGCTGCCACAGTTCGTTGCGCACGCCGTACTGGCCGTGCGCGACCGTGATCGCGTCCACGAACGACGACATCGCCGAAGACCCCGCCCACAGCGAGATCAGGAAGCCGATGGAGACGATCTCGCCCTTGCCGGTGCTCAGGATCTCGGTGACCGTCGGCTGGATCACCCCGTTCACCACGTCCCCGCTGAAGATCGTCCGGGTGAACCCGATGATCCTGTCCTGGACGGCGCTCACGACCGCGGAGCCGAACCAGTCGCCGAGGTAACCCATGGCGCCCAGCACTCCGAGCAGCAGCGGGGGGAACGAGAGCGTCTGCCAGAACGCGGCCTCGGCGGCTTCTGAGAAGATGTTTCCCTGCCACGCCTTCGACAGCGTGCGCGCCAGTAGACGCAGCGGCGTCTTGCGGCCGGACCTGCGTGCGTCGTTGTCGGTAGGCGAGCCCATCGCAAGGTCAAGCATGGTGCATGTGGCCACGTTTCGCGGCATCGGCGTCCGGAACAGGTAGGGTCGGGGTGCCCTCGGCGACGGCCTGCCTGAGGGCAGTTTTGTGTCGAAACCACGTTCGACCTGCGCAAACGAGGAGAAACACGTCTGTGACAGCGACAGCGACAGCGACAGCAGCAATGCGACCGCTGCGGGCATGGCAACGCCGCGCGCTGACCAAGTACCTGGCGGCGAAGCCCCAGGACTTCCTCGCCGTCGCCACGCCCGGTGCGGGGAAGACGACCTTCGGCCTCCGGGTGGCGGCCGAGCTGCTCGCCGACCGCACGATCGAGGCCGTCACGATCGTCACGCCCACCGAGCACCTCAAGCACCAGTGGGCGAAGTCCGCGGCCGAGCAGGGCATCGCGATCGACTCGAACTTCCGCAACACCAACGCGATCACCTCCCGCGACTACCACGGTGTCGCGGTCACGTACGCCCAGGTCGCCGCGCACCCGTCGCTGCACCGGGTGCGCACGGAGAACCGCAAGACGCTCGTGCTGCTCGACGAGATCCACCACGGCGGTGACGCGAAGTCGTGGGGTGACGCGATCCGCGAGGCGTTCACGCCCGCCGTGCGCCGGCTGTGCCTGACCGGCACGCCGTTCCGCTCCGACGACTCGCCGATCCCGTTCGTGCAGTACGAGGAGGGCGCGGGCGGGTTCAAGACCTCGAAGGCCGACCACACCTACGGCTACTCCGACGCGCTGCGCGACGGCGTCGTCCGGCCCGTGCTCTTCATGGCGTACTCGGGTGAGGCGTCGTGGCGGACCAGCGCGGGCGAGGAGTTCACGGCACGGCTGGGCGAACCGCTCACCCAGGAGCAGACCGCGCGGGCCTGGCGCACCGCGCTGGACCCGGCCGGCGACTGGATGGCCTCCGTGCTGCGCGCCGCCGACCAGCGGCTCACGCAGAAGCGCGAGAACGGCATCCCCGACGCCGCCGGCTTGGTGATCGCGACCGACCAGGAGACGGCGAAGGCCTACGCGCAGGTGCTCCTGCGCGTGACCGGCCACACCGCGACCGTCGTCCTCTCCGACGACCCGAAGGCCTCCGGCAAGATCGCCGAGTTCGCCGCGACGAACGAACGCTGGATGATCGCCGTCCGCATGGTGTCCGAGGGCGTCGACGTCCCGCGGCTCGCGGTCGGCGTGTACGCCACGTCGTCGTCGACCCCGCTGTTCTTCGCGCAGGCCGTCGGACGCTTCGTGCGCGCCCGCAAGCCCGGCGAGACCGCGTCGGTGTTCCTGCCCTCGGTGCCGGTCCTGCTGCAGCTCGCGGCCGAGCTGGAGGCCCAGCGCGACCACGTCCTGGGCAAGCCGCACCGGGAGAAGGACGGCTGGGACGACGAGCTGCTCGCCGACGCGAACCAGACCAAGGACGAACCCGGCGAGGAGGAACGCGCCTTCACCGCGCTGGGCACCACCGCCGAGCTCGACCAGGTCATCTACGACGGTTCGTCGTTCGGCACGGCGGCGTTCGCGGGCTCGCAGGAGGAGCAGGAGTACCTCGGCCTGCCGGGGCTGCTGGAGCCCGACCAGGTGCGCACGCTCCTGCTGCAACGCCAGGAGGAGCAGCTCGCGTCAGCGGCCAAGCGCCCCAAGGCGGAAGCCCCGGTGCGGGAGGTGCGGACGGCCAGCGTCCAGGAACGGCTCGCCTCACTGCGCAAGGAGCTCAACACCCTCGTCGCCATGCACCACCACCGCACGAAGAAGCCGCACGGCAAGATCCACAACCAGCTGCGCGAGTACTGCGGTGGCCCGGTGACGGCGATGGCGAGCATCGAGCAGCTCGAAGAGCGGATCGCGACGCTCCGCTCCTGGTGAGCGCCGATATATCGGATATGGCACATCGCTGATCAGGCGATATGCCATATCCGGTATCCAGTATGCGATATCCCGTATGCGATATATCGCTCAAGCTCGGACGACGGCGACCGCGAGCGTGCTGTAGCTCGCGGTGAAGCCACCACCCATGGCGTCGATCGCGTTGCTGACGGCGTCGACGACGACATCGACCTTGTCGCGGGCGAGCGGCGTGAGCGAGCCCGTGGTGAGCATGAGGTCGAGGTAGCTGCCGGTCGTGTAGCTGTGCTCCCAGTCGGCACGCCACTGCTCGGCACCGCTGAACTCGCCGGTGGCCAGGAACGCGTCGGCGGTCCGGGCACAGCCAGTCGCGTAGCTCTGCAGCGCCTGCTCGGCCGTCGTGCTGAGCTGGAACGGTGCGTCGGGCACGACGCGCCGGTACGCATCGGCGAAGGCCCGGGCAACCGGGTCCGGCGGCGTGAACACGTGCCACAGCGCGACGAACAACCCACCGGGCCGCAGCACCCGCGCGACCTGAGCGGGGCCGACAGCGGGATCGACCCAGTGCCACGACTGGGCCGCGACGACGGTGTCGACCGTGCGGCCGGCCGGGTCCCAGCTCTCGAACGCCGCCGTCTCGACGATCACACCGGTGCCGCGGGCGAACTCGGCCATCCGCTCGTCGGGCTCGACACCGAGCACGGTGCAGCCCGCGTCCCGCAGTTGCCGGGCGGCGATGCCCGTGCCGCAGCCGACGTCGAGCACGCGCGGACCGGTGCCGAGGCCCAGGGCGGAGCCGGTGTCGGGGCCATGGCCAAAGCCCATGTCGGGATTCGCGCCGGAGCCAGTGGCGTAGCCCAGGCCGGAGTCTGTGTTGGGCCCGCGTTCGGAGGTTGCGCCGGAGCCCATGTCGAGACTGTGGCCGGAGCCCGTGTTGGAACCCCGGCCAGAACTCGCGTCGGGAACCCGGCTGGAGCCCATGGCGGAACTGCGGCCGGAACTCGTGTCGGGAATCCGGCCCAAGCCTGCGTCGAGACCCTGGCCCGCGCCCGTGTCGGAACTCGCGCTGGGGCTCCGGCCCGAGCCCGTGTCAGGACCGCGTCCGATGCGGGCGATCCGGTCGACCATCTCGGCGGGGTAGGGCGGGCGAGCGCGGTCGTAGCGGTCGGCGTCCGAGCCGAAGCTCTGCGACCACCCGGCTAGAGTGGGCATGTGCCCACCATAGTGGGCATGCGCCCACTTGTGAACCGAGCGAGGGTGGAGGCGCGAGCCGTGCCGACCGGGGTGCATCTGCGTGACGTGCGGGAACAGCTGTTCGGCGCGGCCGAGCAAGTGCTGCGCGAGGGCGGGCCCAGCGCGTTGACCAGCCGCGCGGTCACGGAGACCGCAGGCGTCGCCAAAGGTGTGTTGCACCGGCACTTCGCGGACTTCGACGCGTTCCTCGCCGCGTTCGTCGTGGACCGCGCGACCAGGACGGAACGACGGCTCGCGGAGCTGACCGCGGGTGAGGGGACGGTCGTCGGCAACCTGGCCGAGGCCGTCGAGGCGGTCTTCACGTCCGTCGCCGTGTCGGTGGTCGCGCTGATCACCTTCAGGGACGAGTTGCGCGCCCGGCTGCGTGACACCTGGCCCGCCGGGGTGCCGGTGCTGACCGAGGCGGTCGAGCTGATCGCGGCCTACCTCGCCGCGGAGCAGCGGCTCGGCCGGGTCGAGGCCGGCGTCGAGTTCGACGGCCTGGCGCCGATGCTCATCGGCAGCGCCCACCTGTTGTTCGCCGACCGGCAGGCGCGGCCGGACGCGGAGAGCGTTCGACAGCTGGTTCGACGGGTCGTTCGACCGGCCATCGATTCACCTGCCGACAACTGATATCCGATATATCAGTACTGGTTGCAGTAGTGCCTTGGTAACGCTCTCACAACGCTCGGTAGCTAAATTGCGGCAGAGTTACCGCATCGTGACGACTTAATCGATGCAGTGTGGTTCCGGTCACGCGTATGTCGGGCATACGTTGTGCGCCACAACATTCTCTGTGACACAGCGCAGTGAAAGGGATGGCGGATGCGCAGCAAGACTCTCGCTTCCATCGCCGTTACCGCGGGCCTCGCCCTGGCGGTTTCGGCGTGCGGCGCCAACACGTCCTCCGGCACCGGGGGAAGCACCGAAACGAACTCTGGCAGCGGCAGTGGCGCGAAGGTCGGCGTGATCCTTCCTGAGACCGCCTCCTCCGCACGCTGGGAGGGCTTCGACAAGCCGCTCCTCAAGGCCGCTCTGGAGAAGGAGGGGCTCGTCCCCGACATCCAGAACGCCCAGGGCGACGTCCAGAAGTTCAGCACCCTCGCCGACGGCATGATCAACGCCGGCGTCAAGGTCCTGATCATCGCCACGCCCAACAGCGAGGTCGGCGCCTCCGTCGCCAAGAAGGCGCAGGCCCAGGGCATCCAGGTCATCGACTACGACCGCCTGAACACCGGTGGCTCCTCGTCCTACTACGTGTCGTTCGACAACGTGAAGGTCGGCGAGCTGCAGGGCCAGGGCCTCGCGGACGCGCTGAAGGCCGCGCCGCAGGGCGCGAACGTCATCGAGGTCGAGGGCGCGCCGACGGACAACAACGCGACCCTGTTCCACGAGGGGCAGCAGAAGGTCCTCAAGCCGCTCTACGAGTCCGGCAAGCTCAAGCTCGTGCAGTCCCAGCCGATCGACAACTGGGACAACCAGAAGGGTGGCCAGGTCTTCGAGCAGATCCTGACCTCCAACGGCGGCAAGGTGGACGGCGTCGTCGCCGCGAACGACGGCCTCGCCGGCGCGGTGATCACGGTCCTCAAGAAGGTTGGCCTGAACGGCAAGGTCCCGGTCACCGGTCAGGACGCCACCCCGGACGGTCTGCAGGCCGTGCTCCGCGGTGACCAGTACATGACCGTCTTCAAGCCGATCAAGGACGAGGCCGAGGCCGCCGCCAAGCTGGCCGCCGCCCTCGCCAAGGGCGACACGGCCGCCGCCGACGCCCTCGCGACCGGCACGACGAAGGACGGCAAGGCCAACCGCGACGTCAAGTCCGTGCTGCTCACCGCTCAGCTGATCACCAAGGACAAGGTCAAGTCCGTGGTCGACGCGGGCTTCGTCAAGGCCTCGGAGATCTGCGTGGCCGACACCCAGGCCGCCTGCACCGAGCTCGGCATCAAGTAGTAGGACCGCTTGCGTCCAGGCGGGGTGCGGACTGCGCACCCCGCCTCGGCGCGTGGTAACTCCGGAGGAACCCCCAGTGAGCGAGCCGATTCTCGAGCTGCGCGGCATCAACAAGAGCTTCGGTCCCGTGCACGTCCTGCACGACATCGACCTCGTCGTGAACCCCGGCGAGGTCACCGCCCTCGTCGGCGACAACGGCGCGGGCAAGTCGACGCTGGTCAAGTGCATTGCGGGCATCCACCCGACGGACTCGGGTGAGGTCCTTTTCAACGGCGAACCGGTGCACATCAAGGGCCCGCGCGACGCCGCAGAGCTCGGAATCGAGGTCGTCTACCAGGACCTCGCGCTGGCCGACAACCTCGACATCGTCCAGAACATGTTCCTCGGCCGCGAGCGCACCAAGGGCGGTCTGCTCGACGAGACCGACATGGAGCAGGCGGCGCGCAAGACGCTGGCGTCGCTGTCGGTGCGCACGGTGAAGTCGGTGCGCACGCAGGTCTCGTCGCTGTCCGGTGGTCAGCGCCAGACCGTGGCGATCGCCAAGGCCGTGCTGTGGAACAGCAAGGTCGTGCTGCTCGACGAGCCCACCGCCGCACTCGGCGTCGCGCAGACGCGCCAGGTGCTCGACCTGGTCCGCCGGCTCGCCGAGCAGGGCCTGGGCGTCGTCCTGATCAGCCACAACATGAACGACGTCTTCGAGGTCGCCGACCGCATCGCGTGCCTGTACCTGGGCCGCATGGCCGCCGTCGTGGGGTCCAAGGACGTCACGCACGGCCAGGTGGTCGAGCTGATCACCGCCGGACGTTCCGGTGACCTGGGCATCGCCCGCCCCGAGGCGGCGACGATCTGATGAGTTCCGAAGAGGCCAGCATGACCGACACCACCGAAACGCACGAGGCGGAGACCGCCCAGCAGGGCGCGATCTCCGACTTCGGCATCGACACGACCTCCATGTCCACCGGCGAAGCGGTGCGCGACTACTGGGCCAGGGTCCGCGGCGGCGAGCTCGGCTCGCTCCCCGCGCTCCTCGGGCTCGTGGTGCTGCTCATCGTGTTCAGCTCGCTGTCCGACACGTTCTTCACCCTGGGCAACCTCGCCAACCTGCTCCAGCAGGGCGCCAGCATCACCATCATCGCGATGGGCCTGGTGTTCGTGCTGCTGCTCGGCGAGATCGACCTGTCGGCCGGTACCGCGTCCGGTGTGACCGCTGCGGTGATGGCGCTGCACCTGATCCACAACGGCAACCTGCTCGGCGGCATGGGCGACACGGTGTTCTACGTGTTCTGCGGCCTGCTGGTGCTGGCGATCGTGCTCGCCGTGGTGATGAAGATCTGGGCGGGCGCCGCGCTGTCGGCCATCGCACTGGTGATCGCCGCCGTCGGCGTTCCCGCGAACGCCTGGCTGGAGATGCTGCTCGCCGTCTGCGTCGGCGCGGCCATCGGCTGCATCACCGGCTTCCTGGTCGCGAAGGTCGGCATCCCGTCGTTCGTCGTGACCCTGGCGCTGTTCCTCGTCTGGGGCGGTGTCGTGCTGCAGCTCATCGGCCAGGGCGGCACGCTCGGCCTGCGGGACGACACGATCTTCAACGTCGCCAACGGCAACCTGAACTTCGTCGGCTCGTGGGTGCTGTTCGTCGTCGCCGTCGGCGGCTACGCGGCGGTCGTGCTCACCCGGCACTTCTCCCGCCTGCGCCGGGGCCTCGTGGCCCAGCCGACCACGCTGGTGCTGGCCAAGATCGGTGCCCTCGCGGTGCTGGCCGCCGTCATCACCTACGCGCTCTCGCTCAACCGCGCGCCGAGCAACCTCGTCGTCATCGAGGGTGTGCCGTACGTGGTGCCGCTGGTGCTCGTGCTGCTGGTGATCGGCACCTTCGTGCTTGACCGCACCTCCTACGGCCGCCACGTCTACGCCGTGGGTGGCAACAAGGAAGCGGCGCGCCGGGCCGGCATCAACGTCGAGCGGATCCGGATGAGCGTCTTCGTGATCGCCTCCTCCGCCGCCGCGATCGGCGCGATCGTGTACTCGTCGAAGGTCGGCTCGGTCGACCCGAACGCCGGTGGTGGCAACACGCTGCTGCTGTCGGTCGGCGCGGCCGTCATCGGTGGCACGTCGCTGTTCGGTGGCAAGGGCCGTCTGCGCGACGCCGTCATCGGTGGCGCCGTGCTCGCGATCATCCAGAACGGCATGGGCCTGCTCAAGCAGCCCGCCGCGGTCGTGTTCATCGTGACCGGTCTGGTCCTGCTGCTCGCCGCGAGCGTCGACGCCCTGTCCCGACGCCGAGCGGCGAACTCGGCTCGCTGACGCGGTGACTGGACCCACGTCCGGCACCCGTCCCGACGAGATCCGCAGGCACAACAGGACGGCGCTGCTGCGCCGCCTGCACGTCGACGGACCGTCCACCAGGGCGTCGCTCGCGGCCGAGCTCGGGCTCAACCGCAGCACGATCAAGGCACTGGTGGACGGTCTCGCCGAAGCCGGCGTGGTCGCCGAACGCGTGCCCGCTCTGCGCAGCGGAGCGGGCCGCCCGTCCCTGCTCGTCCTGCCCCAGCCGCACGCGGCGGTCGTGATCGCGATCGACGTGCGCGTGGAGCACGTGGCGATGGGGTTCGTCGGCCTCGGTGGGGAGATCCTCGGGCGGGACAGCTGGAACCTGCACCGGACGCGTGATCCGGGTGAGGTCATCACGCACATCGTCGACTCGGCGCGCCTCATGGCCGACGACCTCGACGCCACCGCCGTCGGAGTGGGCGTCTCGGTGCCCGGAGTCGTGCGGCGTGCCGACGGGCACGTGCACGAGGCACCGAACCTGCACTGGACGGACGTGGCCCTCGGCACACGCCTGGAGGCGGTGCTGAAGGTGCCCGTCCAGGTCGGCAACGACGCGGAGCTCGGTGCGCTCGCGGAGCACGTGCGCGGCGCGGCGCAGCAGTCCTCGGACATGGTCTACATCTCCGCCGACGTGGGCGTCGGCGGCGGCGTGATCCTGTCGGGGCAGCCGTTGCGCGGCACCGGCGGCTACGTCGGCGAGCTGGGGCACATGGTGGTCAACCCGCGCGGGCGGCAGTGCTACTGCGGCTGCACCGGCTGCTGGGAGACCGAGGTCGGGGAACCGGCGCTGTGCCGGGCACTCGGCCTGCCCGACGACGCCCCGCGCGGCGCTGTCGTCGCGGCGCTGCGGGCACTCGACGACCCGTCCGTGCTCGACGAGTTCGCCGACTGGCTCGCACTGGGGCTCGCGAACATCGTCAACGTCCTCGGCCCGGAGATGGTCGTGCTGGGCGACCTCTACACGGCGCTGCCGGCGTCGGTGGTCGACGGGGTCAGCGCGGCCGTGCAGCGGCGCAGCCTCGTCTCCAGGGCTGTCGGCGGCACCCAGGTCGTCACGTCCCCGCTGGGCAGGGACGCGAAGCTCGTCGGCGCAGCGGAGCTGGCCTTCGAACCGGTGCTCGACACCATCTGACCACTGGGGAGACCACCCGCGGAAGCGAAGGGGCCGGAGATCCAGTGGATCTCCGGCCCGAGCGGCTAGGTGGGGTGGAAGTCAGCCCTGCTGAATCTCAGCAGCGAGTTCGCGCAACTTCTCACTGTGCGCGCGAGCGTGGTGCCCGCAGAACAGCAGCTCGCCCCCGGACGGGAGCAAGGCGCGAACCTGGGCAGCAGCCCCGCAGCGGTCGCAGCGGTCGGCAGCGGTCAACTCGGGGCGGGTGAGTGCTGCAGTCATGATGAATCTCCCTCCGTCCCAGCAACGAAACGTTGTGTTCCGGTGCCCTCTTACCAAGCTGCGACCACAGCGCCCCTGGCTTGGTGCGCGTGCTCGCTGGCTCCACTCTGACAGACGTTTTGGCGATAGTCAGTGTTCCCGTGTGCGTGGCGACTCGCGTCACTCCGGGATTTACCCGCTTGACGCAGGCTCACACCTGGGTTTGCCACCGGTTCACCGGCTTGACAGGTACCCACAGCAACCGAAAACGTGCTGGTGGAGCAGCCCTTCAGGGCCGTTCGGTCGGTTGCGTGCAACCGGGAGTGTGATATCGGTTGCTCTTGTCCGCCCGCAGCGAACAGGTCACGAACGTCCCACGATTCGGACGCGGAACCGTGATCAAAATGCCCTCGCAAGCACCTGACTTGGAAGCACGACGGCCCCGCACCGAACCGGTGCGGGGCCGTCGTGCGTATGTCTTTGTAAGACGCTGTCCTAGTCGAGGTAGTCGCGCAGGACCTGCGACCGCGACGGGTGCCGCAGCTTCGACATCGTCTTCGACTCGATCTGCCGGATGCGTTCCCGCGTGACGCCGTAGACCTGGCCGATCTCGTCGAGCGTGCGCGGCTGGCCGTCGGTGAGGCCGAAGCGCAGCCGGACGACGCCCGCCTCGCGCTCGGACAGCGTCGCGAGCACGGACTGCAGCTGGTCCTGCAGCAACGTGAACGAGACGGCGTCCACGGCGACGACGGCTTCCGAGTCCTCGATGAAGTCACCGAGCTGGCTGTCGCCCTCGTCACCGATCGTCTGGTCCAGCGAGATGGGCTCACGCGCGTACTGCTGGATCTCCAGCACCTTCTCCGGCGTGATGTCCATTTCCTTGGCGAGCTCTTCGGGAGTGGGCTCGCGGCCCAGGTCCTGCAGCAGCTCGCGCTGGATGCGACCCAGCTTGTTGATGACCTCGACCATGTGCACCGGGATGCGGATGGTGCGGGCCTGGTCGGCCATCGCGCGGGTGATCGCCTGGCGGATCCACCACGTGGCGTACGTGGAGAACTTGTAGCCCTTGGTGTAGTCGAACTTCTCGACCGCGCGGATCAGGCCCAGGTTGCCCTCCTGGATCAGGTCCAGGAACGCCATGCCGCGGCCGGTGTAGCGCTTGGCCAGCGACACGACGAGGCGGAGGTTCGCCTCGAGCAGGTGGTTCTTGGCGCGCTCGCCGTCGCGGACGATCCAGCGCAGGTCGCGGCGCAGCTGCGGCGTGAGCTTCTCGGCCTCCTCCTCGGAGCGGCGCACGCGTTCGGCGGCGTAGAGACCGGCCTCGATGCGCTTGGCCAGCTCGACCTCCTCCTCGGCGTTGAGGAGGGCGACCTTGCCGATCTGCTTGAGGTAGGCGCGGACCGAGTCGGCCGAGGCGGTGAGCTCCGCGTCCTTGCGCGCCTGGCGCAGGGCCTCGGACTCCTCCTCGTCCCAGACGAAGTCGCCCTCGCTCTTGGGGTCCTCGGCCTCTTCCGGCTCGTCGGCGATCGGCTCGTCGACCAGCTCGACGTCCTCCAGGTCGCCTTCGCCGGGAGCGCCTTCCACGTCCTCCGGCTCGTCGCCCTCGCCGGCCTTCTTCGGCCCGCCCTTGGCGGCGGCGTCCTTGGCCCCTGCCTTGCGCGGAGCGCGGGTGGTCTTGGCGCCGGCGGCCTTGGCTGCGGGCTTCTTGGCTGCCGCAGCGGTCGTCTTGCGCTTCGTCGTCTCCTCGGCCTCGCCGGCCGCGGTCGACTTGGTGGTCTTGGCGGCGCTCGCGGCGGAGCTGGAGCGTCGGGTTGCGGTTTCTGCGGCTGCCACGTACGCCCTTTCGCGACGGTCGTTCAAGGCTGACCAGAGGGCGCGAAACCTCGGTCGCCAGAGTTCAGGGGATCTCCCCGCCGATCTTGACTGGCGGGTGTGCGTTCCATTGTAACGACGTCCGTGACGCGGTGTTGCGCCCCGAGGCTGTTCGAGGCGCTCCCACCTGCGTTCTCGCAGCTAGATCCAGTCGAGAGGAACGGACACGTTTCGGTGTCGGTTACCCGCTACGGCCGGGCGCCGTGCGCCGCGGCCCACGCGACACCGACGATGCCCGCGTCGTTCTTCAGCGCGGCCGCGACGACCTCCGTGCGCACCTTGAGCAACGGCAGCCACTTGTGCGCCTTCTTGCTCACGCCGCCGCCCGCGATGACGAGGTCCGGCCAGATGAGGTCCTCCAGCACGTTGACGTACCGGCTGACCCTGGGCGTCCACTCCTCCCAGGACAGCTCCTTCTCCTCCTTGACCGACGCCGCCGCGCGCTTCTCCGCGTCGTGCCCGTCGACCTGGAGGTGGCCGAACTCGGTGTTCGGGACGAGCTTGCCGTCCAGGAACACCGCGCTGCCGATGCCCGTGCCGAACGTCAGCAGCACCACGGTCCCGAGCCTGTCCACACCCGCGCCGTACGACATCTCCGCGATGCCGGCGGCGTCCGCGTCGTTCATCACAACGATGTCCTCGGGCTTGCGGCCCAGGCGTTCGGCGAACAACGACGCCGCGTCGCAGCCGATCCAGCCCTTGTCCACGTTCGCGGCGCTGTGCGCGACGCCGTGCTTGACGACGCACGGCAGCGTCACGCCGACCGGTCCGTCCCACTGGAACTTCTCGACGATCTCGGCGACGACGTCCGCCACCGCGTCGGGAGTCGAGGGCTGGGGCGTGGGGATCCGCATCCGTTCGCCGTCCAGTGAGCCGGTTTCGAGATCGACCAGCCCGCCCTTGATGCCGGAGCCGCCGATGTCCACACCGAACCCGCGGGTGATGCCCATCCCCGTGGTCCTTCCTACTCGATTCAGTAACCGTGGTGCGCAGACATTAGCCTGACGTTGTCCGATAGTCCCGTGCTAGTGACGCAGGAGGGAACCGGTCGTGCTTGATCCCCGGCCACTCGTCGACATCGCCGCAGCCATCGGACGGGAAGCAGGTGCTCTCGTCCAGCGCATGCGCGCGTCCGCGGTGGTGTCGTTCGACACGAAGAGCACCTCCACCGACGTGGTGACGGAAGCCGACCGCGCCTCGGAACAACTCGTTCGGACGCGTCTGTCCGAGGCCCGGCCCGGTGAGCCGGTGCTGGGCGAGGAGGAGGGCGGGTCCGTCGGCTCCGGCCTGACCTGGGTCGTCGACCCGATCGACGGCACCGTCAACTACCTCTACGGCATCCCCTGGTACTCGGTGTCGATCGCGGCGCAGCTCGACGGCGAGTCGGTCGCCGGCGCGGTCTTCGAGCCGGCGACCGGCCGGATGTGGACGGCGGCGCGCGGGCACGGCGCGTTCCTCGACGGCGAACCGGTGCGCGTGTCGGCGGCCACGGACCTGTCGCTGTCGCTGCTGGGCTACGGCTTCGAGTACCGCGCCGAACGCCGTCAGCGCCAGGCCGACACCTGGGCGGCGATGTCGACCCGCGTGCGGGACATGCGCCGTGCCGGTGCCGCCTCGCTCGACCTGTGCTCGGTGGCCGCCGGTCGCCTCGACGCCTACGCCGAGCACGGCCTGGGCCGCTGGGACTGGGCGGCGGGCGCGCTGGTCGCCGCCGAGGCGGGTGCGGTGGTGCGGCTGCCGGGGACGTCGCCGGAGCTGGGGGAGGACGCCACGTTCGCCGCCGCGCCCGGTGTCGCCGACGCCATGTACACGGCGTTGGTGGAGTCGGGCTTCGGCAAGGTCTGATTGACGCGGCTCGTGCACGTTGACCGGATCAACATGTGGGTTGATCCGGTCAACTGATGACTGATCGCTGTCCAGTCAACCTGGACTCAGCTGGAGCCGTCTGGCTCACGGCCGGGTGGAGCGGGACGAGAGGTCAGCAGGTCACTTCACGGGCCGCGGCCACGTTGTCGGCGTTCAGCGTCGGCGGGTTCGGCTCGGCGACCTGACCGCCCTGCTGCTCCGGCTGCTGGTCCGCCCACTCCTTGAGCTGGTCGAGGACCTTGCGGGCGGCGCTGTTCGGCTTGACCTCGTCGAACTTCTTGCCCACCGACACGTCGACGGTCGCGTCCTGGCGGTCGTCGCGCACCAGCTCCAGGCACGGTTCGACGAGCGACAACGTCCGCGCCGCCTGGGCGCCGGGCGCACCGAAGCGGAGCTGGCCGCGGCAGTTCATGTCCCCCGCGGGGTAGACCGGGTCGTTGCCGGGTTCGGCCGCCTGCTTCATGCCGAGCTCGGTGAGCATCACCGCCACGGCCTTCGCGTGGTTGCGCTGCGTCGAGGCGTTCACCACGCGGAAGTTCACGTCACCCACCGGAACCGGGTTCGTGCGGTCCAGCGCGTCGTGCTCCAGCACCGTGCCCAGGGCGGGCGGCGGCGCGACCGGTGCCGCCGCCGGGTCGACCACGCTCGTCACGTTCGTGGTCGTGCCGCCGGGCGGGTTGCACCTGATGGCCGCGTCCACGTCACTGGCGCTGCCGAGCACCTCCACCCACACGAAGACGGAGCTGACCAGCAGCACCGTGAACAGGATGAGCGCGGGTACCGGCCGGCGCCGCTTGTACGGCGTCAAGCTTCCCGATGCGGGTCCCACGTCCGAAGCCCTCCCCGTGTTCCAACCCTCTGATCAGCCTAGGCCCTGCCCGGCCGGCGTGCGCCGCGGCGCACGTGACCCACCGCACCGGCCCGGTCGCTCTCAGTCAGGACGGTACCTGCCCGGAGCGAGGTTGCACGCCGAGCCGAAGGTGCTCCCGCACAGGGTATCGGTCCAGCGTAGAAAGGTTGTGTCACCCGTCCGGTCGGTAAGGGGTAACCCGATGTCGGGTCATTCGGGCAGTGAGCTACCCTCTGCGCGCTCCGCACACATGTCGATCAAGCCGACGGTCACGTCAAGGGGGTTGGCTTGCCACGGAGTGCGAGAGACCTACGTCACCTTGACGTGGGGCACAAAAGAGGGCGCTGGAGCGTTAACCAGCGACACGAACAGTCTCCGTAGACCGCAGGGGTGAAGAAGATGGCGACCGACTACGACGCGCCGCGTCGCAGCGAGGCGGACGAACTCGCTGAGGACTCCCTCGAGGAGTTGAAGGCCCGGCGGAACGAGACGCAGTCCGGCGTCGTCGACGTCGACGAGGACGCGAGCGCGGAGAACTTCGAGCTCCCCGGAGCCGACCTGTCCGGCGAGGAGCTCACGTTCAAGGTCCTGCCCAAGCAGGCCGACGAGTTCACGTGCTCCAAGTGCTTCCTGGTGCACCACCGCAGCAGGCTCGCCGAGGACAACGGCGGCGTGTACATCTGCCGCGACTGCGCCTGATCCGCAGGCCTCAACAGCACTGGGCGCTCACCCGCACGGGTGGCGCCCAGTTGTGTTTGACCGACCTCGACGGCACCGTCGAACTTCAGCCTTTCGGGGAAACCTCAGGCCTTCAGCGCGGCGGCGAGCCGCTCGGGGTACCGGGTGCTGACCAGCCAGTAGGGCGTCGGGTCCTCCGGGTCGGTCACCCGCACGCGCACCATCGGCTTGACCCAGCCGCGGTGCAGCACGAACGCCGCCGGGTCGAGCTCACGGCCCATGGCGGCGCGCCGGGCCTCCGGCGCGATGACCTCCACCTCGCCCAGCAGCTCCAGCGGGATGTGGGCCTCGCCCACGTGCAGCTCACCGCCGGACACCTCGACCTTCGTCGACCCCATCCGGACGATCAGCAGGACGGTCAGCGGCAGCAGGACCGCGTACGGCAGCCAGGAGCGCACCCCGGGGAACCCCATGTGCACCTCGGCGGCCAGCAGAGCGGCGGCCAGCAGCGGCAGCGGCCAGATCCACCACGTCACGTACAGGCGCTCGCGGAAGGTCGTAGTGGCGGTCACGGCAGTCTCACTCACGTCGTCAGGGTAATCTCGGCCGCCGTGTCCAGCGTCGAGGTGTTGCTGACCCGGCTCGATCCGGGGGTTCCCGTGCCCGCCTACGCCCGTCCCGGCGACGCGGGCGCCGACCTGGTCACCACGTCGGACGTGGTCATTCCACCAGGCGAGCGCGCGGTGGTCGGCACCGGTGTCGCGATCGCGCTCCCCGACGGGTTCGCGGGCTTCGTGCACCCCCGCTCCGGCCTGGCCGCGCGGGTCGGGTTGAGCGTGGTGAACACGCCGGGGACGATCGACTCGGGCTACCGCGGTGAGATCCGCGTTTGCCTCGTGAACCATGATCTGCGTGAGCCGATCGCCCTCTCGCGCGGCGACCGGATCGCCCAGCTCGTCGTGCAACGCGTCGAGCACGCGGTGTTCCGGGAGGTCACGGCGCTGCCGGAGACGGAGCGCGGTGCGGGGGGCTACGGCTCGACCGGCGGGCACGTGGTGCTCGCCGGCACGGCAACCACAGAGACCGAGGGGTAAGGGATGTTCGGAAGGCGCCGCAAGCGCGGTCGTCACTCCGCGGGGGGCGTTGACACCGGCCTGGAGAACGACGAGGTCTTCGACGACGTGGAAGGCCCGTGGGACTCGACCGTCGCACCGAAGGACGACGTGCAGCGGCTCGACCTGGGTTCGGTGCTGCTGCCCATGCCGGACGAGGCCCAGCTGCAGGTCGAGATGGACCAGCAGAGCGCATCCGTGCGCGCGGTGCACATCCTCACGCCCGTCGGTCAGCTGACGGTGAGCGCGTTCGCCGCGCCGAAGTCCGGTGGCCTCTGGAAGGAGGTCGGCGCCGAGCTGATCGCGGGCCTCAAGGAGGACGGCGCCCGCATCAACCGGGAGAACGGCGAGTGGGGCGAGGAGATCACCGCGCGCAACCAAGGCGTGCAGATCCTCTTCGTCGGCATCGACGGCCCGCGCTGGATGCTGCGCGGTGTCGCCGCCGGTCCCGAGGAGCACTTCGAGCACAACGCCGCGGCGTTGCGCGAGATGATCCGCGGCACCGTGGTCGTGCGCGGTGAGCAGCCGATGCCGCCCCGCACCCCGCTGCCCGTCGAGCTGCCGGAGGCGATCGCCCGGCAGATCCAGCAGCAGCAGGGCTAACGCCCCTGCGCCCGACGCCACGCCTGCACCGCACGCCCCAGCGCGTGCGGGTAGGCGTCCAGCGTCGTCTCCACCAGCACGGCGCGCGGCAGTGCGTCCGCCCACGCCCGTGCGACCTCGACCGGGTGCACCGGGTCGTCGACGCAGCCGACGATCCCCGCGGGCACGTCGAGGGACCTCAGCTCCGCCAGGGTCGGCGCGACCGACTCGGCCGCCTCGGCGAGGTGCGGTACGAGCAGCTCGCCGTAGCCGTGCCAGGCGCGCCGCAGCTCGTCGTGCAGCCAGCCGGACGTGCCGGCGAGCGCCGCGTCGATCCCATGTGCCGCAACGACTTGCGCGCTCGCCGTCGCCGCGAGTGCGGCCGGTGCGCCGTCCGGGCTGCCGTTCCACGCGGGCAACGCGAGCACGAGCCCCGCGCACCGGTCCGGGTTGCGGACCGCCCACGACACGGCGACGTGCGCGCCGAGCGAGACGCCCCCCACCACGATCGGGTGCTCTGCGGCGGCGTGTTCCAGTGCCGTCAACCGTTCACTGAGTGTGCGGACGTGCGGAGCGTCAATCACCGCTCCGACCTGCGACAACGGGCCCGTGAAGACGGAACGGACAAACACGGCGTCGGAGGCGGTACCGGGCAGCAGGAGGACAGTCTCGACAGGCACGGCCGAGATTGTCCGCCCTCGTGCGTACCCTCACTGTCAGACGGTCCACACCACTGGGCCACCAAGGCACTGCAGGAGTCGGGGATGGGCGGCTATTGGCACCGCTTGGTGCGTCGCTTGACCAGCGACGTCGCCGAGCTCGACGCGGACGACCTGTCGCGGAAAGCGGAGGCCGTCGGCGCGGTGAAGGCCTGCGACTGCAAGTCCGGTGAGGAGGTCACCGTCCTGGGCCGGCTCCGCAGCGTGGAGCTCTGCCCCCGCGACGCGGCCGCCACCCTGGAAGCCGAGCTCTACGACGGCACCGAGGGCGTCACCCTCGTCTGGCTCGGCCGCCGTCGCATCGCGGGCATCGAGCCTGGTCGGACGATCAAGGCCCGTGGCCGCATCGCCGTGCGCGACGGGCGCAAGGTGCTCTACAACCCCTATTACGAGTTGCAGATCGCTTCATGACCTCAGCCAAGACCGAAGAAAAGCAGCCCACCGTCCTCGAGCAGATGGGCGGAGTGAGCGGAATGCTCTACTCCTCGCTGCCCGTCGTCGTCTTCGTGATCGTCAACTTCGCCGCCAAGAACCTCATGGCCGCGATCATCAGCGCCCTGGCGGCGGCCGTCGTGATCGGCGTGGTCCTCGCCGTCCGCAAGGGCACGATCCAGCCCGCCATCTCCGCCGTCTTCGGCGTCGGCATCGCCGCGTTCATCGCCTACAAGACAGGTGAGGCCAAGGGCTTCTTCCTGTTCGGCATCTGGCAGAGCGTCGTCTACGGCGGCGCGTTCCTGCTGTCGATCCTCGTGCGCTGGCCGCTGGCCGGCGTGATCTGGGCTTTCCTCAACGGCAGAGACCGCTCCTGGCGCTCCGACAAGGCCTCGCTGCGCGACTACGACATCGCCACCTTCGTGTGGGCGCTCGTCTTCTTCGCCCGCTTCGTCGTGCAGCGCTGGCTCTACGAGGAGGACCAGGTCGGCTGGCTGGCCGTCGCCCGCCTCGGCATGGGCTACCCGCTGATGGCCATCGCCCTCGTCGCCACCGTGTGGGCCGTCCGCCGCGCCGACAAGCGCCTCAAGGCCGCGGAGGAAGCAGCCGAGCGGGAGGCGGAGGCCGAGCTCGCCGCGGAGACCGACGAGGTCCTCGCCCGCACGGCCGACGACCTGCTCACCCCGGACATGGACGAGCTGAAGCGCACCGTCGAGCAGGAGTCGCGCGAGAAGTCCCGCGACTGACGCACTCTCGACACGGACAGGGCCGGGCCTCCGCGAGGAAGCCCGGCCCTGTCCCGTTCCGCACGAGGCTCGTCGCGGTACCGGCCGCTCGCTAGCACTGGCCGAAGAGCGCGCGCAGCCCGCACCGCCCGGTGACGCCCACCGCCGCGTACGTGGTGTGCAGGTGGTTGTCGACGGTGCGCTTGGCGATGGCCAGGCGGTCGGCGATCTCGGTGTTCGTCAGCCCCGCCACGGCCAGGCGCGCGATCTCCCGCTGGCGGTGGGTGAGGGCGACGAGCGTGCTCGTGACCGCCAGGCCCGGTGTGGTCGCGCCGTCGAACGACTCGGCGAGCGCGGCGGCCTGCCGTTCCAACCGGTCCGCGTCGCGGGGCCGGTCGTGCAGGCGGGACAGGCGGCCGGCCTCGGCGATCGACTCGGCGGCGAACAACGTGGCACCGCACGCCAGGAACGCCGCTGCCACCTCCTCCAGCCCCGCCGGGTCACGCAATGCGCGCGCCTGCGCGTGGGTGGCGTATGCGGTTGTGAGCGGGTCTTTGCGCGACTTCGCCAGTTCCAGCAGACGCGGTGAGGTGTCGGCACCGAACCGTGCGGCGTCGTGCAGCGACACGATTTCCTCGGAATGTGCGCCGTGGGCCCATGCGGCGGCGGCGTTGTCCAACGCTGCCTGCACGGCCTCATCGACCCGTCCCGCACTCGCGAGCACCCACGACCGTGCGCCACCGACGGCGAACCGCGCCACGCGCCAGGCCGGTCGCAACCCGGCCTCGGCACCGGCCAGCGCGCGTTGCGCGCGATCGGTCTGCCCCCGCAGTGCGGCTCCGGTGGCGAACTCGGCCAGCAGCACGACGTCCCACAGCGTCAGCGGTGCGTTCGGCTCGGGAAGGCCTTCGGCGCTGATCCGCACAGCCGCCGCCGCTTGTCCGCGCATGCGCGCGCTCTGGCTCAACAACACCCGCGACGACACCTGGGATGCCGGGCGGTGCCCTTCTTCGGCCAACGTCCGCGTGGCACGTTCCTCGGCCGGCGCCAGGTCACCGGAGAGCAGAAGGCTCGCCGTGCAGACCTCGTCATCGGCTGCGGCCCGCGCGATGGCGTCGGCGTGGTGGCCGCTGAGCCGGTCGGCGACCGCGAGCACCCGCCGGCCGGCCCGTTCGTCCTCGGCGAGCAGCAGCGCGCCAACTAGCCGGAGCACCGGTACCGGTGCGGCCTCCACCGCGAACTCCGCCGCGGTGTGCAGGACCGCGCGTTCCAGCTCCGCGGGCAGTGCCGCCGCTGTCAGCTCGTCCAGCACGGCGACAGCGGCTTCCTCGTCTCCCAGACCGAAGAACAGCTCGGACGCCCGCGTGCGGGCGACCTCGACCCGCCGCGCTTCGTCGCGCCCGACCAGGGGCAACTGATCGCTCACAGCTGGTAAGTGTGCGGATGCGCTCCGCAGATACCGCTCGATCGGTGTGTCCTGCGGTCCGATGCCGACGTCGGGGCCGCATGACACTCCTGAAGCTGGGAACGACCAGCCACAGCGCAGCGGTCGAGATCGCCGGTCCCAACCGGTTTACGGCATCGCGGTGCAGCTATGGGACTGCCATGGCGGCGAAGACCAGCACTGGAACGCACCCTGATATCCGATATCCAGTACATCAGCACGCGATATATCGGATATGAGCTCTAGCTCCGAGCCCATATCCGATATGCGGTATATCAGTAGCCGAGCGCGGACTTGATGTCCTGCTCGACCGCGGCGGTCGTGACGAACAGCAGCTCGTCGCCGCCTTCGAGGGTGTCGTCCGGCTGCGGCACGATGACCCGCCCGCCCCGCAGGATCGTCACCAGCGCGGCGTCACGCGGCAGGGTCAGCTCCGACACCGCGCGCCCGGCGAACGGCGTCGACTCGTCGAGCGTGATCTCCACCAGGTTCGCCTGGCCCTGGCGCAGCGTCAGCAGCCGCACCACGTCGCCGATCGTCACCGACTCCTCGACCATCGCGGCGAGCAACCGCGGCGTCGACACGGCGACGTCGACCCCCCACGACTCGGTGAAGAGCCATTCGTTCGTCGGGTCGTTCACCCGCGCCACCACGCGCCGCACCGCGAACTCGGTCTTCGCGAGCAGCGACACCACCAGGTTGACCTTGTCGTCACCGGTCGCGGCGATCACCACGTCGCACAGCTGCATGCCGGCGTCCTCCAGGGACGACAGCTCGCACGCGTCGGCCTGCACCCACTCGGCCTGCTCCACCGAGTTCGGGTCGAAGTGCGCCCGGTCCCGTTCGATCAGCATGACCTGGTGCCCGTCCTGGACGAGCTCCTGCGCGATGGACCGCCCCACCGCACCCGCACCAGCGATCGCGATCCGCATCAGCTCTCCTCCGGTGCCTGCAGCGCCGCGGCCGCGACGTCGGTGACCGTGCCGGACAACGCCGCCACGTAGATGGTGTCGTCCGCCTGCACCGTGGTCTTCGCGTCGGGCAGCACGCCCGTGCCAAACCGCATGAGGAACGCCACCCGCGCCCCCACCGCGGCCTCCAGCTCGAACACCGGCCGGCCCACCCACCGCTCGTCGACCTCGACCGGCAGCACCGCCACCGTGCCGGACGGGTCGCGCCACGCCGTCGCCGCGCCCTCGGGCAGCAGCATGCGCAGGAACCGGTCGGTGCTCCACGGCACCGTGGCCACCGTCGGGATGCCCAGCCGCTCGTACACCGCGGCCCGCTTGTGGTCGTAGATGCGCGCGACGACGTGCTCCACGCCGAACGTCTCCCGCGCCACCCGCGCCGAGATGATGTTCGAGTTGTCGCCGCTGGAGACCGCCGCGAACGCGCCGGCGCGCTCGACACCCGCCTCGATCAGCACGTTGCGGTCGAACCCGTTCCCGACGACCTGCTGGCCGTGGAAATCCCCGCCCAGCCTGCGGAACGACTGCGCGTCCTTGTCGATCACGGCGACCTGGTGGTCCAGCCGTTCCAGGGCCTTGGCCAGGGACGCCCCCACCCGCCCGCAACCCATGATCACCACGTGCACCGAATGCCTCCTCAGGCGAACTCTGCGCAGAACCTACCGAGCATTAGCCCGTCCCGGTGAGCGGACCCCTTACGCTCTGGCCGTGTCCAAGCTCGCCACCGCTGCCAAACGCCTCCTGGTCGGACGGCCGTTCCGCAGCGATCGCCTCGCTCACACCCTGCTGCCCAAGCGCATCGCCTTGCCGGTCTTCGCCTCCGACGCCATGTCGTCGGTCGCGTACGCGCCGGAGGAGATCTTCCTGATGCTGTCGGTGGCGGGCTTGAGCGCCTATGCGATGGCACCGTGGGTGGGGGTGGCGGTCGTGGTCGTGATGCTGACCGTGGTCGCCAGCTACCGGCAGAACGTGCACGCCTACCCGTCGGGTGGCGGTGACTACGAGGTCGCGACGGTCAACCTGGGCCGCAGGGCGGGGCTGACGGTGGCGAGCGCCCTGCTCGTCGACTACATCCTCACCGTCGCGGTGTCGATCTCGGCGGCGATGGCGAACATCGGCTCGGCGATCCCGTTCGTCGCCACGCACAAGGCCGAGTTCGCGGTCGCGGCCATCGTGCTGCTGACGGCGGTGAACCTGCGCGGCATCCGCGAGTCCGGCAGCGCGTTCGCCGTCCCCGTCTACGCGTTCATGATCGGCGTGTTCGGCCTGATCGGCTACGGGCTGTTCCGCGGCTTCGTCCTGGGCGACGAGATGCGTGCGGAGAGCTCGGGCCTGGAGATCCACGCCGAGTCGGACCACCTGATGGGACTGGCGTTCGTGTTCCTGGTGCTGCGGGCTTTTTCGTCCGGTTGCGCCGCTTTGACCGGTGTCGAGGCGATCAGCAACGGCGTGCCCGCGTTCCGCAAGCCGAAGTCGCGCAACGCCGCGACGACGTTGTTGCTGATGGGCGGCATCTCGGTCGTCATGCTGATGGGCCTGATCATCCTCGCCCAGCTCACCGACGTGCGGATGGCCGAGTCGCCCGCGCAGCAGATCACCAACGCCCCTGAGGGCTACGAGCAGAAGACGATGGTGGCGCAGATCGCGCACGCCGTGTTCGACAGCTTCCCGCCCGGCTTCTACTTCATCGCCGGCGTCACCGCGCTCATCCTGGTGCTCGCCGCGAACACCGCGTTCAACGGCTTCCCGGTGCTCGGCTCGATCCTCGCCCAGGACCGCTACCTGCCCCGCCAGCTGCACACCCGCGGCGACCGGCTGGCGTTCTCCAACGGCATCCTGTTCCTCGCCGGCTTCGCGGTCGTGCTGGTGATCGCGTTCGACGCCGAGGTCACCCGGCTGATCCAGCTCTACATCGTGGGCGTGTTCGTGTCGTTCACGCTCAGCCAGCTCGGCATGATCAAGCACTGGCAGCGGCTGCTCAGGACCGAGACCGACGCCCAGGCACGCACCAGGATGCGCCGCTCCCAGATGATCAACACCTTCGGCCTGGCGCTGACCGCGACCGTGCTGATCATCGTGCTCATCACGAAGTTCACGAAGGGCGCGTGGATCGCCATCGCGGCGATGGCGGCCATCTACGCGTTGATGACCGCGATCCGCAAGCACTACGACACCGTCGCCGAGGAGCTGCGCCAGCAGGAGCGGGTCCGCACGCTGCCGGCCCGCAACCACGCGATGGTCCTGGTGTCCAAACTGCACATGCCGACGCTGCGCGCGCTGTCCTACGCGAAGGCCACCCGCCCGGACGTGCTGGAGGCCGTCACGGTCAACGTCGACGACGGCGACACCCGCAAGCTCGTCGCGGACTGGGAGCGGGAGAACTTCAAGGTCCCGCTGAAGGTCATCGAGTCGCCGTACCGCGAGATCACCAAGCCCGTCCTCGACTACGTGAAGCGGGTCAGGTCGGACAACCCGCGCGATGTCGTTACGGTGTTCATCCCCGAGTACGTGGTCGGCCACTGGTGGGAGCAGCTGCTGCACAACCAGAGCGCGTTGCGGCTCAAGGGAAGGCTGCTTTTCCAGCCGGGAGTGATGGTGACGAGCGTGCCCTGGCAGCTCACGTCGGCGGCCAAGGTCCGCGACAAGGACGTCATCGCGCCCGGCGCTGTCCGGAGGGGACTTGACGACCGGTGAGCTGGGTAGGACGACGTTTCGAGGTAGAGGTGGGGCCCGTCGCGCACGGCGGGCACTTCGTCGCACGGCACGAGGGCCGTGTTCTGTTCGTGCGCCACGCATTGCCCGGTGAGCGCGTTGTCGCCTCCGTGTACGAGGACAACGGCGGGTCGTTCTGCCGTGCGGACGCCGTGGAGGTCCTCCAGGCGTCACCGGACCGCGTCGAGGCCCCGTGTCCGTTCAGCGGGCCGGGGCTGTGCGGCGGCTGCGACTTCCAGCACGTGGCGTGGGACGCGCAACGGGAGCTGAAGGCGCAGGTCGTCCGCGAGCAGCTGAGCCGTCTCGGCAAGATCGAGCGGGACGTGGTCGTGGAGGCGCTGCCGGGCGGGCCGCTGGAGTGGCGGACCCGCATCCGGATGGCCGTCGACGGTGACGGGCGACCCGGTTTCCGCGGCACCCGTTCCCACGATGTGATCCCGGTCGACCACTGTGTGATCAGCCGGCCGGGCATGGTCGAGGCCGTGACCGACCGCAGGTGGCGGGCGCAGGAGCTGACGATCGTCCAAGACGGTGACGGCAACCGCCATGTGGGTGAGGTGCGTGGCCGACACACCGTGCGACGCGCCGGAACCGGTACGGCCGTCGAGACGGCCGCCAGCCGAAAGTGGCGAATTTCCGCCGACGGCTTCTGGCAGGTCCACCCGGCGGCGGCGGACACGTTCGCGACCGTCGTGGGGCAGTGGGCCGCGGCCGAGCCCGGCCAGCGCGCGTGGGACCTCTACGGCGGCGCCGGGCTGTTCGCGTCGGTGCTCGGCCGCCAGGTCGGCGACACCGGGTCCGTGCTGGTCGTGGAGTCCTTCCCGGGCGCGGTCGAGGACGGCAGGCGCAACCTGCGGCGCATGCCCCAGGTCGAGTGGGTCGTGGGCAAGGTCGAACGCCTGGTGACCCGTCCGCTGCCGGTGGAGGACCCGCAGGTCGTGGTCCTCGACCCACCGCGCAAGGGGGCGGGCAAGGTCGTTGTGGCTGAAGTCGCACGGCGCCGTCCGCAGCGGGTGGTCTACGTGGCCTGCGACCCCGCCGCACTGGCACGTGACCTGGCCGAATTCACAGTTCAGGGGTACCGGCTCGACCAGCTGCGGGCCTTCGACGCGTTCCCGATGACCCACCACGTGGAGTGCATCGCCCTGCTCGTACCTGAGACGCGCTGACCATGCGTCTCAGTCGCGTCTCCGTAGACTGAGCCGAAGTCTTCAGGAGTGAGGTGGCGTGGTGACCCTGCTGGAGTCCGTGCACGGACCGGCTGATCTGAAACGGATGGACGAGGCGCAGCTGACGCAGCTGTGCGAGGAGATCCGGCGTTTCCTGGTCGACAAGGTGTCCAAGACGGGCGGGCACCTCGGCCCGAACCTGGGTGTCGTCGAGCTGACCGTGGCACTGCACCGGGTGTTCGACTCGCCGCAGGACCCGATCGTGTTCGACACCGGGCACCAGTCGTACGTCCACAAGATCGTCACCGGCCGGCGCGACGGTTTCGACCGGCTGCGCCAGCAGGGCGGCATGTCGGGCTACCCGTCGCGGTCGGAGTCCGAGCACGACGTGCAGGAGAGCTCGCACGCCTCGACGGCGCTGTCCTACGCGGACGGCCTGGCCAAGGCGAAGCAGATCAACGGCAGCGGCGGTCACGTGGTCGCCGTCGTCGGCGACGGCGCGCTGACCGGCGGCATGTGCTGGGAGGCGCTGAACAACATCGCGGCGGACAAGACGCGCCCGGTCGTGATCGTGGTCAACGACAACGGCCGCTCGTACTCGCCGACGATCGGTGGTCTCGCCGACCACCTGTCGTCGCTGCGGCTGCGCCCCGGCTACGAGCGCGTGCTGGAGAAGGGCAAGAGCGCCCTGCAGCAGACGCCGTTCTTCGGCAAGCCGCTCTACGCCGCCCTGCACGCCGCCAAGCGCGGCATCAAGGACGCGCTGGCGCCGCAGGCGATGTTCGAGGACCTCGGCCTCAAGTACATCGGCCCGGTCGACGGCCACGACCAGGCGACGCTCGAGTCCGCGTTGCAGCGCGCGAAGTCGTTCGGCGGCCCGGTGATCGTGCACGCGGTCACCCGCAAGGGCATGGGCTTCGCGCCGGCCGAGAACCACGAGGCCGACCAGATGCACGCCACCGGGATCATCGACCCGATCACCGGCGAGGACGTGAAGCCGGCCGGCCGGACCTGGACGCACGTGTTCTCCGACGCGCTCGTCGACGTCGGCCGCGAGCGCTCCGACGTCGTGGCGATCACCGCCGCGATGCAGGGGCCCACCGGCCTCGACCCGTTCGCCAAGGCGTTCCCGGAGCGCTTCTTCGACGTCGGCATCGCCGAGCAGCACGCGCTGACCTCCGCCGCCGGCCTCGCCATCGGCGGCCTGCACCCGGTCGTCGCCGTCTACGCCACGTTCCTCAACCGGGCGTTCGACCAGCTGCTCATGGACGTCGCGCTGCACCGGCAGGGCGTCACGGTCGTGCTCGACCGCGCGGGCGTCACCGGCCCGGACGGCGCGTCGCACCACGGCATGTGGGACATGTCGATCCTCGGCGTGATCCCCGGCGTCCACGTGGCGGCGCCGCGCGACGCCGCCTCGCTGGTCGAGGAGCTGCGCGAGGCCGTGGACATCTCCGACGCGCCCACCGTCATCCGCTACCCGAAGGCGTCCGTGGGCAAGGACCTGCCCGCGGTGGAACGCGTGGGCTCGGTCGACGTGCTCCGCCGCTCCGGCAACGACGTGCTGCTGGTCACGGTCGGCGCGCTGGGCGAGCTGGGGCTGGAAGCCGCGCAACGGCTTGAGGACCAGGGCATCGGCGTGACGGTCGTCGACCCGAGGTGGATCTACCCGATGTCGGGCGACCTCGTGGAGCTGGCCGCGGCGCACAAGCTCGTCGTGACAGTCGAGGACGGCGGCCGCCACGGCGGCTTCGGTTCGGCGCTCGCGGCCGCGCTGCGCGACGCCGACGTCGAGGTGCCGTTGCGCGACATCGCCCTGCCGCAGCAGTTCCACGACCACGGCTCGCGCGGCGAGGTGCTGTCGCTGTGCGGCATCACCGCGCAGGACGTGGCGCGCCGCGTCACCGAGTGGGCGGCCCGTCTGGAGTGCCTGCCGGTGGAAATCGACGCGCGGGCGGACAAGCAGGTCGGCTAGCCTCCTCCTCGCGCCCGCTCCCCGGTGGCCCGGCAGGTCTTCCTCGCCCGGGTTCCACGATCGAAGCGGGCACTGGGTGCCTTTGAAGCACCAGGTTCGAATCCTGGAACCACGACCCCGGTCGCACACGGGGGCGTCGGGCCCTGCGCGTCCCTTGTGGACGCCCGCCCGCCGTCCCGCCGGCCGGGGTCGTGGTGTACCCGGACCGAGGGGGGAGAGATGGTGAAGCACACGCTGTACCCGTGGGAGCGGGGTGTCCGGTTCGATCGCGGTGTGCTGGTGGGCGAGGTCGGTCCCGGCCGGCACCGCCTGCCGTGGCGGGCCGCGCTGCACCGCGTCGACGTCCGCCCGCGCACGATGACCCCGGCGGCGCAGGACGTGCCCACCTCCGACGGTGTGCTGGTGCGCGTGACCGTCGTAGTGCGGTGGGCGGTGTCGTCGCCGACGAGGTTCATCGTCGAGTCAGCGTCTCCCGAAGCTGAGCTGTACACGGCCGTGCAGCTGGCGTTGCGCGGTTCGGTGCTCACGCGCGCACATTCGGCGGTGGACCCCGAGCGCGAGACCATCGCGGCCGAGGTCGCCGCCGGTGTCGCCGCACGTGCCGAAGAGCTGGGCATCTCCGTTGCCGAGGTGGCCGTGCGCGACGTCGTGATGCCCGGTGAGCTGCGCCGTGCGGCGCTGGCCGAGCTGGTCGCGGCCGCGGAGGGACGGGCCGCGCTGGAACGGGCGCGCGGGGAGACCGCGGCGCTGCGGTCGTTGCTGAACGCCGCCCGGCTGGCCGAGGAGCACCCGGCGCTGCTGGAGCTGCGGGCGTTGCAGGCGGCGTCGACCGTCGTCGTGGACCGGCCTAGGCGAGCCTGACCGGCAACGAGCGCAGCCGGCCGCCCATGATCCCGACCGGTTCGGTGCGGGTGGGGACGGCGGTCAGCCGCGCGTTCGGGTAGGCGGTCCGGAACGTCTCCGCGAGGGCGCGCAGCTCCAGCTGGGCCAGCTGCGCGCCGATGCAGTAGTGCGGGCCGTGCCCGAACACCAGGTCCGGGACGCGGGTCAGGTCGACCAGCACGGGCGAGCCCGCGGGCACCCTCGTGCCGCCGAGGTCCACCTCGGCCGTGGTGAAGCGCCACAGCGTGTACGGCGCCGGTGGGTGCTCCCGCAACGACTCCCGCACCAGCACGTCCGGCGGCTCGTCGGTAGTGAGCAGGCGGGCGACGAGCGAGCCGGCCGCGAGGTCGGTGGTGATCTGCCCGGCGAACAAGATCGTGAACACCTGGTAGTGCAGGTCCTGCTCGGTCGTGCCGGGCGGCATGCGGAGCTCCGCGGTCGCCTCCGCCGACAGCCGTGCGAAACCGGCCATGGCGGCGGGGACGTGCGCCGGGTAGTCGACCAGCATCAGGCGGCACGACGTCATCGCCGTCTCGACGTGGTGCGCGGGGATGCCGAGCAGCTCGCACAGCACCGCCAGCGGGTACCGCGGCGTGAAGTCCTCGACGAGGTCGACCTCGTCGGGCAGCTCACCGAGCAGCTGCTCCGCGATATATCGCACACGGGGGTAGAACGCGCGCAGCTTCGCGGCGTTGAACAGCGGCGCGAAGGCCTTGCGCAGCTCCGCGTGCGGCTCACCGTCGAGCGTGGTGATCGCGAGCTGTTGCCCGGCTGTCGGTTCGAGGCCCGCCGTCGCGGCGTCCCAGTGCTTCGGCGCGAGCGCGGTGTCCTTGGCGAACCGGCTGTCGGTGAGCACCTCCTTCGCCAGGCCGGGTTCGGTGACGATCCAGACGGGGTGGTCGTACCAAATTTGCTGCATCACGCAGTGACTGTATCGCACAGTAGCTGCGTTGCGCAGTGATTGTGCGGCGCTCGTATGCTCGCGACCATGACGCAGCTGCTGGACGAGGTCCTGCGTGCCGTGGCCAGGTGGCAGATCCCGGTGATCCAGTTCAACGGGATGCTCGCCGAGCGCCTCGGCATGAACTGGACAGACCTCCAGGCGCTGTTCGTGCTGGCCAACGACGGCCCGGCCACTCCGGGCGAGCTCGCCAAGCGGGTCAACCTGACCAGCGGCTCCGCCTCGCGGATGATCGAGCGGCTCGTCCGGGCCGGGTACGTGCGCCGGGTGCCGGACCCGCACGACCGGCGCAAGGTCGTCATCGAACCCGACGACGACGCGGTGCGCCGGGTCGGCGGGCTCTACGACTCGCTGAACGAACGGCACCTGGCCGACCTCGGCTCGTTCGACGAGACCGAGCTGGCCGCGGTGCTGCGGTTCCTGCGGACCGCGGCCGCCCGCACGGAGGAGCAGATCCGACAGGGCCTGTGAAGGTGCCGTTAAGCGCCTTCTCAGGTGTTTGTGGCACCTTTGTGGCGTGCGGATATTGGTAGTCGAGGACGAGGTGCCGCTGGCCGACGCGATCGCTCGCGGCCTGAGGCGCGAGGGCATGGCCGTGGACGTCGCCTACGACGGCGAGACCGGGCACGAGAAGTCGACGGTCACCAGGTACGACGTCGTCGTCCTCGACCGGGACCTGCCCGGCATGTCCGGTGACGAGCTGTGCAAGGAGATCCTCAGCTCCGGCGCGCTGACCAGGGTCATGATGCTGACCGCCAGCGGGTCGATCGAGGACCGCGTGTCCGGGCTCTCGCTGGGCGCCGACGACTACCTCGCCAAGCCCTTCGCGTTCCCCGAGCTCGTCGCACGCGTGCGCGCACTGGCCCGCCGCGCGACGCCGGCGACGCCGCCCGTGCTCTCGGCGCAGGACGTCGAGCTCGACCCCGCACGGCGGACCGTGTCCCGCGGCGGGACGCCGATCGAGCTGACCCGCAAGGAGTTCGGCGTGCTCGAGGTCCTCCTCGCCGCCAAGGGCTCCGTCGTCAGCAGCGAGGAGCTGCTCGAACGCGTCTGGGACGAGAACGCCGACCCGTTCACCACGACCGTGCGCGTCACCGTGATGACGTTGCGCAAGAAGCTGGGCGAGCCGGGCATCATCGACACCGTGGTGGGTTCCGGTTACCGGGTGCCCAGTGCCTCGATCGGGTCTGCAGAGGTCTGACACGTGCGACGGCGCGGGCCGGGGCTGAGGCTCCGGATCACGCTCCTCACCACCGCGCTGGTCGCGGTGGTGAGTGCTGTGCTGCTCGCGCTCGGGTGGGTGCTGGTCGGCCGCGTCTTCGACTCGTCACCGTCGTTCCCCGCAGGCAGTCAAGTCAACGTTGACGGCGTCAACGTCGACGTGACGGTGTTGACGGAGGCGTTGACCACCGCAGCTCGCCAGGACCTCGTGCGGGCGGGGCTGGTGGCGTTCGCGTGCATGGTGCTGGCCGCAGCCGTGCTGGCGTGGACGTTCACCGGCCGGGTGCTCAAGCCCCTGCACGACGTCACCGGAGCCGCACAACGCCTGTCCGCCGAGTCGCTCGGCTCGCGGTTGCGCCTGGAGGGGCCGCGCGACGAGGTCGCGGAGCTCGCGGACACCTTCGACGCGATGCTCGACCGCCTCGAAGCCGCCTTCGACTCCCAGCGCCGGTTCGTCGCGAACGCGTCGCACGAACTGCGCACCCCCCTGTCCGTGGTGCGCACCGAGCTGGACGTGACCCTGTCCGACCCGGACGCCGACGTCGAAGAGCTGCGGCGCATGGCCGGCGTCGTGCGCGCGGCGGGGGAGCGGGCCGAACAACTGGTGTCCGCGCTGCTGTTGCTCGCGCGCACGGACGGCATCGGACTCGCGGTCCGCGAACCCGTCGACCTGTCGGCGTTGGTCGAGTCGGCGTGGAGGGCCGTGCGCGCGGAGGCCGAGGCACGCCATCTGCGCACCGTCTTCCGCTGTGCGCCCGCACTCGCCGTCGGCGACCCGGCACTGCTGGAGCGCATCGCGGGCAACCTGCTGGAGAACGCCGTCCGGCACAACCACGTCAACGGCTGGATCGAGACGACCGTCGAGACCGGCCCGCAGTGGTCGGTGCTGCGGGTGTCGTCGTCAGGTCAGCTCATCGCCCCGGATCGCGTCGAGGAGCTGTTCGAGCCGTTTCGCCGCGGGGTCAAGGACCGGACCAGCCAGTCCGGCACCGGCCTCGGACTGTCGATCGTGCGCGCCGCGGTGGCCGCGCACGGCGGGTTTGTGCAGGCAGTGGCCGTGCCGGCGGGTGGTCTGTCGGTGACCGTGCACCTGCCCAGCGCACCTCGGTGAGGCCAGGTGCAAGATCTTCGACGTGGCCCCGGTCACACTGTGCGTCGATCTTGGGGTGTTTAGGCCGTCCGTGCGGGGCCTGACCTGCGCAGATGTAGTGGCGGACCCCCGATTTGGATGTTGGGAGGCCGCCGTGTAAATTTCTCTCTGCCAGCGCGGAACGGGCCGGGAAACACCGGAACGGAGCGCGGCGAAAGACTTCTAAGCCTGACACAGCCCCGGAAGTGACTCTCCTCGGAGATGAGCTGCGGTGAGCGCGTGTTCTTTGAGAACTCAACAGCGTGCCGATAACACAGCCAGTAATATGAATACTCCTCGTCAGGAGTATTCCTTTGAGTAGCTA
>NZ_JBVJRT010000014.1:0-192952 GCF_055607425.1 Lentzea sp. NPDC037011 | reverse complement strand
GATCCACGGCGGCGACTGACCCCTCCTCACGGTCAAACATGATCCACATCCGACATGCTGCACGCCACCACGTTGATCATTCTGTTAGGACCTCTTATGGCAGCAGAGGATTAGCTGCCTGCACGTAAGGACCCGTCAGTGATCACGCGATCATGGACAGAGCCGCTCGTAAGACAGACCTGGCCGGTGCTTCAAGTGCCCGCACACCGGAAGCACCGGCCGGGTTCACTCCTGCCCATCGCGTCCAGATGCGCTCGGGCGAAGCCGCCTTCGTGCATGCCAGCCGGGTAGAGGGCGACTGCCTCGCGCCAGTTCTTAGCTGCAGTCTCAGCGTCTCCGCGTGCGTACGCGACATGGGCGATCCCTTCGTGCGCTCGTGCGATGAAACGCGTGTAGGAGTACTCGAGCGAGTAGCTCATCACCTGTTCGAAGACGGCTAACGCGCTGTCGGTCTCCCCCAGGGAGAGCCAGATCTCGCCGATCGCGCTGAGCGCGTCACACTCCACCCTTCGGAAGGCGTACTTCCTGGCCAGCGCGAGCGCCTGCCTGCCGTGGTCGATGGCGGCCTCGCCCTGCCCAAGGAACCTCCTCGTGGAGCAGAGTCCGGCGAGCGCCAGCGCCTCACCGTGCTCGAACCCCGCTTCCGCGCTGTCCCTGAGCACGCGTGAGAAGATCTCGTCGGCTTCGCGGTGGTTTCCGGTGAAGTGCGCGATCGAGGCGATGTTCCACAGCGGCACCGCGAGACCCTGGACCGAGTTCGCCCGCGCCCGTTCCAGCTCCAGCGCCGAGAGCAGGTAGGCGCGGGCGTCGTCGAACCGGCCGAGGTCCCGGCACACCGCACCCAGGTTGTTGCGGATCGCGCGCATCATATTGGTGTTCCGCAGGCGGGTCGCCTTCTCCTCCGCCTCAAGGTAGACGTCGAAGGCAGCCTGGAGCTGATCGTCGTTCGCGTGGAGTGCTCCGAGGTTGGTCAGCTGGCTCATCTGGAGCGCCTCGTCGTCACCCTTCCTGCTGAGCGCCAACGCCTTCTCCAAGTAATGGTGCGCCTCCGCCGCTGACCCGCGTTCCCGGTGAACCGCGGCAAGGCCCTGCAGGCAGAGCGACTCGGCCGCCTCATCCCCGTCGGCGCGCGCGGCCCCGATTCCCCACTCACACAGCTTCCGCGAGTTGCCATGGTAGTTGCGGCTGCGCAGGTAGGGCTGGACGACGCAGACCAGTTGCCAGGCGTGCCGGTGCCAGCCATGCTCGACAGCGAGCTGCACTGAAGCGACGATGTTGCCGAAGTCGTCGTCGCGCGGGCCAGCCGACTGCGCCGCCCGCTCCTCGTCAGTGGTCCAGAACGAAGGCCGGTCGACTCCCGGTGTCATGGAACCAATGCGGCCTAATGGTTCACAGCTCGCATAGGTGGCGTGCACGTAGTACTCGACCAGCATGCGCCGCGCCGCATCCTGGTCGCCCGTACTGTCGACCTGCACGCACAGTTCGTGTGCGCAGTCGCGGACCAGGTCGTGGAAGTAGTAGCGGCCCGGAGTGTCCTGCCTGAGCAGATTGTCGTCAAGCAGTGCCTCCAGGACGTCCTCGGCCTCCTCGACGGACATGCCGGTGAGCGCGGCGGCGGCGTATTTGTCGAAGTCCGCTCCCGGATGCAGGCCGAGCAGGCGGAACATCCGCTGCCCCGATGGCCGCAGGTAGCGGTACGAGACCCGCAGCACATCCATGATCGTGTGTCCCTCGGCTTCGAGGAACTTGGTCCGCCGTGTCTGCTTCTCCAGCCGTGCGACCAGATCGGTGACCGTCCACGCAGGACGCTCGCGGAAACGAGCGCCCGCGATCCTCAGCGCCAGCGGCAGGCGGCCGCACAATCGCACCACGGCGGCCACGGCCTCCGGTTCGGCATCGGTCCTCGCCATGCCTGCGACCCGGCGGAACACCTCGACCGCGTCCAGCTGTGGAAGGACATCGAGATCGACCGATCTCGCTCCGTCCAGGGCGGTGAGCCTGCGCCGGCTGGTGACGATGACCAGGTTGCCCGCAGTGCCGGGCAGCAGAGGCCGCACCTGCCCCGCGTCCGTGGCATTGTCCAGCACCACGATCGCGCGCTTGCTCGCCATGTGCGAACGCCAGCGGGCGACGCGTCCCTCCAGCGTTGGTGGCACGAGCTCGCTGGGAACGCCGCTGTCGCGCAACAGCGCGTCGAGCGCCTCCGCCGGGATGAGCGGGTCGAATCCCAGCGTGAAGCCGTGGAGATCGATGAAGTACTGACCGTCCGGGTAGTCCGTGGACACGCGATGGGCGAGGTGCACGGCCAGCGTCGTCTTGCCGATGCCGCCCATCCCGCCGATCGCGGAGATCGACAACGCGGTGGGGGACGAGACTTTGATGTCCGACAGCAAGTTGTCCAGCTCCTCCGAGCGCCCGCAGAAGTCGCGCGTGTCGCTCGGCAGGTAGCACCGTCCCGGCTGCTCCGCCGCGGCAGGCGGTGCAGGTGGGGCGGCCGCCTTCACCGCACCGAAGATCTCGCCGTCCAACACCACGCCGATGTCTTGCGTGCCCTGGAGGATGTCGGTGTGCAACGCGCGCAGGTGCGGGCCAGGGTCGATGCCGAGCTGCTCGGCGAGCTCGCGGCGTCCCTCGTCGAACACCGTGAGCGCCTCGGCCTGCCTGCCCGCCTGGTAGAGGGCGAGCATTAGGTTGTAGCGCAGTGACTCGCGGAGCGGATGTTCGTCGACCAGTTCGCGCAGCTCGCCAATGACGCCGGTGAACTCACCGGAAGCCAGCCGCAGCGCCATGAGGTGGTCGAGCGCGACGATCCGCTGCTCTTGCAGTCCGAAGGCGGCACTGTCGAGGGCGGGAGTGTGCAGGCCGGGCAACATTCGCCCGCGCCATAGCGCCAGTGCCTCGGTCAACCGGGAGATCGCGTCCCCGATCTGGTCCGATGATGTGATGGTCCCGACGCTCTTCACGCGGTCGCGGAAGCTGTGCGCGTCGATGGCCTCCCGGGACGTCTCGAGCCGGTAGCCAGCGTCGCTGGTCGTGATCGTCAGGCCGGGAACGCCGGCGAGTGTCCTGCGCAACCCCGCGACTGCGTTGTGCACCTGCTGCCGCACTGACTTCGGCGGTACGTCCCAAAGCTCCCCGACGAGCCAGTCGAACGCGACGGTGGTGTTAACGCTCAGCAGGAGGAGTGCGAGGAGCTTCTGCTGCCGTGCGCCGCTGACCTCGATCGGCTGGCCCGACCGGCGAACCTCGAGCGGACCGAGAACCAGGAATTCAGCTGCCACTTCCGCCTCACGCTGCCGACTGACCGGTGTCCCGTGCCGAACGCGACCGTGCCGAACGTGACCGCAGGCGTGCGACAGAGCTGTCAGCGCGACTGACCACCGCGTCGAAGCGTGCCCCTGGCGGCCCATTCCGCCGGCTACTACGGAAAGTAGTGACCCGGTAGCGTTCGGGTAGGGCACGCTGTAGCATACGCATCCAACCGCAGGTGGCGCAAAGGAAAACGATGGGGGCAACAGCATGAAGAGGTCTATTTTCGCTGGGCTGGCCATTGCGGCGGTTGTCGCGGCGATTTTCGGCACGGTCGGCACGGCGGCTCCGAACACGGGCGACCCCAAGCCCAATATCGCCGTCGAGCCGATGTCCGCAGAGAACTAGTCCATCCCGACTCTCGGACGTGAAGAGGACCCAGGCACGTCGGAACGGAGCGGGAAAATTCGCGGGTCAGCACTGGATAAAAGTTTCAGGGGTTTTGCCTTCACGGCCACCCTGCTCCTGTCGACCCTGGTGTTCGCATGCCTTTCCGGATTGTTCGCGGGGTCATCTTCCGCGTGGGTCAGTGAAAGACTGTACGCGTACTCACTGCTGTGGCCGCAGCGGTGGGACTTCTTCACGGGATTGGAGGAGCGCGAGGTCGTCGTCGGCTACGAGGTCGGCGACGGCCCGGCTGGTCCGAGTTTCATCGCGCGGAGCCGTCAGAGCTTTGCCGACAACCTCGGCGGCCTCAACCGGTCGAACGGGACAAGGCAATACCTGCTCAGACAGCTGATGAAGCAGGTCCCGCACGACCACTGGCAAGCCTGCGAGGGACAGGCGCCGGACTCCTGCGTGCCCGCTCTCAACGCCTCGCGCTACGCCCACCTCGTGAACCGGGCGAAAGACCGGACATGGTGCGGCCGGATCGCGATTTCTGTGGCACGCCCGGAGCGCTTCGATCCCTCCGCGGCAAATGACCCTCCGTGGCGGATTCACAAAATCGCATTGGTGGACGTCGAGTGCGGTGGCTGACGAAAATTGTGCGGTCCACGAAGGCACTCGGACTGCGGCATGATCCGAGAGGTCTTCCACTGGCGGCTGGTAGATCCCTGCTGGCGCTCGCCACGCTGAGCGAGTTGGTGTTCACGCCCGATTCGGGTCTTTTCGGTGACTGGTACGGCAAGTCGGCCGGTGCCCATTGTGACGGGATCAGGTCGATTTCTGTCTGGTGTGTGAGCGACAGTCTCACGCACAGCTTCTTCGCGGCCGACGTCCTCGCCGCCTGTGTTCTGCTCGTCGTCATTTCGGGCTATCGCCCCAGGTGGACCTGCATTCCGCACTGGTACGTGACATTTGGTCTCTCGATCAGCATGTCGGTACCGGACGGCGGGGACAGCATTGCCAAAGTCGTCACACTACTGCTGGTTCCGCTCTGCCTCGGCGATGAGCGCCGGTGGCAGTGGGCAGCGGTGGCGGATCCCCTCGCTCCCGCCTGGCGTGGAGCCTCGCTGGCCGCGATGGCGGTCATGCGGTTGCAGATCTTCCTGATCTACACCAGCGTCGCGGTATCCAAACTCGCGGATCACGCGTGGCAGAGCGGCACCGCGATGTACTACACATTCTACGAACCCGCGAACGGACTGCCCGCGAACACCCTGAGTGCGGCGACGCCGGTCCTGCAGGCAGGCTGGCTGATTGCCTTGCTCACGTGGTCGGTGATCGGCATCCAGCTGCTGATAGCCGTGTGCATTCTGGGTACGCGCAAGATGCGGGTCGCCGCCGCGGTCCTGTGCTTCGCGCTGCACGCTTCGATCGCGTTGCTGATGGCACTGCCCAGTTTCGGGTTGGTCATGATCGCAATGCTGACGATCGCCACCGCGGCGCCGGCGCGGGGTGCTCTACTGGGTCGTTCCGGCATCGAGCCCGCACACGTAGACAGGAAGGCATGAACACGCGCGTGGAAGTAGATCGTTTTGACCCGTTGACCGCAGTAGAGCGGGACCTCACGGGTGTCCACGAGGTGGTGTCGCGCGCCGGTCAGGCCGACAACCCCGGTTCGCCGCCCGCGACCTTCGACGCGGTCATCGGCCGGCTGAGGAACCCACAGCCGAACCTCGGCCCCGTCCACAGGTTTGTGGCCCGTAGGGACGCGCATGTCATCGGACTCGCCGGCGTCTACTTCCCTCAGGCCGAGAACAGCCATCTGGGCCTGCTGGAGCTGACCGTCCATCCCGACGCCCGCCGAAGCGGCGTGGGCACCGCCCTTCTCCGCGCGGTCGCCCTGGAGATTCAGAAGCACCGACGCAGTGTGCTCGAGTGCTGGAACATCCCGAATGGCGGCGCAGGCGAGTCGTTCGGCACCGCGCTTGGGTTCCAGATGGTCAGCACGACGCTCGTGCAGACACTGTCGGTCCCGGACGTGCCTCATTCCATAAGAGAGGTTGCCCCTGCCGACGGCTATGTCCTGCACAGGTGGCACGGGACCGCGCCGGACGAGCTGGTCGAGTCCTACGCCGGTGTGCGCAGAGCGATCGCGGACTCCCCGTTCGGCCGGTCGGCGTTCCGGTTCCCCAAATGGACCGCCGACCGCGTCCGCGAGTCCGAGGTGGACCGCAGGAAGCGTGAGATCGACCATCGCGTGGTCGCGGTGGTGCACGAGGACTCAGGGCATGTCGTGGGCTTCACAGAGCTGCAGACCTACCCCCATCGAAAGGATCTCGTCTACCAGGGCGACACCGCCGTCCTGGCCGAACACCGCGGGCGCGGGCTGGGCCACTGCGTTAAGGCGACCATGCTGCGCTGGCTGTTGTCCGAATGCCCCGCCGTGGAGCAAATTACGACGTCGACTGAGGCGTCGAACAGTCACATGATCAACGTGAACCTCGCGCTGGGCTATCGCACTGTTCGCGAGATGGTAATCCTCGCGCAGGACGCCAAGGAGCTCGCGGGCCGCCTAGTAGAGCGGTAGCCGTCACCTGCGAGGTCAGCGGTCCGAATCGCCGACGGATGGCCCGAGAGCGCCGCATCTATCGGCGCTGAGCTGAAGCACGGGTCACGACTCAGTGATCGTGGTACGACGATCCCGAACAGCGCCGTACCCGATCACGTGATCGTTGATACCGGGCGTTTCTTGCCGGAGGAGTACGACGACAAGTTATCAGTGCGGCCGCGACTGCCGCGGGCTGCGTGTGGGGTGAATACCCGACCAGTCCGAGCCTACGCGCCGCTGCCCAGAGGACGGATCAGCCTCGGCATGTCGTTGCTGCTGGTCGGCCGAGCCAGGTCGTGCCCTCGGGCTGGACGGCCAGCGTGTTGGCGAATGAAGCAGTGCTCTGCCCGGTGGGAAGTCGGCGCGGTCGAGCGGTAAAGCGTTGGGATACAGCGGCCCTGCTTGATCTTCGCACGACTCGTTGATTGCTGATGCTGCTCAATCACTTCTCCGCAGTCAAGGAAGACCTATGAACCGCAGAAACACGACGTTCAGCGCAGTTGAGCGCACTTGATCCCCAGGGTAGATTGGATTATTTATTGACCTGCGGAAACACCGAACCGGCAGGTCATCGCGGTGCAGTTGAGCGCGCTTGAGTGCAGCTTGATCCTGTAGCCACACATTGACTTCTCCCAATTTCCTCCCATTGCAAGCCTGTATCGCCGTTGCGTGAGCGGAACACCTGTGCCTGATCTAAGTGACCAACCCGTTCTCAAGGGCCAGGCAGGCGCTGCTCGGTGAGATCAGGGAGTTAGGGGTCGAACGCGCCGGCAGGCTGTCCAGCTCAGCACCGGATGCGGTCTACTGCTCCTCCGTCTCGTTGATCGCACCCACCAGGGCAGCCGGACCAACTCCAGCCGCGATCGCAGTGTTCAAAGCGACGGCCAGCGGAACGCTGCGGCAGAGGCACTCACCGATAAGTCAACGCCACCCGGCCGGCACGGTGCCCTACCCGAGATCCTCCAGAACGAGCGCGGCGGCGAAGGTGATCATCGAAGCGGACGATCACAACATGCTGTTCGGCGCGACCGGGTAGCTGATTGCCTCGCGGTGGGAGCTGCCCGTCAGGAAAAACGGCACGCGAGGTTCGTCGTCGGAGTGGCCGGCGACGGATTGGCAGGACGTATCTGCAGGGTGCCGTTGTGTCGTGCGATGGTAGTGCCGTCTTCGAAGTCGATGCTGCCTTCCATGTCGGCGTTGAGGCCGTTGAGAGGTCGTCCGAGAGCCCCTTCGGGGCCGCCGAGTTTGTTGTAGGCGGTCCAGACCTGGCGGGGAAGCCAGATGTAGCGGCCGCTGGGTGAGGTGACCATGGCACCAGGTGCGTGCTCCCCCTTGTCCAAGGGGATGACCTTCGCGGCGGCGCAGGTGATGGGATCCGAGGTGGGGTACCCCTGCCAGTCGGCTGCCATGCGAGTATGCGGCTCGGTGTAGTCGATCCACAGCGTGCCGGTCATGACGAAGACATGCTTGGGGTCAAGAGCCATTAGGCGGGTCTGACCATTCGGACCTTGCAAATCTTGGCTCATACCCTGTCCCCACCGGTGCACCAGCCCCTGATCGTGGACTTCTACTGGGCACCCGAGCTTCTCGCGGCCCCCGTGCCGCTGGTACGCCTCGATCCACGCTTTGCGGTCCCACCGATAACTGTCGATGCCCTCCATGAACACGCCGATGTCGTTGCAGGTGGGTAGCGAGGGCTGCTCTGCCGAGGTGGCGTAGGAGAACACGACCCAGCCGAGCAGGCTCGCGGCGGTGAGGGCGGCCGCCGCCTTGAGCAGGACCGGCAGCCGGCGCGGGCGGTCCCGGTCAATGGCCGGTGTGTCTTCTTCGGTCGGGGTGGCGGGGGCGGCCGCGTCCCATAGCCGTCGGATGTGGTCGAGGTCGCCCTTGCAAGCCTCGACGATCTTCTCGGTGACACCCCAGCTCGGTCGTCTGTCGCCCCGACAGGCCTCAGCGATGGTCTGCCCGGAGAAGTTCGCCTTCTTCGCGACCGGCTGGTAAGTGGGGTACCCGGCTTCCTCGATCAGCGTGCGCAGTGCCACTGCCAGCTCCCTGACCTCGCGGGAGCCGGTCATGCGTTCGGCGCGTTTCTTCGGTCGTGGCACGGCTTCTCCCAGGCGGCGGTTTGCTGTGGGTAAAAAAGCGCTTTTGACCTGCGGTTTCTTTTGTGCTCGAGCGGTAGACCAGAGGTGGCGCACCACGATGGAGCGCCTTTCCGAGGAAGGGATTACCCAGTGACCACGACAACCGACACCACCGCGGCACCGACCGGCACGCGGCGCGTCCGGGCAGCTGCGGCAGGCGTGCTCCTGTCCATGCTCCTGGGCGTGGGATCGGGGGCAGGCACGGCCATCGCCCACGACCAGCAGACTCCCACGGTGAGCGTGACGGCCGACCGGACCGTCGGGCAGACCACCGACCACAACACCGCTCCCTATGGGCAGTGCACCTGGGGGGCCTACGAGAAGTTCCACCAGGCCACCGGCTTGTGGGCGCTGATCATGGGCAACGCTGCGGACATGGACAACAACGCCCGCGCCCGCGGATGGACCGTCGTCCTCGACGCCCAGCCCCGCGCTATGGTCGTCTTCGAGCCCGGCATCCACGGCGCCGACCCCACCTACGGGCACGTCGCCTGGGTCGACGAGGTCATCCCCCAGACAGGCACCACCCCGCTGATCAAGATCACCGAAACCAACGCGGGCGGCGCCTTGGGCGAGTTCACCACGCGCACCGTGCAGGACGTCGTGGGCATGAGCTACATCCTGGCCCCGTAGACACCCCACAACCCGTCGACGACCGGCTTGCCCACCAAGGGCAGGTCGGTCGCCGACCTGTTGGCAAGGTAGGAAAGAGCCGGCACGCCCCAGATGACCCCGCGTCCCGACGATCACCGGCTGCGCTACTACGCAGGCCCCTCATGACGCTGCCCGAGATAAACCAGCCGTTCAGCATGTCCGGCCTGTTCTGGAAGCTAGTGGCGCGTCATGCAACGTCGACCCGGTAATCGATCGTCTGGGTGGACCGGCAGGCTGGTCCCGCATGTCGAGTGCGGGAGGTGGTTGTGGCTCGTCGTCCGGAAGTGTTCGTCCGGCCGTTGTCGATGGAGGACGGCCGGAAGCTTGCGCGGATCAGCAGGACCGCGCGGAACCCGGAGAAGCTGCGCCGGGCGATCGTGGTGCTGATGTCCGGCCAAGGCCAGACGGTCCGCGACATCACGTCATTGATGCAGGTCAGCGACAGCTATGTGCGGGACGTGATCCACGCGTTCAACGAGCGGGGGTTCGACGCGCTGGACCCAAAATGGAGCGGGGGACGCCCGAAGATGATCGGTGAACAGATCCGTGAGCGGATCTGCCTGATCGCCAGGACGTCCCCCGCCGACTGGGGCATCACCGCGTTCACCACTTGGTCGCTGGCCAAGCTGCGTGAGCATCTGCTCGACCGCGGCACGGTCGCGGCGATCAGCCGCGAAACCCTGCGGCGGATCCTGCGCGCCGGCGGGGTCTCCTGGCAGACCACGACCACCTGGAAGGCCTCGACCGACCCGGACTTCCTGGCCAAAATGCATCGGATCCTGGATCTCTACGACCATCCGCCCGAGGACGGGCGGGTGATCTGCGTGGACGAGTTCGGCCCACTGAACCTGATGCCTCGCAAGGGAAAAGCGTGGCGGCCACAGACCAGGCCGTTCCGATTACGGGCGACCTACAACCGCTACGGCGGCGTCATGCACATGCTCGCCGCGCTCGATCTGACCACCGGCAAGATCCTCTACCGGATCCGGCCCCGCAAACGCCACAGCGAATTCCTCGACCTGCTCAAAGCCCTGCGCGCCCGCTGGCCGGACGAGAAGTTGTACCTGGTCATGGACAACTTCTCCCCGCACCGCCACCCCGACGTCCGCACCTGGGCCGCCGGCAACCAGGTCGAGCTGGTGTTCCTGCCGACCTACGGGTCCTGGCTGAACTGGATCGAGGCCGAGTTCGCCGCGTTGCGCTACTTCGCCCTGGGCGGCACCGATCACCGCAGCCACACCGAGCAGAACACCGCCATCGCGGCCTACATCCGCTGGCGCAACGCCCGCGCCAAGCCCAAGACCGGCTTCGCCACCGACTCACCCATCCGCACCTGGACCGATTACCCGGTCAACGTTGCGTGACGCACCACTACATCCAGGACGACCAGGGATAGGTGGACTCAAGTTCGAAGGAGCCCGCCGGTCTGGACGGGGTCTCGGCCAGTCTGCGGCCTTGATCCCGGTTTGACTCCGGCGCGGGCTCCAGAACGATCCCGACACAACGTCCGGTGGCGTCTGTAACAGTAGATCCTACGACTTCAAAGGGCGCCGCCCTCGTTCCAGACGTATCGGCTTACGCGGCCTGCCTTCGGAGCCGCGCAACATGATCTCCACGAGTGCCAGCGCGAGGGCGAGGCTCGCCAGGAATGTCTCGCCGCCGGAGAGCGCCTTGACATCGCCCGCCTGCCCGCGCCCGTGTCGATGATCTTGAAATGCGCAGCGAAACGAAACGTCAGTCATGCACCCGAGGATCTGGCTCGCTGCCCCGAGCACCGTCTTGGCCGACGGCTCCCAGGCTGACCACTCAGCGAGGCTATCCACCCAATCGACACCCGTGTGCACGCCGAGATCCTGCCACTAATCGCCGACTACGGCCGATGAGACTGCGCAACGCTGATTTATGTCTCACCGAACGTGCACAGCAATCGATGACGTGTGATCGACGACGACGGCGAAGCGTTGCCCGTTTTCACGGATACTGAGGCGGCCCCGCGCGAGCCGCATCGTCCACACCCGGTTGATCTTTGATCTGCGCCCCGCCATCACTCCGAGATGTCCAGCCGTCGCACCTGGAGCCAGGTGTCTGATCCTCCATCACCAGGTTCACGATCACAGGGCAGGTACCAACCAGGTGGCCATGCATGCCGGTCATGCTGCCGCGCCAGCGCTTCGTCGAATGTTACGGCGGCGGCGAAGGTAGCTTGGTCGAATGACGCCACTCGAGCGAACCGGGCGCTGTCGAACAACGCCTCCTCTTGGAAGATTGCCCTGACAAACACTGCGTCATCACTAAACCTTGTTTCGTCGAACCTTACGGGTCCTTCGAACTCAACGGAGTCGAACATGGCCGCGACATTAATAGGAATTCCGTCTTGGCCCCAGATGTTGTCGAAGGTGGCTCGGTCGAATCGAGCAAGACCAGTGAAGCGAGCCCCGTCGAACCTTACGCCGGACTGAAACGTTGCTCCGACAAAGTTGGCCATGTCGTTGAATACCACGCCATCGAACCAGGCATGATTAGTGAAGGTCGATCCGTTGAACCAAGCGATGTCGTCGAAAATTGCGTTGTTGAATCGAGCTGTGCGCAATATCGCGCCACCGAGATCGAGTTCAACGAGGATGGCTCCCGCGAGGTCGATATCGATGTCCGGCCAGAAGCGCTCGCCCGTTATCTCGCCGTTCCGATCCCAGGCCGGCTTCAAGTGACTCGAGAGGATGCGGCCAGCAGTGACACGTACCTCTCGTTCTCGATCGTCCAGTTCCTGTCCCGCTGGCCGAAGCCGGAGATATGCACAGATCACGTCCACGATCGTTTGGCGGTGATCAATGTTGTCCTGCGCCAGTCGTTCCAGGGAGTAGAAGCCACCGAGCCGCACTGCGGCCTGTTCTGAGCCCAACTGCTCGACTGACTTGGTGTAAAGCTCGGTGATCCGCTTCTCCTTGGAGTCATGCCGAGCGTCAGCTGCCATCTCCTGCTGTACCTGGAGCGCAGCCTCGGTGGAGCGCTGACGTCGTACCGCGAGAAGCAATGCGAACACGGCGCCGGCACCACCAGCCGCCGTCAATCCTGTGCGGATCGCGTCCATCTGCGCTTTGGCCAGCTCGGGATCAACAAGGTTGCGAGTCCCACGCCACGCCCACCATCCAATGCCGATCCCAGCGGCTGCCACAACCACGCCGGCGAGGACCACCCACCACCAACGCAAAGGAGCCAGACGGGTCGACCCGAAGGAAGAGGAGATCTGGATTGCCATGGGAAGATCATGCAGCAAACTCGAGCGGTAATCTCGGCTGCCGCCAACACATTCCAGACCAACAGCCTCCTCCGGATCGCCGCGGACAACACCACGTTAGTCAAGACCTTGATCGCAAGCCTGCGCCAGCCAGCGTTCGATAGAGCCCACTCACCTGATCATCCATGGCCTCGACCTATACGTCGCCGCGTTGAGCAGAGCTTGGCTACGACATAGCGAGCGACGGCCTGAGCAGCCTGCCGGACGCGACCACCGCCATCTGGGGCGCGGACAATCACCCAGATCTTCGCCGTGCATTTGCTGCGCAACAGCTTCTGTTACGCGGGCCGCCAGCACACACCAGGGCCTATTCCTTCAGGCCGTATCGGATCATATCTGGAGGGCTCCGGCTACCGAGAAGATCACCGGCCTCGAACTGTTCGATCAGCTCGAGGCCGATTGGGCATCGCAGGTCGTGGCCTTGAATCCAGTCGGTTCGGTAGACCTCGCACCGGCACTCTCGCTCTTCTCACCCGTCGCGACAGAGGAGTAGCGCCGCCGTTGAAGCTCATCGCGTTCAGCGTCCGGGATCGTCATCGACTCGGCGAGCACGGCGGCGAGCGCGTCCACCTGAGTGTTGCCGACGTCGGAGTGGAAGTGCCACCGGATGTTCTCGTCGCATGTGATGAGGTCGATCACCAAGCGCGAGCTGCTGTCCGGTGTGGTTGGTGATCGAACATAGCGCACCTGGTCGATCGGGATGTCCTGGTCGATCTCGGCCCGTTCGAGGAAAACGTTCGTCGTGGCCAGGATGATGCGGCGATCGGTGACGGCGACCAGTGTTCTACCCATGGTCTTGTCCATCGCTGCCGCCAACATCCCCATCGCTCCGCCGACGATCGCCGAAAGAGAACCATCGCCATCGAGCCGCTCGGGAAAGCCGAGGGCACGGAGGGCCTCACCGTCTTGGAAGAGCCACCGCAAAACGCGGAGGTACGGCTCTGAGTCCAGCGACACAGGCCCGCAGATAACGTCGGGGAAATCAAGGGGAGGGACTGGCGGGCGCAGAGAATCGGCAAGAGGCCCGATCGCCTCCAGAAGCCGAGCGGAGATGTCGCGGGCTGCCTTCACGTCCTTCCGCTTCCCCAACAGCGGCCATGCATCGGGGCCGCGGAGTTCGGCGGTGATTCGAAGCTCCCGGACCAGCGCGTCAACGAGGCTCGTCATCTCGGCGAGGGTCGAGTTGAACTCAGCACGGGTGTCGCGGGCGATGACCTCGGCGTAGTGCGCCTCGGCAGCGTCTTCCCGTCCGGCGGATCTCGCTCGTGCGGCGCGGAGCGCGTGATACCCAGTCCACGCGTTGAGGGAGGACAGCAGGGCGTGGACATCGAAGGTGATGACTTCGGCGTTGGTCTGTAGGTATTCGCGGTGGCTGCGTGCGTCGGCCCGGCTGATCTGCTTGACGTGGTCGCGGACGTTTCCCTGGTAGAGCTCAAGCTGCTTCTGCAGCAACGCTCCGCTGCCCGCGATGTCGTCCCACAACGACGTCGGGACCGACCCGATCTCTCGGGCCTGGTCGACCGCGCGACCGACGGCGGCGACGAGCCCCGTCAGTTCGGCCCACTGCTCCTTGCGGATAGAGGTGAGGACCCGGTTCGTTACCGCGAGATTAGTGGTGATGAGGCCCGAGACCTCGTTGAGCATCAGCTGCAACGCGACCATGGCCAGTGCCGGACCGACCGAGGCCGCGATCGGCGCCTTGCTCACCGCAGTCACGGGATAGAAGCGGGCCTGGTGCAGGATGCCGCCGGGACCCATCACCGCTCCGAGGTTCCCGCCGTCCTTGACTGCCAGCGTTGCGCCGCTCTTCAGCAGGGCCTGTGCCGTGTCGCCGATCCTGTAGAGCCCCTGCACGCTGGCGAACGCGTTTCCGAGATTGCCGGCCACGGTCGCCGCGTTCCCGATCGAGGCAAGAACCGCGGAGATCTGCTTGCGGTCGGCAGCCGGCACGATCCCGAAGTCGATCAGATCAGGCTTCAGTTCCGGCGGAACCTCACCCGCGACGACAGCCACCCCTGGAAGCACTTCCACCAGGACCGTCGACGTCGTCGAGTCGATGTCCGAGTCGGACGTCGGATCGTCCCCGACGAGCGAGTCGGTGGTATCGCTCTGGCCCTTCTCCTCGAGCTCGGCGACTTCCGCGGAGTCCGGAGAGTCCTGCATGCGATCTTCTCCCCACAGGCGCGCAACGACCGGACCTCGTCGGCGTTGACCGCCGAAGTCTATGGCTCAATGCCTTGCGAAACATCGATTTCACCGTTGTTGATTTTCAAGTCAGTTGGCTGGACATAGGCGCGCCCGCCAGCGCAACGTCGATCTCCTGTGATGCTTGCTAGTGAAACCTCATCGGGACGACCCTGGCAGACGGCGAGGTCACAGGTGGCCGAACGCACCGTCCTGGGTTCCTTCACAAGAAGGTATATGGCTGATCCACATCCGGTGCCTCGTGCGTCCGGATTGGCTCCTTGCCCATCGCTGACCCGATCAAGTGCAGGAGTTCCTCTCGCCGGGCGTCGAAGTAGCCGTCGAAGTCCGCGGCGCGAAGCCTCACCGGGTCGATCCGGTGAGTGGCCACCAGGTGGTCGATAGTGTCCGCGTCCAGTCCCGATCGCTTCTCCACCAGCTGGAGGTAGTCAGCGGGTGAGCGGCCGCCGATGATGCGGTTGGTGTCGTAGGCCAGCGGTGTTTTGTTGATGATGCTCTCGCGGCGCTGAGGGTCGATGTTGTTCTTGCTGCACCAGTCCTTGGGGAAGACGTGGTGGATGTCGATCCTGAGGTCGTAGGCAGCAGCGATGTCCAGGCTTTGCTTCTTGAGCCAGTCCTCGCAGCCGCCGCGCATAAGAAGCGCGTAGACGCCCTTGTAGGCCGCGGACTGTCGGCTGCGCAGGGTGAGCAGCCGTTGCTCGTGAAACGATGCGATGGCAACGGTTTCCGGCTCGTCTGCTCCGTCGATCCATGTCGGCACCTGAGCGACATCGCGGGCGAATCGCGTCTCGGTGGTGCCGCCGTAGAGCTCGCCGAGCACGCCGCACCAGAACCACTGTGTCAGCTTGGCCGCGGTGGCGTGGGCGTCGGCGTTCTTGCCGAGAATGACGCGAAGCGCCGCGAGCGGTACCAGCTGGCTGTGGTACGGCAGATCCTTGGCTCGGTAGATGTACTGCTGGGTGAGGAACTTGGCGCACCAGTGGAAGGCCTCTACCAGCGCGTCGCGCCACTGTAGGTAGTCCTCCAGGGAGAGCTTGAGGATGTCACCGCGTTTGCAGGAGATAGCGGGGGCCTTGTGCGCGGCTACCGCGCCTGCGTCGAAGGCCTGGCGTCGAGCGCGAGTGGTCAACAGCGTCAACGCCTGCAGGAAGTCCGTGCTCTCGAGCTTGCTCAGCACCTGACGTTGAGCGAGCTCGGCCTTGATCTGCTTCCAGTCCTCGACCAGTGAGAAGTCCTCGCCGTGCTGCTGGAAGTACTGTTTGTCGCCGGCGAAGGTGGCGGTCAGCAGCTCGAAGACGTTGAGTGGCACGCTGGTACACCCTCCAGGACAAACTCGTCATCCAGCCCGCTCTCGCCGCCGGAACCCACGTGATCCTCGACAACGCCCACCACAAGATCCTCGCTCGCTACGCGGTGAACCCCGACGTCTCCACCAGCCTGGCCGAGCAGGTCTTCGCCCACCTCACCGAACCCGACCTGGTGTTCTTCCTGCACATCAGCGCCCGCGACGCGCTCGCCCGCAAGGGCGAATTCAGCTCCCTGGAAACCGGCCACTCCGGCGGAGCGGACGAGGACTTCATCCGCTACCAGGACACCGTCCTCGCGAAGCTGCGCGAGCACGAGCAGCGCGGCGGATGGCTGTCGATGGACGTGACCGACATGGACCGCGACGCGGTCTTCAAGACCGCCGCCGACGCGCTCGCCGACCGCCTCCAGCTCACCATCTGACCCCGCCCACAGCCACCACGAGGAACCGCACCATGCCAGCGACCCGACCAACCGACGGCGAGTACGTGTGCCACGGCATCACCTGGGCGACAGGAGATCCCCGACTACTGCTGGCCCCGCTGCCCGACGGGCCGCTGGTCTACGCCGAAATCATGAACCAGCGACTCGGCTTTGAGATCGGTGTCGGCCGATGGTGCACCGGCCGATACCGGTTCGCCGACACGGTGCGCGTCGAGGCCCTCGCGTGCCCCGACCGCGCGCCCACCGAACAGGGCAACCAGTGCGCCCGGTGCTCGCGCCAGGACGAGTTCCGCCTCGCCCACCAGTTCCACCAAGACGGCAACGTCCCCGCGGCCCTGCGCCAGTACATGGACCAACCACACTTGCTCTACCTCGCCACCTTCGCCGACGGCACCACCAAGGTCGGCACCGCGGCCGAACCACGCAAGCAATCCCGCCTCGACGAACAAGGCGCCCTGATTGCCACCTACCTCACCAAGAGCCCCGACGGCCGCGCCGTACGCCACCTCGAAGACGCCGTCACCCGCGGTCTGCAGGTGCCCCAGACCATCCGGGCCTCGGCCAAGCTCAAAGCGCTGGCCACCCTGACCGACCTGTCCACCGCGAGCGCGACCCACGACCGGCACGTCTCCCGCGCCGCAGACGCGCTCGCCGCGATGAACACCCAGGCAATGCTGGAGACGTGGACTCCTCCTGCCGAAGGCGACCGACTGCGCGCCGTCAACGGTGTACGGATGCTGTATCCACACGATCTGCGCGACGGTGAGCACGGCTTCACCGTCGTCTCGTGCGTCGGCACCCAGGTACTGGCCGCCCTGGACGGTGACGACGAGGTGGACTACGTGCTCGACCTCGGCACCCTCAAGGGTCGCCGCATCACGCTCGGCCCGTTCACCTCGCCCGCCGCCGCCTTCCAGAACTCCCTCTTCTAACTGCCCTCGGCTGGCTCGTCGCGTCCGTTCGCCGCGAGCCTGGCCAGCACCCCTGAAGTGAGGTACCCGCGATGGCACCCTCGGACGCTCTTCTCGGCTGGGACGAGGACGCCACCGCAGAGGCGTACGCCGCCTTCACCCGTGCCTTCCCCATGTATTCGGCCACCAGCCAGGACCTTGCCCGCCGCGCCGATCTCACCGACAGCCGGCTGGTGGTCGACCTCTGCGGCGGAGCCGGTGCGACCGCGGAGGCAGTCCTCGAACACGTGCCGATCGACGCCCAGGTCATCTCCCTGGACAACGCCGCCGCCATGCAGCGCGTCGGCCGACGCACCCTGGTCGATCCGCGCCTGACCTGGGTCACCGCACCAGCCGAAGACCTCGCCGACCACGTTCCCGGCGCGACGGACGCCGTGGTGTGCAACTCCGCGATCTGGAAGACCGACGTGCCACAGGTGTTCGCCGCCGTCCACCAGGTCCTGCGACCCGGCGGCCGGTTCGTGTTCAACGTCGGCGGCGGCTTTGCCGGCGTCCGCCACCCCGACGAGACCAACGTGCGCACCGGGCCTTCGCTGAACACCTTGATCCGTCAGGTCGCGGCCCGTGACTACGGCTACGCCCCGCCTCCAGCCGCCGAGCCAGCTCCGAAGTTGCCGCTAGACACGATCGCCGAGCACTTGTCAGTCGCCGGGCTGACCGTGCTCGACACCGAGGTCGTCGCCCAGCGCAGCACGATGGCTGAGAAGAAGGCGTGGCTGTCGATTCCGGTCTTCGCCCGCCCCGACGGGGAGTTCACCCACGCTCAGCGGATGGACATCCTCGACAAGGCGTACTCGCTGACCACGCCCGACACGCCTACCGTGACGAGCTGGCTCGTGGTGGTCGCACAGCGGCCCAGGGAACTACCTTGACCGCCCCGCCACCGACCAGTAGCCACAGCAGCGGGACCAAGTACTGCGACCACGCGGCCGTCGGCGTGCTCATCTCCTCACCGAACGGGCTGCTGGTCTTCGAACGCGCGAGGCCCCCGGTGGGGATCGCACCGGTCGCCGGTCATGTCGACCAGCACGGAGGCCCCGAGCAAGCCGCCCGCATCGAGGTCGCCGAGGAAGTCGGCCTGACCGTCACCTCACTTGACCTGCTGCTGACCGCATGGCGGCCTAACCACTGCCGCCGGCCGACCAGCGACCGCGTGGGCCATCAGTGGTGGATCTATCGGGCCCAGACCTCTGGACCGATCCGACCCTCTGCCCAAGAGGCGCGCGCCCCGCGATGGCTGCACGAAGACCAGCTCCAGCAGCACGCGCACCGCACCACGGCCTACGCCGAAGGCAGCTGAGCGAGGATGAATTCAGCGCGAAGCCCGGCCTGGAGCCGGTGTGGGTGCGATTCCTTCACGAGCTCCAACTGGTGACGCTGCCCGACGACATCCTGAGTCTGATCGACAAGGTCCTCTGACGGTGCACCGGCGACGGGCCTCAGCGCGCTCCCACAACGTTCCCCGCTGCCAATCGACGCACGTACGCGCGGATACGTTCACGGTCCTCGGGGAACACGCTCTCCCACGTCTCGTCCAGATCAACCCACCTCGAGGGCTGCCCAGTCTCTCCACCGAACGGCACATCACGGCCAACGACGGCGCCGTAGGACAGGCTCAGCGTCGGCGCCCAGTCAGCACGGAAGGATCGGACAGCCACCGCGGCCGGCACAGAAAGCAACTCGCCCGCCACGCCAGCCTCCTCCACGAGTTCACGGCCCGCAGCTGCCCGCGGCGTCTCGCCCGGCTCGACCTTGCCACCAGGCGGCACCCATCCACGCACACGGTGACGTACGAGCAACACGTGGCTGTACGTCGGGTCGGTGACCCAAACCTCGGCCGCGAGCGGCTCCATCAGCGGATGATGGGCGCGCAGCCATACCTGGGCGTCATCGAACTCCATCGCAGCAAGGCGAGCATCGGCGACCGCCGCATCCACGGTCAACTGGTCAATCACCTGACCCAGCCTAAGCCGACGTCACAGCCGCGACGGACATTGCGAAGTGCACCGCCCGTCGTGTCCCAGTCCGCGCATGAACAGCTGAAGGCAGGGTGATCCCGAATGACGGAATCGCCAGCGCCGAGTCGCCATGTTCATACAGGTCAAGGCCCCAACATCCCACGATCGCGGTCGCCGAACCCAGATCAGCGGCGGACCGCGATCGGGCGTGCTGGCTTGTGTAATCAGCGGGTGCCGATGTTGGTGATTCGTTTCCTGTCGCCGGTCAGGAAGTCGACGCGGCGGCGTTGGATCTTACCGCTCGGCTCGCGGAAGCCGACCGTGACGACGTCGGCGTGGCCGCAGCATTCGCAGGAGACCTGGACCAGCGCGCGTTTGCGGTGGTACAGCGGCGCTTCCTGGATCTCGTAGGCGACCACGCCCTCCGTCTGGTCCTTCTCCGGCACCTCGAACCGCTGCTCACTGGTGTGCGTCTGCTGTTGGGTGATCTTCGTCCGGCTACGCTCGCGGATCGCCGACTTCAGGCTGGTCGTGAGCTCGGCGATCACCACGTCGCGGAACCGGCCGGTCGACTCCAGCTGACGAGTGCTCTCCTCCTCGATCTCGATCTCGTTGCCAAACACGACGGTCACCGTCTCACTGACCGACTGGCCAGCGTCCACATGGACCAGTGTCCTGAAGTCCTTCTCCTCGGCCTCCGGGGCCGCGGAGACGATCTCCTCAAGGAGCTTCTTGAAGACCACTGCGGGCCCGCGCACGAGGGCCCATGGCCGGTAGCGGCCGATGATCTCCGCATGGGTCTTGGCGCCGCGTTCCAGTTCGAGCAGGTACTGCTGTCTTTCCAACGCGATCTCGCGCAGCAGCTTCTCGTTCTCGCCCTTTTTCAGGTGCCGTAGCCGCAGCTCGTTCGATTTCTCGTAGTCTCCCCGATCGGACTCACCACTGAGGATGATGACGCGGATCCGCTCGTCGATCTCCCGAATCTCGGCAGCGAGTTGAGTGCCGTCGACACCGAGCTTGTGGCGCATGCGCTGGTCGAGGATCGCGATCCGCACGTAGGTGGATTTGACCAACTCGATCGCCTTGTCCTTGTCATCGGTATAGGCAACACCCTGTGGAATCCGGTTCTGCAGCCACTCGGTCAAGGTCCTCGCATACGCGCCGTCATCGTCCACGACGAGGATCTCCGCGTGCTCCTCGCGCATGGCTACCTCCTCGGCAACTCGACGTGCATGCGCACGCCGGTGTCGGTGATCTCTGCGGTCAGCTTGCCCCGGGCGAGTTCGGCGAGCCGCTGCGCGATAGGCACGCCCAGACCCTGATGCCCATTCTTGGTCGTCGCCTCAGGCGCGAACAAGATCTCCCCGTCGACCGAGTGGTCGACGGGGTTGTACACGGTGAACTCCACCTCTTCGCCCCTGTCGGCGAAGCTGATCTCGACGGTGCCGCCAGGGCGACAACCCTCGATCGCGTTCTCCACCAGCGGTTGCAACATGACGACCAGGTAGTGGTTGGAGAATCCATCAACCTGGTCGGGCACGGCGTCGAAATCGACCGTCATCGGCGAGGTGGGGTACATCGCGCTCACCGCTCGGATGGCCTCGTGGAGTGACGGCTGCCACGTCGGAATCGCCGCGATCCTCTCGACGAGGCCGCGGAAGGTGATCAGCGCGGAGAAGCAGAGGTTCAGCGACCCGGTCATGGCGGCGAGGCGTTCGGCCCGCTCCGCGAGCACCACATCGTCCGGGAGGTCCTCCAAGTTACTGATGGCGAAGCGCAGCGTGTTGAGCGGTGTCTGGAGTGCGTGGTTCAGTTCGGCAACGATGCGGGGTTCGCTGATCTCGGCAGAAGGACCGCCCGACGCGCCGGGCTGCAGGTCGGCAAGCGCGCGAACGCTGTCCTGGAACCCCCACAGGTCGAGGTCGGCAAGCCTGTAAACACCCTGCCCGAACTCACTCACGTTGAGGTCGGCCAGCCGGTGAACGCTGCCCTCGAACTGGGTCACGACGTCGCGGGCCTGACCGAGTACGGCCGCCAGCTCTGCCGTCGAGTCGTCCGCGCCGTAGCCGGTCCCCAGAGAGTTGTGTCCGGCAGCCTGGCCACGAACAGCCCGTAGCACCATGGCCGTCGCCACTACGAGGGCGACCAGCAGCACCACAGCACTGAGGGCGACGACGGCCACCACGACACCAGCATCCACCCTTCTGATCCTGCCAGGCAGCCCACCGAACCGGTCACCAGCTGATGAACATGAACACTGTGGCCCGTGTCGTGCTCAACCGGTCAACTGAAGGGCTCAGTCACAGATCTCGCTGTCAGGCAGCGCTCGGCTTACCCATTGCTGTGGAGCGCGGCGAGGTGGGTTATCCAGGGAGTGGAAGTCCTGCCGTCCGCCACGGGCTGGCCAACAGCGCGCTGGTGTCGGAGTCGAGTCGTCCGGCAAACGCCTGCGAGATCGCCGCGCCCCACAGTGCGTTGACGATCGACGTGTCCGTAGGTGACTCGCCGACTGCTCCTTCGGCGGCTGGAACGGTCTCCCAGTACAGGCAACGCGCCCGGAGCGGGAACCCCCACGCGATTGATGCCTCGGTGACCGCGGTGCACGCCGCCTCCCAGCGTTGCTCGTCGATTGCGGCGCACGCTCGACCCATCCGGCGCACAACCGTCGCCGGCGTAACTTCCGCATGGCGCAGGACCCGCAACGCGGCTTGAGTGTGAGGGCCGTAGGCGCTAGTCGCGGTGTATCGCGAGGGCAGGCACGTCTGTCGCCACGGTGCGGTGAGCAATTCGTAGTCGGCGGCTCCCTCGTCGTCGTGGCCTGCCGCTGCGATCGCCAGTCCGGCGTCGAATACGGGCAGGACCACCTGGTGCCAGCCGGAGTGGTTTGGTGCAGCCTGCCGTGCCAGCAGGTAGGGGTGGTGCAGCACCGCGATCGGGTCGTCGAGTTCGGCGGGCATCGGCAGCCCGAAGGTGTCCTTCCATCGGATCCACCGTGAGGCGAGCCGTCCGGCCAGCTCGGGGTCGGTGATCCCGGCGATGATCCTGTCCCGAACGGCTTGGCGATCGGAGGCGTGCTCCTCACCAAGGGAGCCCATGCGGGTGATCTGTTCGAAGGTCAGGTTGGCGATGGTCACGTCGAGCTGTCGCCATTGCTCGCCGCGAGGGTGCTGGGCCAACAGCGCGCGTCCCAAGTCGTCACGACCGCGGCCCGGACCAGAAGTGCTCATTGGTTCAGGATGGCAGCATCGATCTGCACTTTTGGTCCAGGCAGCGTCTCCGGTGTGGCGGAAGACCGCGCGGCGGCCTGACTAGCTTCCGCAGCGGGAAGTCAGCGAGATCTGTGCAGGCGGTAATGCCCTCTGTGGCGGGGCGTTCGCGGGTGACGTAGGAGTAGGAGCATGGTGACCGCGGTGGTGTTCGACGTGGGCGAGACGTTGTTGGACGACTCGCGCGAGTGGGGTGCGTGGGCCGACTGGATCGGCGTGCCGCGTCATACCTTCTCGACCGTGCTGGGTGCGGTCACCGCTGCCGGCCGGGACAACGCCGAGACGTTCCAGTGCTTCAAGCCGGGCTTCGACCTCGCCCACGAACGGCGGCTACGGGAAGAGGCTGGCCTGGGTGAGCACATCGAGGACGGCGACCTCTATCCCGACGTCCGGCCCGGCCTGGCGGGGCTGCGGGAGCTCGGCTTGTGGCTGGGGGTTGCCGGTAACCAGACCGCCCGCGCGGCTGAGCTGCTGCGTGCGCTGGGCCTGCCGGTGGACCAGGTCGCGACGTCGGGCGAGTGGGGTGTCGCCAAGCCTTCGCTCGAGTTCTTCGCCCAGGTCGCGGAGATGGTGCCCAACGGCCCCGGCGAGACGGTGTACGTGGGTGATCACCGGGACAACGACGTGGTGGCGGCGAAGGCGGCGGGGTTTCGCACGGCGTTGATCCGGCGCGGCCCCTGGGGCTATCTCTGGGCTGACGACCCGCTGGTACGTCGTGACGCCGATTGGGTGATCGACTCCCTTCACGACCTGCCTGACCTGCTGGCTCCGCACTGAGCGCCCGGCAGGGATCAACGAGCACGAGCCCAGGCGGCGAGGTCGAGCAGTCCCGTGCTCGGTGCGCCGTGAGTACGCAGCAAGGTCGACAGCGAACGGCGGACCTGGGGATGGGCGCGGGTGTGTTCGGGCGCGGCCTGGCGGGCGGCTTGCAGGCACAGGTAGGCGTCCTCGTGACGGCCGAGCGTGAGCTGGGCGCGGGCGAGGTCGATGAAGTAGTGGGAGCGACGTTCGGCGGGCAGGTTGTTGGGCGGGTACCAGGCAGCCGCCCGTTCGATGCCCAGGGGATCGCGCAGTTCGACGGCGACGGCGAGTTCGTGGATGCGTAGGGAGGCCGGGCCGAACGCGGTGCCCTGGTAGACGCCTTCGGGGACGGCGGTTGCGGCGTGGCGGGCTTCGCGCAGGTGGTCGGCGGCGCGATCGGGCTTGCCAGCCCGGCCCGCGACGACCGCGGCGCGCATGTGCAGGGCACCGAAGGCAGCCGTGGCCGAAGCGGTCTCGAGGCCGGGTATGTGGTCAGCGGCGAGTTCGAGGGCGCGGGCCGCGGTGTCCAGGTCGCCGTTGGCGAAGAAGGTCTCGGTGCGCACGTACGCCACCGCGGCCAGCAACAACGGGTCCTCGGCGAGCTGGGCGGCCGAACGCATCAGGTCGATCAGCCGCGCGGACAGGTCCAGGTAGCCGAACTTGAAGGCCACCCCGTCGGCGGCGCGCAGCGCCAGGGTGAGCAGAGCTGCGGCGTGGCGGCGGTCGGCGGTGTCGCCGAGCTGGCCGGCGCGGGCGAGTTCGGTGATGAGGTCGGGTAGACGGCGTGCGAGGCTGCCGTAGCGGGATTGCAGCCGAGGTGGGCTTGATGGAGCGTCGAGCGGTGCGGCGCAGCAGGTCGTCCAACTCGTCGAGGGAGACCTGCAGGGCGCGGGTGAGGCCGGGCCGCTGCCACGGCTGGGGCGACTGGACGCCGCGTTCCCATCGGCCGATGGTGGTGCGCTCGACCTTCAGCGTGACGGCGAGGCTTTCCTGGGTGTAACCGGCGGCTTCGCGAGCAGCGGCCAGCGGAGTGAGTGGCCGTGCCGCCATCGCTTCCTCCCGTCCCTCTATAGCGCACAGTACTCGCCCGTTTTCGCAGCGTATGGCCGGTGCCGCCCCGTTGACGCCTCGCAGCCGCCACACGGTCGCTCTGGTGATCGCGGTGGGCGACGTCGTTGACTGGCCACGGGCCTGCGGTGGCCGACCCCCGACCGGTCACCGCGGGCCGCATTTGATCCCGACCGCCTGACTTTGCGGAAAGTGAGCTTGGTTCAGTGCAGATGCACGAGGTGATGCTGCCGCACTCGCCCCTGTCGATCGACCGGTCGAGCCCGGTGGTTCGCTGATGCCGCACAAAATCACCGTCGAGTATTCGTTCGAGTCCGGGCACCGGCTGCCACACCTGGGTGGCAAGTGCGTGAATCTGCACGGCCACTCCTGGTCGACTGCGGTGACGGTGAGTGCGCCGGAGCTGAGCCCCGAGGTGACCGTTGTGGAGTTCGGCGCGCTCAAGGTCGGGCTACGACGGTGGATCGACGAGCACCTCGACCACGCCACGATACTCGGCGCGCGCGACCGGCTGATCGAGCCGCTGATCGCGGAGGGCAGCCGGGTGTTCTGCTTCGGGGTCGAGCGCCCGGCGGACGTTGCCGAGCAGTACGGCCAGGGACTGCCGTGGCCCACCGTGGAGGCCGTCGCGGTCTTACTCGGCCGGGTCGCCGAAAGCGTCTTGGCCGGGCTCCCACGCTCCGACGGCGCGAGGGTCGAACGGGTCCTGGTCCGTGAGACGCGGCTCAACACAGCCGTCTACGAGCCCGAGGCGACGCGATGAACGCCCCCTCGGCACACGCCGCCGAACACGGTCAGGTCCGACCTGACGCACCGCTTCGACATCTCCCTCGTCCGTTGATCGCGAGAGCACCATGACCACCACCTCGCCCGCCCTCGGCCCGCTCGTCGGGGTGTACGGCCTCGTAGGACACGACGAGCGTCTTCTGGTCGTCCGCGACCCCGGCGCCACTGCCTACCGGCTGCCGGGCGGCCTCGTACGAGCCGGTGAAGCTGTCGAGGACGCCCTGCGGCGCAACCTGCGGACAGAGCTCGACGCCTGCGCGGCCCACCTGGATTTCTGCGCCGCCGTGGAACTGCGCGAGCAGTACGCGGGCACGCAACCCACCGTCTTCGAGCTGGCCCTGCTGTTCGACGTGACTCTCACCGACCCCAGTGCGGTCCGGGTTGACCACGGCGAAGCGCGCTGGGCCACCGACATCGAACTCGGCCACCTGGACCTGCGGCCGTCAGCCCTCGCAGATCGGTTGCGCAGCGGCGGACCGACCCGCGAGCAACCGTGGTGGCCCGCCCTGCCCTGACGGACGTCCACCGCACATTCGTCCGGCGCAAAGTCCCGCCAAGAAGCACCCCGAAGGAACCATGTCGTCGGCACTTGACCTCACCGCCGCCCTGCCGGCGGCCCACGTCGCGATCGACCTCGCGGTCGAGCACGTACTCAGCCATCCTCCACGCAACATCCGGTACAAGGGCGACCGCAACCCGGTCTCCGAGGTAGACGAGACCGTCGAACACCTTGTCCGGCAACGACTGAGCGCGCGCGGCCACGCCGAGATCGGGTTCGTGGGGGAAGAGACCGGAGCGGTTGGAAACCCGGACACCTACTGGGTGCTCGACCCCATCGACGGCACGATCAACCACCAGCACGCCAACCTATTGTGCGCTATCGCGCTCGGCCTGGTCCATCACGACCAGCCGGTCCTCGGCGTGACCGCGCTGCCTTTCCTCGGCCACCGCTACTGGGCGGCCCACGGCCACGGTGCCTACCGCGACGGTGACCCGATCAGGGCCTCCACCACCGACGTCCTCAACAAGGCCCTGGTCGGGTTCAGCGACTACGGCAGCGGTGCCGACGAAGGTTTGCGCGACGTGCTGTGCGCCGCCGTAGACCGCGAACTCACCGCCCGAGCGCAAGGGCTGCGCCGGTACGGCTCCTCCGCGCTGGACCTGGTGTGGGTCGCGGACGGCACCCTGGACGCCTGCGTGCTGCTCGGCAACCGCACCTGGGACACCGCGGCTGGCGCCATCATCGCCCGCGAGGCCGGTGCCCTCGTGCTCGACGCCGACGGCAGTCCGCACTCAACCAGGTCGCGCTGCGCGATCGCGATGACGCCAGGGCTTCAGGACGAGGTGTTGCCGCTCCTGCGGGTGCTGCGCGGTAGCCGCTTCTGGCCCGACGACAACGAACCGCACGACCTCGATCACCGGGCCGCTCCTCTCGAAACGGAAGTGCTGCCGTGAACGGGAGTACGCCGTGGTGATCCTGCCGACCCAGCGCCGCTCGTCCGAAGTGCGCCCGCCCGTACCGGCGCAAACCGCCGACACTCCCGCGCCCAACGTCGACCACAGCGAGCTGACGCAATACCTACCCAGCCTGGGAGACCTCCCCGCAGCAGGGCTTCTGGCTCAGCCACTGGACGTCGACCAGGAGCGCGCCGCGGCGCTGCAGGCCGCACTGCAAGGACAGCGCTCCGACGACGAGCATCTCGCGCTTCTGGACCGCGTCCTTGAGGCGCTGCGCCGCATCTGATCAGAACGGGCTTTCCATGAACGCCGACCGCGCCGCACATCAGAGCCGTGAGGTGACCACCTCCACCCACGTGGGGGCGTGGGTCGCGCCGCATCCCTCCGAACTGCCTGACCTGCGCATTCAGATGAGCGAGCAGGTGCTCAAGCCACCCCATTGCCACGAGTTCATGATGCGTATCGTCGGCGGAAGCAGCCCGCTGATCCCGACGATCTCCGGCCCGCCCGAAGAGACGGCCGCCAGCGACATCATTGGCGGGATACTGATGGCGCGCAGCGAGCAGCGACGGCTGCGCCAGGCGCAGCTGTACTGGGTCGACGAGGACATGACCTCGCTGGCGCTCGCCGCAGCGGCCACCCCGTCCCACGAGCCAGTCCGAGCTCGTCGAATGCCGGCCGAAGCGGGGCTGATGCTCTTCGCCCAGCCCATCGGCAGCCACGATGTCGATCTCGCAGCAGCGTTGACAAGCCCGTGGACCACCGCGGTCACCGACTTGGACGAAGAACTGCGGCTGGCCTTTCCCGTCGTGGGCGTCTCGTGGTCGCGATGGAGCCCGGCTGACCTCGACCTGGACGGAGAACCCGGCAAGATCCGCTGGACACCCCGCACGCCGCAGGGCGCGGCGCCCTTGACGCCCGAGTTCGACGGCGTCTGGCTGACCTTCTGGACCACGGGCAGCAACGGCTGGGACAGCCTCCCCTTGGACCGGCCTCTGGCCATCGACAAGCACACGGGCGGAACGCTCACCGCTGTAGACATGGCCGCACGAGAAGCTCAGGCGGGACTCGCCCGGCTGCAGACCTACGACGAACTCGTCCTGGGATTCGACCAGCCACTGCCCCGCCCCGATCCGGACAACGGCAGCCAGTGGGCGCACGTGGTTTACACCGCGTGGCAACTGATGGGACAGACCGGTAACACCCAGCTCACCGAGACCGAAACCGTGCCCCGTCCACGTCACGGCCTCAAACGCGACCGGCGGGCCGACATCCTCGGGCCCGGCGCCGTGCACCTGGTTCGGGTGCACACTCGCCACCGGCCCTCGGCGCAGGCCAGCGCCGAGGACACGGCAGCCTCCTCCCACGGCCGCCGGGCACCGCAGTGGACCCGCCGCTGGCCAGTTCGCCCTTACCGGCGCAACACGTGCCTCAACCCGCGCGCCCACGCCGAGGGCGGATGCGAACACGAGGAGCGAGTCGTGCCCGCCCACATCAAAGGGCCCGCCGACAAACCTCTCGTCACGACGGACAGGGTGCACACCTGGGACACCGCGCCTCCACCGCAACCGTGAAGCCCACGAGTTCGCGAACTACTGAACCCTCGAACGTCTGCCCGCTTCAATTCTTGGAAAGCATGATGCGCAAGCCCTTGCCGTACGACCCCGACGATGACCCCGCGGCCGAAATCTACGTGCGCGAGGCGCTGCGTCGGTCCCAGCGTGGTAACTGGCTCGCGTTGCTGGCCGATGATCGTGTGGTGCAGACCTACCGGGTGCTGCGACGCATCGAGTCCGGGGCGACCCAGACCCGTGCGCACCACCGCGAGGCGATCAAGACGGCTGAAGCCGACCGGGACGCGGGCCTGATCAGCGCGGCACGATACGCGGAGAAGTACCGGGAGTACGCGCAGTGGCGGGAACGGTCCTTGGTCTTCGACGGCGTCCTGCGGCAGTACCTAGACCTGGCTGTTGAGAAGGTCCGGGCCACCCGCAGGGATGCCGTCACGGAGTCGTTGCGCGAGGTGCTGCTCACGTTGGCCGTCGCCGTTGCAGAGCACCAGGACGCGCACGCCGGGGAGGAATCGCTGGCTGACACCGCGCTGTGGGCGAGGCTGCGGTTACTGCCCTGGCCGACGACCACCGGCGCTGAGCGGCGCGTCTTGGCCGATGCCGTGGCCGCCGAACGCGCTCGCCGAGGGCCCGCGCGCCGGGCGAGCGAGGACCCCATCCAGTTCGAGGGCTTACCGGTCTTCGGGGAAACCGTAGACGTCGTCGACCTGCTCCTCGACGTCACCGATCACACCCGGCCCGCGTGTGCTCGAACCGAACTGGCCGAGCTGTGGAAGCAGCGAACCCCAGACCTCCTGGATTCCGCGGCAGCGCAGGTCACCGCCACCAGGCAAAAGGGCAGCTATGCCACGCACCGCCTGCGCAGGGCCTTGCTGTTCCTGGAAGGACTCGGCTTGATCAGCCGAGTGTCCGACGAAGCCAGCGCCGAGGTCGTGGTCACCGACCGAGCACGACTCGTCGAACTGCGCCGGCAATGGGACGAGCAGCGCTTCGGCCTCGACGACCTCGTACCCTGACGGATCGGCGTCTTGGTCGGCGGGGGTTCAGGGCTGTTCCGGCTGGTCTACCAGGTCAGGGCTTGTGAGTGCCAAGGTGATGTCGCCGCCCGACGCGCCGACCACGGTGACTCGGTGCGCCATACGGGCCAGGAAGTCGCGGAAGCTGCGACAGCCGTAGTTGCGCTCGTCGAACGCCGGGTCCAGGGACGTCATCTTGTTCTTGACCCACCCGGCGGTCGGGGTGGTGACGGTGGCCTGCTCCATCACCGTGACCAGCAGATTCTCGGCGGTGGCGATGTCGAACTCGTCGGCGAGGTGGTCGCCCGGCTCGGGCTCGACCTGCGCGACCAGGGTGCCCCAGTACTTGTACTCCGAGCACACCGACACCAGCCGCGGGCTGGCGTTGGCCTCGGTCCCCACACCGACCACGTGCTTGCCGAACTCCCGTAGCCGCTGCACCAGCGGGGTGTAGTCGCCGTCGCCCGCGACCAGCACGAACACGCTGACCTCGGGGTGGGTGATCAGGGTTTCCATCGCGTCGACAGCCATGCGGATGTCGGCGGCGTTCTTGCGGGCCGCGCCGAAACGGACCACCTGGATCAAGTCGACGCCGTTCATCGCCAAGTCCTGCTGATAGCGCCCGAACTGCGGATTCGCCCAGTCCGCGTACGCGCGGCGGATGACCGCGTTGCCGTAGTCCCGGCACAGCCGGGTGATCGCCGCGTAGGGCACCGGGTTGGCTCGGCCCGGCAGTCCTCGGCCCGCCCCGCAGACCAGGTTCTCGAAGTCCACGTAGACCCCGACCGAGGCGTTGACCTGCTGGGCCCGGCCTTCCGCTGCGAATGCTTGCACCTTCTGCCCATCGACGGCTCCAGACCGCGGCTTGATGCCGCGACCGGCTGAGCACGCCCGCTTATTCGCCCTCAGCTCGGTGCCGGCTGACCTCGATCCGGGCCTTGCCGATACCCGTATACCGGCATTGAACAGCGGTTTTATCGGACGTTGGTCTTCGGCGACAGGGTTCTGTTCGCGTCGTGCCGCGCCTCGATCGGCAAGGCTCGAGACCACGAAAGCAAGTCAAACGATCGTGACCTGCGGAAACACGGCTCTCCTTTCGGCGCCACGGTCGGGCAGGCTGCACGCATCGAGAAGGCGGGTATGGCCTGTGAGCAGCGGTTTCGGAGCGTCCGGAGGGGTCTGGGCGCCTAGTTTGGCGCCTCGACATGCCCGATGGGGAGAGTGGACCGGGGTGGACCAGGGCTTTCTCGCCGAATACGCGCTCGAAGACGTGGATTGACCAGCAGTGATGCAGGCTTCAGACCGTCCTTTTTAGATGGACACAATGCGCTGACCAGGCACTTTACACGCGGTCCGGCTCGCTACAGGCCATCTGAGCAGCGGAATGGGACAGGTTGGGCGTCCCTCGCGGCCACGAGGAACGCACAACCCTTGAGCCCGAAGTTCACCCGACGTCCATTGAGAAGAGTGCCTTCGGAACCTGTTCGCCCTGCATACGGCCATCGGTGTGTCCGGAGGGCGCCTTCACAGTAAGCCGTGCCGTCACTGTGAGCGCCCCTGAACGAGGGCACATGGGACAGGCCATGCACCCCGTCTGAGCAGCGGTAACGAGCAGACGGTCAGCGCCCGCCCCAAGTCTTCCCAGGTAGAGGCGCATTTCCAGTACATCCAACGCCCTCATCGCCATGCTCCAGAAAGTGTGAGGCAGCCCACCTTGATGTCGGCACATCGAATTTCGGTCCAGGTCGGTGTTGGCGCCGGAAAGTCGGTGAAGATGGTGAAGCCCTCGCGGGGCGGTGGCGGCCACCACCAGTCGGTTTGCTCTCGCGATCGGGACTTCATCGTTCACCCGACGTCCAACCCTTTGGAGACCATCCGATGTCCGTGCTTCCGGCACCCTTGGCGATCACGCCTCGTACGAGTTGCGGCGCGACCCCGCTCGTCCAGATCGGCACCTTCACCATCGCTGCGGCGTTCGTCGTCGTCTTGGTGTTGCTCGGTCAACCGCTCACGGGCGCGGCCGGTGTCGCGGCCTGGCTCATCACCACGGCGGTGCGATCGACGACCACCAAGCAGGTGGGCCCTGCGCGTGACGGCGCAGCGAGGTGACCACGGTCGACATGCCCGAATCGAACTTCAACCAGCGTCGACCCGGAGGCTTCGGTGCCGGCGGCGGCAGATGGCCCGATGCACGGCCGTTGCAGGCCGTGCTGAACAGCCTCTACGAGCAGCCCAAGGACGGGCAGACCTGGACCGACGTGCTGCTCGCCAATCGCACCGGCCTTCCGCTCGAAGACGTGCGAGCCGCCTTCGCAGCCGCCCCGCTGCTGGTCGAGTGGGAGGTCTACGCCACGATCCTGCGCGAGCTGTGGGCAGACGACGATGACGTCGCCGTCTGCCAGCGCACCTATCGACAGCTGGCGGAGCAGCTCCCGCGGCGCGACGCGCTGCCGCCAGATATCGCCGCTCTCACCACCAAAGTGCTGTTCAGAGACGCGCTGAGGTCGATGAAGGACGAGCTGACCTTGCGGGAGCTCTCGGAGAAGATGCGGAAGCAGAATCCGAAGCACACCTGGGAACGATCGACTCTGAGCAGGTACCTGTCCGCGAACGACGCGGACGAGCCGTCATTGCCAGCGAACAAGGACCGCGTTCGGGTTTTGCTGACTGTGTTGTGTGAACACGCCGGACGCCCGAACGACGTCGAGCACTTCCTGATGGTGTGGGAACGTCTACGTTCCGAGCGCAACCGTCCTGTCCGCCGCAGCATCCTCTCGCCGGTGATCAATCAACCGGTGCGGGCCGACGAGACCAGTGGGACGAGTGCGCGAACAACCTCTTCGGTGAACGCCACGCTGCTCGTTGCGCTCCTGCTGGCGGTCGTCGCGCTCATCGTCGTGGTCGTGGTACTCGGGTAATGCCAACTGGCCGGCGTACGTGTGCCGCAGGAACGCGCACGCCGACAACCAGCGAGCATGGCGAACGTAGCGGTAACTTCATGATCCGCGCTGCCCGAGCGACGCCTCGGGCAGCGCGGGGTCACGGCTCGAAGCGGAAGCCGTAGCTCCGGTCGCCGATGGGAACGCGACCGTAGGGTGAGGTGCGCTGTCGGCGGATGCCCGCGAGGGCCTGGTCGACGAGGATCTCGAGATCGGCGACGCTGCGTCGCTCCAGCAGCATGACGTAGTGCGTGCGTGGAGGCTTGCCTTTGGGTGGTTGCCAGTCGGAATCGTCGTCGATGCGGAGGCAGTGCTCGATGCCGTGTCGGGGGGATGTCCAGACAGCGGGGATCTCGGCGTCGGTCGAGAACGGCACGGTGAACTCGTGTCCTCTGCGGCATGAGAAGCGGACCTGCACCCGCGGTGCCGGCCGAGCCTCGCGATCCGGTTCGCCGGTGGGTGTTCCCAGGCGGTAGCCCCGCAAGACCCGTCTGGGCATCATGATCTCCGCTCGCGTATCGGTTGGGCTGGTGTCGCGAGCCGTTCTCGTGCCCGCTGGCGCGGGGCTATGAGGCTTTGGTTTTGGTCCGGGTAGCGCCGCCGCGCCCGCGCAGCACCACGCCGGACTCGGACAGGATCCGGTGTACGAAGCCGTACGAGCGGTCGGTGGCCTCGGCCAGTGCTCGGATGCTGGCGCCCTTCTCGTACTTCTTCTTCAGGTCGGCGGCCATCTTGACGCGGGCCTCCCCGGTGATCCGCTTCCCTTTGATCGTGGTGTGTGCGGTCATGCCGGTCGCTCCTGTTCGCGGTTCAGGCGGTCGGTTGGTCGAGGGCGGCGCGCCGGTCGATGACGGCGGCCTTGCTCTTGTCGGCGCCGGGGCCGGCGGCGGTGTAGTAGTCGATGGCCTCGCCGTAGCGGCGGTCGGCCTGGGCGGCGTCGCCGAGCGCGGCGTGAACCTCTCCGAGCACGGCGCACAGGTCGGCGAGGTAGCCGACCGAGCCGTAGTCGTGCACGGCCTGCTCGATCGCGGCCAGCTCGGACAGCGCCTCGGCGGCTTGCCCGTTCAGCGTCAGGGCCCGCGCCAAGTGCAGGACGGTGCGGGCGTGGCCGATGTCGTCGCCGATGCCGGTGAACATGCTCGCCGCCAGCCGCAGGTGGTGCGCTGCCAGCCGGGCGTCGGCGATCTTGGGGTGTAGCGCGGTTTCGCCGAGGCGGCGGTGCCGCAGGGCGATGCTGCGGGCGTCGTTCATCTCCTCGGCGATGTTCAAGGACCGTTGCAGGTCTGGCAGGGCGGCGTGCGGGTCGTTGGCCTTGAGGTGAGCGCGGGCGCGGGTGGACAACGCACCGGACTGCAGCCACGGATCGCCGACGTCGTCAGCGCGCTGGACGGCGATGGTGCAGATGTCGACGGCGGCCTCGTGGTGGCCGAAGTTGGTCAGGCCGAAGCCCTGCCGGGTGCGGCAGACGACCTCCAGGATGTGTCCGGCGTCGGCGGCGGCGTTGGCGCCGAGGAACTGTGAGCACACCAGCTCACTGGCGGTGTAGTTGGGGCGCAGCGGGTTCCACAGGACTTCGCCGAACTGGTACACCAGCTCCGTCCAGCCTTGGTCGGCGGCGACCTGCTGCGCGGCGAGGAGGTTGGCGCGTTCGGTGTCGGCCCAGTCCAAGGCGGCCTTCGCGTCGTCGAACACGCCCGTGTCGAGGTCGGCGTAGACGTCGCTGAACCGGCGGGGGAAGGGGTTGATGACCTTGTCGGCCGCTGCCGTGCGCCGCAGGTACCACTCGATCATCCGGCGACGGACCGTCAGTCGCTCGCTCTGGTCGTCCTGGTCGGCGAGGGCTTTCACGTGTTCGCGTAGGACGTCGTGCAGCCGGTAGCGCTCGTCGCCGGTCTCGGAGACGAGGTTGGCCTCCACCAGCCGTCCGAGTCCGCGGTCGACCGCACTGATCGACACGTCGAGCCCGGCGGCGAGCGGCTCGGAGGTGAACTCGGCGCCGGGGTGCTCGGCCAGGCCGCGGTAGAGCCGGGCGGTGGTGGCGTCAAGGTCCTCATAGCTCATCTGCAGCACTCCTTCGACGGACAGCTCGTGCGGGTCCGAGGCGGCGAACGCCTCGGCGAGGTGGATCAGGCGGGTGACCAGGCGAGCCGGGTCGCGCCGGGGATGCGCGGCCAGGTGGGCTCCGGCGATGATCAGGGCCAGCGGGTGCCCGTGACAGCGGGCGGCCAGGGCGTGCAGCAGGTCTTCGCCCAGAGGTTGTCGGTCCTCGTCGAGCAGGCCGGCCAGGAGCTCGGCGCCGGTGGCGGCGGGGAAGCAATCGAGGTCGAGGTGGCGAAACCCTGCAACGGCCAGCTCGGCGAGACGGTGGCGGCTGGTGACCAGGATCGTGCCGCGCGCTGTGGCGGGTACCAGGGGCTGCACCTGCTCGGCGGAGCGGGCGTTGTCGACCAGCACGGCCACTGCCTTGTCGGCGGTGACAGTCCGGTACAAGGCGGCCAGTTCGTCTGCCTCGCCTGGCAGGCCGTCAGCGGCGACACCGAGCGCACGCAGCCACCCGGCGAGGACCTGCGGTGTGGTCGGTGGCGGATGGCCACTCCAGCCGTTGAGGTCGACGTGCAGCACGCCGTCGGGGTGGCGCTCGTGGTGCGTATCGAGCCAGCGCACCGCCAAGCCGGTCTTGCCGATCCCACCCAGGCCAGTCACCACCACGCGGGTCGGGCCCGCCGTGGCCAACAGTCGGTCCAGCCGCTCCAACTCATCTGCACGGTCGACCCAGGTGCGTACTGGTGGCGGAAGCTGCCGGGGCACCGGCACCCGGTGCTCGGGAGCGTGCAGGACGATGGTGTCGGCGGTGACCGTGTGGGCTTGCAGCACCTGACCGTGGACCGATCCGGACACGGTGTTGATGTGCTCGGACTCGTTCACGCACGCTCCGCCAGCTCAAGACGGCGGCCGGCGAGCACGGCGTTGCCCCACAGGCACTCGCGCCGGACGAGGGTCAGGCCGTCCGGTCGCCACAAGCCGATCGGCTCGAAGCCGTCCGGATGCGGCTGCCACGGTCCCAGCAGGTCGGCGAACTCCCGTCGGCTCCGGTGCACGAGCTTGATCCCGGACCTGGCGAGACAGTCCTCGACCGCCGCGGCCCTCTCCAGCCCGAGGACGATGCCGTCGGCGTGCGAGGCCGCCAACAGCGAGCCGGGTGCCAACCGCTCGTGGTATCCGGCCAAGGTGGCGGCCACCTTTTCGGCGTCGGGCAGGCAGTGCAACACCGACCCGGCCACCACGCCGACCGGGCGGGCCAGATCGAGCAGCCGAGTCGTCACAGCGTGGTCGAGCACCTCGTCGACGCACCGCAGATCGGCCTCGATCACCCCGGTGCTCGGATCGTCTGAGTGGATGATCAGCTCGAGGCTGGCAACGGCTACCGGATCGCGGTCGACGTAGACGACACGGGCTTGGGGCTGCTCGGCTTGGGCGAGTTCGTGCACATGGCGAACGCCACCCAGGCCCGCGCCCAAGTCGAGGAACTGCTCGACTCCAGCGGTGAGCATGTGCAGTACCGCGCGACGCACGAAGGCGCGGCTCTCGCGGACGAACACGTCGTAGCCCGGCGCCAAGGCCATGATCGCGGCGGCCACCGCACGGTCGGAGGCGAAATTGTGTCCGCCGCCGAGCATGTGGTCATAGAGCCGAGACAGCGACGGCACGTTGACATCGACCGGTGCGCCCCACTCGTGCGCGGCCTCCTGCGTCGCCATCACCGTGCCGTTCTCCCCGCCCCGGCTCGTCATCACGAGCCCGACTCGCTGCGCACCCTGGCCGACGGGTAGCGGTCGCCCGCTTCGCCCGAGTCGACCGAGTCGATTGGTGTCGGCGATTAGACCGGCGGTAGGAACATCCGAACCAGAGCGGGACCAGGGCGCTCATGAGGCGCTGGTGGGGCGACACCTCGCCTGAGCACCCCTTTTACCCCGGCCACAATCACTCGCACGGGTGGCGCTGAGCGCGAGGATGATCAGAGCTGCAATGCGGCGGGACTGGTCAACCGACAAGCTCAGTCTCGCTGCCGAGCGGAGTGTGTAACCGGCAGACGTCGCGAGACGATCATCAAGCAGCGGCATCGGCATGTTGCCACCGAGTTGTGCCTCTGGTTCCTTGTGCCGTCGTGCCCGTAGTGGAAGATGCTTCTGGTGGTCAACACCACGGCGCAGGGGGGAGATAGCGGGTGGCGGACGATCCGAGGTTGGCCGCTGAGCAGCGGGCGCGGGCACTCATTGACCAGCAGTTGACTGACGCCGGATGGTTCGTCCAAGACCGAAAGAACATCAACTTGTTCGCTGGTCTGGGCGTCGCAGTCCGTGAAATGATCATGGCTAAGGGTCACGGTCGTGTGGACTATCTGCTCTACGTCAACAAGCGGGTTGTCGGGGTCATCGAGGCGAAGCCCATGGGGACCACGCTGTCCGGGGTGGAGTGGCAGTCCGCCATGTATGCGGAGGGACTGCCGCCCGAGGTACGACTGAAGGCGTTGACCGTAGACGGGCGCTTGCCGTTCGTCTACGAGGCCAGTGGCACGGAGACCCACTTCACCAACGGCTATGACCCCCAGCCGCGGGCACGGCGACTGTTCAATGTCCTCAAGCCCGAAACGCTCGCCTGCATCCTGCGCGATGCGGAACGCGATCCCGAGCGGCCGACCTGGCGGGCCAAGGTGCGGGCTCTGCCGGCGCTGGACGAGCGGCCGATGCGAAAGGCACAGGTCACCGCGATACGCGGAATCGAGAAGTCGCTGGCCGAACAGCGGTTCGACCGTTCACTCGTGCAGATGGCCACCGGTGCTGGCAAGACCTTTACAGCCGTCGCTGAGTCCTACCGGCTACTGAAACACGGCGGCTTCAACCGGGTGCTGTTTCTGGTCGACCGCAACAACCTAGCCGACCAGACGCTGGCGGAATTTCAGAACTACCGCACGCCCGATGACGGACGCCGCTTCACCGAGATCTACAACGTTGACAAGCTCAGCAGCGCGGGGATGCTCGGCTCGAGCCATGTGGTGATCTCCACGATCCAACGGGTGTTCAAGGTTCTGAAGAACGAGGATGTGGCCGAGGGCGACGATCCCGGCCTGGACGGCTACGTCCCCGACGCGCCGGTCACCGTCGCGTACAACCACTTGCTGCCGCCGGAGACCTTCGACCTGGTCATCGTCGACGAGGCGCACCGCTCCATCTACGGCGTCTGGCGAGGGGTGCTGGAGTACTTCGACGCGCACGTTGTCGGCTTGACCGCCACGCCCGGCAAGCAGACCTTCGGGTTCTTCCGCCAGAACCTGGTGTCCGAGTACACCTACCCCGAGTCGGTGGCCGACTTGGTCAATGTCGACTTCGACCTGTATCGGATCAAGACCCAGATCACCGCCGACGGCTCCTCTATCGAGGCTGGCACCGTCGTGCCGATGGTAGACCGCCGCACCCGTGTCCAGCGCTTGGAGGCACTCGACGAGGACCTCGTCTACACCAGAAGGCAACTGGACCGCGCGGTGACCTCCACCAGCCAGATCCGCCTGGTGTTGGAGACCTTCCGCGACAAGCTGCCCGAGATCTTCCCCGGCCGTTCGGCCGTGCCCAAGACACTGATCTTCTGCAAGGACGACAACCACGCCGAAGAGGTCGTCACCACGGTGCGGGAGGTGTTCGGCAAGGGCAATGACTTCGCCGCTAAGATCACTTACAACGCGAAGGACCCGAAAGGCCAGCTTCAGGCGTTTCGCACGTCGACAGTGCTGCGGATCGCGGTCACCGTGGACATGATCGCCACCGGCACCGACGTCAAGGCGCTGGAGTGCGTGTTCTTCATGCGCGACGTGCGCTCGGCTCAATACTTCGAGCAGATGAAGGGCCGCGGAGCACGCACTATCTCCTCGGCCGACTTCCGTGCCGTCACCCCGGACGCCACTGAGAAGACCAGGTTCGTCATCGTTGACGCCGTCGGGGTCACCGAGCACGACTTCGTCGACCCGCCCCTGAACCGGCAGAAGGGCATCAGCCTGAAGAAGCTGCTGGACAAGGTGGCAACACTGACTCTTACCGAGGACGAGACCGCCACCCTCGCCTCGCGCCTGACAGCGTTGGAGTTGCAGCTCACACCTGCCGAACGGACCGAGCTCGACCAAGTCGCCGGAACCTCAGTCCAGAAGATCGTCCGTGGCCTCGTGGACGCGGTCGACCCCGACAAGCAAGCCCACGCCATCGAGGGGGCCGCTGACCCAGCTGCCGTGGTCCAGCAGCTCCTCGATCGCGCGATCCAGCCGCTGGCGGCGAACCCCGAGCTGCGCAACCGGATCCTCGAACTGCGGCGCGCTCACGATCAGGTCATCGACGAAGTCAGCGTGGACCTGCTCCTGGACGCACACGGCGTGGTCGACACAGGCCGCGCCCGGTCTCTCGTCGAATCCTGGGCGCAGTACCTCGCCGACCACCGCGACGAAATCACGGCCGTCCAATTGATGACGGAGGCGCGCGAACGCCGCGTTTCCTTCGACGACATCCAGGAACTGGCCGACCGGATCAGCCGTCCGCCCTACAACTGGACTCCCGATGTGATCTGGGCCGCCTACGAAGCAATCGAGGCCAGTCGCGTCCGACGTAGCACCCGACACACCCTCACCGACCTGGTGTCCCTCATGCGCTTCACCATCGGCGAAGACGAAGAGCTGGTCCCATACGCCGACCGGGTTCGCGAGCGCTACGCTGCGTGGCTCACCCAGCAGGAACAGGCTGGAGCCAAGTTCAGCGAGACCGAAAGGTGGTGGCTCGACCGCATGGTCGAGGTAGTCGCATCCTCAGCCGGCATCACCCCCGAGGACCTTGACCGCGCCCCCTTCACCGATCGCGGTGGTACCGACGGCGCCCTCCGTGACCTTGGCAGGGCCCGTGCGGCTGAGCTACTGGACGAGCTGAACAAGGAACTCCCCGCATGACGCCACTGCCGCCCATCCCGGAGGGTTGGACGTCAAGACCTCTCGGTGAGATCGCTGATGTCGCCGGAGGAGTAACCAAGGACACGAAGAAGCAGTCGGACCCGAACCTCCCCCTCGTGCCGTACCTACGTGTCGCCAATGTCCAACGCGGTCGTATCGACATCACGTCGGTAGCTGAAATCCGCGTACCCGAAGCGACAGTCAAACGGCTTCAACTCCAGCCCGGCGATGTCTTGCTGAACGAGGGCGGAGACCGGGACAAGTTGGGTCGAGGATGGGTGTGGGAGGGGCAGATCCCGAACTGCATCCACCAGAACCACGTGTTCCGGGCGCGAATCCGCAACAACATACTGCACCCAAAGCTGCTCGCCTGGTTCGCCAATGAGTGCGCGAAGGGCTGGTTCGAGAAGCACGGCAGGCAAACGACAAATCTGGCCTCAATAAGCCTGTCGATGATCAAACAGCTCCCAGTGCCCATACCGCCTGCGGCGGAACAAAAGCGACTGCTGGACCTACTTGAGGATCATCTATCCCGGCTCGATTCGGTACTAGCCACATGCGCGGCTACAACCCTGCGCCTTGCCCGGTTGCGACAGGCGGAGCTGAATGCAAAGTTCGGCTTGAGCAATCAAGACTCCATCACGCTTGGCGATCTCCTGCAGGGCATTCAAGCCGGGCGGTCCGTGGGCGGTTCTGCTCCACCCGCCGGGGAGAACGAATGGGGGATCGTCAAGGTCAGCGCCATGACCTGGGGTGAGTTCCGCCCACAGGAAAACAAAGCTATTCCTGATTCGCTAGCAAACCCGAACTTCGAGATCATGCCCGGCGATCTGCTTGTCAGCCGAGCAAACACGAGCGAGTACGTGGGGGCGCCGGTACTCGTGGGCGAGGTGCGCCGCCGACTCCTCCTCAGCGATAAGAGCCTGCGGCTCGTGCCGCGAAATGATGTCGATCCCGAGTGGCTCTGGAGGGCCCTCCAAGCACCAAGCGCGAGGCGTCAAATTTCGGCGGCAGCCACGGGCACCAAAGACTCCATGCGGAATATCTCACAAAAGTTGCTGATGGGTATTCGATTGCCGAGAGTTGAACCAGATTCTCAGCGTTGGCTGGCGAAGGCGTACGGCGAGCGCGACTCGGAACTAAAGCGCATCGAACGAGCCGCAAAGGCCGGAAGTTTGCGCGTAAAAACGCTCCGGCGGGCCGTGTTGAATGCCGCATACTCGGGGGCGTTGAACGATAAGATCGAGGAGCTTGCTGGTGTCTGACTCACGTCGATTGGTCGACAAGCTGTGGTCCTACTGCAACGTGTTGCGTGACGACGGCGTTGGCACGATCGAGTACACCGAACAGCTCACCTATCTTCTTTTTCTCAAAATGGCGCATGAGCGTGCCAATCGCGAGCTCAACCCACAGCAGATCATCCCGTCGGAATACTCTTGGCAGACGCTGCTGGACGCCAAGGGTGATGCGCTGGAGACGCAGTACCGACACATCCTGGAAGAGCTCGGGAAACGGCCGGGGGTACTGGGCACGATCTTCCGCAAGGCCCAAAATCGCATCCAGGACCCTGCGAAGCTGAAGCGACTTATCGTCGATCTCATCGACAAAGAGAACTGGTCGGCCACCGGCACCGACATTAAAGGCGACGCCTACGAAGGGCTCCTGTCCAAGGGGGCCGAAGACATCAAGTCCGGCGCTGGGCAGTACTTCACGCCACGAGCGGTAATTCAGGCGATTGTCGACTGTGTCCAACCGACGGTGAAGGACACTGTGGTTGACCCCGCAGCAGGGACCGCAGGCTTCCTCCTCGCCGCGCACGAATACGCATCACGCGGTTCGCAGTCCATGACCCGAACCGAGAAGAACCACCTCCAGCACGACTTCGCCTACGGCTACGAGCTCGTCGACGGGACAGCCCGCCTTGCCGCGATGAACATGCTCCTACACGGCATCGGAAACCCCGCCGGCAACTCGCTGATCGAGGTGCGTGACGCGCTGATCTCCGATCCCGGCCAACGCTGGTCGGTTGTCTTGTCCAACCCTCCGTTCGGTCGCAAATCCTCGTTGGCGATGATTGGAGCCGACGGGCTCGAAGCCCGCGAGGACCGCGCGATCGAACGGCAGGACTTCGTCGTCACCACATCGAACAAACAGTTCAACTTCCTTCAACACATCGCGACCATCCTGGACATAAACGGCCGAGCCGCCGTCGTACTTCCGGACAACGTGCTGTTTGAAGGTGCCGCCGGCGAGACGCTGCGACGCAGGCTGCTACGCGACTTCGACCTGCACACCATGTTGCGTCTGCCGACTGGCATCTTCTACGCCCAGGGCGTCAAGGCAAACGTGCTGTTCTTCGATAAGAAACCCGCAGCCGAACACCCCTGGACCGACAGGCTCTGGATCTACGATCTACGAACTAATCAACACTTCACACTCAAGCAGAACCCCCTTCGTCGTCAACATCTGGACGATTTCGTCCAACGCTATGCACCCGGAAGGCCGCACTCGGAACGAAACGAATCCGAACGATTCAGGTCATTCACCTACGACGAACTAGTTGCACGAGACAAGGCCAACCTCGACATCACGTGGCTCCGCGATGAGTCGCTCGAGGACACCGACAACCTTCCGGCACCTCACCTCATTGCTCGCGAAATCATCGAGGACCTCACTGCCGCGCTCGTCGAACTCGAAGCCGTCGCCGCGGCGCTCGAACCGTCGTTGGGCAAACCCTCAAGCTGAGATGGCCCTTTGAGCCGCCCCCAGAGCCACGCCACCCACACGCAGGCATCGCAGTGGCGATGTCAGGGCTATCCGAAGGCCAACGGGAGGCGTCTTGTCGATGCGCTGCCTAGGCTTGGACGTGTCCGGTTCAACGCCGTGTCGACGCGGAGGTGCAGCGTGTTCCATGACCCTGGCTGCCCTCATGCTCCGGGAGCGGTCACGGATCGACGGACTGGAGCATGACCGGACTGGGCGCCGCGCAGTCAGTGTGGGAGCAGCTGAATCCGAGGCAGCGTTCCTATATGGCCGCGATCTTCGACGAGGATCAGCGACGCGAGCGTGATGCACGTTCAGGGCCGGCGAGGTCGAGACGGGGTGGCGGAGCGGCCGGGTGGCGTCGGATTCCGTTTACCGTGCACGCCGATCCGGTGTTCACCGGTTACACCGAACTGCAGGAGGTGCTGCGGGACGGTGGGCATCTCGATTCCGGCGCCGGTGCGACGTTGCGCGCCCTGGCACGCCGGTCGTTGGTGGTGGTGTGGGTGGACCAGGTGCAGGTGGCTCCGTTGGGGTTCGTGCCGCGCACGCTGGTGGAGTTGACCCGGTTGGGGCGGTCGGTGGCGCGCACCGGCGTCGGGGCACCGGTCGTGGCGCGGCGTACGTCTCATCTGCTGTCGGAGTGGTTGTGGCGCAGCCTGCTGGCGGTGGCCGCCGCCGGGGACGGAGGGCTTCCCGCCGAGAATCTCGCGGGCAGGGCCCGCTTCTACCTGGGAACCGGCTACCGGCCGCAGGGCCGTCCCAGCCGGGGCTACATCGACCTGATCGTCGCCGAGGACCTCGAAGCCGGTCATGGTCCCGTCGCGGAACGCCGGTGGGTGTTGACCGATTCGGGTCGGGCGCACCTCGCAGAGCACCACTCTGAGTATGTCTCGCTATACTAGGCGACGGACAGCGCGGTATCGACGGAGTGAATCCGCAGCCGTCTTCGTGACAGGTTGCGATAAGCCCAGGAAAGGCGTCTGCGGACGCTTCGGGAATTGTCGGTGCTCTGCCCTACGGTGCGCAGCGTGATTGAGACCGGTGTCGGGAACGACACGAGGGACGCCGCCGCTGTGCGGCACAGGGTCATGAAAGCCGCGGCGATCGCCGCTCACGCGCTCACCGACACCGAGCAGGAGCCGGTGGCGCGGTTGCAGTCGCTGTGGGACGCGCACGGCGCGGTGCTGGCGGCACGCGGCGTGGGCGTCACGCTGCCCTTCGACGAGTTCCGCCGGATGTTGTCCGGCGACTTGGCGGAGCTGCTTCCAGACGGGGTTGCGCCCGCCGAGATGGCCGGCTGGCGGCTGATCACCGCCGATGGGGAGTTCGACGACGACGTCTGGGATCTGGAGCAGGAGCAGCGGGCGGTGTTGCGGGCGTTGGCTTCCACTACGCGCAGGGGAAAGTCCACCAGCTCGGAGATTCTCCAGGGCGAGCTGGACCAGGACACCGTGTACACGGCGCTGCGCAAACGTCAGAACCAGGGTGCCTATGAACGTGGTCGGCGGGCGTTGATCGATACCCCTGCGGGAAGCGACGCCGAGGTGCGCGAGTTGAACCTGCCCAGCACCGTCACCGACCACTACCGGGCGATTCCCACGCCCAGTTCGTTCGGGCAGTGGTGGTTCGCCTGCCCGCTGTGCAAGTGGCCGATGCGGATCACCGTCCGGGGCGCGGGCAAGGGGGCGACCGGCACGGCGCGCTGTCACCATCGTCCACACGTGGAGTTCGGCGCCTCCTACCACTTTCGGATCCCCGGCACGGGCAAACCGCCGGTTCTGGTGCCCGCGCCGCCGCCGACGGCGCCCACCGGTGCGGAACGAGTGCTGTTCCCCGACGTCACGGGCCGGGTGCCCGAAGCGCTGCCGGTGGCCGGACACAAAGCGTTGACCCGTGGTGTGTGGCGGTCGACCACGATCCCCGGCCTGGTGGAGGTCGCGCTGTACGACGCGTTGACCGCCCGTGGTCTGAGGTGCAAGTTGTGGCCGGATCTGGACAGTTACGACCTGCTCGTCGAAATACCCGGATCGCGTGGGACCGCCACGCCGTACCGGATCGACGTCAAGGACTTCACCTCCGCTCTGCTGCTCGCGGAAAAGATCCGCGCCGACGAGGGCGACGCCGGCGGCGCGCAGTGGCTGGTCGTGCCCGACTACCGGCGCGCGACCGTGTCGATGCTCTCGGCGGTGTGCGGCCAGTTCGGGCTGCGCGTGGCCCACGCGTCCGATCTCGGTGCCCGAATCTGTGAGGAGGCTGGGACGTCATGGGTGTGAAACGCCCGCGAATCTCCAAGTCGGACGCGGCCGTGTGCGCCGCTGTCGCGTTGGCCGCCCATTACTTCCCCGCCAAGGACGACGCCGGTCGCCCCGTGGGTACGTTCCGGCACGCCGCGTTCCTCATGAGCGGCCACCTGGACGTCTGGTCGGGGTGGGCGCCGATGCCGCAGGTCGATAAGCAGCGCATCGCTGCGGTCCTGGGCTTCGCTCCCGAGGAGTTGGCCAACCCAGCCGCGTTCGCCTACCGCGCACGAACCCTGTTGGCAGGCAATGACGACAGTGCACTGCCGTTGCAGGCCGCAGGCGGGTCGGCGGTCTCGGCGGTCGGCGCGGTTCCGCTGGTCGGCGGCGATCCGCTCGGCTTCGTCGACCGCCTTATCGACCGGGTGAGCAAGGACCACCGTCGCGCGCGAGCGGTGAAGCCGGCCACGCCGGGGATCTGGCACACCCACGTCCGGTACTCACCGACCGTCGGCGCGATCCAGGGCACGGCCACTATCCCCGAATACGACACCGACGACCCGATCGCCGACCTTCCGACCGTCACCACGGTGCCTTACTGCCCGCAGCAGGACATCCCGACCTCCGACCTGCTCGACCTCGCCAAGGCCATCGACGGCCGCTACAAGCTAAAGGACCGCTATCTGCACAAGGTCCTCAGCGGGCTGTTCGAGGAGCTGAAGACGACCGACACGGTGGCACCGATGACAATGCTGCGGTTGCTGGCGGGCCCGACAGAGGTGTTCAACGCCCCCACCGGTACCGGCAAGAGTGTGCTCGTCCGTGTAGCCGCCAGCTGGTTCGCCCTCAACGACCTGACCGTCACCATCGTGCTGCCCAACGTCGAAGCCACTCTCTCCGCGGCTTGGGACATCACCGCCGACCTCGCTCGCCTCAAGAAGATCGGACGTCTGCGGCATGACCGCCGATGTGCCGCTTTGATGTCCCCCGATGGCCTGCTGGAACGCGCCGCCAAGGCCGTGACCCGCCTTGAAGGCAATCTGTTGAGCCAGTCGAAGAAGGCACTGTGGAAGCTCGACCAGATGTCCTACGGCTGTGCCCTAGCCCACCACACCAAGGCCACCGCCCCTTACCCCAGCGGTCAGGAATCCTGTCATCGCCTGACACCCCTACCGCCGGAACAGGGAATCCGCACCTGCCCCTGGATGCCAACCTGCGGAAAGTACGAACAGCAGCGCCAGGCGTGCACCGCCTCGGTCATCGTCACCAACCATCACAACTTCATGGCCGGTCGCCTCAAGATCGGCGTGAACCTCGATGGCCGCGCGACCGCCCATGTCTCAGTCGCGGAGTTGGTCTTGCGGCGCTCCCACGCCGTGATGATCGACGAGGTCGACCAGTTCCAGTCCACCGCGCTGGACATGTGCACCAGCGATCTGGTCCTGGCCTCCCGCCGCACCGCCAAGGTGCCGCTGCGGGAACTGGACTCCGACATCGCCTCGCTGGGTAGCGAGGCGATCAAGGACCTGCTGCCCACGATCAGCCACGCCCGCTACCTCTCGGAGTTCCTGCTCGCCGGGATCTGCCAGCAGCAGATCCACCTGCGCCACTACTCCGGACGCAACCCCGCCGGCGAGGCACCGGGGGTCAACAGCACCGGGTGGCACCTGGTCGGCAGCCGCGACCGGAGGCTGATCGGCCTGCTGTTCCCCCACGACCAGGTCGACGACGACAAAGAGATCCCCGCCGAACTGTTCGACCGCCTTAACGCCCTGCGACCCGAACCACCGTTGGGAACCGGAAAGCCCATGGGCGACACCCAGGCGATCGCCCTACCGGCTCATCTGCTGGCCGTGCGTGACATCTTGGAGCAGATCCTCGCGCCGCGCGGCGAGGATCTGCTGGCCCATGTCCAACTGGAACTCGATGACGCGCTTTCGAGGACGGTCAAGGACGCCCACGAACGCGCCGAGGCCGCCGAACTGCTCATCGTGCGCACCTGGCTCGCCGAACTCGACGACGCCCTGGACCTGCTGCGGCACAAGACCGCCCAACTGCGCGCCGCCGGCCTGGACTCAGCCCGCAAGGTCGCCGAACGGCTCGGCTCCTCCATCGCCTCGGACATCCTGCCCTACGGCATGCTCGGCAAAGCCATCGTCGGCTACCGCATCACCGGCCTGGACGAGCCCGACAAGTCCGCGGAGCTCACCGCCCAGAGCGTCACCGGCGACCCGCACACCTACACAGCCCAACTGGGCAGCATCGTGTCCCTCGTGCTCGCCGGGGTGGAACGCCCTGTGATGGGTCTGTCGGCGACCGCCTATTTCCCCCAGGCCGTACGCGAGCACGTCCACAGCGAGGTCAAGTGGTGGATGACAGACGCAGCCCCCGACAGCATCCGTGCCCAACGCCACTCCATCACCACCAGCACCGACGGCGACACCCCCATCCGGATCTCCGGGCTGCCCCAGGCGCTCAAACGCGACGCGCTGATGAACCTGGGCGACCGGCTCTACGACACCGAGATTCATCCCGAACTCCAGCGCATCCGCGACAACGACGACCCTGACCGGGCCCACGCCGCCGTCGTGGTCAACTCATACGAACACTGCCGCTACCTCGCTCTGGGCATCTACTCCGCCGGCCTCTACACCGAAGGGCTGTGCGTGGCGGTGCCCGGCGACCGCGCACGCCGGGACAAATTGCCTCCGCTGCCACCGGGGATCATCGAACTGACACCCGAGGAGTTCGAGGACTTCCCGAACCGCGGCAACGTGCTAGTGGTGCCCATGGCCCGCATCGCCCGCGGCCTCAACATCGTCATCGGCACCAAGTCCGCCATTACACCGGTCTACCTGTGCACCAGGCCATTGGCGTTGATGTCCGACGCGGCCGAGATGTACGGCAGCGTGCACGTCGCCGGACTCAACGCCATGCCCCGCTCAGGCTCCGACGATCCGTTGCACGCCCTAGAACTCGGGCGCGAGGCCGCATGGAAACGCCTCGGGCTGATCATGCGATCCGCCGCCGGGTTCACCAGCACCAGCCCCGAACTCCAAGAAGAGATCGTCGCGGGCATGGTCGTGGACATGGTGCAGCTCGCCGGCCGTGCCCGCCGCGGCGGAACCGACATGACCTTGCACCTGGTCGACCACGCCTTCCACGAAGACGCCTGGCAGGCCGACCTCGGCAACATCCTGCGCCGCATGCACGCCGCCTGGTCCCCCGACGTCCGGCAGCGCATGAACCAGATCTACCGCGAAGCGCTCGCCGCATTCCTCGCCTACGCAGGCATCGACACCACCGACGCAGACACCGTCTGACAGCAGTCACAGGAGAACCGACACCGATGGCCCTCAACACCCGACGCCGGCTCGACGTGCTGGCCTACCGGGGCACCCCCGACCTGCTCGGCGACGCCGCCGTGCACATCCGCGAGTTCGACAAAGGTGTCACCTCGCTGTGGAGGCTGTTCGACCGCGACTACCGCGACTACGTCAAGGCCGACGAGGCACAGGCGCCGCACAGTGTGGTGGTCAACGCGTTGCGTTGCCTGACCGGCGGCTACGCGGCCTTCGACCCCGACGAGGGTTTCCTCGTCACCCGCGAAGAGATTGACGACGACACCCTGCTCGCCGCGTTCACCCTCATGCACGGGCGCGTCCTGGGCACACCGATCGACGACATCGACTTGACAGAGCCGCCCCAACTCGCCGAGCGCATCGCCGAGACCAAGCAGGAACGACGCCTGCTGGCCGACTACCTGCGCACCACCGAAACCGGACAGCCCGACGCCCCGACGTGGGTCTACAAGACCGTCGCCTGGGACCTGTCCCGGCGCATCGCCGAACGGCCGTGGCGCGTCGACGGTCAGGAGATCGCCTTGCGCGTGGACAGCCGCGGCGGCCTGGTCGCCTGGCAGGATCCGTGGACCAACAGGTCCGGCACCGCCGAGGCCCTGTCCCGAACCTCTATCGACATGAAGACCCTGCCCAACATCGCCGACCCCATTCTGCTCGTCAGCCCGACGGTCACCCGCATCCAGACCCGGATGGCCTGGGCACGCACCGTTCTGGTCGAACAGGACGACCCGGCACGGCCCATCGTCGAAGTCGCCATGGCCGGACGGTCCAGCGTCCGACGCATCAGCGCCATGGCCCTGGACGTGCTGGCCAAGCTCGGCGTAGAACAGTCGATCCTGCGCCACGTGCAGAACCGCGTAGTACTGGAGAACCAAACGCAGAACGAACAGGATGAAGCCCCGGAACAAGAGGACACCTGGGCACCCGACTCCACACCCGCGCCGGTGATCCGGCCGGTGCAGAGCAAGAACTTCCGGTTCCCGATCGGCCGCGGTGTGGGCATGCACCACCACAGGGAGCTGCGCCGTCACATCGACGAGGTACTCGGCGACGCCCTGGTCAAGAGGACCAGGCTCCCGATCTACTTCGAGGGCCGCAACTTCAAACAGGTCGAAACCGACCGGCTCCTGCCCATCCCCGAGGACGTCGTCCGTTCCCTGACCACCATGGGTTACCGCCACCTGCGGATCGTGTGCCTGTGGAACACCGACGAAGTACGCCGCCGCATGCTCGACGGACTACGCCACGCCTACTCCGCCAACGACCGTTCCGCCGACGATCAGGCCCCTGGCGGTCAGCCTCTCGACCCCGTGGACGGGGTACCGGTGACGTTGAACGGCGAGGCGATCAGCGCGGTCTTCCACCGCGTCCCCGGCTTCCTCGAACACGGCCCCGACGCCGGCAGCGCCGAGGCGATCGCGCATGTCCAGCTGGACTGCGGCCCCGACACTCTGGTCGGCGTCTGGGCCGAGACCGAGTACACCCGTCGCGGCGACGACGAGGACGAGGACTACGCGGAGGACGGCGAGGACGGGATCGAGGACGCCGCCACCGGGCAGACGACAGGCGTCAAGGAGGACGAGGACGCCAAGTTCCGTGCCCGCCGCACACTGGCGGACAAGGGCGTCAACTCGCAGTTCATCGTCCACCGCAAGCCGCGGAAGCCTCGCAAGGGTAAGAAGGTCCGCGACTATCCGGTGATTCACTCGCTGCTGGATCTGCACCGTAGCCTGGGCATCATCGACCGGCGCATCACCGACGTCATGGTCGACCGACTCGGCCCCCACACTCCTAACGGTGTCGCCCACTGCGCCGTCCACATCCGACGCCAGAGCAGGCGGGGCAAGGACCGCACCGCCAAGATCTGCATCACCGCCACCGTGCTCAAACCGCCCGCACACGATGGTCAGGCGTGGACTCTGCACGGCTGGAGCTACACCGACCCGACCTGGCGCCCCTATCACCAGGCTCAGGCCGCGTTCCATGCCAAGGACTACCCGACCGGCAAGATGACCGAGCTACAGGACGACAACGCCGGATACAAGAAGGTCGCCACCCGCGTCGACGACGCCCTCGCCGAGCTTGTCCGCTACCTCGGCGGCACGCCCTACACCATCACCGTCGACGCCTTCGGCTCCCGACGACTGTGGAGCGGACTGAACAACAACAAGCAGGGCGAATCCGAACGGCCCGGCACCTGGCTGCCCGGCTCCACCATCCACCCCTCCGACCGGCCCCGCGCCGTCGTCCGCGTCAACAAGAACGCCGACGAGATGTTCCGCGCCCTGGGCATCACCCTCCTCGACGAAAACGGCGAGAAGATCGGCGATGGGGACAGGACGACCAACAGCCTGTTTCGCGTCAAGTCCGACTTCGGGGCGGACTCCTTCGCCTTGATCACCGTCCCTCACCAGTACGACGGACAGAGCGCGGGCAGGCTGGGCAGCGACAAGACACGATGGTCCGCCGACCACGGCTCCGACGTCGAGGGCGAACTGCGACGCAACGAGATGAAGGACAACTGGTACTCCATGACGACGCTGGGCATCTTCCCCGTCGCCGTCAAGGACGGGATCAAGCCCGACAAGCTCGCCCTCATGACCGCCAGGCTGTGCCACCAGGCTCTGGCCTGGGCTGAACGCACCACCTACCCCGCGCACCTTCACGCCGCGTCGAAAATGGACCTCGACCACCCCCAATACCGCCGCACCGCCCTGCCCACCGACTCCGCCGACGCCGGCTCACCCGACGACCTGTCGACCGGGTCCGGTGAGCTGCCGTGAACCGGCTGCCGTGACTACCACGCTTGGCGACAGGGGCGTCGATGTCTCCTGTCGTCGGGTGCCGCACGGAGGAGTCGCAACACGCCGCCTTGCCGCTTGTGAAAGTTCCATGCGATCAACTAAAGTCCAGCATGCACGAAGTCGCTGCGCGCTGAAGCATCGACATTCGCGCAGACTGGAGCGGCGACATGAGATCCGTACAACGGTCCGACTGGGCGGCCGACGCCTTCGGCGAGCACGTCGAAGTGCTGCGTGAGCGTATCCCCGCCGCGCTCGCGGTCGCGCACACGCGAGCGCGCGCCGGTCACGATGCCGCGCGGTCGACGAAACTGCGGGTCTACGGAACGACGCTGTGGGAGTGCCAGCACGAGGAGCTGGTGGCTGCGGTGATGTCGATCGACGGGGCGAAGGTGGCGAAGTTCGGGGGCTACGAGCTTCCCGTTCTGGCGGGCAAGGTGTTGTTCCCGCTCAAGTACGCAGACCGGTCCGGTGTCCCGGTGGAGAACGCCCGTCTTCCGGTGCCGGTGTCCGGGCAGCGGCAGCGGCTGTTCGGCGCGCACGCGACCGAGGTGGAACGACCGCACCCGTACCTGGACGAGTCGTGGGCCGACTTCGATCTGCCCGAGGACTACGAGGTGTTCCCCCAACTTGGGGACGGCACGGAGCTGATCGTGATCGCCTATGCCTGCAATCTGGAGGCTGGCGTGATGAATATCGAGTGGGGCAGGGCCGAGCACGTCGGTGATGGCGAGCTGCTCTGGGGTGAGCACACGTCACTGCCGCTGATCTCCGCAGGACTGGCCGGTATCGCGGCACACGGCGAGGGATTGAGCGCGACTGGCCAAGGCAGCGGCGTGCCGCGTTTCGACGCGGCCGAGGAGCCGGGGCTCACCTTCGGGCCGCGCCCTTCCGGCGACAGGAAGCTGGACGTGCCTCCGCAGACCGAGCGCCGCACCGACGAGGCCCACATCCAGGACAATGACCAAGACTGATCAGCCACAGCTCTTCCTGCTCCAATCGGACGCGTCATCGCCACCGACCCCAGCCGATGTCGCGAGTGCGTTCGACCCCGCCCGGTTGACCCAGGCCCGTCAGCTCAAGGGGTTGACCAAAAAAGACGTTGCCGACGACTTGCGGGTCACCCCGGCGGCCGTCGGTCAATACGAGGCGGGGGTGGCTCGTCCTCGCCCGGACGTGCTCCTGCGCCTTGCCGAGGTGCTGGACGTGCCGGTGGCGTTCTTCGCCGCCGGCCGACCCAACGCGCAACTGGACGCCTCCGGCACGCATTTCCGCAGCTTGCGATCGACGAGGATGTTTCAGCGGGACAAGGCGGTCGCCTTTGCCTCTCAGGTGTGGGAGTTGACCCACGCGTTGGAGCGGTGGGTGCAACTTCCCATTGTCGACCTGCCTGGTTTCGCGGGCGGCGAGGTCATGTCGACAGACGGCCCGCCAGCCGATCCTGTTCGGGCGGCCCAGCAACTGCGCGGCTACTGGGGGCTCGGGCAGGGGCCGATCGCCCACCTGGTCCGGCTGATGGAGTCGCGCGGCATCGTGGTGGCAATGCTGCCGTTCGAGCGCGCCGAAGCCGCGCGGATCGCGGCGTTCTCCACGTCTCAACTTCCCCGGCCTTTGATCGTGTTGACCCCGGACCGCGCCGACGACGTCTACTGGTACCGGTTCAGCGCGGCGCACGAACTTGGCCACCTGGTTCTGCACGGTGACACCGCGCCCGGCGATCAGCAGCACGAGCGAGAAGCCGACGCCTTCGCCGCGGAGTTCCTCACCCCGCGAGCCAGCATCGCACCGGAGCTTCCGTCTCGTGTGGACTTCACCGTGCTGGCACGCCTGCAGACCGCATGGGGGGTGTCGGTGAAATCGTTGCTCTACCGCTGCCGCGAACTGGGCTTGTTCTCCGCCCCCACGGCCAGCCGCGCCTACCAACGCCTCAACCAGCTGAAAGCCCAGGAACTGTTCGTCGACGAGCCCATCGCACGCTATCCCGGCGAGAAGCCCGTGCTGTTGGCACAAGCCTTCGAGTTGGCGACACAGCACGGGGCGAGTCTCACAAGTCTTGCCTCCGAACTCGCCTGGCCCGTCGAACGGGTTCACGAGCTTCTGGGGCTGGGCTCCGATCGACCGGCGCTTCGATTGGTGCCGTAACAGGACCTCGGCGCTCACCCCTTTCGTGACACCGGGTAACGATCCGCCGAGCTGCTCGGATGCACATCTCACGACAACTCACCTGCATTGAAGGCGGGACATGCACATCTCGCAGGTTCACGCGAGCAACTACCGATCGTGCCGCGACGTGACTGTCACGCTCCGTCCGGACCTCACGGTGCTGGCGGGAGAAAACAACGCCGGCAAGAGCACAGTGATCGATGCCTTGCGAGTACTAACCGAACCGTTGGACAACGGCAGAGTCCCGTGGCCCACCGATACCGAGATCACCGCCGGTGAGCTCACCGCTCGCCTCGGCGTCACCCTCGCCGACATCGCCAGCGGACAGTCGGGCACCTACATCGAGGGACGGGTGCCGGAGTCAGACTCGCCCGGTGTGTTCCACGCACGCTGGGGTCTCGAATACCAGCGGTCTGCCGACGGTCAGCGGCGGGGCACCACGGGCTGGTTCCGGGGCGCGGACATCCCCTGCGCAGATCCAGCTCTACGCAGCGGGATCCGGCACGTCTACCTCAAGCCGCTCCGCGACGCCGTCCAGGACCTGGGTGGTGCTTCCGCCGGAAGGATCCGCGCGATCCTCAGTGGGCTACTCGGCGGTCAGGAAGCCACATCGACGTTTCTCGACCAGGCTCAGAAAGCGCTCAACGGCATCATCGACAACAACATCATCACCCGGTTGCAGGAAGAGATCAACACACCGCTCGAAGAGTTCACCGCCGGCGCCCATCCGCAGCAAGCCGGATTTCAGATCACCGACCCCAGCCTCGCCTCGATCGCCCGCACCCTGCAAATGATGCTGGGCGACGCACCGGGGACCCTCGGGCCGCTCACCTCATCGGGCTTGGGCTACGCGAACGCCCTGTATATCGCCACCGTCCTGGCCGAACTACGTGCGTTGAAGGACACCGACCTGACGGTACTGCTGGTCGAGGAACCCGAAGCCCACCTTCATCCACAACTACAGACCCTCCTGCTGCGACACCTCCGCCGACGGGCCAACGACTCACGACTCACGACCAGCGAGAACGGTGGCCGTAAGGCCGACCCGACGGTCCCTGCCGGGCATCTCCAGGTCGTGGTGACCACCCACTCCCCGGTGCTCTCGGCAGCGGTCAGCGTCCGCGACATCGTCGTGATGACTCGTCGACGCCACCCGGAAACCCGGCGATGGGAAGGGCGAGCGGTGGCCGTTGGTGCGCTGGGCTTGAAAGACAAGGAAATCCGCCATCTCGACCGGCTTCTCGACGTGACCCGTAACGCCCTGCTCTATGCTCCGCGGGCGATCCTCGTCGAGGGACTGTCAGAAGCCCTCTTGCTGCCGGCGTTCGCCGAGCGCGTTCTTGCCACGTCCGACGATGCGGAGCCCACGGACGTACTTGGCGCCCGTCAAGCGTGGGAACGCTTCCACGGCACGACCATGCTGCTGGTCGAGGGCGTCGGGTTCCCGACCTACCTGAAGTTGCTGTTGACCCCCGTGGGGGATGCTCGTATCGCCCAACGCATCGCCTTGATCACGGACACCGATCGGGCAGCCGGGGAAGACGACCCGCAGCGGATTGTCAGCTACGACGCAGAAGCAGAGCGGCACGGTCGTGAGCGGCTGGGTGTCTTCGCAGGTGAACGGTCACTCGAACCACAACTATGGCAGCCCGGCAACGAGGACGTCCTCCACGACGCGTTCCTCGCCTGTCATCCCCAGTCCCAACAGCGTTGGGACACGATCCTCGGATCGGATGATCCATCCCGAGCGTTCTGGGGCTTGTTCGATCCGGATAAGAACCCCGATGACGGGGGTAAGCCGGCGAAGGGAACAAAGGTGTCGAAGCCGCGTTTCGCACAGGAACTGGCCGACATCCTTACTCGGCAACCTGAGCGGCCCTTCACCATCCCTGGCTACCTGCAAGAGGCGATCAAGTACATCACGGCCGCCGAGGAACAGGCACCGATCGAGTGAGCCTGGCCATCGAACACGCCCAAGCCGAACAGCTGCACGCGATCGACGCCGACGCACCCCTGTTCATGCAGGCGTGTCCGGGTGCCGGTAAGACGCATGTGATCGTCTCCCGCCATCTGCAACGTCCGGCGGGTGCACTCCGTGGTGGACGAGCCCTGGTGTCGTTTACGCGCACCGCTCGCGACCAGATGAAGGCCCGGTGCATCACCGAAGGACACCCGGAACTGGCCCAGTTTCCTCACTACATCGGCACTCTCGACGGATTCGTCTGGCAGTTCCTCGTATCCCCGTACCTCGAATTGCCCCAGCCACCACAACTGCTGGAGTCGTGGGCGCAGCTGCCCAAGGCCGAGGTGAAGCTGGGAACCCGCGCCGTGCCCCTGGCCGCCTTCACCTTCATCCTCGATCCCGACACCATTCGAGAAGATGTCGAGAAACCGGGAGAGAAGAGCAGCGCCGCGAGAACCATGTCCGGCTCGCCGTACCCGTGGGCACGCTGGAAGCAGGCCGTGCTCGAGTGTCGAGACCTGTGGCGCGAACGTGGCTACTTCACCGGCCACGAAGCCCGTATCGCTGCCCTACGCGCCCTACGCACCGATCCACATCGCGTGGCGGTTCCGTTGCGCTCACGCTTCACGGAAGTGATCGTCGACGAGGCACAGGACTGCTCGGTCGCCGACCTTGCCATCCTCGAGATACTCCGCGTCCACGGTGTCCTCCTGGTCATCGTCGCCGACCCCGACCAGGCGATTTACGGCTGGAATCAAGCTGATCCGGCCCGACTGCTTAACATGCGGACCACGCTCGGCAGCCGAACCACTCTGACGGGCAACCGGCGTAGCGCACCTCCGATCTGCGCGCTGGCCACAACCCTACGCACCGGAAACCGCCCTCCGGACATCAGCGTGGTCCGCACCAGCGGACCCGCTGTCCACCTCGTTCCCGCCAAGTTCGGCAAGGCTGGCAAGGTGGCACAGAGCCGCACTGGACAGGACCTCGTCGAGTTGGTCGTCGAGTTGGCCGAGCGCCACCACGAGTCGGAGATCACGAGTCCCTCGGTACTTGTACTGGCTCGTAAACACGCTCTGCTTCCACCGGCCCTTCGCCGCGCGGAGCCCGACAGCAACACGATCACTCGCCTCGCTCGTGCATACCAATGCCTGCAATCCGGTACAACCAAGGCAACCGAGCTCGATCAAGCATGCCAACAGGCCGAACAGGTCCTCTTGGGATACTGGTATCCCAAGCAGACCGGCAGCGTCACGCGGATCTGCCGCACCGTCGGGCTGTCGCCTGCCGTGCTACGGCGCCACTCCTACGCCTTCCTGCAGGAACTTCCCATCCCATCGGCAACATGGGCGGGCGAGGTGAACGCCCGCCTCAAAGCGTGGTGGCGTCCGAGCGGGGCAGCACCGGGCGGTGGCAAGGGCCTGCTGCGCAGCAAGATCGCCTCCGTCTGCCAGCGGGCACCACAGCACCCGACGACACGCCTCACCACAGTGCACCAGGCGAAAGGCGACGAAGCCGACGCCGTATGCGTGCTCCTGCCCGACGACGACCTGATCACACGATGGCGTACAGGCAACGTTACGACCGCCGAGGAACAGGAAGAACTCCGTGTCCTCTACGTTGCGGTCACCCGAGCACGCAGGCTCCTCATCCTCGCAGTACCCGAAGGAAGCATCGCTGCCCTACAAGACTTTCTGAACCGCCACCAGGTGCCGACACACACGTGCCACTGAAGTTCCTTGGCCGTGTCCACCGCGACGTCGCAGGCGTCATAGCCTACGCACGACACAGAGCCAGAGTGGCTCCCGCAAGACCTCGAGAGCCGGGAACTTCCGACCCTGCCGGCCTTCCTGGCTGGTTGAGGCAGTCCGACGGTCGCTCAGCTGGAGAGGGATCGCCTGCCGTGGGGACGGGTCCGAGCGACCCGTCCAGGCGCTACTCGGGCGCGGATAGGCCGAACGATGACTCCACCACCAGGCTGCCGGTACAAAACCACTGGTCAGCCCTGTTCCCATCCTTTGGTACTCCCGCCCGAGGTCCGGCCAGGGCGGCGACGCGTACCGAGCTCACCAACCGACAGCGAGAATGCCGCCGTCGATGGGCGATCCGGGCGATGATGCCCCGGCGCCGCAACACCTTGCACATGTCCACTACCCGGTGCCGCACCTTGGACCAGTTCGAGCAGCTCATGGTCAGCCCTCGGAGCGGTCGGTGATCGGGGCTAGCATTTGATTTGGCAGCATCACCACCAGTACAGCCAAGGACCGCGAGTGATCGTTCAGATCCCCTTCGAAGTTCCGTCAGAGATCTGGGCGCGTCTGCTCACCGGCGACCTGATCCTCCACGGCGGTGTCGTGCGCAACCCTGCTGGACGCATCGTGGCTCACCTCAAGGAAAGCTTCGATCCCAGTCGGACCGAGGAAGCGGTCGAAGCTGCAGGTCGGGTGATCAGGAAGAATGCGAGACCAGTTGTTATCGCAGGGCTTGCCGCTCTGGCTATGGTCGGGGCGGCCTCTGTGGCCGTCGCGATCGCCCGCACGCGGAAGCGTGCGCTACCGGAGTGCGTCCAGAACTGCGACGGCTCACTGCGCGCCTACCTTGACGCTGTCCGCGATCAGCGCCTTGATGCCGACGTCCTCGACCGACTCATCACCGATCTTCGCGCGGTCAAGGCGTACTACGAGAACGGCGATGTGCCAGGCAGCTTCTCAGCTGAACGGTGTGGGCCCCTGGCCGACACCGTCCTCGACTACACGAGGCGATTGGCTGAGGCGAACTCGTTCAGTCTGGACGAGTCGCCTTCGTCGCCCCTGACTTCGACGAACGCTCCCGTCGAGGACTTGCAGCGCTACCTTGAGGTCCAGCGGAAGATCCTCAAAGATGCAGCCTGAACCTGACCCTTATGTCCGGGTCTGCCAGTTGCATGGATAGCGCGCGAACTGCGAGATCTCCGCCGATTCTTACAGCGCACGATGTTTTGGAGACTCGTTGATCCAGTACCCCGCATTTCGTTCGTGGCAAGGGATGCAGAAGCGGACCAACAACAGCCTGGTGGCGTTAGTGATTGGCACGCGCCTAGCTGAGATGAAGATGAGCGAGGCCAAGGGATTCGGCAAGGTCGGACAGGTACTCGCCGGCGTCGCACATGCCGAGCGACTGGACGTGTCCGCAGACGCCGCGGAGCTCATCTTCCAGACAGCTAGCACTGACATCGCCTTCCTGGCGATCCCCCAAGTCGTGGCCCTGCACATCGAACTGTGCGTTGAAACCGTGGAAGAGTGTCTGCGCCACCCCGGTTTGGTGACGCCTCCCTCGAACGGCGCCCCGCCGGACAGGTGGATGGTGCCCGACCTGGCCAAGGCGGTTCGCTTCGGCGAAAGCCCAACGACAGCCGATCAGCTGATGAAGTTCTGCGTCGCGCTGCGCAACACCATCATGCACGGCGCGGGCAAGGTGGACCGCAAGTTGATCCTCGCGTGGACGAACCTGGACAAGGCGGCGAAGAAGCGCTGGTCAGACCTGGCGGGTCGACCCTTCACGTACTCGGCGGCAGGAGCGCTTCCCAGCCTCAGCTGGATGGAGGTGCTCGCCACGTTGGCCATCACGAAGCAGTCGGCACACGAGATCAATGAACGAGTCACCAGAAGCCTGACGAGACAACAATGGGCAGAGCTGATCGCTCGAGACTACCGAGACAGCTCGAAGCACGGCCGAAGGCGATTCAACGGCTCGAGACCAGGGGTACCGGGCTCCGACTCGGATAGTGCAGCGCGCGGCCGTGACGAACGGATGCAACAACGACTGCGGGCTCACGCCGACACCTACTATCGTGCGCTGGCCATGACAACCGCAGAACTATCGCAGGGACGAGCCTCTGCGACCAGGTAAGGAGCGGGCGCTCTACCCTTGAGCTACTGGTGAACAAAGATCGTTCACGGCTGGCCTCGACACCAGTATCTCCCGCACGGTGGCGACCCCGGTGGTGAACCGGGCCCATCCCGTAGATGATCGCCTGCATACTGCCGACCTTCATGCTACCTGTTCATCATATGACACACCGTCGACACGGACAGGACTCGCAACCGGCCGTGAGGGCGTCGCGGCTCACCCCAACGGAGGCGCTCGCCTCGCCGTACGACATGGGGCAGGCGTAGTCCCAAACGCCTGCCCCACGCTGCCTTTGCGCGAGCTTGTTCGCTCCCCTGCGGCGCCGAGTCACTCCAGGTCGCCGACAAGCCCCTCTTTGATCATCTTCGCCAGCGTCTCGACATCCGTCTCGGGTGTCACGACGACGTCGATGGCTCCGCGCTTACCGCTGACCTTCAGGGTCACGCCCTTCGCCTTTACGAACTTCCTCTTGATCATCGCAGCCAGTCTGCTGAACGTATCGGGTGCTTGCAGCAGACTGATCGTCGTAGCAGCCGCGGTGGCCCCAGTAATCATCAGCTGAGCCGTTGAGCTCCGTGTGCCAGGACGGATGGCGAGACCTTCGACGACCAGTTCATCCGCGAGCTCGCGCGACACTTCGATGCGAATCATGAGTTCCCTTGTCAGAAGGCTTGGTATGCGGCCCAGATGATGGGGTGAGGATCTTTGATGTCCTCGGTATATCCGATCCCGCCGCGCAGCGAGTAGACCTTCCACTCGGTCAGCATCCTCAACTGGACACCGCGCAGGCGTGTCGCCGCATCGGCCCACGGGGCGAGCAACTCCGCGACAAGCACGTCGTCCAGCGCCTGCGTGAACGGGGCGTCGAAGACGTCGACCCCGGTCGCGATCACCTGGTTCCCACCCGACTTGATGATGCCGGCAGCAAGACCGATGGTCTCGCCCCCGAGCATCGCACTGCTCGAACTGGAGCAGCAGGAGAGGATCACGTGAGTCGGCATGGGCAAGAACGGCGTTCCATCATCGAGCGCGCCGAAGAACTCGCCCGCATGCAGATAGTCCGCCCCAGAAAGCGGGAGAGTCGAGTAGGAGGGATCGACGTCGTGCCTGGCGTGCCCTGAGTAGAAGAAGAGTCCAGGTGTGCCAGGGCCGATTTCGTGCAAGGCCTCGAGAATCGCATCCTTGGTCGCCTCTGTGCCGTGCAGTTCCATCCGCGCGGGGTCTGCGGTGGAGGCGGTAGCGCGTTCGCGGAGTGTGCCGTCAGGGTTTTCGCAGGACAAGAGGAACGGAACAGTCGTGGGCAACACCTCGAAGCGTCGCGCCCTGCGAACGCTCTCGATCGTGCTCGACGTCCACATGCGCAGTATCGCCCGCTCGACCAGCCTGTCGTCGGTATCCGGTATAACCGCGATCGGCCAGAGTACCGAGGCGAGTTCACGGGCAGCTGAGATCGTCAACCGCAATGGCTTGTCGACAGATGACCGCTGCAGCATGCCCACCAGCGGTGAGGGGAGCAGTCGGCCGACGGTTGACGAGATGATCTGCTCTTCCGGCGATTTCCATTCCGCGAGGTGCTGCACGGGTTCGTAGTAGTCGCCCGGCTGTGGAATGTAGGTCGGCAGGCTCCACCACTGAGGTTCGGACGCCTCAGAGTAGCCTGCCAAGGCACGGAGCACTGGTTGCAGGTTCTCGTGCTCGTTCAGGTCGGACATGCCGGCCGCGATGCCTTCACCGTCCACGGCGAGAAACCAGAAGAGCACCCCCTGCTCGATCTGCGTGGACCAGAAGACGCCTGGCGGCAACGTCAAGTTCTCAGAGGTCACTGGAACGGGCGTGAGTAAGCGTGTCGCGTTGAAGGCGTCGTTCAACGCCGCGAACAAGGTGCTCCCCGCATGAAGTTCGGCTCCGCTGCCCTTCTGCTGAGACTCCTTTTCCGCGACTTCCGACTTCTGGAAAAGAACAAAATCCCCGAGAGGGTCGACGTTGACCCTCTCGGGGATTTTCTCGCTCTCCTCGACCTCGACCACAGCGGAGATGACTGACTGGAGACGGCAGTTCTCGATCAGCACACCGATAGCGGTGGTATCGGCGAGTTCCATCGATGTCCGCAAGGCGACGTAGCGCGCTGGCGCGCAGTAACGCCACGCGGCTTGACGCTGAGTATGCGAACAAGCCTGATACCGGACGGAGTCGAGGAACTGCCACGCCACGAGCGCCTCGTCCCTGCTTTCAACCAGCTGCCCAAGCTTCAGCAACAACACGGATCGCCGCTGCCGGAGGTCCGCCAGCACCCAGGCGTCCGCTTTCGGCTTATCCAAGTAGAGCCAAGCCTCTTCGAGCACCTCGTACGCCTCGTCCAGGTGCCCGTCACGGGTGAGGCGACCAACCACGAGGGACACGAGGTACCCGTGCACGCTACGGCCCATTCGGCGGGTGGCATGAACACTGTCGAGTTCGCCGCGGACGTCCGCAGTGGGATCGGCGAGTGTTCTGGCGATCCTCAGGAAGTAACGCCTGTAGCCCGTTCCCTCTCCCAAGCCCTCAAGAAGTTCGGCGGCGGATTTATAATCCTCCTTTATCAGCTGACAGAGGATAGCAATGCTGTACGCCCTCATGCCGCGGTCCACACCGCCGTAGAACATCGCCGCGTGGCCGAACCCGTCCGTTGCCAGTTCCCAGTCACCGAAGCGCAAGTAGATACGTCCAAGCACTTCATACGTGCGCCCCATCGGCATGTCTTTCGGCAACGGGGTTCGTGCACGACTCATGTCCCTGTACATCCGCCTCGTGGCCGCTTTGGCCATGGCGATCCCAGCGCTGCCGATGTTCCGTTCGGTAGCGAAGCAGAGCCCGGCGAAGTAACCGTCAAGCTCGACGATCTCCAGAGCGAGATCCTTGGGGAGTTTCTTCCAGTTCTTCTCACCGTGGTCGAGCCACGTGGACAGCAACCTGATCCACGCCGAAACCGGCTTGGCTGGATCAGGGGTGCGGCATGCGCGAGTCACTCGACCGAGCGCGGCCAGCACCTTCGCGGCGAGCAGCATCAAACCCCCAGATCCTCGGTGAGCGGCTAGGGGTCTATCGCCAGGCACCGTCCAAACGTCACAGCGAGTTGCTTGCCGGACACCCGCGCGAAAGCCCAACGCGACCCCACCCGGATGGAGGCCGCTCGCCTCCCCGTGAGGAACACAACATGCTCGAATGCCGACTTCAGAGGTCTCGTTCGTCATCCGGACGACGACTGGAGGGCACGCGGTGTGTACTACATGTTCCTGATCTACAACTGCGAGGACCGCCCGCAGCACGGTAACCAGCGGTTCGAGGAGATCCTGACGCGCGTCAACGCGTTCACCGACGAGCGGCGGCGACGCGGTTGCGTTCGTGGCGGGCGACCCGTTGAAGCCCGTCAACACTGCGACAATCGTGCGGGTGCGCGACGGCAAGCCGGCGCTGACCGACGGGCCGTTCGCCGAGACGCACGAGTACCTCGGCGGACACTAAGCTACTGAGGCTGCGCTGACCTGCGAAAACAACACTCTTGCAGGTCAGCGCGGTTCCGTTCCCGTCGGTTGAGGGCTGTTCTGGCACGTTCAGGTGACAATCCATCAGTGGGGAGATGTCTTAATGCGACGCAAGCCCTCTGCGAAGGTCGCAAGCGAGGGGGTGACACACACTCAGTCCGCCATCCAGGACGAGCTGGGCTGGTTGTTCCGCGAGCAGCCCACTGAGGACTACGGCATTGATGCGCATGCCGAGGTTGTCGACGGCGAAGACGTGCGCGGACGACTGCTGGCCCTGCAGATCAAGAGTGGGAAGAGCTGGTTCCGGAAGACCGCGCCGACGGGCTGGTGGTTCCGACCTGATGCTGAGCACGTGGCCTACTGGCTCAACCACTCCCTGCCGGTGGCTGTTGTGCTCTACCACCCGGAGACCAAGCGGTGCCACTGGCAATTGGTGAACCGCCAGACGCTCCAAGAAACATCCGCGGGCGGCTGGAAGCTGCTGGTTCCGGAAGCCCAGGTACTGGACGCAAGCGCGGCGGACAGACTGCGCGAGGCAGCCGAGGGCGACCCATACGTCCTGCGAATCCGCCAGCTACAGCTCGCGAAGTCGTGGATGGAGCTGCTCGCCAGCGGCAAACGACCGGTGGTGGATATCGAGGAGTGGATCAACAAGACTTCAGGACGCGGCTCTATCTCGCTGGGCGTGGACCACGAGGACGGCGAGAATCCCGAAGAGCTGGCCAGTTGGGGCGTGTTTCTCGGCATGGCGAGCTACGCCGAGGTGGTGCCGCGGCTATTCGCCTGGGCGCACGTGCGGGTGCATGAGGAAACGTACGACGACGCGGAGTACGACCAGTACGAGGCCGAGTGCGTCATCTACGACAACGAGGGTGACAGCTTCGTCACCGAGGACTTCGCCGAGTGGCGCAGCGGCAGGTTGGCACGGGGCCTACGGCCCTACGCCAATGAGGCTGACGAGGTGGACTTCTGGCGGCTGGAGCTGACGCTCAACGAGCTGGGCAACGCGTTCCTGGTGGTGGACAGGTTCGGGATGGAGAGCGGGAGATTGTTGACGTAGGGATGGTTGCCGACGATCGAGTCGTTCGCGCCATCGCGTTGACCATCACCACGGTCGTCGCGACACCTCGACTTCCAGTCCGGCAACGTCGCTTCCCCCGACGCCTATAGGGCAGCGCTGGACTCACGTCCAATGCACACACGCGGGACGGGCCGGGGCCCGTCCCATCGGGTGCTACTCGGGGGTGGACAATCTGAAACTCGACTCCACAACCAGGCTGCCGACACGAACCCGCTGGTCAGCCCTGTTCCCATCCTTTGGTACTCCCGCCGAGGGCACCACAACGATGGGAACAAGCCAGCCGCCACCTTCGGGCACGACTTGTACCTGCCGCAGCGTGATGACCGAACGGCAGCGCCTCGTTCAGTCCGGACCTTCACGACCCGACAGGCGGCAGCGATCCGGCCGCCGCGATCCCGCACGCGCCGGCCCACTAAAACGCGGTGCATCGCCTACATCGTGCGCAGCACGGCCGACGTACCAGACGCCAACGCCGACACGTCAGCAGGCGAACGAAAGTCTTGTGGACAACCACCCGACCGGATGACCGATTCTGGAGCAGCTCCGTGACCCTATTTCGCCAGGTTCGGGACCGTGCTCCAGTTTTGCTCCAGTTAGGCATACAACCGTCCACTTGGGACGGAAAAGCAAGATCGCCCGCCGAACCTGTTTATGCAGGTCAGCGGGCGATTCTCATGCTGTATCCAATTGTGGAGCTGAGGGGACTCGAACCCCTGACCCTCACACTGCCAGTCTGATGCACTGGCTTCATCCTCCAGCTCGACCTCACTCCCTCTTCGTCGCTACACCCCGGCGCATTCGGACGACGAGTGCGCCGGGGCGGCGTCCCTCTTGTCCCGCTGCTCGCCATCTACGAAAATCATCTTAGAAGTGCGGCCTTGTCAGCTGTGGGTTAGCGGCACTTCCATTGAAAGGCCATCTGTGTCAGGGACGCGTGCGGTGACGGCGGCATAAGAGAACTCTTTCCCTCCGCGTGAAGCACCGATGGTGCGGGTCTTACGGAGTGCGCCTACAGTCGCGAGACGCTTCAGCCGGTTGTTGGCATTCTGGGGACTGATATTCAGTCGTTGAGCAAGATCGTTCGCCTTGAACTCCCCTAGCTCCACCGCCGTGTCGAACGTCTCGGGGAGCGGCGGCGCTCCATCGAGCTTGAGGTTCCCACCGCTGTCGAGGACGACCACTTGAGCTTCCCGTCGCTCAAGGCAGATGGTGACCGCCTCAGCGTTCTCGGTGTTCAGGCCGGTGACCTTGAGTGTGAGTTCCTGACTTGTAGCGTCGAGAGAAGTGAGAAACTTGCCGAGGAACTCGTCTGCGAAGCTGATCGTCATCGCCGTTACACCAGTGAAGTCGATGGTGAGGTCAACTCCCGTCTTGCCTGCCAGAATGTCCTCAAGCCGGTTGCGACCATCACGTGCCTTGCTACGCGTTGCGGGGAACTCCCCGAGCTGGACAACGTTGAAGACGACTGCTCGCATCATGGTTTCTCCGGTTTCATTGTACCGATTGAACCATCCTTACCGGTGTTGCGGAAGTTCGTGGGATAGCCACGCCCAGGTGCCTTTGGTTTGGTCCGGACGGCTGCCAGGCAAGACCTTCCGCCGCTGACCATCGGCAGTGACGGTGATCTCACCTGCACCGGAACGGATATGGAAGCGGATCGTGCCATGCTTCCGCGCGCCGTCGATGAGGTCACCGAGGCCGTTGCCTCGTGCATCCGAAGTGCCCGTAACGCCGTTTCTCAAGGCTTCCTCCAACGCGTGCACATCGGCGTTGAGATGCTGGTGTGCCGGATTCTGCCGAAGATGACGTAGGACTCCAACGCCGTTGTCGCAGACGGCGAGTTCCAGCCGCGGTTGTTTGGTCGTCACACCCGTGTACGTCTGCGCGGCGATGAAGGCTCCTTCACTGCTCGCGCCATGCTCGACGGCGTTGTCCAGCAGTTCGTTGCATGCTCCCGCAACAGTCGGCCCCGCGGTGCGCGGGTAGTGCGTGGTGATGAGGCTTCCGACCTTCTCTGCCAGGTCATCCACAGTGGCCTTCGTGAGCGGTGAAACTTCAAGGAGACGATGCCGCAGATCTGCCCGCTTCTCAGGCGGGATGCGCCCCATGATGCGGGTACGCGGAGACACTCGGCGCAGTACGTCCATCCGCTGGAAGTAGGAAGCAGTATCTGGCTCTCGGGGCAGAAGGAGAGTCACGGGAATCGCCGCCGCCGAGGCCCAGTGCTCGATGGCGAGCATGCCGGCTAGGTCCAACGGACAGACGAAGCCGATCTCCCTCGCGTCGATCACCAAGGCCTCGGGACTGGTATCGAAGCCCAAAATGGCAGCAGTCGCCAACGGCTTGTCCCCCATGAGGATCAGCTCCATACCTCCAGTCTCCTCGAGATCTACGAACCTTCGGAAGCCAACCTCAGGCCCATCGCTTTCATCGTGTACAGTGAAACCGATGATACACTGTGGACGTGGCGGAGCCGCCAGGCAGTCCGGAAGTAAGGAGATTGGGATGAGCAGCACCAACCGGCACGTCGTGCCGAACCCTGACGGGGGCTAGGACGTCAGGAAGCCCGACGCGCAGCGCTCGAGTAGTCACCACGAGACGCAGGCCGACGCCATCACCCGCGGCAGGGAGATCGTCAGCAACGCTGGCGGCGGGGAACTGCGGATTCACGGCCGTGATGGCCGCATCCGCGACTCCGACACCATCGCTCCCGGCAATGACCCGAACCCGCCGCGCGACCGCAAGTGAGCCTGGGCGGTGCATGCCTTGTAGGCGTGCACCGCATCGGTGTCGCCAGTACGTGGCGGTCCGGAGTCGCTTGTCAAACAGCGCCGTCAACGCATGAACAGATCGATCGAGAGGTAGAAGCTCGATGCCCAGCGGCGCCGCGACGAAGGCGGTTGGCCCGAAAGGAGAGACCCGCACTGTTCCCGAGGCCGTGGCCCGACAGGTGTGGGTCGCCGCCGGAGGGCGGTGCTCCATCTGCAACCGGTACCTGTTGGCGGACAACGTCACCGGACAAGAGGTCTCCATCGGACAGTTGGCGCACATCGTCGGCTGGTCCACGGCTCCTGGTTCACCACGCGGGGACCACGAACTCCCTGTTGAGCAACGCAACTCGGCAGAGAACCTCATGTTGCTGTGCCACGACCAGCATCGCGTCATCGACCACAAGAGCTTGTGGGAGGTGTTCGACGTGGACACGCTGCGCGCGATGAAGCGCAGCCACGAGGAACGTATCCGCAGGTTGACGGGCCTCGGGCACGAGAACCGCACGACTGTCTTGCGGGTGGTCGGGAACATCCACGGCAGGCCGGTCGAACTCAACTCTTCCAGCGTGACGACCGCGCTGCTGGCCAATAACCGTTTTCCAGACTGGATCCTGCGGGGCGCCGACGAATTCGAAATCGACCTCCGCGCGATCCCCGGCGAACCGACCAGCAGCCCGGCGTACTGGGCCGCCGCCCGTAGCCACTTGGAAGATCGTTTGACGCACTTGTGCACGCAGGTGCGCAAGGAGGTGGTCAACCACGTATCGGTGTTCGCGTTGGCTCGGATCCCGGTCTTGGTACTGCTGGGGACCTACCTCGACAAGATGCTGCAGGTCGACATCTACCCGAAGCGCCGCGAAGGCAAGACTGTGTGGGGTTTCGACGACCTCGGCGCACCAGTCCGCTTCAGTTCGGAGCTCCTCCGGGCCGGCAACGACCCCTCACGCGTCGCAGTTCTGTGCTCGATCTCCGGAAGTATCGACATCAACCGGCTCCCGTCCGAAGTGCTCGAGTCCCACACGATCTACGAGCTGCGCCCCACTGCAACGCTGCCCACCCCAGAACTGATCACCACTCAGGCGGCACTGGACCAATTCTCCCAGGCCTGGCGGACCCTGCTGTCCACCATCGAGGTCGATCACCCAGGTGCTCCGGCCATCCCGATCTTCCCGGCGGTGCCACCTGCAGCGGCCATCGCCATCGGACGGCACCTCCTGCGCGCTGCGCAACCGCCGCTGCACATCTACGACCGTGACCCCAACTCACCCGGCTACTTCTTCACCACCAGCACCGAAGCTTGACCTTCACGAAGGAGCACCACGTCCATGACGGACGCCACAGAGGACATCATCTCCACGCTGCTCACCGGAGCCGTTGAGCAACTCGACATTCCCGAAGATCTGCGCGACAAGACCGTTAGCTGCTACGAGGACGTGGGCGGGTCATTGCTCGACCAGGGCGGCGATCTATGGTCGGTCTACCCGCAGGGATCGTTCACCCTAGGCACGGTAACGCGGCCTCCGAACGAGGACGGGGAGTACGACATCGACGTCGTCTGCCACAAGGCAGTCAAGAAGACCAGCACCACCCAGGAGAAGCTCAAAGACGAGGTCGGCGAAATGCTCGAGGTCTACGAGCAGGAGAAGGCCGACGACGACACCGACGACAGTCCCATCCTGTCCATCAACGAGAGCCGGCGCTGCTGGACCCTGACCTACGACGGATTCCACCTCGACGTGGTGCCGTGTGTATCTGACGAGGAGTACCCGCCGACCAGCATCCTGGTCACCGACCTGAAGCTGCGCCCTTGGCATCACAGCAACCCGAAGGGCTACGCGGACTGGTTCCGCGGCCAGTCCCCAGAGATGCTCCGCGCGCTGGAGGCCAAGGCCGAGGAGATCGGGGTCCCTGTCGTCCCGAACTGGACCGTGCGCAGCACGCTTCAGCGCATGGTGCAGGTGATGAAGTGGCACTGCGCACTCCACTTCGCCGACGACCTCGACGACCGCACGCCGTCGATCATCATCACCACGCTCGCCGCGCACGCCTACTCCGGCGAGACCGACCTGTTCACCGCGACCATCAACGCCGTCGGGAACATGCCGAAGCACATCACTCAAGACGGCGACAGGCTGTGGGTGCGCAACCCCGCCCACGAGATGGAGAACTTCGCCGACAAGTGGCACGAGTACCCCGCGCGCCACAAGAAGTTCCTCTCGTGGCTGGACGCGCTCGCCACCACCCTCGACGGCGCCGGCGACTCCGCGGACAAAGGCCTCGACCACCTCGTGGACCGCCTCGGCGAAGCCTTCGACCTCGGACTGCTCCGCAAGTCCGCTCAACGAATGGGACTGGAGACCAGGCAGCTCCGCGACGCGGGCAAGCTCGGGATGGCCCGCAACGCCGGAGCTCTCACCATCGCAAACACCTCAGCCCCTCGCGTCCAATGGCACAACTTCCATGGTCCGACGCAGCGGTAGGGCGATTCTTTCGCCAGCGCAACAGGCTCTGGGGCTCCGCAGAGCGGTAACTGGCTGCCGATGCCGCATCCGCCGCGGTGTACTGACCTGCGTGGTGGAACTCCAGCCCACGCCGTTGTCACGGCGCTACACCGTCAAGATCACTCAGCAGCCGCCTTTCGATCCAGATGTCGAGGTCCTCGCACCAGCCCTGCGCCTTCATCCAGGCGCGCCAGGACTGCCGCATGTCTACTCCGGTGACAAGCTCTGCCTGTACGAACCTGGCGAGTGGCGATCGAACAAGCCCATCGCCGACACTGTCCTGCCATGGACGGCCGAATGGCTTTACCACTACGAGATCTGGCTCATCACCGGCGAATGGACAGGAGGAGGCGACTGGCCGGGCGTACACAGCATTTGACGTCTGGACGAGGTACCCGCCTTCATGCTGTGTCCGAGCGAGGAGCGCGTCGACGTCATCCTTGATCTTGTTCCAAGACGCCTCAGTACGCGCAGGACGTCGCCATCGCCGAACGATCCGCCACACTTCGTGTGTCGGCAGACACTGCCGGCTGCAGACATCAAGGCATTATGGGCCTGCGCGCAATGAACCTGAACTGCGCCAAGACCAACACATGCTGGTCTGCGGGACAGCTCAGTTCGAGGCTGATCAGGTCAGTTCACGTCGATTCAGCACCGTTTGGCAAGTTCACCCGTTCGTGGCGACCCCACTTGACGTTAGTCAAAATGAAGGAGCCAGCGGCTCCTTATTCACTCCTTCATCCGCCTGTTGATCATGAGATTGACGATCAAGCGAAGATCGTTTCGAGCGCACGAAAAAGCCCGCTGACCTGGGCTTTCACCCAGAATCAGCGGGCTGATTCAGACCGTCGGGACGACAGGATTTGAACCTGCGACCCCTTGACCCCCAGTCAAGTGCGCTACCAAACTGCGCCACGTCCCGGCCACACTCCCGGTTCCCCGGCGTGCAAGAAGAATCCTACAACACCACCAACGGAGATCAAAAACGGGCCCCCGCACCCACAACGACCTGCGGAGATGCGGATATGCGGCGGGGCCCCGAAGCCATGTCCCCTCGGCCCGACCGATCCCCCGATCCTCAACCGACGAGGAGAACTACGCGGTGGCCGGGTCGCGGGCGCCACCGCCGAAAGTCGAGTTCCGGTCGTCGGCCTTCGGCGCGCCGGGTGGGAGGACGGCGGTGACGCTGAAGCCGCCGTCGGCGCGGTAGGAGGTGGTGAGGGTGCCGCCCACCAGGCGGACTCGTTCGGACAGGCCGTGGAGGCCGGCTCCGCCGCCGTCGGCTTGGGTGGGGAGGTCGCTGGGGCCGTTGACGACTGTCACGCGGAGTGGGGAGCCGCGGTCCACGGTCACGGTCACGGGGGCGCCTGGGGCGTGTTTCGTCACGTTGGTCAGGGACTCCTGGACGACGCGGAAGAGGGCTCTGGACACGGCTGGGGTCGTCACACCGTCGCCGGTTTCGGTGAGGGTCACGGAGACGCCGGCCACGCGGGCGCGGTCGACCAGTTCTTGCAGGGAGGGGTAGGTGGTGTCGGAGTTCAGGAGGCCCAGGGCCGTGCGCATCTCGGAGAGGGACTCCTTTGCCAGGGCGCGGAGGCGGAGGGCGGTGGCGCGGACGGTGTCGTCGGGGGCGGTGGCGGCCAGGGCGGCGGACTCCACCGCGATGAGGGTGGCGTGGTGGCCCACGGCGTCGTGGATCTCGCGGGCTATGCGGGCGCGTTCCGCGGCGCGGGCGGAGGTTTCGAGGGCTTCCAGTTCTGCTGCTCGGGCCCTGCGGGTTTCGTAGAGGGACTGGGTCAGGTCCTTGCGGGTGGTGACCAGGGCGCCGAGTGCGGTGGGGGCTGCGGAGAGGCCGAAGGAGAACGCCGTCGCCAGGAGGAGGGGGCCCAGGGGGACGGTTTCGGTCAGCACGGCGGGGAGGACGGAGGCCGCGGTCAGGAGGACGACCCACAGGAGCTGGACGGGGACGGACTTCTCCTCGCGGCCCAGGCGGTACTGGGCGACGAGTGCGGGGGCCCAGCCGAGGCCGCCGGCGACTGCGGGGACGCAGATCAGGGAAGCGAGCCACGGCCAGCGCAGGCGCACCGGGAGCAGCAGTGCGGCGAGGACGGCGGTCCAGAGCGACCACGGGAACGGGCGGTCCTGGGTCAGCAGCACGACGCCGGTGGTGGTGCTGATGGTCAGGAGCTCGCGCAGGAGCTGCTTCACCACACACCGACCTGGTGGGCGACGAGGGCCGCCTGCACCCGGTTCTCGACGCCCAGCTTGGTCAGGACGGTGGAGACGTAGCTCTTCACCGTGGCCTCGGAGAGGCAGAGCTCCTCGGCGATGGCGTGGTTGGAGCGGCCGCCGGCGAGGAGCTCCAGGACCTGGCGTTCGCGGGCGGAGAGGGAGTCCAGGCGGCGGTTGGCGCGGAAGCCGCGCAGGCGTGGGAGGAGGCGGGCGGTGATGCGGGGGTCCAGGACCGCGCCGCCGGCTGCCAGGTCGACGACGGCGCGGACCAGGGTGTCGGGTTCGGCGTCCTTGAGCAGGAAGCCCTGGGCGCCCAGGTCCAGTGCCGTGGCGACGTAGTCGTCCAGGTCGAACGTGGTCAGCACGGCGATGGCGGGTGGGGTGGCCCACGTGCGCAGGCGCCGGACGGCCTCCAGGCCGTCGACGCCCGGCATCTGCACGTCGACCAGCACCACGTCGGGCAGGTGGGTCAGCGTGACCTCGACGAGCTCGGCGCCGTCGGCGGCCTCACCGACCACCTCCACCCGGCCGTCGGCCTCCAGCAGGACCTTCAGGCCCCGCCGCAGCAGGGACTCGTCGTCGGCAAGCACCACTCGTACGGCCACGAACCCAACCAACCGCACCCCATGGCAAAGAGCAACCGTGGGGTTGAGGAACTACTTCTTGCCCGCGCCGGCCTTCTTCTTCTCGCGCACGCGCACGGAGATGCGGACCGGGCTGCCTTCGAAGCCGAATTCCTCACGCAGCTTGCGCTCGATGAACCGGCGGTAGCCCGCCTCCAAGAAACCGGTCGTGAACAGCACGAACGTCGGCGGGCGGGTCGAGGCCTGGGTCGCGAACAGCACCTTGGGCTGCTTGCCGCCGCGCACGGGCGGCGGGGTCGCGGCGATCAGCTCGGTCAGCCACTGGTTGAGGCGGCCGGTGGGGACGCGGGTGTCCCACGAGTTCAGCGCGGTGCGCAGGGCCGGGGCGAGCTTGTGCACGGCGCGGCCGGTCAGGGCCGAGATGTTGACCCGGTCGGCCCACGGGACGCGGACCAGGCCGCGTTCGAGCTCGCGGACCATCTCGTTGCGGCGGTCCTCGTCGACGAGGTCCCACTTGTTGAACGCGAGCACGCACGCGCGGCCGGACTCGACGACCATGGTCAGCACGCGGAGGTCCTGTTCGGACAACGGCTCGTGCGAGTCCAGCAGCACGATCGCGACCTCGGCGGTCTCGATGGCGGACTTGGTGCGCAGCGAGGCGTAGTACTCGGCGCCGCTCTCGAACTTCACCCGCTTGCGCAGGCCCGCGGTGTCGACGAACCGCCAGATCTCGCCGTCGAGCTCGACCAGCGAGTCGACCGGGTCGACGGTGGTGCCGGCGACCGAGTCGACGACCGAGCGGTTCTCGCCGGTCAGGCGGTTGAGCAGGGAGGACTTGCCGACGTTGGGCTTGCCGACCAGTGCCACGCGCCGGGGGCCGCCGCTGCGGGCGCCGAAGTCGTCGCGCGGGGTCTCGGGCAGCCGGTCGAGGATCACGTCGAGCAGGTCGCCGGAGCCGCGGCCGTGCAGGCCCGACACCGGGAACGGCTCGCCCAGGCCCAGCGACCACAGCGACGCGATGTCGGCCATCAGCCGCTCGTCGTCCACCTTGGACGCGCAGAGGATCACCGGCTTCTTGGACCGGCGCAGCACCTTCGCGACGGCTTCCTCGGTCGCCGTGGCGCCCACCGTGGCGTCCACGACCACGAGGATCACGTCGGCGGTCGCCATCGCGAGCTCGGCCTGGGCGGCGACGGCGGCCTGCAGGCCCTGCGCGTCGGGCTCCCAGCCGCCCGTGTCGACCACGGTGAACTTGCGGCCGTTCCACAGCGCGTCGTAGGTCACGCGGTCACGCGTCACGCCCGGGACGTCCTGCACCACGGCCTCCCGGCGGCCGATGATGCGGTTGACCAGCGTGGACTTGCCGACGTTGGGTCGCCCGACCACCGCGAGCACCGGCTGCGGCGGAGTCGACTCGCCGTCCTCGCCGGAGGAGAGGTCGTCGAAGGCTGACCAGTCGGCCTCGTCCTCCCAGGTGCCGTCCAGGTCCGTCATCGTCCTTCAACCTCACTCACACGAAGTCCATCGAGTTCGGCGACCAGTGTCGCCAGGCGGTCGCGCACCTGCTCGGTGGCAACGCCCAGTGCGGCCCGCCCCTTCCCTTCCGGGAGGTGGAACGGCTCACCGATCAGCACGTCGACCGGCGGACGCCAGCCCGTGGCCCGGTAGGTCCCCCGGCAGGCGACCGGCAGCACCACCGCGCCGGAGGTCTTGGCCAGCCACGCCGCACCGTTCTGCGCGCTGGTGACGCCGCCGTCCCCGCGCGTGCCCTCGGGGAAGACCCCGATCACGCCGCCCGCCCGCAGGACGGACAACGCGCTGGTCAGCGCCGTGCGATCGGCTTCTCCCCGCTTCACCGGGATCTGGCCGATCTTGCGCAGCAGGTGGCCCACCACGGCGTTGGCGAACATCTCCTGCTTGATCAGGAACGTCACGCGCCGGGGCAGCACCCCGAACAGGATCGGGCCGTCCGCCATCGAGCTGTGGTTGGCGACGACGACCACGCCGCCGCTCAAGGGTACGCGGTCGAGGCCGCGCACCCGAATCCGGAACTGCCACGCGTAGGGCACGCGCCCGATCCAGCGGCCGAAGTCGAACATCCAGGGCACGGTGCCCTCGGGATGGCTCACCCGGTCACCCGCAGCCCGCGCCGTTCGACGAGGTCCAGCAGCGCGTGCACGGTGCCGGCGAGGTCGAGGTCGGTGTTGTCGAACTCGACGGCGTCGTCGGCCGCCTTCAACGGCGACACGGCGCGCGACGAGTCGTAGGTGTCCCTGCGCTGCACGTCCTTCAGCACGGCGTCCACAGTGGACACGCGACCGGCGGCGTTGTCCTGCTTGGTGCGCCGCTGCGCCCGCGCGTCCGCCGACGCGGTCAGGTACACCTTGAGCGGGGCGTCCGGCGACACGACGGTGCCGATGTCGCGGCCCTCGACCACGATGCCGCCGACGGTGTCGACCGCGTCCGCGATGATCGCCCGCTGCTGGGCGACGAGCAGCTCGCGCACGTGCCTGGTCGCGGAGACCGGCGACACGGCGAGCGTCACCTCGGGGCCGCGGATCTCGGCGGAGACGTCGTCGCCGTCGAGCGTGATGCCCGGCCGCTCCGGGTCGGTGCCGACGATGAGCACCGCGGCGTCGGCGACCCCGCCGACGGCGGCCTCGTCCGCCGGGTCGACGCCGGCGCGCAGCACGGCGACCGTGACCGCCCGGTACATCGAGCCGGTGTCGAGGTAGCGCGCGTCGAGCGCCGACGCGAGGCGCTTCGCGACGGTGGACTTGCCGGTGCCCGACGGTCCGTCGAGTGCCACCACGCCGCGCAACTGACCCTGGCCCACCACAGCTCCCTCCGAGACACCCACGGCCCTCATTGTGCCTGGTGCGGACGCCCGCACCGGCAGCGGGACGGTCCAGGCGCGTGATCGGCCGTCACCGCGGGGGTGTCGATCGGGGGAATCCGCACCAGCACCGGGCCGGTGGCGCCGATCAGGTCAGCGCAGCACCGACCCGTGTGGAGGACCGATGACCACGACCGAACGCAACCCCGCCGTTCAGACCCTGCTGGAGTGCACGCTCGCCAAGCACAGGACGATGTTCCTGGCCACGTCCGGCTCGGACGGGTCGTGGGTGAGCGGCGTCTACTTCGCCGAGGACGGCCCGCAGCGGCTCGTGCTCGTGCTGGAGGAGCGGGGCCGGACGCTGACGGCGGTCGAGGAGAACCCCGAGGTCGCCGTCGTCGTGTCGGCCGGGTCGCCGATGGAGCCGTTCCTGCAGGCGCGGGCCGTGGCCAGGGTGGTCGGGGGCGTGGAGGGCGAGGCGGTGCGGGAGCGGCTCGTGGCGAAGGTGCCGGAGGCGGCGCCGTTCCTGGCCGCGCCGGTCCGCCCGGTCGTGCTGACGGTGCCGCGGTGGCGCGTGACGGACATCCCCAACGGCTGGCTGCCCGGCCGGGAGTTCCCCGGCTGACGCCGCCGGTGCCCGTCCGGAACCGGTGACCGGTTCCGGACGGGCACCGGAACTCAGGAGCTCTCCAGCCGGCGTTGCAGGTCCGGGTGACCGGCGAGCAGGTCGCGGACCACGCCTCGCGGTGCCGGGTCGGACGGGCGGGCCTTCATCTCGTGCAGTGCCAGCATCACGCGGAAGTACGTCGACTCGTCGAGCAGACCGGCCTGGGCGGCGGCGGTCAGCGAGGTGTTCAGGTCCTCGTCGCGGGCCGGGGTGGCGGAGCCGTGGGTGTGGACGCCGCCGTTGATGTTGCCGGCCTGGATGACGATGCCGTGGCTGTTGCCGGTGTGGACGTTGTGCACGCTGTGGACCACCGGGCGCTCCTCCTTCGGCTTGCGGGTGTCCTGGCCGGCGGGCAGCTCGGCGATGAGGGCGGCCACGAACGCGGCGGCGGGGGCCGGGGTGCCGATGGAGCGGACCGTCAGCACGGGCGTCGCGTTGTTCAGGTGGGCCGCGCTCGCGACCCCGGCGCTCTCGGTGTCGACGGCCGCGGCGTCGTTGTAGCCGGCGTCGAGGAACGCCGCGGTCGACGAGCCGGGGGTGAGCAGGAGCTCGCCGGCCGCGACCGGTTCGAAGTGCACCTTGGCCGGGAACGAGCGGTGCACGTAGCGCGCGCGTTGCTCCAGGGCGTGCGGTGCGGGCCAGGCGTTCGGGCGGGCCTTGAGACCGGCGTCGTCCTCCTTGCCGCCGTGGTAGCCGTAGACCTTGGTCGCGACGACGACGTCACCCTGCTCGACCCACGAGTGCAGCGCGCCCGCCTCGCCGACGATGAACGCCGCGGACGGCGCGAACTCGGTGAGCACGCGCTCGGTCAGCGCCGCCGCGTTCGGGTTCCCCTTGCCCACCAACGCGAGCGCGACCGGGCGACCGGCCACCTCGCCCACGTCGTAGAGGGAACCGGCCGGCCCCTCGTACATGCGCGGACCGGACAGCAGGGCTCGCACCGAACCATATGCGGTCTCGGTGGCCGTTAAGACAACGATCATGCGGTCACCTCCAGGGACCCTCGGGAACGCAACAGCGCCGGGTGCAGCAGCGTGGCGGGACCGCGGCGGTAGAGCAGGGCGGGACGGCCGCCGTTGCGGATCGTCTTCTCGCCCGTGGGCACCAGGAAGCCCTCCGCGCCGGTGACCTTGCGGTGGAAGTTGCGGGGTTCGAGCTGCTCGCCCCAGACGATCTCGTAGACGCGCCGCAGCTCGGTGACGGTGAACTCGGCCGGGCAGAACGCCGTGGCCAGGGTCGTGTACTCCAGCTTCGAGCGGGTGCGTTCGAGCGCGTCGGCGATGATGCGGGCGTGGTCGAACGCCAGCGGACCGGCCAGCGCCGCCTCCACCGGCACCCACCGCGCCTCGTCGGCGTCTCCCCCGGCGACGGGCACCGGCAGGTTCGGCAGCACCGCGAGGTAGCACACGGTGATGACGCGCCGCCGGGGGTCGCGGTCGGGGCTGCCGTAGGTGCGCAGCTGCTCCAGGTGCAGCCCGTCCGCGGCTAAACCGGTCTCCTCCGCGAGCTCTCTCCTGGCCGCCTTCTCGATGTCCTCCAGAGCAGACGCGAGGAAGCCGCCCGGCAGCGCCAGCGCTCCCCGGAACGGCTCAATCCCCCGCTCTACCAGCAGGATCTGCAGTTGCTCCGCTCGGACGGTGAGCACTGCGAGGTCGACGGCCACCGCGACATCCGGGATCGTCCACTCCTCCTCGGTCATCCCACGAGACTAACCCACTATCCGTCATGTTGACGGAAACTCACCCCGTCGGCTACCGTCTGGAACTCGGATCCAAACGACCGGAGCGACACATGATCGTGATGCTCACCGCGCTCGAAGTGGAGTACGCCGCGGTGCGCGCGCACCTGTCCGGCACCGCCCTCCACCACCACGCGTCCGGCACCCTGTTCGAGGTCGGCACCACCGGTGGTGGGCAGCAGGTCGCCATCGCCCTCACCGGCATGGGCAACTCCAGCGCCGCCACGATGACCGAACGCGCCATCACCGAGTTCGACCCGGACGTCGTGCTGTTCGTCGGCGTCGCCGGCGGCCTGCGCGACTGGCTGCGGCTCGGTGACGTCGTGGTCGCGAGCCGGGTCTACGGCTACCACGGCGGCCGCGAGACGGAGGACGAGTTCCTGGCGCGGCCGCGGGCGTGGGACGTCCCGCACCACGTCGAGCAGATCGCCCGCTCGATCGCGCGTGCGAAGGAGTGGAGCGCGAACCCGCCGAACGTCCACTTCGAACCGATCGCGGCCGGCGAGGTGGTGCTCAACTCGACCGAGTCGACGCTGGCCAGGCAGATCCACCGCAACTACAACGACGCGGTGGCGGTCGAGATGGAGAGCGCCGGGGTCGCGAACGCCGCCCACCTGCACATGGCCACCCCGTCGGTGACCGTGCGCGGCATCAGCGACCTGGTCGACGACAAGGACCTCACCGACAAGCAGGGGTGGCAGCCCAAGGCCGCTGCCAACGCCGCCGCGTTCGCCGTCGCCCTCGCCGGCGCACTCGCGCAGCCCCGCCGTCACAAGGGAAAGGCCCGGCCCGTGGGCGACACGACGAACAACTTCCACAACTACAGCGGTGTCGGTCAGCAGATCGGCATCAACAACGGCGTCGTGAGCTCGGCGCACCCGGCCGCCGCACCGCGCGACCGGCTGGACGCCATCACGGCGGCGGTGGTGCACGCGCACAAGAACGGCCAGATGGACACCGCGTGGTTCACCACGGCCATGGTGGCGCTGGACAACCTGCGCAACTCCTCCGCACCGCTCGACCTCCGCCCCCTCAAGGCACTGCTCGGCGGCGTGCCCGCCCTCCGCCCGGTGCTCGACTCCATAGTGGACGACTAGATGACCGCTGCAGCGACCAACACCTTCGACAACCACGGCGACGTCGAGACCCAGGTCGGCGTCAACAACGGCGTCATCCACAAGACGTCGATCTACAACAACAACGCCGGCGAGCCGCCGGAGACCAAGTTCGAGAACGCGCTGACGTACTTGCGCGGTGGCCAGCCGCGGATGGCCGAGCGGCTGCTCGAACAGGTGCGGCAGGCCGGTCTGGTCACCACCCGCTTCCACTACTACTACGTGCTGGCGCTGCTGAGCGACCGCACGCTGAACGAGCTGCCGCCCAGCGAGTTCAAGAAGATCGTGTTCGAGCTGTCCAGCGCGAAGACCTCGCCGGAGACGCCGGGCGAGTACCACCGGGCGCTGTGGGTGGTCGAGCACCTGATCGCCTACATCGAACGGCAGGACCGCGCCGCGGACCCGAGCGGCGGCGAGCTGCACGAGGTGTCCACGGCGTTCCGGGAGCTGCCGGCCGCACGCCAGCAGGAGATCGCCCGGCACCTCGACATGATCCTCGACGGCGCGGTGCAGGACTCGCTCGACGCCTCGATCGCGGCCCTCGCCGAGCAGCGCCGGATGGACAACCGGCGCGAGCACCGGGCGTGGCTGTACTTCCAGCCGGAACCGGCGCCGCCGCTGCTCGCGGAGCCGGTGAAGGCGCCGGTGGACCTCAAGGCGTGGGCCATGTCCGTGCTCGGCGGGCTCGCCGGGCTGTGGGGCCTGGTGCGGCTCTTCGACTTCCTCACCGGCGCGGCACCGGGTGCGGCGTGGCTCGCGGTGCTCCTGGTGCTGGGCGGGGCGTTCCTCTTCGTGTGGTTCCGCGTCCAGGCCAAGGTGCTGGACCGCCGCCGCGGTGTGCGCGAGGCGCGGCTGCGCGGCTGGAACGAGGGGCCGCCGCGGGAGGTGCCTGACTGGAAGGTCGAGGAGATCTCCTGGCGCGTGCACGCGGCGTTCGACGCGGAACGGCCGCCGAAGCGCACGGTCCGCCACCACGTCAACCCGAAGAACCCGGAGCCGCAGAAGGACTGGGACGCCGACACCGCGGGTCTGCGGGTGTCGATGGTCGACTGGTTCGTGCGGATCTACGGCGCCACGCACACCGAGCCGTCCGGGCTGATGTGGCTGATCCGCTGGCACACCCGGCGGCTCAGGGAGCAGTGGCAGGCCGACGGGCTGCACGCGTTCCGCAAGGAGCTCAAGACCCCGTGGTACGCCAAGGTGCTGCCGGTGGCCGGGATCGTGCTCGTGGTGCTGTTCGGGCTGTCGCTGATCGGGATGCAGCCGGGTCCCGGCTCGTTGTTCGCCCTCGGGCTGGGCGTGTGCGCGTTCGGTGCGAGCGAGGTGCTGGCGGCGTTCCGGGTGCGGGCGGCGCTGCGGGCCGACTACGCCGAGCAGCTGCGCGAGGAGACCGAGGCCTACCGCGGCTGGCTCGACCTGCTGCGGGACCGGCCCTCCGACGACGAGATCGCGTACTGGCTGCGGTTCGACGTGCTGCACCTGAAGTGCCGTGCGATGCGGCGCAGCCAGCTGTCCAGCAAGGACATCATCTGCCACGTCGAGCTCACCGAGGGCGCGCCGGGGGCGTTGCGGGCCCGCGACAAGATGGCGCCGGTGCGGTACTCCGAGTACTGGGTCAAGGTCTTCCTGCTGACCAGCGGCGGTGTGCACGAGACCGAGTACTGGCTGGACTTCTTCAACGGCAACGTGCATGACCCGCACGACATGTCGTTCCGCTACGACGCGGTGGCCTCGGCCACGCTGAACGAGGTCGGCGTCCAGTTCTCCGGCAAGCGCAGGCACATCGTGCGGATGGGCGACAACGTCCAGGTGGGCGACCAGTTCACGTTCCGGCAGGCGATGCAGCTGTCGCTGGTGAACAGCCAGGACATCTACGTGCTCGTCGACGACTTCCGCGGGATGACCGACGAGAGCGAGGACGAGGCGAAGCTGCGGGAGATCGCGCAGCAGTCCTCGGGTGTGCAGAGCGCGTTGCACATCCTGCAGGCCGTGGCCCGCGAAGGCCGTGAGTGGATCTCCCGGCAGCGCGACCGCCGGCAGCGCCGCTGGCAGGACTTCGCCGAGCAGCAGCAGTTCCGGGAGCTGCAGAGCAGCTGGGAGCAGCGCCGGGAGATCGGGTGATGGACCCGCGCCGGTTCGTGAAGCGGCTGCCGGTCGCCGACGCGCTGCTCGACCGCATGGCCTACACCGGGGCGCGCGGTGACCGGCGGGCGGCGCTGCTGAACGCCTTGCTGCCCTCCGGTGCCCTGGCGCACTCGCTCACGTTCGCCGTGGCACCGGCGGGCGAGGAGGTGCTGTCGTGGCCGGTGCGGTTGCCGCCGCTGACCGCGCTGCTCGCCCCCGGGTCGCCGTTGACCGGCGCGCAGGTCGTCGTGCACACGCGGCCACCGGCGCCCGGTGCCTACCGCGAGCTGATCCAGCACGGTGTCCCCGCGCACCGCTGGACCTACGTCGCGGTCTCCTCCGACGACCCCGCCTCGGCCTCGGTCTGGACGCAGAACGTGTTGCGGCAGCACGGTTTCACCGCCGCGCAGCTGGACCAGGACGAGCTGCTGGACGTCGTCGCGTTCCTCGGTGGCCTCGACGGTGCGGCGGCGTCGGCGAAGCTGATCGAGCGCGGGTTCGAGGCGTGCACGATGGGCGCGGAGCTGCACGCCTGCTTCACCTGGTCGGAGGCCCCGGTGCTGGAGCTGCTGAGCCGGTTCCCCGCCGTGCCCGCCACGGTCGGGGTGCGGGTCGCGCGGACCGGCGGCGAGTTCGTCGCGGAACGGGTGCTGCGGTTGAGCGGTCCCGACGTGAAAGCCCTGCAGGGCGCCGAGACGTGGCTCGCGAACGGTGTCCGGCACGCGGGGCGGTTGCAGCGGCTGAACGGGCACCACGCCTCGGCGGCCGCGGTGACGGTACCGGTGTGCGTGCCGCCCTCGTTGCCCTCCAAGCAGTCCTGGACGCACGTCGAACCGCCGCACGTCGCCGGTCGGGCCGCGGCGTGGACCGGTGGCGCGGGCGTGGTGCTCGGGTGGGACGTCGTGCGGCAGGCGCACGCGCCGTTGCGGCTGTTCCGGGAACGGCCGGTGGTCGGCGTGGTCACGAGCGCACGGCTGGCGCACCTGGTCGCGGCGCGGTCGGTCAGCTGCGGTGCGGGCGTGACCGTGCAGTCGGAGGCGCCGTGGCCCGGTCCGTTCGGGCACGCGCGGCCGGGTCCGCCCGCGGTGGCGCTGGGCGGTCCGCGGTTGCCGCACCTGCTCGTGCTGGACCGCCCGGCCGAGGTGCCGGGGCTCGCGGGCCTGCCCGGCTCGCACCACGCGGTGCTCGTGGTCGCCGACCTCGGGCCGGAGCACGTGCCGTTGCTGGAGGTCGCGGACTTCGCGGTGGCCGGCGACCTCGGTGCGCCGCAGCAGTCGTTGCTGCGCGGGGTGTTCGGCACGTGGCTCGACGACCTCCCGCTGGTGCCGGGGCAGGTGACGGTGATCGGGCGCGGTGTCGCTGCCCGCGTCGGCATCACCCTGACCGGCCAGGAACACCACCTGCTGGGCTGACGCGATGCCGACGGTCTTCGTCAACTACCGCGTGCGGGAGCAGCCCGGCTACGCGACGTTGCTGCACCGCGAGCTCGCGCAGGCGTTCGGCGCGGACCGGGTGTTCCTCGCCTCGCGGTCGCTGCGGGCGGGCGACGACTTCGTCGAGGAGGTCTTCGCCCACCTGCGCCGCTCGCAGGTGCTGCTCGCGGTGATCGGGCCGCGCTGGCTCGACCACACCGGCGACCCCGGCGAGGACTGGGTGCTGCGCGAGATCGCCGAGGCGTTCGAGCTCGGCATCCGCGTGGTGCCGGTGCTGGTCGAGGACGCCGAGCTGCCCACCGGCCTGCCCGCGGGCGTGGAGGCGCTGCACCGCTGCCAGTACGTGCGGCTGCGGCACTACTCGGTCGACAGCGACATCTCCGCGCTCGTCACGCACCTGCGCGGCATCGCCGGCGACCGCCCGTCGCCGTCGGTGTTCCGGCTGGGCGACCGGTCGTGCCGGATCGCGATCCACGCGGGGTCGATCCGCAGGGTGTACGACTGCGACGCGTGGGTGAACAGCGAGAACACCGACATGCGGATGGCGCGGCACACGGACTTCTCGGTGTCGGCGATCATCCGGTACTGGGGTTCGGCGCGCGACGAGACCGGGCGGATTGTCCGCGACCTGGTGGCCGACGAGCTGGAGGAGCTCGTGGCACCCCGCCGCCCGGTGGCGCCCGGAACGGCGCTGGTGACCGGGTCGGGGGCCCTGGCGGCGACGCACAACGTGCGGTTCGTCGTGCACGTCGCCGCGGTGCAGGGCGAGCCGGGCGCGGGGTACCGGCAGGTGTCGGACATCGGCGGGTGCGTCACGACGGCGCTGGACCGGGTCGAGCCGCTGGGGGTGCGGACGATCCTGTTCCCGTTGCTGGGCACCGGGGTCGCGGGCGCGGACGTCCCGCACACGGCGCGGATGCTGGTGCAGGCGGCGGTCCACCACGTCGAACGGCACCCGGAGACGGCGCTGGAGCGCATCTCGTTCCTGGCCTACGACGACCACGAGCGGCTGGCGCTGGAGCAGGCGGTGCGGATGCTGCCGCTGGTGTCCGAGCGCTGAGCCGGTGGCGCCCCTCAGTGGCCGAGGTCCGTGCGCAGCGCCGCCGCGCCGCGCAGGTGCACGTGCTTGACCGACGCCCGCGGCAGGTCCGTCCGTCCTCACGTGCGCGAGCAGCCGGACCACCCGCGGCATCGCCCCCGGCACGGCGATCTCCGTCGCCGACAGCAGCGGCACGTCCGGCAGGGCCTAGGGAACCCACTCGGCGGGGTCCTGCGGGGTCAGGTCCGCGAGCAGCAGCCCGCTGCGCGGTTTGGGGGTGAAGTAGGTGCTCTTGCGCGGCATCTTGGCCCCGGCCAGCACGGCGGACAGCGGCACCGGCGCGATCAGCAGCACCGCCTCGGCCTCGACCCGCGGGTCGACCACGGCCTTCACGCACGGGCTCTCCGGGTCCAGGTCCAGCGCCTCGTGCAGCAGCACCGACTCCACCACGGCGTGGTCGACGCCGCGTCCCGCGGGCAGCTCGACGCGCAGCACGGTGTCCGGGGTGCGCACGACGACCACGCCCGGTTCCGGGTCGGTCACGAACGGCAGCTCGCCGACGCGCAGCCCGACCCGTTCCCACGCCGCCACCAGGTCGGCCGTGCCCAGCCCGGTGCCGACGATCGCGCGGTGGAACGGTCCCACCCGCAGACCGGGCCCGGAGGTGACGAGCGCGAGCAGCCCGGCGAGGCCCGCCTCCCTGGCCGCGGCGACCCGGTGGTTGCCGTCCGCGACCAGCAGCCGGTGCGCCCCCGCCGCCGCCAGGAACGCGTCCTGCCGCTCACCGGGGCCGACCAGCCACACCCAGTGCCGCCGGCCACCGGAGTCCACGAGTGACACGGCCGGGTCCTCGGTCATGCCGTGCACCAGGTCCGTGAGCCCGTCGTGCGGCGTCATCGGGACCAGCATCGCCGCGCTCGTGGCGATGCCGAGGGTGGCCAGCACCTCGGCCCGTTCGGCGACCACACCGGGGTAGACGTCCTCGGTGTGCGCGATGGCGTCCGGGTCGACCAGGCACAGCAGCCCGCACGCCGTGCCGTCCGGCCCGTCCACCCGGTAGGGCGCGACCACGTCGGTCACCTCGCGGTAGGCCCGCCGGATCAGGGCGGCGAGCTCGGCGCGGGCGGCCGGCAGCGCTTCGAGCAGGCCGGTGCCCGCCGCGAGCGCCCGCGGCGTGCGGTGCGGGTGCTGGACGGCCAGCAGGGTGCCGTGCGGGGCGCGGGCCAGGGCGCCGATGACCTGGCCGGGCTCGGCGAACTCGTCGACGTCGGGGCCGGGCACGCGGTCGCGCACCACCCACCCTCGTCGCACCGGGCGAACTGGGAGAGACATCCACGTATCATGATCTGTGTGAACGTGGAGATCACGCCCCTTCCGGGCATCGGGACGCGTCAGGACTTCACCATCCGCGCCGGGCGCCGGGTCGGTGTGATCACCTACCGCGACGGCAGGTTCGAGCTCATCCTGTCCAAGGCGAGCGACCCCGACTCGTGCGCGGCGTCGATACCCCTCTCACCGGAGGAGGCGAACACGCTCGCGGGCCTGCTCGGCGCGCCGCAGCTCGTCGCCCACCTGCGCGAGGAGACCCGTGACATCGCGGGCATCACGACCCGCCAGCTGCCGGTGACCGCGTTCGCGAACCACACCCTGGGCGAGACCGCCCTGCGCACCAGGACCGGTGCGTCCATCGTGGCCGTGGTGCGCTCGGGCAACGCCCACCCGTCGCCAGGACCCGACTTCATCTTCGAGAACGGTGACCTCGCGGTCGTCGTCGGCACCGCGGAGGGCCTCGACGCCGCCGCCGAGATCCTCCACGGCGGTTAAGCACAGTGCATGAGACAACCATCGCCATCATCCAGCTCGGCGCGGTGTTCTTCGGTCTTGGTCTGCTCGGCCGCGTCGCCTGGAAGATCGGCATCTCGCCGATCCCGCTCTACCTCGTCGGCGGTCTCGCCTTCGGCGTGGGCGGCTTGGTCCCGTTGCACGGCATCGACGAGTTCACGCACCTGGCCAGCGAGATCGGCGTCGTGCTGCTCCTGCTGCTGCTCGGCCTGGAGTACTCGGCCTCCGAGCTCACCACCGGCCTGAAGCGCTCGTGGATGGCCGGCGTGCTCGACCTGGTGCTGAACGCGGCACCGGGCGCCATCGCGGCGTTCCTGCTGGGCTGGGGGCCGGTGGCGGCGCTCGCGATGGCGGGCGTCACCTACATCTCCTCCTCCGGCATCGTCGCGAAGGTCCTCGGCGACCTGGGCCGGCTGGGCAACCGCGAGACACCGGTCGTGCTGTCGGTGCTGGTGTTCGAGGACCTCGCGATGGCGGTGTACCTGCCGGTGCTGACCGCGGTGCTGTCGGGCGTGAGCTTCCTCGGCGGCCTCACCTCGGTCGGCATCTCGCTGCTCGCGATCACCGTGGTGCTGGTGGTGGCGCTGAAGTACGGGCGGTTCATCTCGGCCATTGTGGACAGCCCGGACCACGAGGTGTTCCTGCTGAAGCTGCTCGGCTCCGCGCTGCTGGTGGCCGGTGTCGCCTCGCAGCTGCAGGTGTCGGCGGCGGTCGGCGCGTTCCTGCTCGGCATCGCGATCTCCGGGTCGACGGCGGAGAACGCCACCCGGTTGCTGGAGCCGTTGCGCGACCTGTTCGCGGCGATCTTCTTCGTGGTGTTCGGCCTCAACACCGATCCGAAGTCGATTCCACCCGTCCTCGGAATCGCGGTGGCGCTGGCGGTGATCACGACCGCGACGAAGGTCGTCACCGGCTGGTGGGCGGCGCGGCGGCAGGGCATCGGCAAGATGGGCCGCATGCGTGCGGGGGCGGCGCTGGTGGCGCGCGGTGAGTTCTCCATCGTCATCGCCGGCCTGGCGGTGGCGTCCGGTCAGGTGAACGGGGAGCTGGCGGCGCTCGCGACCGCGTACGTCCTCCTGATGGCGATCCTGGGGCCGATCGCGGCCAGGTACGTTGAGCCGATCGGTGAATTTTTCCAGCGACGTCGGCAGATGGCCTGAAACAGACGCCTCCGGATGACGACTCTCTCTAATAGAGCTACAGGAGAGTAGGGGCGATCATCATGACCGAACCAGCGGAAGTGGAGACGACGGGCCGATTCCTGGTGCTGCTGCGGGAGGACGCCGTCGACGAGGGGGTGGCCGAGCTCGGCGCGATCGCCGGGTTCGACCCGAACAGCGGAGACCTGGACCCGGACACCGTGCAGGTGTTCCCGGAGCTGGGCGTGGCCGTGGTGTCCGCGGACCCGGCCCTGCTGGCCGAGCTGAACGGCGCCGCCGAGGGCCCCGGCCCGGTGCAGGTCGTCGAACCGGAACGCGTCGTGCACGTGTTCGCCGCACCAGTGCCCGACGACGAGCCGGAGCCGGAGCCGGCGGCGGACGAGTCGGTGCTGACCTGGGGCCTGCAGGCGGTGGGCGCGGACGTCAGCACGGCGACCGGCAAGGGCGTCAAGATCGCCGTGCTCGACACCGGCTGGGAGCAGAACCACCCGGACTTCACCGGCCGGACCATCACCACGAAGTCGTTCATCACCGGCGAGGACGTGCAGGACGGGCACGGCCACGGCACGCACTGCATCGGCACCGCCGCGGGCCCGCGCAAGCCGGCGACCCCGCCCGGCTACGGCGTGGCGTTCGAGGCGGAGGTCTTCGCGGGCAAGGTCCTGTCGAACGCGGGCTCCGGCTCCGACGGCGGCATCCTCGCGGGCATCGACTGGGCCGTGGCCAACGGCTGCGCGGTCATCTCGATGTCATTGGGCGCGGACGTCCCCGCGGGCACCCCGTACTCGCAGATCTACGAGACGGTCGCCCAGCGCGCGCTCGCGAAGGGCACGCTGATCATCGCCGCGGCCGGCAACGCCTCCACGCGCCCCGGCCGGGTCGCACCGGTCGGTCACCCGGCGCGCTGCCCGTCCATCATCGCGGTGGCGGCGATCGACGTGAACCGCGCGATAGCGTCGTTCTCGTCGGGCTCGGCGGACAAGATCGGCCAGGTCGACGTGTGCGCCCCCGGCGTGGACGTGCACTCGTCGTTCAAGCTGCCCGAGAAGTACCGCCGCCTGCGCGGCACGTCCATGGCGACCCCGCACGTCTCCGGCGTGGCGGCCCTGGTCGCCGAACGCACCGGCGCACGCGGCTACGAGCTCTGGGCCCGCCTGGCCGGCACCTCCCTGCGCCTGCCCCTGCCGTCGACCGACATCGGCACCGGACTCGTCCAGGCGCCATGACCGGTTCGGTGGACCAGGTGATGGTCTCCGTGACCGAGGGTTCCCTCCCGCAGGTGCTCGACGACCTGCGGGAGGCGGGCCTGGTCGTCGACACCGTCCTGGAGGCGCTGGGCGTCGTCACCGGCACCGCCGAGATCCGCGCGATCCCCACGCTGCTCGCGGTGCGCGGTGTCATCGACGTGGAACGGCAGTGGCGCGTGCAGCTCCCACCCTGGTGACTAGGCTCTGCGCTGACCCCATTCCTGCTCGATCGAACACGTGTTCTACGATTGTGCGCGGGGTCACGTCGTTGCGCAGAGAGGAAACCTGATCGTGTCGGACACGCTCACCGAGGTGCAGGCAGTCGAGAAGACCGTGGTGGAGGGCACCCCGGCGCCCGCCGCCGGGCCGGTCGGCGCCGTGAAGCCCGCTGCGGCTGACGCTGCAGCTGCTGTGGTTGATGCCGCGGCCGACCCTGCGGTCGACGCTGCCAAGCCGGTCGAGGCCGCGAAGCCCGTCGAGGCGGCTCCCAAGGCCGAGAAGCCCAAGGCGGCCGCCCGCACCAAGAGCACGGCGAAGAAGACCCGCACCGTCGAGCTCACGCTCACGGTCACCGGCACCGCCGAAGGCGAATGGCAGGCCGACCTGGTCCACGGCACGCAGCGCGTGGTGTCGGGCCTCGTCATCCCCGCCATCGCCGTGGCGAAGGCCGCCAAGGAACTGCACGAGGACATCGCGGAGGGCATCGAGTCGGTGCTCGAGGCGGCCCGCGACCAGCACCGCACCCGCATGGAGGAGCTCGAAGCCGAGCTCGCCAGGGTGAAGGCGCAGCTGGCGGAGCTGTCGGAGTAACAGCGCGTCGTTGTTCCGCAGTACGGCCCTGGGGGCGGTCCGCGTGTGGCGGGCCGCCCCTTCGGCGTTCTGGGCGGGACGTTTGCGGGGGTGGTTCGCGGGGGCGCGAGAGTTCTGCGGGGTTGCGTCACCCGGACGGGTGAAGCTTGTCCGGATCTGCGCCTGGGCTCGTCTTGTTCACGTCCGGATCGCATGGGCTCGCGCGCCCCGGAATGAGGAGGTGCGGCGGCCGGCCCTGGGTGACACGTCCGCGGTACCGCGGAGGTGCGCCCCGGTCGAGGGGAGGAGAGTCACGCCGAGCCGGGCCGGATCGGGCCGAACCGGACCGAGCCGCGCCGCGCAGGGCGGGTGGGCGCGGGCGGGGTTGAGCAAGACCGTGCCAGGCCCGAGCCACATCGGGCCAGCCAAGCCGAGACCCCGAGACCGCACCGGACCGGGCCGCGCCAAGAGCCGAGAGCCGAGAGCCGAGAGCCGAGAGCCGAGAAAGCGAAGGGGCGGTCCGCCGCAGCGAACCACCCCCCTCACCCTCAGCCGGCGCTACTGCGACGGGTCCAGCAGCAGCTTGCCCGCCGTCCGGCGGGACCGCAGGTCCTCGTGGGCCTGCCGGATCTCGCCCATCCCGTACTCGCCGCCCGGGATCGCCTTCAGCTTGCCGTCGACCACGAGCTGGAACAGCTCGGCCATCGCGCGGTGGGCGAGGGTGCCGTGGTCGGCGTCGCGGACCTTCAGGGCGTGGGGCAGCCACATGCCCGCGACGGTCGTGGAGTGCACGAGCAGGGCGCCGAGGTCGACTGGCTTCGGCCTTTCGCGTGAGGCCATGCCGTAGAACGCGAGGCGGCCGAACGGGGCCAGCGCGGCCAGCGACTGGTCGGTGGTCGCACCGCCGGTCATGTCCAGGACGACGTCGACGCGGCGTCCGTTGTTCGCCTCGATCAGGGCGGCCGTCATGTCTTCCGCGCGGGAGTCGACTGCCACGTCGGCGCCGAGGTCGAGGGCCAGTTTGCGCTTGTCGTCGGACGACGCGGTGGCGATGACGCGGCCGGCGCCCCAGAGTTTCGCCAGCTGCACGGCGATGGTGCCGACGCCGCCCGCGGCGGCGTGGACGACGACGGTCTCGCCGGGTTCCTGGTGCGTGGACTTGCGCAGCAGCAGCCAGGCGGTGGCGCCCTGCACGATCAGCGAGAGGGCGGTCAGGTCGTCGACGCCGTCGGGCACGTCGAACGTCGTCAGCGCGGGGGCCACGGCCTTCTCGGCGTAGCCGCCGGAGTTCTTCGTCAGTGCCACGACCCTGCGTCCGTCCTCAGTGGACCCGACGACCTCGCCGCCGGGGACCAGGGGCAGGGTCATCTTCGCCAGGTAGGAGTTCTCCGCCTGGTGCGTGTCGGCGTAGTTGAGGCCGGCGCGGCTGACGTTGATCAGCACCTCGCCCTCGGCCGGTACGGGGTCGGGCAGCTCCACCTGCTGGAGCACCTCGGGGCCGCCGAACTCGGTGATCTGGATGGCACGCACGTCAGTTCTCCTCGAGCGCGATCGAAACGGGGTCCTTGCGGGCGGCGTCGATGCGCGAGCCGTCGGGGTTGCGCGGGCCGGGCGGGTTGCGGAAGCCGAACGGCTCGGAGGGCCGGCCGGACTGCACGAACCACGCCTCGCCGGTGCCAGAGCCCTCCACAATGGACATGAAGGTGTCCACCACAGTCGACACGGGCAGGATCGGCATGCCGATGTCCTGCAACGTCGAACGCAGCGGCGTGATGATGTCGGTGTCGGCGAACGCCGGGCAGAGGGCGTTCACGCGGATGTCGGGGTACGCGCCGGCCAGGGAACGGACCAGGCCGACCACGGCGGCCTTGTTCGCGCCGTAGACCGGGTCGCCGGGCATCGGCATGAGGCCGGCCATCGACGCGGTGGCGATGATCTGGCCGCCCGACGCGCGCACGTAGGACAACGCGGCGTGTGCGCCGTAGACGACGCCGTCGAGGTTGATGGCCATCGCGCGCCGGTACACGTCGGCGTCGAAGTCGTCGCCCAGTGAGCAGCCGGTGCCGATGCCGGCGTTCAGGAACGCGATGTCCAGGCCGCCGAACTCGCGCACCGCGACCGCGACGGCCTCGGCCGAGTCGGCGGGCTGCGTCACGTCGCAGCGCACGAACACGCCGCCGGCCTCGTCGGCGACGAGCTTGCCCCGCTCGACGTCCACGTCGGCGACCACGACCCGGACACCGAGCCCGGCCAGGCGGCGGGCGGACGCGGCGCCGATGCCGTTGGACCCGCCGGTGATGAGCGCGACCTTGCCGGTGAGCTCCACTGGCACCTGCCTCCTCGAAGATGTGCAACATTCCGACCAGTCGGTATGGTCGTCCGCACGACGCTGGACGTCAAGCGGACTGATGGGTACGTTACTAAGCGCTTGCTTAGCTCACAATTGGAGGAGGACCCGTGGCCGACAGGGTTGCCATCGTCACCGGCGCGGCGCGTGGCATCGGTGCCGCCGTCGCGCAGCGCCTCGCCGCGGACGGCCTGGCCGTCGCGTTGCTCGACCTCGACGAGCAGGGCGTGCTCGAAGGCGCCGACAAGATCGTCGCGGGCGGTGGGCGCGCCATCGGGCTCAAGGTCGACGTGGCCGACGAGGAGCAGGTCAACGCGGCCGTGGCCAAGGTCGCCGAGGAGCTCGGCGCGCCGACCGTGCTCGTCAACAACGCCGGTGTGCTGCGCGACAACCTGCTGTTCAAGATGTCCGCGAGCGACTGGGACACGGTCATGAACGTGCACCTGCGCGGCGCGTTCCTCATGAGCAAGGCCGTGCAGGCGTTCCAGACGAAGGAAGGCTTCGGCCGCATCGTCAACCTGTCGTCCACGAGCGCGCTGGGCAACCGCGGCCAGGCCAACTACTCCGCCGCCAAGGCCGGTCTGCAGGGCTTCACGAAGACCCTCGCGATCGAGCTCGGCAAGTTCGGCGTCACGGTCAACGCGATCGCGCCCGGTTTCATCGCCACCGAGATGACCAAGGCGACCGCCGAGCGCATGAAGATCTCGTTCGAGGACCTCGTCAACGGTGCCGCGCAGACGATCCCGGTCGCGCGCGTCGGGCAGCCGGAGGACATCGCGCACACCGCGTCGTTCCTCGTCAGCGAGGGTGCGGGCTTCGTGTCCGGCCAGGTCATCTACGTCGCCGGCGGACCGAAGGACTGAGGGCAGCCCCATGCGCGCGTTCGAGAGCATCGACGAGCTGGTCGCCGCGAAGGGCGAGCACCTCGGGTTCGGCGAGTGGCACGAGGTCACGCAGGAGCAGGTCAACCTGTTCGCCGACGCGACGCTGGACCACCAGTGGATCCACATCGACGTCGAGAAGGCCGCACAGGGCCCGTTCGGCGGCCCGGTCGCGCACGGCTACCTGACGTTGTCGCTGGTGCCGTACCTGGTGCGCGACGTCTACACGGTCAAGAACATCAAGATGGGCGTGAACTACGGCAGCAACAAGGTCCGCTTCCCGCAGCCCGTGCTCGTGGGCGCGCGGGTGAGGGCCGGGGTGGAGCTGCTGGACGTCTCGGACATCGCACTGGGCAAGCAGCTCGTCACGAAGGTCGTCGTCGAGATCGAGGGCAGCGACAAGCCCGCGTGCGTCGCCGAGATCGTCAGCGTCATCGTGCCGTGATCGAGTGGATCAGCAGGTCCGCGTAGTGCTCCGCCAGCCGCCCGGCCGGGATCTCCCCGTCCGGGCGGTACCAGGTGCCCAGCTGGTGCAGTGAGCCGAAGAAGTAGTGGGTGGCGACGTCGGCCGGCACGTCGGCGCGGAACGACCCGTCGCGCTGCCCCTCTTCGACCAGGCCGCGGAACCGCTCGTGGTAGCGCCGCCGTTCGGCGCGCACCTCCTTCTGCTTCTCGGCCGAGAGGTGGTTCATCGACCGGAAGAACACCTTGGCGGCGTCGAAGTCCTCGATGCTCGTGATGATCACGTCGACCGCGGCCTCGCGCAGCCGCGCGGTGACCGGCCCGTCGCCGGAGACGATCTTCTCCAGGTGTTCGGTCTGCAGCCGCAGCAGCCGCCCGTAGATCTCGTGCAGCAGGTCGTCCTTCGACCCGAAGTAGTGGTACATGGCGCCCTTGGTGACGCCGGCGTGTTCCACGACCTCCTGCACGGCGACCCGTTCGTAGCCCTTGTCCGCGAACAGGCGGGTGGCGGCGTCGATCAGTCTTTCAGGCACGGTCACGCCCGGAGCGTACCGCCAGGGCGTGGGGAACCCGGGCAATGACCAGCCACTGGACGGTTGCCGTCGAATCCACAGTGGACTCCCGCCGGCGTGATCACCTCCTGAGCAGCCCGGCCAGCAGGCCCGCGATGTTGTGGGCGTCGTCGTGGCCGCGGTGGTGCGTGCCGTCGAGGCGCTGCCCGGCGATCCGCAGCGCCTCGGCCATCCCGACCTCCCGCGGCAACGCGTGCGCCAGCGCGAACAACGTCTTGACGTTGAGGTGCCGGGGCCCGAACGGGTACTCCACCCCCAGCGCGGCGCACTGCCGCTCGAACATGATGCGGTCGTAGTTGCCGTACGACGCCCAGACGCGGTCGGCGGAGCGGTACTCCTTGCGCAGCAACGCACACGCCTCGGCGAACGGGACACCGCCCGCGACCTGCCCCGCGGTCAGCGTCGTGAGCCGGGTGCAGAAGGGGCTGACGGACGACAGCACCGGCCGCACGAGCACGCTGCGCCGCTCACCCCGCTTCCCCGAGCTCACCTCGAGCGGGCTGATCCCGATCTCGATGATCTCCGAGACCTCGCCGGGCGGCGGCGTCCCCTCCCAGCAGGTCGACTCGACGTCGACGACCAGCACGTGGTCCAGTGCGATCACGTGCCGATCATCCCCGCCCCGTCTACTGGAACACGACGACGGGCAGCACGACGACCTCGCCGGCCTCGGCGTTCCACGACTGCACCTTGCCCAGGCAGCGCGCGTTGAACTGCCCCGGCGGCAGCGTGTCGCGCAGGCTCGCCCGGTCGCACTCCACCCGCACCCGGTGCTCGCCTGCGGAAGCGAGCAGCACCGCCCGGTCACCGGCGTCGTCGCCGAGCTCGAACCGGCCGTGCAGCGACACGTAGTCGCGGATGTCGTTGAGCCGGGTGGCCCGGCCACGCCGCCACGCCTCGTCCGCGGTGATGGTCCGCGTGGTCAGGTCGACGTCCACGACGCCGTGCGCGGCCCGCAGCCCTGCCAGGACCACGCCGATCACGTCGATCTCCGTGGCCGGTTTCTCGTAGGTGTCGGTGTTCTGCTCCACCACCGACCCGTCCACGCCGATGCCGAACTCGTTCGGCCCGACCTGGAGCTTGCCGTTCTTGGTGACGGTGATCTGCTTGACGAACTGCCGGGTGACGGCGTCGTCGTAGCGGCCGACCTTGCACAGGTTGATCATCCGCTGGCCGTGCACGTAGAACAGCAGGCCCGGCACCTCCGGCTGCGGGTCGCGGCGGCGCACCCAGTGCACGGCCAGCGCGACGACCACGACGAGCGCGGCCAGCGTCACGCCCCACAGCAGGAGCCAGCCCCACAGGACCGACCACCAGAGCCCTCTATCGACATCCACGGATCTCCCTCACCGCCTGCGGCAACGACGTCGTGCCGGCGTCCACGAGCCGGCCACCACTGGCCTGCGCCACGCGGTCGAGCTCCGCGCGGTCCGCCTCGCCGAACCGGATGGGGTACACCGGCACCTCGCCCCGCCCGACCCGCAGGAACTCGTCCACCGACGGGCCCGCGTTGTTCTCGCCGTCGGTCATCAGCACGACCGCCGTCTCCCCGCGGGCCAGCCGCAGCGCGTGGTCGAGCGCACCCCAGATGGCCGTGTTGTCGCGCAGGTCATCGGACGCGACGACGGCCAGCAACGCGTCGAGGTCAGCCCTCCCGCGCACGGTCACCGAGCGCTCTTCCAGCACGGTGCCCGCGAACCGGACGATCGTGACCGTCTCGCCGACGTAGAAGCGGTCGAACCCGGTGAGCGACGCGAACGCCTCGCGCAGCGCGGTGATCCGCTCGCCGCGCATGGACGTCGAGTAGTCCAGCACGAACACGACCTGGCGGCCCTCGCCCGCCCGGTCGTGGAACACGAGCAGCCGGTCGAGCACCTCCTGCCGGTCCGGGAAGTACAGGGCGGTGCCGATGTCGGCGGTCAGCCGCCGGTCGCGCGGTGCGGCCGGGTCGACCGGGCGCCGCCAGGTGCGTTCGGCGATCATCCGCTGCGCGGGCGGTGACCGCAGCCAGTCCACGACCCGGTCGTAAGCGGTCCGGCGCGCGGGGTCGACCAGCATCAGCGGGTAGTCCGACAGCACGATCCCGTCGCGCGGGTACACGAGCTCCAGCGGTTCGGGGAGCCGCCCGGAGGCGTTGAGCGCCAGCAGCTCCGACTCGTGCGCGACGACGCCGTCGACGGTGTCGTCGGAAGACCGCCGGACGAGCTCTGCCACCGGGTCGGGCACGTCGAACGCCCGCCCGGCGAGGAACCCCTGCAGGCGGTCGCAGCTCACGTCCTCCGGCCGCAGCGCCGCACCGGTGCCCGCGGCCGCGGTGGCCACCCCGATGAGCGCGGCCATCCCGCCACCGGACACCCGCGGGTCGGCCATGCCGTAGCGGAACTCCCCCACCGCCGCCCGGTCCGCGACGTCGGCCCACGTCGGCCGCTCCCCCAGCACGGCCCGCCGGCCCGGCCGCACGCCCAGCACCACCGGGGAGGTCATGATGCTCGCCGACAACGCTGGCTCGGCGCCGCGCAGCCGCAGGAACCGGTTGCTGGACAGCCACGCCAGGTCGAACCCGGCGAGCGACCGGCTGGCCTCGACCGTGCCGCGGTGCTCGACCGCCAGCTCGACACCGGTGGCGCGCCTCAGCTCGGCCAGCACCGGGGCGAGGTCGGCGAGCTCGGGGCTCGCCAGCACCCGCAACCGCACCGGCGGCGGTGAGCTGGAGGTGCACGCGGTCAGCACGAGCAGCAGCACCGCGGCGACGACCCTCACCGGCAGTCGCCGACGACGTCGAGCATGCGCTCGAAGAACTCGGCCTTGGGCAGCGGCACCCGGCCGGCCTGGCCCACCGGTGGCTGCGGCAGCCCGTGCTCGGTGATGACACGGCCGAAGTCCTGGTCGGTCTCCCCGCTCCAGCCCAGCGGGTGGAACCCGAGCTCGACGGCGCGGCGGCGCAGCTGCGGGTCGTTCATCATCAGCTCGCCGATCCGGTCGCCCTCGGGCGTGAACGAGATGAGCTCGGGCGTGCTCTGGTGCTGCGCCGTCGGGTAGAGCAGCACGCGGTCGCGGTCGGGCTGCTCCCGCCGCAACTGATATGCGATGTACTGGTGCTCGTACATCACCGCGATGACCGCGTGCGTGCGTCCTTCCGGCACGAAGAACTTCGGCGACATGTCCTCACCGGCCTGGCCCTGCGCGGCGATGTGCGGTTTGACCAGCAGTCCCAGCTCCTCCGCCTCCCGCAGGCTCTGCACCGGTTCGTCGCGCAGCGCGGCCGCGTAGAACCCGACGAGGGCCGCGCCCGAGTAGGCCTTGCACGGGTCCGGTGACTGGGCGACGACGAGGTTGTTGTTGCTCAACCCGAGGTCGCTCCACCTCTGCTCGGACAGCGCCATGAACTTGTCGAGGTCGAGGTCGTAGAACAGCGGCGCGGCGTTGTTGTCGTGCGCCACGGCGGCGCCCGCCCGCCTCAGCGCCTCGGCGTGCTCGCGGAAGGTGGCGAGCACGACCGGGGTGAAGAACGGGCGGAACGGCACCGCGTGCTTGCCCTCGCGGCGTGCCTTGACCCGTTCGTTCGCCACGTGCCCCGAGGGGAACACGAAGTGGTAGCTGTCCAGGTCGGGGCTGTCGGCGAGGTCGCGCGACCCGATCGGGGTCACGTGCACCTGGTAGCCGCGCGCCATCAGGATCTGCTTCACCTGCTCGTCCTGGAAGAACTCCCGCTTCGACGCGAGCATCACCCGCACCACGGTGGTGCTCCGGAACGGCCCGGTGACGTGCCCGGTCACCAGCAGCACCACCAGCCCGGCCACGAACACCGCGAGCGGCGGCGCGAACCACAGCAGGAAACGTCTTCGCGGGTCGACCGCCTTGAAATCCGGCTCCTGCACGACTCCCCCTCATGCCGAAAAGCCCCCGACGAGGATTAGACGCGTCGAGGGGGCTCTTGGCACTAGGCCGTTCAGGCAGTGGTCACGGGCTCAGACGATGACCGCTCCACCGTCGACCACCAGCGTCTCACCGGTAACGTAGCCACCGGCGGGCGAGGCGAGGAACACGACGGCCGCGGCCAGCTCCTCCGGGTCGCCGATGCGCCCCGCGGGCAGCGCCGCCCGCATCTTCTCCAGGTAGCCGGGCGGGTACTGGTCGGTCATCTCCGAGGCGAAGAACCCGGGGCAGATCGCGTTGACCCTGATGCCCTTGCGCCCGGTCCACTGCTGCGCGAGGTCGCGCGTCAGGCCGAGCAGACCGGCCTTCGACGCCGAGTACGCGGCCTGCGGGATGCCGCCGGTCACGAGTCCGAGCACGCTGGAGATGTTGATGATCGAACCACCGGCGGTCATCACCGCGGCGGCGGCCTGCGCCATCCAGTAGGCGCCGTTGAGGTTCACGTCGATCACGCCGAGGAACTGCTCCGGCGTCTCCCGCGAGGCCGGCACCGCCGACGCCACACCCGCGTTGTTGACGAGCACGTGCACCGGGCCGAACTCGGCGGCGGCACGCGCCACCTCCCGGCAGTCGTCGGGCTGCGAGACGTCGGCCTGCACCACCAGGGCGCGGCGGCCGGTCGACTCGACCAGCGCGGCCGTGTCCTTCAGCCGGTCCGCACGACGGGCCGCGAGGACGACGTCCGCACCCGCCTCCGCGAGGCCCTTGGCGAACGCGACGCCGAGGCCGGAGGACGCGCCGGTGACGATCGCGACCTTCCCGTCGAGGCGGAACTTGTCGAGGATGCCCACTTGGCCAGAACCCTTCAGCTCAGTCGTTCCAGGACGATCGCCATGCCCTGGCCGCCGCCGACGCACATCGTCTCCAGCCCGAACTGGGCGTCGCGGGCCTGCATGCCGTTGATCAGCGTGGTCATGATCCGGGCGCCGGTCGAGCCGAACGGGTGGCCCAGCGCGATGGCGCCGCCGTGGACGTTCAGCCTGTCGAGGTCGATGCCCAGTGCGCGCTGGCTGCCGAGCACCTGCACGGCGAACGCCTCGTTGATCTCCACCAGGTCGATGTCCGAAATGGACATACCGGCGTGCGCAAGCGCTTGCTGCGTCGCTTCCACCGGCCCGAGGACCATGATCTCCGGCGAAAGCCCGGACACACCGGTGGACACGATGCGCGCCAACGGGGTCAGGCCGAGCTCGCGGGCCCGCACGTCGCTCATGACCACGACCGCGGCGGCGCCGTCGTTGAGCGGGCAGCAGTTGCCCGCGGTGACGGTGCCCCCGGGGCGGAACGACGGCTTGAGCGCCGACACCGCCTCGTAGGTCACGCCGGCCCGCGGACCGTCGTCAGTGGACACGACGGTGCCGTCCGGCAGCGTCACCGGCGTGATCTCGCGGGCGAAGAACCCGTCCGCGATGGCCTTCTCCGCGAGGTTCTGCGACCGGACCGCGAACTCGTCCTGGTCGTGCCGGGAGATGCCGAGCTGCGTGGCGACGTTCTCCGCGGTCTGCCCCATCGCGATGTAGTAGTTGGGCAGCTTGCCGTCCGACCGCGGGTCGGTCCACGGGGCGTTGGACGCGGCGGTGTCCTGGGTCCGCTGCTGCGCCTCGTCGAAGAGCGGGTTGGACGACGGCACGCCGGAGTGCAGGTACCGCGAGACGCACTCGACGCCGGCGGAGATGAACGCGTGGCCCTCGCCCGCTTTGATCGCGTGGAACGCCATGCGCGCGGTCTGCACCGAGGAGGCGCAGAACCGGTTGACCGTCGTTCCCGGCAGGGTGTCGTGGCCGAGCTGCACGGCCACCCGCCGCGCGATGTTCTGGCCGTGCTCGTCCTGCGGCTCGGCGCACCCGAGGTGCAGGTCGGTGATCTCGGTGGCGGGGACGTCCGCCAGCGCCGCGGCGATCACCTGCGCGGCGAGGTCGTCGGGCCGCAGTGAGGCGAGCGACCCCTTGCGCGCACGGCCGATCGGCGAGCGGGCGGTGGAAACGATGACGGCTTCAGCCATGTCGCACTCCCCTACAGGCCCAGGTCGCGGCCGATGAGTTCCTTCATGATCTCGTTGGAGCCCGCCCAGATCTTCGTGACGCGGGCGTCCATCCACGCGCGGGCGACGCGGTACTCGGTCATGTAGCCGTAGCCGCCGTGCAGCTGCACGCAGGCGTCGATGACCTCGTTCTCGATGTCGGCGCTCCAGTACTTCGCCTGCGCCGCCTCGACCGCGGTCAGCTCCTTGCGCACGTGCTGCACCGTCAGGTTGTCCACGAACGCCTGCGTGACGTCGAGCTTGGTGCGCAGCTCCGAGAGCAGGAACTTGTTGTGCTGGAACTTGCCGATCGCCTGCCCGAACGCCTTGCGCTCCTTCACGTACTCCAGGGTCTCGTCGAAGATGCCCTGGGCGTGCGCGAGGTTCGAGATGGCGGCGCCGATGCGCTCCTGCGGCAGGCGTTCCATCATGTAGATGAAGCCCTGGCCCTCCTCGCCGATCATGTTCTCGGCGGGCAGCCGGACGTCGGAGAAGAACAGCTCCGCGGTGTCGGAGGGGTGCTGGCCGACCTTGTCGAGCTTGCGGCCGCGCTCGAAGCCGGGCATGCCGGTCTCGACGGCGAACAGCGTGATGCCGCGCGCGCCCTTGGCCGGGTCGGTGCGGGCAGCGACGACGATCAGGTCGGCGGTGTAGCCGTTGGTGATGAACGTCTTGGAGCCGTTGAGGACCCAGTCGTCACCGTCGCGCACGGCGTTCGTCTTCAGCGCGGCGAGGTCGGAGCCGCCGGACGGCTCGGTCATCGCGATGCCGGTCTTCAGCTCACCGGTGCACATGCCGGGCAGCCAGCGCTGCTTCTGCTCCTCGGTGCACAGGTCGACCAGGTACGGGGCCACGACGTCGCCGTGGATGCCCAGCGACGACGCGACGGCGGCGTTGACCCGGCACAGCTCCTCGGCGAACACGGCGTTGAAGCGGTAGTCGTTCGCGCCGCTGCCGCCGTAGGACTCCGGGATCTCCAGGCCGAGCAGCCCCTGGCGGCCCGCCTCCAGCCACACGTCGCGGTCGATGACCCGCTGCTCGATGAACTTCTCGACGTTCGGCGCGATCGTGCGGTCGACGAACTCCTTCGCCGACTCGCGGAACGCGACGTGGTCCTCGTTGAACAGCGTCCGCTGCACGATCTTCTCCTCCATACTAAGCGGTTGCTTAGCGCTAAGCGCACGCTTAGCGTGCAGTACGATCGATCACCTGTCAACACGCGAGGAGCGCCCGATGACGACGACCGGCCTGGAGGGCTTCGCGCTGCTCGACGAGACGTGGCGCTCGATCACCCCGGACGCCGCCCGCAGGATGCTCATCGCCGCCGTGCACGCGTTCGCGGACAAGGGATACCACGCCACGACCACCAGGGACATCGCCGCTCTGGCCGGGATGTCGCCGGCCGCGGTGTACATCCACTACCGGTCCAAGGAAGAGCTGCTGTTCAACATCTCGCGGGTCGGCCACGAGACGTCGCTGGCGCTGCTGTCGGGCATCCGCGGCGACGACCCGGTGCAGCGGCTGCAGAACGCGGTCGCGGCGTTCGCGGGGTGGCACGCGGAGTTCCACACGACGGCACGCGTGGTGCAGTACGAGCTGGGCGCGCTCTCCCCGGAACACCACGCGGAGGTGGCGGAGCTGCGCAGGCAGATCGACGGGCGGATGCGGTCGTTCATCTCCGACGGCATCGACGCGGGCGTGTTCGACGTGCCGGACCCGCGGGGCGCGACGCTCGCGGTGCTGTCGCTGTGCATCGACGTCGCGCGGTGGTACCAGCCGGGCGGGCGGCGCACACCGGACGAGATCGGCGCGCTGTACGCCGACCTCGTCCTGCGGATGCTCAGGCCCGCTAGCTGACCCTGTTGCGGCCGTACAGCCCGGCCACGAGCGACACGCCGATCGCGGCGACCACGATCTGCACGATCACCTCGATCCAGTCGATGCCGGGTGTGTCCTCCACGCCCAGCAGCCGCGCGATCCACGAACCGATGAACGCGGCCGCGATACCGACCAGGATGGTCAGCCAGACCGGGATGTTCTGCTTGCCCGGCGCGAACAGCTTGCCGAGCAGGCCCAGTACCAGGCCGATGACGAGCGCGCCGATGACACCGCCGATGGTCATGACCGCCTCCTCCTCGATGGTGTTCGGATCTCCTTCGATCATCCCTTCGGACGCCGAGATCCGCAGCACGAGGAGCAGTGCGGTGGGCCTTTCGGCCCTATCGGGTTACCAGCGGCTGCCGGAGACCTGGCTCATCCACTGGGTGATGGTGGCGGTCCAGTCGGTGCCCACCGACTGCTCGTGCGTGACGGCGAACCGGCCGTAGGCGTCGCCGCCGGCGCGCAGCAGACCGGCGCGCTTGTCGGCCTCCAGGATCACGTGCAGGTGCTGCGGGGTAGTGACGAAGGTCAGCTCGACCTGCTTGAGGCGGCCCGCGAACTGCGGCGGCGGGTAGAACTCGATCTCCTGGTAGAACGGCAGCGTCTGCGGCACGCCGTGGATGCGGCCGCGCTCGTTGTCGGCCTTGGTGAAGCGGAAGCCCATCTGCCCGAACGCCTGCAGCACCACGTCCTGCGAGGGCAGCGGGTGCACCCAGATCGGGTCGAGGTCGCCGGGGTCGACCGCGCCGCGGACCTCCAACTCGGTGCGCAGGCCCAGCTGCATGCCCGCGAGCTGCATGCCGCCGACGACGTTCAGCGGGCACTCGACCGGCACCGGGATCTGGAACGGCAGCGACAGGTTCTGGTGCGGCTGCGCCAGGATGCGCTGGCCCACGGAGAACTTGTGGAACTCCATGTTGGTGTTGTACTCGTTGTCGCCGCTCTCGACCTCGACGCGGGTGAGCAGCGCCAGCGTCACGTGGTCGATCTCGGCCGGGTGGTCGCCGCCGGCGATCCTGACCTCGCCGCTCAGCACCTCGCCCGGCCGGACGTTCGGGTTGGTCAGGACCGTGTCGACAGTCGGCCCGCCCACGCCGAACGCGCGCATCATCCTCTTGAACACCACTGCGGCCTCCTGAAGCCCTTCGCACCTGTGCGGCGAGTCTGCCTGCTGGATCGTCCGTTCGCGCCGAACCGTTCCGTGGACGTCCCATTCCCCCGATCGGTTCCGTGTGGACTTCTGTTGACCTCAGATGGCAACATGCGACCGCCGTCACATACTAAGCGGTCGCTCAGGAGGTTGCAGTGCTGTTGGTCGCCAACCGGGGCGAGGTCGCCGTGCGCGTCCTGCGCGCCGCCGCTGACCTGGGAATCCGCACCGTGGCGGTGTACGCCGAGGACGACGCGTCGTCGCTGCACGTGACGCTCGCGGACCGGGCCGTCGCGCTGCGTGGACCGGCCCCCTACCTGGACGCCGAGCAGCTCCTCGACGCCGCGGAGGGCTGCCGGGCCGTGCACCCCGGCTGGGGGTTCCTGTCGGAGAACGCGGCGTTCGCACGGGCGTGCCGGGACCGCGGCCTCGCGTTCGTCGGGCCGTCACCGGAGGTGCTGGAGCTGCTGGGCGACAAGCGGCGGGCCCGCGAGCTGGCCGCGTCGCTGGGCATCCCGGTGCTGGACGCGGTGCCCGGCGAGTTCCCGGTGATGGTGAAGGCCGTCGCGGGCGGCGGTGGCAAGGGCATGCGGGCGGTGCACGACCCGGCGGACCTCGACGCCGCGATCGAGGCGTGCCGTGCGGAGGCGCTGGCGGCGTTCGGCGACGACGACGTCTACTTCGAACGGTTGCTGCCCTCCGCACGGCACATCGAGGTGCAGCTGGTCGGCACCGCGGTCCTCGGCGACCGCGACTGCTCGTTGCAGCTGCGGCACCAGAAGGTCGCCGAGATCGCCCCCGCGCCGCTGCTCGACCCCGCGCTGCGCCGGGCGCTGCACTCCGCGGCGGCCGCGATCGCCACCGCCGCCGGGTACACCGGCGTCGGCACGGTGGAGTTCCTGGTCTCCGGCGACGAGTTCGCGTTCCTGGAGGTCAACCCGCGGCTGCAGGTCGAGCACACGGTGACCGAGGTGGTGTCCGGAGTGGACCTCGTGCGCACCCAGCTGCTGCTGGCGCAGGGCGGCGACGTCGACGTCACGCCGCTGGACCGGGGCAGCGCCGTGCAGCTGCGGGTGAACCAGACCTCCGGCGGGACGCTGTCGGTGTTCCAGCCGCCGTCCGGGCCGGGCATCCGGGTCGACACGCACGCCTACCCCGGCTACCGGGTCGGGACGCGCTACGACGGGCTGCTCGCGAAGCTCGTGGTGCACGGCGAGGACCTGGGCGTGGCGCTCACCCGTGCACGGCGGGCGCTGGGCGAGTTCCGGGTCGAGGGCGTCCCGACCAACCTGGAGTTCCTGCGGACGCTGCTGACCCGCGACGTCGTCGGCGTGCCGACCGACTTCCTCGTCGAGGAACCGGCCGATGGCATGCGGGCCCCGCTGGCGGGGACCGTGGTCGCGGTGGCGGCGGACTCCGTCGTGCTCGAAGCGATGAAGATGCAGCACGTCGTGCGCGTGTCCGGCGAGGTGCTGGTCGCCGTCGGGGACACGGTCGCCGCCGGTCAGCCGCTCGCCTCCGGCGCCGGTGAGTCCGCTGAGGACGCCGCACCGGCTGACCCGGCGGAGATCCGGCCCGACCTCGCCGAGGTGCTGCACCGGCACTCCTTCGACCGGCCCGAGTCCGCGGCACGGCGGCACGCGGCCGGTGGCCGCACCGCACGGGAGAACATCGCCGACCTCTGCACGGACTTCGTCGAGTACGGCGGTCTGGCGATCGCCGCCCAACGCGCGCGCCGGTCGTTGCCCGAGCTCATCGAACGCACGCCCGCCGACGGCATGGTGGCCGGCATCGGTGTCGTGAACGGGCAGCGGATCGTGGCGATGTCGTACGACTACGCGGTGCTCGCCGGTACCCAGGGCCTGCGCAACCACCAGAAGAAAGACCGGCTCTTCGCGTTGGCACGGCAGGAGAACCTGCCGGTGGTGCTGTTCGCCGAAGGCGGTGGCGGGCGGCCCGGCGACACCGACCACAGCATGGTCAGCGGGCTCGACTGCGGCTCGTTCCACGCGTTCGCGCAGCTGAGCGGCCAGGTGCCGCTGGTGGGCGTGGTCGCGGGGCGGTGCTTCGCCGGCAACGCGGTGCTGCTGGGCACGTGCGACGTGATCATCGCGGTCGAGGGCGCGAACATCGGCATGGGCGGCCCGGCGATGATCGAGGGCGGCGGGCTCGGCACGTTCCGCCCGGAGGACATCGGGCCGTTGGACGTGCAGGTGCCCAACGGTGTCGTCGACATCGTGGTCGGCTCCGAAGAAGAAGCCGTCGCCATGGCCCGCCAGTACCTCTCGTACTTCCAGGGACACCAGTCGTCGTGGGAGTGCGCGGACCAGCGCCTGCTGCGCCACGCCGTCCCGGAGAACCGCCTGCGCGCCTACGACGTGCGCCCGATCATCGACACCCTCGCCGACACCGGCTCCGTCCTGGAACTGCGCAGGGGCTTCGGCAGGGGCGTCGTCACCGCGCTCGTCCGCGTCGAGGGCCGTCCGCTCGGCGTCATCGCCAACGACCCGCACGTCCTCGGTGGCGCCATCGACGCCGACGCCGCCGACAAGGCCGCCCGCTTCCTGCAGCTGTGCGACGCGTTCGACCTCGCCGTCGTGAGCCTCTGCGACACCCCCGGCTTCATGGTCGGCCCGGACGCCGAGCGCACCGCCACCGTCCGCCACCTCACCCGCATGGTCGTCACGGGCGCGAACCTGTCCGTCCCCTTCGGACTCGTCGTGACCCGCAAGGCCTACGGGCTCGGCGCCCAGGCCATGGCTGCGGGCAGCCTCAAGGTCCCCCAGTTCGCCGTCTCCTGGCCCACCGGTGAGTTCGGCCCCATGGGCCTCGAAGGGGCGGTGAAGCTCGGGTTCAGGCGCGAGCTCGACGCCATCGAGGACCCGCAGGAACGCGCCGCGCGCTACGACCACATGGTCGCGGCGGCGTACGAACACGGCAAAGCGCTCAACGTCGCGTCGGTCTTCGAGATCGACGACGTGATCGACCCCGCGGACACCCGCCGGTGGGTCGCGACGGCGCTCGCCCCCTCAGCTTCCCGCCCCCAAGGGAAGAAACGCCCGTTCGTGGACACCTGGTGAGGAGCACCCCCGTGGTCAGTGTCGCCCCGGAACAGAAGACCTTGCGCAGGCTCATGGCAGCCGGTCTGGCCGGATCCAGCATCGAGTGGTACGACTTCTTCATCTACGCGACCGCGGCAGCGCTCGTCTTCCCGAAGCTGTTCTTCCCGGAAGCGACGCCGCTGGTCGCGCTGCTGCTGTCGTTCAGCACCTTCTGGGCGGGCTTCGTCGCCCGCCCCATCGGCGGCCTGGTCTTCGGGCACGTCGGTGACCGGTTCGGCCGCAAGCCGGCGCTGGTCATCTGCCTCGCCATGATGGCCGGTGCCACGTTCCTGATCGGCCTGCTGCCGACCTCGGCCAGCATCGGCGTCGGCGCTCCCCTGCTGCTCGTCGTGCTGCGGTTCCTGCAGGGCATCGCCGTCGGCGGCCAGTGGGGCGGTGTCGTCCTGCTGCTCACCGAGTCCGCAGGACCGCGCCGCCGCGGGTTCGCGGGCACGTTCGGGCAGGCCGGTGTGCCGATCGGCGTGTTCCTCGGCAACGTCGCCTTCATCGCCGCCACCACGACGATGAGCCAGGAGGCGTTCGCCTCGTGGGGCTGGCGCGTGCCGTTCCTCGCGAGCGCCCTGCTGTTCCCGGTCGTGCTGTTCATCCAGCTCAAGGTCGAGGACAGCCCGGTGTTCCGCGAACTGCAGCAACGCCGCGCCGCCGGTCCCGCCGTCGTCCACGCTCCCCTGAAGGAGGCCCTGCGCTCGCACCGCAAGCAGATCCTGCTCGGCGCCGGCCTGATGTTCGCCTCGAACGCCATCTTCTACGTCTCGATCGCGGGCGTGCTGTCGTACGCGACCACGACGCTGGGGCTGGCGCGCGAGTCCGTGCTGATGGTGAGCCTGCTGTCCTCGCTCGTCGGCATCCCGGTGATCCTCTACGCCGGTGCGCTGTCGGACCGGCTGGGCCGCCGCCCGCTGATCATCGCGGGCACGGTCGGCATGCTCGTCTGGGCGTTCCCGTACTTCCTGCTGGTCGACACGGGCTCGCTGCTGTGGATGTTCGTGGCCACGACCGTCGGCGGCATCGCGACCTCGCTGGTCTACGGGCCGATCGCCGCCTACCTGGGTGAGCTGTTCGCGCCCGAGGTCCGCTACTCGGGCGCGTCGCTGGCCTACCAGCTGGCGTCGATCCTGGTCAGCGGCGGTACGCCGGTCATCATGACGGCGCTGCTGGGCGCGACCGGGACCTCGCTGTCGGTGTCGGCGTTCCTGCTGCTCATGGCGGTGGTGACACTGGTGTCGGTGCTGCGGCTGCCGGAGACGCACCAACCGGAACAGGCCTGATCACGGCTGTGGAGGCCCGGATGAACCCGACAATCCGGGCCTTCACAGTCAAGACCTCTGCGGAACCTCGCGGCAATGCCGTACGTTGCTGCGTCGTGACCACTCTCATGGCGCGCTTCAAGCAGCGGATGCGCCGGTTCGCGCAGAAACCGGCGTCGATCGACCTCGCACCGTTCTCGGCCCGGCTCGCTGACGTGGACAAACACGCCGACGCGTTCAAGGCGTTCAGCGACGAGGAGCTGACGGCCCACGCCGTGAAGCTGCGCGAGGAGTGCACCGACACCGAGCTGGTCGCGCTGACCAGGGAGGCCGCGGACCGCGCCATCGGGCAGCGGCCGTTCGACGTGCAGGTGCTGGGCGCGCTGGGCCTGCTCAACGGCCTCGTCGTCGAGATGGCCACCGGTGAGGGCAAGACGCTCGCCGGCGCCATGGCCGCGGCCGGGTTCGCGATCAAGGGCAAGCGCGTCCACGTGGTCAGCGTCAACGACTACCTGGCCCAGCGCGACGCCGAGTGGATGGGGCCGCTGTACCGGCTGCTCGGCGTCAGCGCCGGGTGGCTCAACGGCAGCTCCAAGCACGAGGAGCGGCGCGACGCCTACCAGTGCGAGGTCACGTACGCACCGGTCAGCGAGATCGGGTTCGACATCCTGCGCGACCGCATCGCCACCCGGCCGGAGGACCTGATCGTCCCCGAGCCCGAGGTCGCGCTGATCGACGAGGCCGACTCGGTGCTCGTCGACGAGGCCCGCGTGCCGCTCGTGCTGGCCGGTTCGACCAGCGCGGAGGCCGCCGACCCGGTGATCGCCGACCTGGTGAAGCGGCTGCGGCAGAACCTGCACTACGAGATCGACGACGAGGAGCGCAACGTCTTCCTCACCGGCGCGGGCTCCGAGGCCGTCGAGCGCGCGCTGGGCGAGATCGACCTGTACTCGCAGGAGCACGTCACCTCGACGCTGTCGAAGGTCAACGTGGCCCTGCACGCGCAGGTCCTGCTGCACCGCGACGTCGACTACATCGTGCGCGACGGCAAGGTGCACCTGATCAACGACACCCGCGGCCGCGTCGCGAAGCTGCAGCGGTGGCCGGACGGCCTGCAGGCCGCGGTCGAGGCCAAGGAGAACGTGCAGACGACCGAGTCGGGCGAGATCCTCGACTCGATGACCGTGCAGGCGCTGCTGTCGCGGTACCCGACGCGGTGCGGCATGACCGGTACGGCCGTGGCGGTCGCGGAGACCCTGCGCGAGTTCTACTCGCTCGAGGTCCTCGTGATCCCGCCGAACAAGGAGAACATCCGCGAGGACGAGCACTTCCGCCTCTACGCGACGCTGGAGCAGAAGGAAGCCGCGATCGTCGAGGAGATCAAGACCGCGCACGAGAGCGGGCGCCCGATCCTCGTCGGCACGCTCGACGTCGCCGAGTCGGAGCGGATCTCCACGAAGCTGCGCAAGGCCGGGCTCGAGTGCGTGGTGCTGAACGCGAAGAACGACGCCGAGGAGGCGGCGATCATCGCCGACGCCGGCTCGTTCGGGCGCATCACCGTGTCGACGCAGATGGCCGGTCGCGGCACGGACATCCGCCTGGGCGGCCACGAGGGCGAGGACCACGACCGCATCGCCGAACTGGGCGGCCTGTACGTGGTCGGCACCGGCCGGCACTCGTCCTCCCGCCTCGACGACCAACTGCGCGGCCGCGCCGGACGCCAGGGCGACCCCGGTGGCTCGGTGTTCTTCTCGTCACTGCAGGACGACCTCATCACCCAGTACGCGCCCGACGCCGAGGACCCGTCCGAAGTGGACACCGACGGCCGGGTGCGCGACAAGGGCCTGCTGCACACCTTCGAGCACGCCCAGCGCGTGGCCGAGGGCGTGGACCTGGAGATCCACCGCAACACGTGGCGCTACAACAAGCTGATCGAGCACCAGCGCGACCTGCTGCTCAAGCACCGGGACGTGGTGCTGCGCACGGACGCCGCGTTCGAGAAGCTCGGCGAGAAGGAGGGTGCGCCCGACGAGATCGCGGCGGAGGCGGCGCGCGGGATCACGCTGTTCTTCCTCGACGACCTGTGGACGCACCACCTGACGTTCCTGTCCGACCTGCGCGAGGGCATCCACCTGCGCGCGCTGGCGCGGCAGAACCCGCTCGACGAGTTCCACCGCGAGGCCATCCCGGCGTTCAACAAGATCGTGCCGGAGTCGTGGGAGCTCGCGAAGGAGAAGTACGAGGCAGCGAAGATCACCGACGACGGCTACGACCTCGCCGACGCCGGGGTGAAGCGCCCCAGCTCGACGTGGACGTACCTGGTGCACGACAACCCGTTCGGCTCCGGACTGGAGGAGACGATGAAGGGTCTGGTCAAGATGGTGCGCGGCCAGCGGCGCTGACCGTCACGGGCCGGACCGTCACGAGCAGGACCGTCGCTGCCCGGCCGTGACGGTCCGACGGTCGCGGCTCGACCGTCGCGGTCCGATCGTCGCGGCTCGACCGTGCCGGTCCGATCGTCACGATCTGGGCAGCAGGTCGTCGGCCGCCCTGGCGGGCCTGGGCAGTTCCTCGGCCCGCGTGACCGCCCTCGCCGGGGTGGCCGCGGGTCTGGCCGCCACCGCGGGCGCGGCCGTGCTCCTGCTCGCCGTCGTCATCTCCTCGGAGAGCGTCCTGATCTCCGCGAGGATGTCGAGGTGCTCCTGCGACGGCGGTGGTCCCACGAAGTTGGACCTGTTGTGCGCCGTCCGTTCCGCTCGCTCGGCCAGTTGGCGGATGCGGCGGAGGAGATCGTGCTCCCCGTTGGGGGGCAAGAAGTCCGTCTGCTCCATCACCCGTGCAAGCTTTCGCGTGCACGGGTGACCAGTCGATCCCCTAGTCGGCTGATTCCAGTTTGCGGAGGAGCCAGGCGTGGAAGTCGCCGATGTGGTGCTCGGAGGGCACCAGCACTCCGCCCTGCGCGTAGGCCTTCGAGGCCATGGCGGGCTGGCATCGCTCGCAGGCTTCGAAGTCCTGCTCGTTCACCCGGTGGAACAGCTCGACCGAGCGGGAGACGTCACGGCCGGTGGCGACGACTTCCTTGGCGTAGAGCCAATCGCACTCCACGACCGTCCGGTCCGCGGCCACCGGGTACATGCGGTGCACGATCACGTGGTCCGGCACGAGGTTCACGAAGACCTGCGGTTTGACGGTGATGGCGTAGTACTTCCGGTCGCGTTCCTCCTCCAGCGCCGCAAGCCTTGCGAAGCCCTCACCACCGTCGACGGTGAACCCCTGGACGTCCTCGCCGAACTCGGCGCCGTGGCCGACGTAGTACTGCGCCGCGTAGCCGTCGGCGAACTCGGGCAGCACCTCGGTCAGCTCGGGGTGGATGGTCGCGCAGTGGTAGCACTCCATGAAGTTCTCGATGATCAGCTTCCAGTTGGCCCTGACGTCGTAGACGATCCGCCTGCCCACGGACAACCGGTCGACCTCGTAGCCGTCGATGGCGTCGAGTGACCCCAAACGTTCGGTCACCGCGCTCAGCACGTCGTCCTCGAACCTCGGAGGACTGTCCGAAAGGTTCACCCACACGTAGCCGAGCCATTCGCGCAAATGCACCTTCGTCAGTCCGTACGCAACGCGATCGACGTCGGGCATTGAGGTGAGGTTGGGTGCGGCGATCAGGTTTCCGTCCAACGCGTAGGTCCAGGCGTGGTAAGGGCACTGGAACGCGCGTTTGACGCTGCCGGCCTCCTCGACGCAGATGCGCGCGCCGCGGTGGCGGCACACGTTGAGGAACGCGTTGAGCGCACCGCGGCGGTCGCGTGCGACGAGCACGCTCTCCCGTCCGACCTGCACCGTGCGGAAGTCGCCGGCGTCCGGGAGGTCGGCCGCGCGGACCGCGCAGAACCACATGCGCTCGAAGATGGCCGCCTGTTCCCGTTCGAAGATCGCGGGATCGGTGTAGTAGCGGCCCTCCAGCGTGGGGATCAGGCTGCCGGTCATGCTCCGCCTCTCAGACGCGCCGGGTCGAACAGGGCGATCGGGTGCCTCGTCGCACCCTCGGCTGCGAGGTCGGCGACGATCTCGCCGACCACCGGCACGAACTTGAAGCCGTGCCCGGAGAACCCGCACGCCACCGTGACGCCGCCCTGGCGCGCGATCACGAAGTGGCCGTCGGCGGTGTTGGTGAACATGCAGGTGGACGCCCGGTCGAAGGTGCCGGTGACACCGGGCATCCGGTCGGCGACCAGCGCCCTGGCCGCCTCGACCTCGTCGTCGTGGACGGTGCGGTCGATGGTCTCCGGCGTGCAGGACCGGCCTTCGCCGTAGATGGCGACCTTGACGGTGCCGCCGCGTTCGGGGAAGCCGTAGAACGTGCGGCCGGCGCGTTCCCAGATGTAGGTGGGGTGGTCGCGGAGGTCCGCGGTGGGGCGGAAGAAGTGCTGCACCTGTCGTTCGACCTCGAACGTGACGCCCAGGTGCGCCAGCAGCCGCGGCGCCCACGGTCCCGGTGCGAGGACGACGTGACCGGTCTCGTAGGTGCCCTTCGCGGTGGTGACGCGGCCGGCCTCCCAGCGGGTCACCGGTTCCGCGAAGCGCAGCTCGGCGCCCGCCCGTGCGGCGAGGTCGAGGTGGGCGCGCACGGCGCTCTCCGGCACGACGTAGCCCGCTCCGGGTTCGTGCAGCGCGACCTCGTGCGGGTGCGGCCGCATCACCGGGAAGCGCCGGCGGATGTCGTGCGCGTCCAGCACCTCGTGCCGCAGGCCGTACTGCTCGGCGCTGCGCCGGCTGCCCGCGACGGTGCGGCTGTCCGGTGCGCCGACGAGGACGCCGCCGACCCGGTGGAAGATCCGCTGCCCGCTGTCGTGCTCGACCCGGTCCCACAGCTCGTGCGCGCGCAGCAGCAACGGGACGTAGGCCGGGTCCTCGAAGTAGGCCTGCCGCGTGATCCGCGACTCGCCGTGGCTGGAGCCCAGTGCGTGCACGGGCGTGAACTGCTCGAGCCCCAGCACCCGGAGTCCGCGCCGGGCCAGGTGCCAGGCCGCGGCGCTGCCCATGCCGCCGAGCCCGACCACGACGACGTCGTAGGTGCCGCTCACCCGCGCAGCCGCTTCATCCCGGGGTCGAACAGCGGCTCCGGCACCGGCCGCGCGCGCACCCTGGAGCCGAAGTACTCGATCTCGACCTCGCCGACGCCCTCGGGCAGCCACGCGTAGGCGATGTTGACGCCCGTCGTGTACCCGTAGGCCGCGCTCGTGACGTACCCGACCGGCTCACCGCCGTGGAACACCGGCTCGCTGCCCATGACGACCTGGTGCGGGTCGTCGATCGCCAGACACGTGAGCTTCCGGTCGCTGGAACGCTTCCCGAGCGCCTCCTTGCCGAGGAAGTCCTCGTCCTCCCGCACCGCGAACCCGAGGCCCGCCTCGAACGGGTCGTGCTCGTCGGTCACGTCGGTGCCCCACGACCGGTAGCCCTTCTCCAGCCGCAGGCTCGCGAACGCCCCGCGCCCGGCCGCGATCACGCCGTGCTCTCGCCCCGCCTCCCACAGCGTGTCCCACAGCGTCACGCCGAGGTCGGCCGTCGTGTACAGCTCCCAGCCCAGTTCGCCCACATAGGACAGTCGCAGCGCGGTCACCGGCACGTTCTTGACGAACCCCCGTTGCGCGGTGAAGTAGCCCTTCCCGGTGTCGAGCGTGTGCGCGACGCCGTTGAGCAGGTTGCGTGCCCTGGGTCCCCACAGGCCGATGCAGCACGTTCCCGCCGTGATGTCCCGGACGTGGACGTCGTCCGGTGCGTGCCGGGTGAGCCACGCCAGGTCGAGGTTGCCGTTGGCGCCGACCTGGAAGGTGGTCTCGTCGAGCCGCGCGACCGTGAGGTCGCTGCGCACACCGCCGGTCTCGTCGAGCAGCAACGTGTACACGACTGCGCCCGGTTTGCGCCGGAGGTTGTTGGTCGTCATGCGCTGCAGGAACTCCAGCGCGCCCGGCCCGCTGACCTCCAGCCGCTTCAACGGGGTCATGTCGAACATCGCCACGCGCCTGCGCGTCACCAGGGCCTCGGCGCCGCAGATCGGCGACCAGTACCGGCTCGCCCACTCGCCGCGCTCCGGGACCTCCGCGACCTCGGGCAGGTCCGCGTTGGCCTCGAACCAGTGCGGCCGCTCCCAGCCGGCGGCTTCGAGGAAGAACGCGCCCAGCTCCCGGTGCCGCGCGTAGAAGGGGCTCGTCCGCAGCGGCCGGGGGCTCTCCACGGGCTGCAACGGGTGCAGCACGTCGTAGACCTCGGTGAAGTTCCGGCAGCTGCGCTCCAGCACGTAGTCCGGCGCCAGCTGCACCTGCTCGAACCGGCCGAGGTCGCTGGCGTGCAGGTCGAGCCGCGGCTGCCCGTCGACGATCCACTCGGCCACCGACCGCGCCACCCCGGCCGAGTGCGTGATCCACACCGCCTCCGCGACCCAGAACCCGCGCACCCGCGGGTGCTCCCCCAGCAGCGGCATCCCGTCGCTGGTGAACGAGAACAGCCCGTTGAACCCGCGCTGGACCCCCGCCTCGGCCAGTGCCGGGAACAGCTCGACCGCGGCCTCCCACGACGGCGCGAAGTCCTCCTCGGTGAACGGCAGCTCCGAGCCGGTGATGTCCCCGGCGGCGATCGGCATGGGCCGGTGCCCGTAGGCCCCGATACCCAGCGCCCGGCCGTGCGAGCGGAAGTACAGGTCGGCTTCCTGGTGCCGCAGGATCGGCTGCCGCGCCAATGCCCGCGGGTCGGCGGCCAGCTCACCGGTGAAGGCGTACTGGTGCGCCATCGGCACGAGCGGGACGGTCAGCCCGACCATCTCCCCCAGCACCGGCCCCCACATCCCGGCGCACGACACCACGACGTCGGCCGGGAAGGCGCCGCTCCCGGTCCGCACCGCGGTCACCCGGTCGCCGGAGGTCTCGACGGCGACGACCCGCTGCCCGTACTCGAACCGCGCGCCCCGCTCGACCGCCCTCCGCGCCTGCACCTCGGCGGCGGCAACGGGTCTCGCGAGACCGTCGCCCGGGATCAGGAAGCCGCCGAGGACCTGGTCGTGGTCGAGCAACGGGTGCAGGCGCGCCACCTCGCCGGCGTCGACGAGCCGGCTCGGCACGCCCCACGCCGTGGCCCAGCCGTGCCGGCGGGACAGGTCGGCGAGCCGCTCGGGGGTCGTGGCGATCTCCAGGCCGCCGACCTGGTCGAAGCAGCCCAGCGCGGTGTACTTCTCGACCGTGTAGCGGGCGAACGCGGTCATGCTGCGGCAGGGGTTCGTCTGGAACACCAGGCCCGGTGCGTGGCCGCTGGACCCGCCCGCCGCGGGCCCGTCCGCCTGGTCGAGGACCGTGACGTCGGTGAAACCGCGTTCGGTGAGCTCGTCGGCGAGCGCGCACCCGACGATCCCCGCCCCCACGAGCACCACGCGAGGCACTGCACCAGGCATCAGGACACCCCTTCGCCGCTGTTGCGCGTCACAGAACTCGTTCCGCTATATGCAACAAGCTGCGGCCAGCGGGACCGCCTGTCAATACCGCCGTTCGTGCCGCGGGGGTGTGCCGGACCGTGAGAACGGCCGGTAGCGGTGCTGTTGACCTCGGCTGGCGCGGCACCCCCGCCGAAGGCCAGCGGGCCCGCTCAGCCCGCGAAGTAGCCGAGCTGCGCCGACAGACCGGCCGCGGCCGCCGACATCGTCGGGACGATCTCCCGCACCCGGTGCCGCGACAACCGGTACGACGGCCCGGACGCGCTCATCGCCGCGACCACCTCGCCGCGGTGGCCGCGCACCGGGACCGCGACCGCGTGCAGGCCGAGCTCCAGCTCCTCGAAGCACACCGCGAACCCCTGCCGTGCGACCTCGTCGAGCTCGGCCAGCAGGCGAACGGGGTCGACCACGGTGTTCTCGGTGTAGGGGTCGAGGTCCTGCGCGGCCAGCCGCGTGCGCTCGGCCTCCGGCAGGTGGGCCAGGAGGACCTTGCCGGACGAGGTGGCGTGCAACGGGGTCCGCCGGCCGATCCAGTTCACCGCCGAGACGGCGGCGGAACCGCGGGCCTGGGCGGTGTTGATGGCGACGCCGGCGTCGTGCACGGCGATGTTCACGGTCTCGCCGAGCTCGTCGGCGAGGGCCTGGCAGACGGGCTGGCCGAGCTTGGTGAGGTCCATCCGGCCGGTGGCGGCGCCCGCGAGCCGGACCACGCCGAAGCCGATCGCGTACTTGCCGCGTTCCCCCAGCTGCTCGACCAGTCCGCGGGCCTCCAGGACGGAGACGAGCCTCGACACCGTGGACTTGTGCACGCCCAGCTCACCCGCGATCTCGGTGATCCCGGCCTCGCCCTGGGCCAGCAGCTCCAGCACGCTGATCGCCCGGTCGACGGACTGCACCTGAGCTGCCGAGTCGGAGTTGCCCATCGCGCAACAGTAACCGGGAAGCAAAACACCCGGCCGAAGTCTTGACGACGAGTCGGCGGAGCCGGACATTGTGTTGCGTCATTCGGAACGCGTTTCGCTTCACGCAACGGAGGCCGACGATGATCCGCGCCTGCGCTCTCACGGACCTGCCCCCAGGAGAGGCGGTGCGCATCGTCGGTCCTCATGCGCCGATCGCCGTCTTCAACGCCGACGGCACCCTGTACGCCATCGACGACACCTGTACCCACCAGGACGCCTCCCTCAGCGAGGGGTGGCTGGAGGGGTGCCTCGTCGAGTGCCCGCTGCACGCCGCGTCGTTCGACCTTCGCACGGGCGAGCCCACGTGTCTGCCCGCCAAACGACCGGTGAGGACCTACCCCGTTCGCGTGGAGGATGGTGAGGTCTATGTCGATGTCGAGGTGAACAGGGACGTGGCGTGAGGACGATCGCGATCATCGGTGCTTCGCTGGCCGGTCTGAGGTCGGCGCAGGCACTGCGCAGGCAGGGGTTCGACGGACGGGTCGTCGTGGTGGGTGACGAGGTGCACCTGCCCTACGACCGGCCGCCGTTGTCGAAGGACTTCCTGCTGGGCAAGTGCGAGGCGGTGCCGCTGGCCGACCAGGAGGACCTCGACGAGCTTGACGCGCAGTGGCGGCTCGGCGTGCGGGCCACCGGGCTGTCCGCGCGCGAAGTCTCACTCAGCGACGGCACCACCGTCGCCGCCGACGGGTTCGTCATCGCCACCGGCGGTGTCGCGCGCACGATGCCGGGCACGCACGTCCTGCGCACCCTCGACGACGCGACCCGGCTGCGCGACGCGTTCGCCGGCGCGCAGCACGTCGGCATCATCGGTGCCGGGTTCATCGGCGCGGAGATCGCGTCGAGCGCCCGCGCGCTCGGCAAGGAGGTCACGGTCGTCGAGGCGCTGCCGACGCCGTTGACCCGCGTGCTGGGACCGGAGATGGGCGCCGCGTGCGGGCAGCTGCACGGCGACCACGGATCAACGTTGATCACCGGCGTCAACGTTGAGTCGGTCAACGTTGACGGCAGGATCACGCTCGCCGACGGCCGGCTCGTCGACGCCGACGTCGTCGTCGCGGGCATCGGAGCCCGCCCGGCGACCGACTGGCTCGCCGGCGGCCCGGTCGACCTGAACAACGGCGTCGCGTGCGACGCGGGCGGCGTGACGAACCTCCGCAACGTCGTCGCCGTCGGGGACGTCGCCAACTGCGCGGGGCACCGCGCCGAGCACTGGACGTCGGCCACCGAGCAGGCGCAGGTCGCCGTCCGCAACCTGCTCGCGGGCGAGACCGTCGCCACGCACGCCAGCGGCGGCTACGTGTGGTCGGACCAGTACGGCGTGCGGATCCAGTTCGCCGGACGAGCGACGAACGTCGTTCGCGTCGAAGACGGGTCCATCGAGGACCGGAAGTTCGTCGCGACCTACCGGGACGACCGTGACGAGGACGCGGTCGTCGGTGTCCTGGCCATGAGCAACGCCCGGCTCTTCACCCGATTCCGCCGGGATCTCCGGTAGAGACGGTTGTCACGGTTTGACCGCCGCCGGCGACCGGCAACACCCCCATGTCCTGCGTGGACAGACGAGAGGGAGGCCTCCGTGTCGCCGGTGCGGCAGATCATCAACCCCTTCGACCAGAGTGTTCTCACCGAGGTCGAGGACCACACTCGCGAGCAGGCGACCCAGGCGATCGCGAAGGCCAGAACCGCTTTCGACCACGGCGACTGGCAGCACTCGGCGCCCGAGCACCGCGCGGCCGTGCTGAACCGGGTCGCGGACCTGCTGGAGCGCGACAAGGAGGACATCGCCCGCACCGAGACCCTCGACACCGGCAAGACGCTGGTGGAGAGCCGGATCGACGTGGACGACGTCGTCTCGGTCTTCCGCTACTACGGCGGGCTGGCCGGCCTGCTGCACCCCAAGATCGTCCAGGGCACACCGGAAGACGTCATCAGCCGCGTCGACTACGAACCGGTCGGCGTGTGCGGCATGATCGCGCCCTGGAACTACCCGCTGCTGCAGATCTCCTGGAAGATCGCACCGGCGCTGCTGGCGGGCAACACGCTGGTGGCCAAACCGAGCGAGATCACCCCGCTCACCACGATCAGGCTGTTCGAGCTGCTGACCGAGGCCGGGCTGCCCGACGGTGTCGCGAACCTCGTGCTCGGCACCGGCCCCGAGGTGGGTGCCCCGCTGAGCGAGCACCCGGACGTGGACCTGATCTCGTTCACCGGCAGCCTCGCCACCGGTCAGCGGATCATGGCCGCCGCGGCGCGGACGGTGAAGAAGGTCGCGCTGGAGCTGGGCGGCAAGAACCCGAACATCGTCTTCGCGGACGCCGACCTCGACGTCGCCGTCGACTACGCGCTCACCGCCGCGTTCTTCCACGCGGGCCAGGTCTGCTCGTCCGGCACGCGGCTCATCGTGCACACCGACGTCTACGACGACTTCGTGGACGAGGTCGCCCGCCGGGCCGAGCTCGTCAAGCTGGGCAACGGCTTCGACCCCGACACCGAGTCCGGTCCCCTCGTCTCCGCCGAGCACCGCGCCAAGGTCGAGCGTTACGTCGAGATCGCGGAGCAGGAGGGCGCCACCCTGAAGGCCGGCGGCAGGCGACCGGACGAACCCGAGCTGCGGAACGGTTTCTTCTTCCGCCCCACCGTCTACGCGGACTGCCGCGCGGACATGCGGCTCGTCCAGGACGAGACGTTCGGCCCGATCATCACCGCCGAGCGCTTCCAGACCGAGCAGGAGGCGATCGCGCTGGGCAACAACACCGACTACGGCCTCGCCGGCGGTGTGTGGAGCCAGGACCTCGACAAGGCGCAGCGGGTCGCCAAGAAGCTGCGCCACGGCACCATGTGGATCAACGAGTTCGGCCCCTACCTGCCGCAGGCCGAGTGGGGCGGCTTCAAGCGCTCCGGTGTCGGCCGCGAACTCGGCACCGCCGGTCTGCACGAGTACACCGAGCCCAAGCACGTCTACCATAACCTCAAGCCACAGGCCCAGAACTGGTTCGCACGCCGCACTCGTTCCGCGCGGGAGGACTCCGAGTGACCGCGTACGACTACGTGATCGTCGGCGGCGGCACGGCGGGCTGCGTGCTCGCGGCACGGCTGACCGAGGACGAGAACGTCACCGTCGCGGTCGTCGAGGGCGGTCCCTCCGACGTGGGCGACGAGAAGATCCTGAACCTGCGCAACTGGATCAACCTGCTGGAGACCGAGTACGACTACGACTACCCGACGGTCGAGCAGCCCAACGGCAACTCGCACATCCGGCACAGCCGCGCGAAGGTCCTGGGCGGGTGTTCCAGCCACAACACGCTGATCTGCTTCCGGCCGCTGCCGCAGGACCTCGACGACTGGGGCCACGGCTGGACGTGGGACGCGGTCGGCCCGTACTTCGACAGGGTCCAGCTCAACATCATCCCGGTGGCGGAGAAGGACCGGAACCCGATCGCGCGGGACTTCGTGGCCGCGGCGCGGCGGGCCACGGGTGTTCCCGAGGTCGAGGACTTCAACGCCGGGCCGTTCCAGGACGGAGTGGGTTTCTTCTCCATCGCCTACCACCCGGAGAAGGACAACCAGCGTTCGAGCGCGTCCACGGCGTACGTGCACCCGGTCCTGGAGCGCAGGAACCTGACGCTGCTGCTTCACACGTGGGCGAGCAAGATCGAGCTCGACGGCAACCGCGCGATCGGCGTGCACACCGACAAGGGCTACGTCGAGGCGAACGAGGAGGTTCTGCTGTGCGCGGGGGCCATCGACACGCCCCGCCTGCTGATGCTCTCCGGCGTCGGTGACGCCGAGCACCTGAGCAGCATCGGCATCGAGCCGAAGCACGACCTGCCCGGTGTCGGCGAGAACCTGCTCGACCACCCCGAGTCGGTGATCGTGTGGGAGACCACGGGACCGTTGCCGGAGAACTCGGTGATGGACTCCGACGCGGGCCTGTTCATCCGCCGCGACGCCGCCGACCCGCGGCCGGACCTGATGTTCCACTTCTACCAGATCCCGTTCACCGTCCACACGGAACGCCTCGGCCACCCGGCGGTGGAGCACGGCGTGTGCATGACGCCGAACGTCCCGCGCCCGCACAGCAGGGGCCGGATGTGGTTGCGGTCCAGCGACCCGGCGGAGAAGCCCGCGCTCGACTTCGGCTACTTCACCCACCCCGACGGCTACGACGAGCAGACCCTGGTCGACGGCTTCAGGATCGCGCGGAAGATCGCCGAGCAGGAGCCGTTGAGGTCGTGGCTCAAGCGGGAGATCGCCCCCGGCCCGGACGTCACGAGCGACGAGGAGCTGTCCGAGTACGGCCGCAGGGCCGCGCACACCGTCTACCACCCGGCAGGCACCTGCGCGATCGGGTCCGTCGTGGACGGTGACCTGAAGGTCATCGGCCTCGAAGGCCTCCGCGTCGTCGACGCGTCCGTGTTCCCCACCATGCCGACGGTGAACCCCATGGTCACCGTCCTCATGATCGGAGAGCGGGCCGCCGACCTGATCAGGCAGGCGTAGCGGCGGTGACCGCCGAGGACCGGCTGGGTCACCTGATCGCCCTGCTGGTCACCATCGCGTCGGTCAGCTACGGTGCGGAAGGCTCCGGCGGCTACCTGCCGGCGTTCTTCGCGGCGGCATCATCGACCTCTACCAGTGCTACGGCTTCGATCCTCAGCGGTGCGCTCGTGGTCGGCCTCGGCCTGCACTGCGTGCCGATCGCGAAGCCGTTCGGCGACTCCGACGCGGCGGCCGGTGGTGCGGTGCCGGTGTCAGCCGAGGAGGCGCAGCAGCCGCAGGGCGAGCTGCACCTCCAGCACGCGGTCCGGCGACTGCCAGTCGCCGAGCAGCGACGTGACCCGGTCGAGCCGTTGCGTGACCGTGTTGACGTGGAGGTGCAGCTCGGCCTTGGCGCGGCTCAGGCTCGCGCCGCAGCGGAAGTAGACCTCCAGCGTGTGCACCAGCTCCGTGCCGCGTTCGGTGTCGTAGTCGAGCACCGGGCCCAGCACGGACCGCACGTAGCCGGACACGTCCGCGCGTTCCCCGAGCAGCACGCCGACGAACCCGAGGTCGGCCATCGTCGCGGCGTCCTTCTCCCTGCCCAGCAACCGCAGCGCCCGCAGGCAGCGGCGGGCCTCCTCGTAGGCGGCCGCGATGGCCACCGGTCCCGCGACCGGCCCGGACGCGCCGACCGTGGCTCCCAGTGCCCGCGCGACCTCCTGGGCGACCGCCGTCGACCCGGACGGCAGCGCCAGCACCACGTCCCGGTCCCGCGACCCCGCCAGTCCTCTGTGGACCGATGCGTAGTGCGTGGCGGCGCCCAGGTTCCCGTCCGCCACGAGCACGACGTGCGGGTCGGTCAGCTCGACGCCGACCCGGCGTGCCCGCGCCAGCAGCCCCGCCGGGTCGCGCCCGTCGAGGAGGTCGGTGATCAGCTCGCCGCGGACCTTGTTCTCCGCCTCCGCCACGGTCCTGCGCAGCAGCAACAGCAACGCCGTCACGACCGCCGACCGTTCGAACAGCCGCCGGTCGGCGTCCGACAGCTCTGGCCGCCCGGACAGGGTGACCCCGCCGAGCAGCTCCGAACCCGCGAGCACCGCGCACACCCACACGCCGTCGATCCGCACCGCACGGCCGTTGGCGCGCACCGCGGGCGTCGGCGCGGTCTCCAGGACCTCCACCGCACCGCCCAGCAGCTCCCCCACCGCGGCGGCCACGTCGGCGGCGGAACCACCGCGCAGCACCAGGTCCGTGAGCCGGTCGTGCGCCTCCTCCGCGCGTTTCATCGCGGCGTTGTTGGCCTGGATGGTCTCGAACAGCGACGCCGTGTCGATCGCGATGGCCGCGTGGTCGGCCAGCGACTGCAGCAGCGAGACCTCCTCCGGCGGGAACTCCCGCGCGGTCCGGTCGGCCGCGTAGAGCACGCCGATGACCTTCGAACCGAGCTTCAGCGGCACGCCCAGGATCGCCACCAGGCCCTCGTCGCGCACCGCCGAGTCGATCGGGCCGGTGTGGTTGAACCGGGCGTCGCCGAAGTAGTCGGGCGTGACGTAGGGCTGGGCGGTCTGCGCCACGAGCCCGCCCAGGCCCTCGCCGAGGCCGAGCCGGACCTGCTGGAAGAGCGGCGAGACCGACCCGTCCGTCACCCGCATGTAGGTGCCGGCCGGGTCGTTCATCGACAGGTACGACAGGTCGGTGCCGAGCAGCGTGCGCGCCCTCCGCACGATCGAGCGGAGGACCGCGTCCGGCTCGCGCATGCCCGCGAGCTCGGACGCGGTGTCGAACAACGCCGCCAGTTCGGCTTCACGCCGTCGTGTCACACCCCAACCCTGTCACGTTCCTCCAGGTCCGCACCACGGGTCTCCTTCGCGAAGACGATCGCGACCACGGTGATCACGCAGGTGAGGACCACGTAGACGGCGATGGGGAACGACGACCCGTACGCCTGCAGCAGCGCGGTCGCGATCAACGGGGCCAGCGCGCCGGCCGCGATCGAGGCGAGCTGGTAGCCGACCGACGCACCCGAGTAGCGCACCCGCGTGCCGAACAGCTCCGAGAAGAACGCCGCCTGCGGCCCGTACATCGCACCGTGCAGCACGAGTCCGACGGTCGTGGCGAGGGTGATCAGCACCGGGTCCCTGGTGTCGAGCAGCGCGAAGAACGCGAAGATCCACCCGGCCATGCCGACCGTGCCGACGAGGTAGACCGGCTTCCGCCCGAACCGGTCGGAGAGGTGGCCCCACACCGGGATCGTCACCAGGTGCACCGCCGAGGCGACCAGCACCGCGTTGAGACCGACCGACTTCGACAGCCCGAGGCCGGTGACGACGTAGACGAGGATGAACGCCGTGATCACGTAGTACGACACGTTCTCGGCGAACCGCGCGCCCATCGCGATCAGCACCTCGCGCCAGTTGTGCTTGAGCAGCTCCAGCGCGGGCGCCTTCTCCTCGGCCGGCCCCTTCGCCTTCGTCTCCTGTGCCGCCTTCTCCTGGGCGGCCAGGAAGATCGGCGACTCCGACACGGTGAGCCGGATCCACAGACCGATCACCACGAGCACACCGGAGAGCAGGAACGGGATGCGCCAGCCCCACGCGAGGAAGTCCGCGTCCGACTGCACCGCCGCGAGGACCGCGAGCACCGCCGTCGCGAGCAGGTTGCCGCACGGCACACCGGCCTGCGGCCACGACGCCCAGAACCCGCGCCGCTGCGGATCACCGTGCTCGGACACGATGAGCACGGCCCCGCCCCACTCGCCGCCGAGCGCGAAGCCCTGCACCAGCCGCAGGAACGTCAGCAGCAACGGCGCCAGGACGCCCACCGACGCGTACGTGGGCAGCACGCCCATCAGCATCGTCGCGCCACCCATCAGCAGCAACGACAGCACCAGCAGCTTCTTGCGCCCCAGCCGGTCGCCGTAGTGGCCGAACACCAGCCCGCCCAGCGGCCGTGCGAGGAAGCCGATCGCGTACGTGGTGAAGGCGAGCAGCGTGCCGGTCAGCGGATCGGCGGTCGGGAAGAAGAGCTTGTTGAACACCAGGGCGGCGGCCGACCCGTAGAGGAAGAAGTCGTACCACTCCACCGTTGTCCCGATGAGTGAGGCCCCAACCACTTTCTTGATCATCGACAACTCCTCATTGAGCAGTCCAGCCGCCGTCGACGGCCAACGACGTACCGGTCACAAAACTGTTGTCGCACAACCACAGCACGGCTGCCGCCACCTCGTCGGGCTCGATCAGCCGCTTGACTGCGCTGCGCTTGAGGAAGACCTGCTCCGCGACGTCGGCCGCGGGGATGCCGTGCACCCGCGCCTGGTCGGCGATCTGCTTCTCCACCAACGGGGTCCGCACGTAGCCGGGTGCCACGCAGTTGGAGGTCACGCCGTGCGGCGCGCCCTCGATCGCGGCGACCTTGGAGAAGCCCTCCAGGCCGTGCTTCGCCGCCACGTAGGCGGACTTGAACGCCGACGCCCGCAGCCCGTGCACGCTGGAGACGTGGACCAGCCGTCCCCAGCCGCGGTCGTACATGTGCGGCAGGACGTGCCGGGTGAGCCGGAACGCGGCACCGAGCATGAGTTCCAGCATCGCCGAGAAGCGGTCGGCGGGGAACTCGTGGATGGGGGCGACGTGCTGCACGCCGGCGTTGTTGACGAGGACGTCGACCTCGGCGGGCAAAGCGCCGACGTCACCGGTCAGGTCGAGGACGTGCCCGACACCGCCGATCTCCTCGGCGAGCGGCAGCACGCCGGGGTCGACGTCGACCAGGTGGACTTTCGCGCCGTCAGACGACAGGGCGCGGGCGCAGGCCAGGCCGATGCCGCTGGCGGCTCCGGTGACCAGTGCGGTGTGGCCCGTGACACTCGACATGGCCGGAAACGGTAGGCGTGACCGGTCGTGACCGACATGTGGCGGCTCCACATATTGCCTGGTCGCAAGGTAGATTTAGCCACCATTTAGCGAGATTCGGGCATATGTCGCGAGAACGCCGGGTACAGGGGCGTAAGCTCCCGTCACCTGAACGGGGGAAGATCAGAACGAGGGGGCTACCACCATGTCTTTGACACCCATATACGACGACCTCCTGCGCGAGCTCGAAGAGATCGCACAGGAGGCCGGTCTGACCGGTTCGGAGCCCATCCCCGAACCCGCCGAGTGACTACTTCGGGACAGCGATCAGGTCAGCGGGAACCGGCTGGTCCTTGCTGATCAGGTCGAACAGCTGGGACGCCTGCTCCTTGTTCCACTGCACGACCGAACCCGCACCGGGCACCGTCGGGGTGCCCGCGATCGGCACCGTCCCGCTCTGCGCCTCGCCCATGTTGAGGGCGACGCTCGCGAGGTGCCACACGTGGTCGTCCTCGTTGACCGACACCGCACCGGACGCCGCGTTGAGCAGCGGAACGACGCGGAACGGGTTCGCGAGGGTGGCAGGGCTCTGCACCTTCTCGAACAGCGCCGACAGGAACTTGCGCTGGTTCTGCACGCGCTGCAGGTCCGCGGTCGCGAACGCACGGGTCCGCACGAACCCGAGCGCCTGCGGCCCGTCGAGCTCCTGGCAGCCGGCGGGCAGGTCAATGCCGGCCAGCGGGTCCTTGATCGGCTCGTCGATGCAGATGTCGACGCCGCCGACCGCGTCGACCATGTCGGAGAACCCGCCGAAGCCGATCTCCATGTAGTGGTCGATCCGCACGCCCGTCGCACCCTCGACGGTCCGCACGAGCAGCTGCGGCCCACCGAACGCGAACGCCGCGTTGATCTTGTTGCGCCCGTTCTCCGGGATGGGGACGTAGGAGTCGCGCGGCAACGACAGCAGCGTCGGCTTGGCCGCGCTGTTGTCCGGCAGGTGCAGCATCATGATGGTGTCGGTGCGCCGGCCCGCCGCGTCACCGGTCGCGAGAGCGTCCTTCTGCTCCTGCGACAGGCCTTCCCGCGCGTCGGAACCGACGAGCAGCCACGTGGTGCCCGGCGTCTCGGCCGGCCGCCCCTCGTAGTCCGGCAGCGCGTCGATGCGCTTGAGGGTCGAGTCGACGTAGAAGAAGAACCCGACTGCGGCCAGCAGCAAGACCAGCAGCACGACGAGGATGGTGCGTCCGGGACGCTTCCTCTTCCTCGGTCGCCCCTGCGGCATGGGACGCCGCTGCTGCTGATAGCCCTGGTGGTACCCAGCGCTCATGTGTCGCCAACCCCGATCGCATCAGTTTCGCTTTGCACCTAGGGACGCGGTGCGCCCGTTCAGGTTGCGACGAACCTACCGGGGCGGCAGCACGAGCGCTTCGAAGAGGCGGGTGACCTCAGCCGACGGGTCGTCGGTCCAGCCCGTGTGCGCGGGCGAGGTCTGCACGACGGTGCTGCGCGGCGCCGTGAGCCAACGGAACCGCTGCCCGATCGTCGTCCGGCTCACCGGTCCCGCGTCCGGCGTGCCGTCGCACGAGCTCGCGAGGTGGGCCAGGCTGCTGCCGAGCGTCTCGAGGTCGAGCGCCGGGTCGAGCGCCCGGAGCCGGTCACCGTCCACATGGGTCTTGGCGCACAGGAAGTCCAGCGCGGCGCAGTAGACGATCACGCCGACGTTCACGAACTCGCCCCGCTCCTGCCGCGGCACCGCCCGCAGCAGCGCGTACTCAAACACGTGCGGCACGCGCGGCCTCCAGCGAGTCGACCCAGCCGCGGTGGGCGAGGCGAAAGGTGAAGAAGTCCTTGTAGCGCCGCCTGAGTTCCTGCGGGTCACCCTCCAGCCACTCGTCGGGCACGAGCGCGAGCACCTCGTCGAGCAGCTCCGGCGTGATCTTCGCGGCGAACTCCGCGTCCACTTCGGACAGAGCACCGGCGTTGGGCAGCACGGCGTGGTCGGAGGCGTCGTAGCGGAACTCCTTGGTGGCGGGCCTGTCCTCGCTCCAGGAGTAGTGGAAGTACAGGCTCGCGCCGTGGTCGATGAGCCACGGTTCCCGGTGCCACAGCAGCATGTTCGGGTTGCGCCAGCTGCGGTCGACGTTGAGGGTGAGCGCGTCGAACCACAGCAGCCGGGTCGCGAGCTCCACACCGGGGTCGCGCACCACCGGGTTGAAGTCGAACGAGCCGGGCAGGTAGTCGAAGCCGAGGTTGAGCCCGCCGCTGGCGCGCAGCAGCTCCTGGACCTCCTGGTCCGGTTCCGCGCGGGCCAGCTCGGGGTCGAGGTGCACGAGCACGATCTCCGGCACCCGGAACCCCAGCCGCCGCGCCAGCTCGCCGACGACCACCTCGGCGACGAGCACCTTCACGCCCTGCCCCGCGCCGCGGAACTTCACCACGTACATGCCCAGGTCATCGGCCTCGACCAGCCCCGGCATGGAACCGCCCTCGCGGAACGGCGTCACGTACCGGGTGGCCGTGACCTCCCTCAGAGAACTCACCCGCGCATGATCACACGAACACCCGCGCGGAGCCGAGCGGGATTCCGCTCCGGCTCGGCCGGCCGCGGTGGCGGGGGACGCCACCGCGGCGAGCGGGCGTCACCCCAGTCGCGCGGGCAGCACGCAGACCGGGATCGGGGTCTGCAGCGCGGTTCCGGACGGGGTGAGCTTGCCGGTCGCGCCGTCCACGGCGAACGACGTGACCGTGTTCGAGTTCTGGTTGGCGGCGAACAGGAACCGCCCGCTCGGGTCGGTGGTGATGTGCCGCGGGTACCTGCCGCCGACCGGCGTGGTGCCGACCAGGGACAGCTCGGAGCCGCTCACCGCGAACTGCGCGACGCTGTCGTGGCCGCGGTTGGACAGGTAGACGAACCTGCCGTCGCCGGAGACCAGGACCTCGGCCGGGTAGTTGCGCGCCCCGCCCGCCGGTGCGGTCTGCAGGACCTGGCCGGGCGTGAGCCGCCCGTCGGCGTAGCCGCACGACACGATGGTCGAGTCGAGCTCGTTGGCCACGTAGGCGACCTTGCCGTTCGGGTGGAACGCCAGGTGCCGCGGTCCGGCGCCGGGCTTGAGCTTCGCCGTCGCGACCCTGGTGAGCTTCCCGGCCGCCAACGAGTAGGTGAACACGGCGTCCGCGCCCAGGTCGACGGCCAGCGCGTACCGGCCGGCCGGGTCGAACAGGACCTGGTGGGCGTGCGGGCCCTGCTGGCGGTCCGGGTCGGGGCCGGAGCCGGTGTGCCGCACCAGCTGCGACCGCGCGCCGATGCCGCCGTCGGAGCGCAGCGGGAACACGCTGAGCGTGCCCGACGAGTAGTCGGCGGTGATCAGGTACCGGCCCGACGGGTCCAGCGTCAGGTGGCACGGGTCGGCGCCACCGGTCGCGACCTTGTTGACCACCTTCAGCGAGGTGGCGTCGATCGCGGTGACCTCGCCGTTGCTCGTCTCGTTGACCGCGTAGAGGAAGCGGCCGTCGCGCGACTCGATGACGAACGAGGGGTTCACCACGCCCTTGATGACACCGGTCTGCCGCAGCTGCCCCGAGGCGGTGTCGTAGGTGCCGATGCCGATGCCCTGGGCGCCACCGCTCCACGTCGTGTACGCCCCGAAGAAGACTCTCCGCGTGGTGGCAGCCGCCTCGGCGGTTCCTCCGGTCATCAGCAGTCCCGCTCCCACGCCCATGGCTCCGAGAAATCGTCGCCGGTCCACACCCACGTCCGCACCTCCGGTTCGATCTCAACGGCGGCGGCGCAGCCCACAGTGGCCCAGATCGATACAGTCCGGCAATAGGTGCAACAAAGATTGCGCCTACCGCAACGGGTCGGCGGAGATCAGCCGGGCCTTCTCGGCCGCGAGGTCGTAGGCGGGCTGCGGGAACTTCGGGTCCATCTCGCGCAGCGTCTCCAGCAGCAGCCGGCTCACCGCCCAGTTCCGGTACCACTTGCGGTCGGCGGGCACCGCGTACCAGGGCGTCGCCGAGCAGGCCCGCAACGCGGCCGTGTACGCCTCCTGGTACTTCGACCACTTGGACCGCACGTCGATGTCGGCCGGGTTGTACTTCCAGTTCTTGCGCGGGTCGTCCAGCCGTGCGAGCAGCCGCTCCTTCTGCACCTCCGGCGAGATGTGCAGGAAGCACTTGATGAGCGTGGTTCCGCTCTCGGCGAGCTCGGCCTCGAAGTCGTTGATCTCGCTGTACCGCTTGCGCAGCTCCGCCGCCGTCAGCAGCTTCTCCACCTTCGGCACCAGCACGTCCTCGTAGTGCGAGCGGTCGAACGCGCCGATGCGGCCCTTCTCCGGCAGCACCTTGCGGACCCGCGTGAGGAAGTGCTGGCGGCGTTCGGCCGGGGTCGGCTTCTTGAACGACGCGATCCGCACGCCCTGCGGGTTCACCAGGCCGACGACGTGGCTGACGACCCCGCCCTTGCCCGAGGTGTCCATGCCCTGCAGCACCAGCAGGACCGCACGGGAGTCCTCCGCGTAGAGCGCCTCCTGCAAGCTGTCCAGCTCGGTCCCGGTGGCGGCGAGGTCCTCGGCCGCCTCCTTCTTGTTCGCCGGCCCGATCGGCCGACCGGCCGGGTCGAGGGTGGAGAGGTCCACCGCGTCGAGTCGCAGGGCCGCACGAACCGACTTCTTCGCCATCAGTCGACCGTAGCGATTCACCGCCCAGTCCGCTCGTCATGCAAAGATCACCCACCGATTGGTGGATCTACGCAACATTTGACGGCTCCCCGCAACGCTTCGCGGCTGAAATCGCCTGTCCGGCACCCTAGCCTTGGAGGATGACCGCCATCGCCGACCACCACACCAGGGGAACCATGAACCTGGCCAGCGCTGATCACGTCGCACTCGACGAGGAGTGGAGCACGCACAACTACCACCCGCTGCCGGTGGTCATCTCGCACGGCGAGGGGGCGTGGGTCACCGACGTCGAGGGGCGCCGTTACCTCGACTTCCTGTCCGGCTACTCGTCGCTGAACTTCGGCCACCGCCACCCCGACCTGGTGGCCGCCGCCGTCGAGCAGCTCGGCCGCGTGACGCTCACCAGCCGCGCGTTCCACCACGACCAGTTCGGCCTGTTCTGCCGCGAGCTCGCCCAGCTCACCGGCACCGAGCTGGTCCTCGCGATGAACTCCGGCGCGGAGGCCGTCGAGTCCGCGATCAAGGTGGCGCGCAAGTGGGCCTACCGGGTCAAGGGCGTGCCCGAGGGCACCGCCGAGATCATCGTGGCCGGGTCGAACTTCCACGGCCGCACCACGACGATCGTGTCGTTCTCCACCGACGACACCGCGCGCAACGACTTCGGTCCGTTCACGCCGGGCTTCAAGGTCGTCAAGTACGGCAACCTCGACGAGGTCGAGTCCGCGATCTCCGAGCGCACCGCCGCCGTGCTGATCGAGCCGATCCAGGGCGAGGCCGGCGTCGTCGTGCCGCCCGCCGGGTACCTCGCGGGCATCCGCCGCCTGTGCGACGAGCACGACGTGCTGATGATCGCCGACGAGATCCAGTCCGGTCTCGGCCGCACCGGTGAGCTGTTCGCGCTCGACCACGAGGGTGTGCGCGCCGACCTCTACACGCTGGGCAAGGCGCTGGGCGGCGGCATCCTGCCGGTGTCCGCGGTGGTCGGGTCGAAGGCGGTGCTGGGTGTGCTCAAGCCCGGCGAGCACGGCTCCACGTTCGGCGGCAACCCGCTCGCCTGCGCCGTCGGCCGCGCGGTGGTGCGGCTGCTGGCCACCGGCGAGTTCCAGGAGCGGTCCCGCGAGCTGGGCGGGTACCTGCACACCGAGCTCGGCAAGCTGGTCGGCCACGGCGTCGCCGAGGTGCGCGGGCGCGGCCTGTGGGCCGGTGTCGAGATCGCGCCCGGCGGCCCGGTCGGCCGTGCGGCGTCCGAGGCGCTCTCCGCGCGGGGCGTGCTGTGCAAGGAGACCCACGCGTCCACGTTGCGCGTCGCGCCGCCGCTGGTGATCACGCGGGACGAGATCGACCTCGGTGTGCGGGCGATCGCGGCGGTCGTCGCACCGTAGCTGGCACCCTGGCGGGGTGATCGACGACTTCGCGAAGCAGTACCTGCACGAGGACCTCCGGGAGATCCGTGAGGTGATGGTGCGCAAGCTCGACGGGCTGTCCGAGTACGACGCCCGCCGGCCGCTGACCACGACGGGCACGAACCTGCTCGGCCTGGTCAAGCACCTGACCCTCACGGAGTCCCGCTACTTCGGCGAGGTCTTCGGCCGTCGGTGTCCGTGGCCGGTGGCCCGCTGGGACGACCCGGCGGTGCGCGGCACCGACCTGTGGGCGACCGAGCACGAGACGCGCGCGGAGATCGTCGAGGGCTATCGGCGCGCCTGGGAGCACTCGGACGCGACGATCGCCGCGCTGCCGGTCGACGCGCCCGGCCACGTCCCGTGGTGGCCGCGCCCGGACGTGCTGTTGTTCAACGTCCTCGTCCACGTGCTCACCGAGACCAACCGGCACGCCGGGCACGCCGACGTCCTGCGCGAGCAGCTCGACGGCACGGTCGAGGTCACGGGCAGGGACGCGGCGTTCTGGGAGCGGCGGAGGGCGGAGATCGACCGCGCCGCGCGCAACGCGTGACGGTTCGTGCCCGTCTGGGCGAATCGACCCAGGGCCGTAGGTCACAAATGCTGCGGACCAGGCACACCGTCCACCCGGCCGATGCATCATGGCTCGCATGGGTGAACGGGTGCGGGCTCGGGCTGCCGCCGCGCTGGGCCGGTGGGTCGAGCCGGAGGAGGTCTACGCGCGAGGCCGCGCGTTGCGGTCCACTGTGGACTTCAAGGCGCACAGGGCCGTCTCGCTGGCCGCGCGGCGCCCCTCGGTAGAGGAGTTCCTGCACGCGAGCAACCAGGGCCGGCTGGAGCACCTGGTCCCGTTGCGGATCGGGCGGATGCTGGCCAACCCGTTCGCGTTCTTCCGCGGCGCGGCCGGCCTGCAGGCGGGCGACCTGGCCGCCGGGGTCTCGACCGGTGTGCACGCCCAGCTGTGCGGTGACGCGCACGCGGCGAACTTCGGCCTCTACGGCACGCCCGAGGGCCAGATCGTCATGGACGTCAACGACTTCGACGAGACGCTGCCGGGCCCGTGGGAGTGGGACCTCAAGCGGCTCGTCACGTCGCTGGTGCTCGCCGGGCGCACCGGCGGCGTGTCCGACAAGGGGTGCCGTGACGCCGCCGAGGACGCCGTCAGCGCCTACCGCTCGGTGATCGCGCACCTGGCGGAGGTCCCGTTCATGGACTCGTGGACCGCACTGGGCGACGAGTCGACGCTGTCGAAGGTCAAGGCCGACGACCTGATCAACGACTTCTCCAAGGCGGCGCAGAAGTCGCGCAAGAACACCAGTGCCCGGTTCGCCGCGAGGTGGACCGCGCACGACGGCGAGCGGTGGCGGTTCGTCACGAACCCGCCGACCTTCACCTCCGTCACGCAGCGCACCGCCGACGCGGTGGTCGCCGCACTGCCGTCCTACGTGGACACCCTGCGCGAGTCCCGGACCAACCTGATCATGCGCTACGGCGTGTCGGACGTGGCGTTCCGGGTCGTCGGCACCGGCAGCGTCGGCCTGCGCAACTACCTGGTCCTGTTGCACGGCAACGGGGACGAGGCGCTCGTGCTGCAGTGCAAGGAGGCCAGGCCGTCGGCGCTGCAGCCGTTCCTGGACGTCGAGCCGGCCAAGCACGAGGGCAAGCGGATCGTGCACGGCGCGCGGCTGGTGCAGGCCGAGACCGACATCCTGCTGGGCTGGACGACGATCGAGGGCCGGCCGTTCATCGTGCGGCAGTTCCGCAACCGCAAGGGCGAGATCGACGCGACCACGCTCAAGCGCGACGACCTCGACGACTACGGCCGGTTCGCGGGCGCGCTGCTGGCCCGCGCGCACACCCGCTCGGTCGACCCGCGGCTGCTCGCGGGCTACTTCCGCAACGGCGGCGGCGAGGACCTCGACGAGGCGTTCGCGAAGTACGCGTTCGACTACGCCGACCGGACCGAGGCCGACCACGCCGAGCTCGCGGCGCTGGTCAAGAACGGGAAGCTGCCCGCGCACGTCGAGTGACCGCGCGGGCCGACACGCCAGCGGATCCGCCGCACCGAGGCGGGTGGGAAGAATGTTTAGCCTGGTCACATGAAGATCCGCCGCGCCGCCTCCCCCGACGACGTGTCCGCCGCAGCGCACCTGTTCGACACGCCGCCGCTGCCGGACGCGACGGCGCGGTTCCTCGCCCAGGACCACCACCACCTGCTGATCGCCTACGTCGGCGAGCGGCCGGCCGGGTTCGTGTCCGGTGTGGAGACCACGCACCCGGACAAGGGCACCGAGATGTTCCTCTACGAGCTGGGCGTGGACAAGGCGTTCCTGCGCCGCGGCATCGGCACGGCGCTGGTCGAGGCGCTGCGCACGCTGGCGGCGGAACGGGGCTGCTACGCGATGTGGACCGGCACCGCCACCGGCGACACGGCGGCGCAGGCCACCTACCGCAAGGCCGGCGGGCTGATCGGCGACGGCGCGCTCGTCGCCTGGAACCTGCCGTTCACCGTTCCACCGGAGGCCTGACCCCACCCGCGGCCCTGGTTCGGCAGATGGCGAACATGTTGGTGGTGGTCAGCGGCGATTTGATCATGTGTTGGTGGTACTTGCAGATGCCTGGCCAGGGAGGACGAGAGGCCGAGGCGGGGGCTCAGGTCCAGACCGGCTCGTCCACTTCGGACACGCGGCCGTCCGCGCGGAAGTGCAGGAACCGGTCGAACGACCGCGCGAACCACCGGTCGTGCGTCACCGCGACGACGGTGCCCTCGAAGTCGGCGAGCGCGTCCTGCAACGCCTCCGCGGAGGCGAGGTCGAGGTTGTCGGTCGGCTCGTCGAGCAGCAGCAACGTCGCACCGGACAGCTCCAGCAGCAGGATCTGGAACCGGGCCTGCTGGCCGCCGGACAGGTGCTCGAACCGCTGGTCGCCCGCCTGGTGCAGGCCGTAGCGCTGCAGCACCGACATCGCGGCACCCCGGTCGCGGCCGGCGCGCTGACCGTCGCCGTGCCAGAGGATGTCCACGAGCGTACGGCCGAGCCACTCCGGGTGCTCGTGCGTCTGCGCGAACAGACCCGGCACAACGCGCGCGCCGAGCTTCCACGCGCCTGTGGTGCGCACGTCGTCACCGCCGAGCAGGCGCAGGAAGTGGCTCTTGCCCGAGCCGTTGGAACCCAGCACCGCCACCCGGTCACCGAAGAAGATCTCCTGTGAGAACGGCTTCATCAGCCCGGTCAGCTCCAGCTGCTCGCACGTGATCGCGCGGACACCGGTGCGGCCGCCACGGAGCCGCGGGGCGACCTTCTCGTCCTGCGGGACCTCCGGTGGCGGTCCCGCGTCCTCGAACCGTTGCAACCGTGCGGCCATCACGCGGTACTTCGGTGCCATCGACTCGTAGTACTTCGCCTGCTGCTGCAGTGAGCGCACGAGCTCCTTGAGGCGTTCGTGCTCCTCGTTCCAGCGGCGGTGGTCCTCCAGCAGCTTCTCGATGCGCCGCGCGCGGGCGTCGTGCCAGGTCGCGAACGAACCGGGGTGCGTCCACGCCGAGTGCGCCTCGACGGTCACGACGTGCGTGGCGGCGTTCGCGAGCAGCTCGCGGTCGTGGCTCACGACCAGCACGGCCTTGTCGGTGGCGCGCAGGCGGTCCTCCAGCCAGCGCTTGCCGGGCACGTCGAGGTAGTTGTCCGGCTCGTCGAGCAGGAGCACCTGTTCGTGGCCGCGCAGCAACGCCTCCAGCACCAGCCGCTTCTGCTCGCCACCCGACAGCGTGCGCACCTCGCGGAACCGGGCGCGGTCGAACGGCAGGCCGAGCGCCGCCACCGTCACGGTGTCCCAGAGCACCTCGACGTCGTACCCGCCGGCCTCGCCGTAGTCGGTGAGCGCGGTCGCGTACCGCATCTGCGCGGCCTCGTCGTCGGTGTCCATCAACGCGAGCTCGGCGTCATCGAGCTCCTTCGCGGCCGCGCGCAACGGCTGCGGCGCCACGGCCAGCAGCAGGTCCCTGACCAGGGTGTCGTCGCGCACCGAGCCGATGAACTGCGGCATCACCGCGAGCCCGCCCTGCACGTGCACGCTGCCCTGCTTCGGCGTCAGCTCGCCGGACAGGATGCGCTGCAGCGTCGTCTTGCCGACCCCGTTCGCCCCCACCAGCGCGACGACGGTCCCGCCGCTCACCTTGAACGAGACGTCGCGGAACAGCTCCCGGCCGTCGGGGAGTGCGTACGCCAGCCCGTTCGCTTCCAGATAACCCACGCCGAGATGGTCACGGCAGCAGGGGTCTGGGCGCCACCGAGTTTCGGACAGCCTCTGCGCTGAGCAATATATTGGATATCAGCGGATGCGTATCGGATGCCGGTGCCACACGAGCACGCCGGCGGTCACCAGCAGGCACTGGAACGCCGGCCCGAACGCGGAGATCGTCAGGCACAGCACGGTCAACCCGCCGAACACGACCAGCAGGAGCCAGAACAGCCACGGCCGCGCGGACCGCGAGCTGGTCATGGCGCGGGCCAGACCGGGTTCTTCGGTGCGGAGCCGCTGCTCGATCTCGTCGAGGGAGCGGCGTTCGGCTTCGCTCAGCATCGGGGCCTCCGGGGAGACGTCGGGACGTCATCATTCCCACTCGTCCACCAGGGGATACTCGAAGAACACCGGACTCAAACTCGCCGAACGGGCGAGTTTCACCGGCTCAGGGCCACGAGCCTGGACACCGCCCGCAGGTACTTCTTGCGGTAGCCGCCGCGCAGCATCTCCTCGGTGAAGAGGTCCGACAGCGGCTGACCGGACACCGCCACCGGGATGTCGCGGTCGTAGAGCCGGTCCCCCAGCGTGACCAGCCGCAACGCGACGGACTGGTCGGGCGCCGCGGTGACCCCGCGCAGGTGCACGGTGCTGACGCCGTCGACGAGCCGCCCGTACTTCGACGGGTGGATGCGGGCGAGGGCCTTGAGCAGGTCGCCGAAGTCGTCGAGGGTCGAGCCGGGCATCTGCTCGGCACGCGCCTGGAGCTCGTCGTCGGTCATCGGCGGCGGTGCGTCGGGCAGGCCGCGGTGGCGGTAGTCGGGGCCGTCGACGCGCACGACGTCGAACTTCGCCGACATCGACTGGATCTCGCGCAGGAAGTCGGCGGCGGCGAACCGGCCCTCGCCGAGCTTGTCCGGCAGCGTGTTGGAGGTGGCGGCGATGTGCACGCCCTGCGCCATCAGCTCCTTGATGAGCCGGGTGACGAGCATGGTGTCGCCGGGGTCGTCGAGCTCGAACTCGTCGATGGCGAGCAGCCGGTGCCCGCTCAGCCGCTTGACCGCCTCGGGGAACGTCAGCACGCCGACGAGGTTCGTGAGCTCGACGAACGTGCCGTACGCCTTGGGGCCGGGCACGGCGTGCCACAGCGAGGCGAGCAGGTGGGTCTTGCCGACGCCGAAGCCGCCGTCGAGGTACAGGCCGAGCTTGCCCTCGTCCTCGGACCTGCCGAACAGCGACCACTTCCTGCGGCGCGCGTTCACCCGCGCGGCGAACTCCTGACCGGCCTTGACGGCGGCGGCCTGGCTGGGCTCGTCCGGGTTGGGGATGTAGCTGTCGAAGCTGACGGTGTCGAACCTGGGCGGGGGCACCAGGCCCTCGACCAGTTCGTCGGCCCCGATCTGGGGATCCCGGTCGGACAGGCGCATGCCCCGCAGCCTATCGGCGTGATGGGATGGCCCAGTGCAGATGTTGTGGCCCTCACCGGGCGTTGAGATGACCGACACAGCGCTGGAGGACCTCTACGGCTACCCGGCGGACCGCACGTGGGTGACCGCGAACTTCGTGTCCAGCGTGGACGGTGCGGTGACGGTCGACGGGCGCTCGGCGGGGCTCGGCTCGCCCGCGGACAAGCGGATCTACCTGCTCGGGCGCGACCTCGCGGACGTCGTGCTGGTGGGCGCGGGAACGGTGCTGGCCGAGGGCTACCGGGGTGCGCGGCCCGACGTGGCGCGGCGGGAACGGCTGGGCCTCGCGCCGGCGTTGCCGATCGCGGTCGTCACGGCGCGCGGCTCGCTCACCCCCGGCTTGCCGCTGTTCACCGACACGGCGGTCCCGCCGATCGTGGTCACGACGGCGCGGGCGGAGCTGCCCGAGCTGCCCGCCGACGTGGTCGTCGCCGGTGAGGACGAGGTCGACCTCGCGGTGGCGGTGCGGGAGCTGGCGGCGCGCGGGCTGCGCAGGATCAACCTGGAGGGCGGGCCGAAGCTGTTCGGCACGATGCTCGCCGCCGGGCTGGTCGACGAGCTGAACCTGACGGTGGCGCCGGTGCTCGCGGCCGGTGACGCCGGGCGGATCGCGCACGGGCCGGGCGGGGTGCCCGCGGACCTGGAGCTGCGGTCGGTGCTGCGGGCGGACGACGTGCTGTTGCTGCGGTACCGGCGGCGGGACTCCCGCTGACGGTGCAGGATGTGCCGCGTGGACCTGCCACTGACCCCTCCCCTGCAGCCGATGCTGGCCACCGCGGTGAACGGCGTCCCCGACTCGGGCGACCTGCTGTTCGAACCGAAGTGGGACGGCTTCCGCTGCGTGGTGTTCCGCTGCGGTGACGAGGTCGTCCTGCAGTCGCGCAGCGGCAAGCCGCTGAACCGCTACTTCCCCGAGGTCGTGGCGTCGATGCTGGCGGTGCTGCCCGAACGCGTGGTCGTCGACGGCGAGCTCGTCGTGGCCCGCGACGACGAGCTGGACTTCGACGCGTTGTCCGAGCGCATCCACCCGGCGGCCTCGCGGGTGGCGCTGCTGTCCGAGACGTCACCGGCGACGTTCGTGGCGTTCGACCTGCTCGCACTGGGCTCACGGGAGCTGCTGGAGTCGGCGACGGTGGACCGGCGGGCGGCGCTGCTGGAGCTGCCGGGCCTGAACGTGACGCCGGCGACGACGTCGGTGGAGACCGCTCGGCAGTGGTTCACGCTGTTCGAGGGCGCCGGTTTGGACGGTGTGATGGGCAAGCTCGCCAGCGGCCCGTACACGCCCGGCAAGCGTTCGATGATCAAGGTGAAGCACGCGCGCACGGCCGACGTCGTGCTGGCGGGTCTGCGTTGGCACAAGGACACCGAGCCGGGCACGGCCGTCGGGTCGATGCTGCTCGGCGTCTACGACGACAACGACGTGCTGCACCACATCGGTGTCTGCGGCTCGTTCAAGGCGGCCGAACGCCGTGAGCTGGCGGCCGAGCTGACGCCGTTGATCACGACCGCCGACGACCACCCGTGGGCGGCCCCGCGGCCGGGGCAGCGGATTCCGGGGGAGATCAACCGGTGGCGCGGGCAGCAGGCCGGGTACGTGGCGCTGCGGCCGGAGCGGGTCGTGGAGATCCACTACACGCAGACCGAGGGCGACGCGCCGGTGCGGTTGCGGCACAACGGCCAGTTCGCGCGCTGGCGGCCGGACCGCGAGCCGCTGTCGTGCCGGTACGACCAGCTGGAGATCCCAGCGCGCTACGACGTCGCCTCGGTGCTGAAAGGTGAGCTGCGGGCCCGTTAGGCCTCGGGACGTGCCGACCGCGTGGCCCCCACGGACGCGATGACCACGCAGCACACGGCCACCCACTGCGCCGGTTCGAGGTGCTCGCCGAGCAGGACCAGCCCGGCCACGGCGGCGACCGCGGGTTCCAGCGACATCAGGATGCCGAACACCCGCGGCGGGATGCGGCGCAGCGCCTCCAGCTCCAGCGAGTACGGCACGACCGACGACAGCAACGCCACCGCCAAGCCCGCGACCAGCACGAACGGGTCCAGCAACGCCGTGCCCGCCGACGCTGCGCCGAACGGCAACGCGATCACCGCGCCGACGACCATCGCCAGCGCCAGCCCCTTGCCGTCGGAGGTCTGGCTGCCGAGCTTGGCCGCGATCAGGATGTAGCCCGCCCAGCACACCGCCGCCGCCAGCGCGAACAGCACGCCGACCAGGTCGAGGCCGCCCTGTGCGCGGGTGAGCAGCAGAACGCCGCCGCCGGCCAGCACGACCCACACCCCGTCGAGCCAGCGGCGCGACCCGGCGACCGCCACCGCGAGCGGGCCGAGGAACTCGATGGTCACCGTCGCGCCGAGCGGGATGCGGTCGAGCGCCTGGTAGAAGGTCAGGTTCATCGCGGCCAGGACACCGCCGTAGCTCGCGACGACCAGCAGCGTGCGGCGGTCCACCCGCAGCGATGGGCGCCAGATGAGCAGCAGCACCGCGGCGGCGAGCACGAGCCGCACCGCCACCGTCCCGGTCGCGCCGACGGACGTGAAGAGCTGCTTCGCGAAGGCCGCTCCGACCTGGACGCTCACGATGCCGAGCAGCACGAGCGCCGGCGGCGGGACCGCCCCCATCAGGCGTGCGACGGGCAGACCGTCCGCATGAGACATCGCTCCATCGTGCAGGAGGTCCTTTCGGCACCCGATGCGGTTTCCCACGGACCGGGAACGGCCTGACTCACCTTGTTCACACCTGGCGCGTGCGAGGCTCCACCCGAGCCCGAGTTGGACGGAAGTGAGGAACACCTGTGCGTCGCGCTGCCCTGGTCCTGCTGGCAGTGAGCGTGCTGACGGCGTGCAGCGCCGGGCCGTCGCTGCGGCCGGTGATCGCGGTCAGGGGCGAGGGCGACCAGCCCGCCGACCAGAGCGCGCTCGCGGGACCGCAGCCCGTTCCGCCGCTGGAGGACTACCGGTCGGACTCGCTCGCGTGGTCGCCGTGCGGCGAGCAGATGCGCGACCGGATCGGCACGAACGTGCCCGAGGGCGACCAGAAGTACGAGTGCGCGCGGATGAGCGTGGTGCTCGACCCGCCGGGACGTCCCGGCCGCGGTTCGCTCAGCGTCTCGCTGACCCGCGTCGGCTCCGGCAAGAGCGCGCTGGTCGTGGTCGGCGACCCCGCCGGGGAGTCCGGCACGGTGAAGGCCGCGCGGCTCGCGGCGGCGCTGCCGGAGGACCTGCTCACCACCTACACGATCATCGGCGTGGACCGGCGCGGCACCGGCCGGTCCGAGGGCATGGCCTGCGTGCCGTCCGGGACGCGTGCGGCGCTCGTCGAGTACGACCCGGCCGAGCCCGAGCAGTCCCAGCTGGTGGTCGCGGCCGGTGAGGCGGCGCAGGAGTGCGTGCTCGACCTGGAGGGCAGACTGACCGCGTTCGACTCGTGGCGCGCGGCCGCCGACCTCGAACGGCTCCGCGACCACCTCGGCACCGACCGGTTGAACCTGCTCGGCATCGGGGAGGGCTCGCGGGTCGTCACGACCTACGCCCAGCGCTACCCGAACCGCATCGGCCGCACCGTGCTCGACGGCGCCCCCGACCCGACGCTCGACCAGGCCGGTGTCCTCGAGTCCCGCGCGGCGGCCGCCGAGGCGACGTTCGAGGCCTTCGCCCGCGACTGCCTGGCTCGCGGCTGCGCGCTCACCAAGCCGCGCGACGACGTGAACGGCCTGCTCACCCAGCTGCGCACCACCCGCATCCGCGGCGAGTACGTGGACCTGACGGCCGGGTCCGCGCTGAACGCGATCCTGTCCGGCCTGGGCGACCGCTCCCGCTGGCCCGCGCTCGCCGACGCGGTCGTGAAGGCCCGCGCGGGCGACGGCACCGCGCTGTTCACGTTCCTCAACCCGCTGGTCGGCGACCTCGACGAGAACCCGCCGCGCTTCGACGCCGGCCTCGTGATCGGCTGCAACGACACCACCACCCGCATCCCACCCGACCGGGTGAAGGCGCTGGCGACGGACTGGCAGGGCAAGCACCCGCTGTTCGGCACGCTGTTCGCCCGGCAGCTGCTGCACTGCAGCCCGTTCCCGGTGCCGTCGCTCGCGAAGGTGGACCCGCTGAAGAGCGCGCCGCCGATCGTGCTGCTCAGCACCGCCGACGACCCGGCCACGCCCGCCTCGGGCACCGAGCACGCGGCGCAGCGGCTGCCGGGGTCGGTGCTGATCGGCTGGCAGGGCAGCGGGCACGGGGCGCTCGGGGTGTCGGGCTGTGCGACCACCGCGGTGCGCGACTACCTGGTCGAGGCGAAGGTGCCGACGAACGGCACGGTCTGCCCGCCCTGATCTTCCAGGACATCAGCAGGGGGAGCCTTCCGCGGTTCGGGAAGGCTCCCCCTGCTCGGTTCTGGTGTCAGCAGCTCGAACAGCAGCCGCAGCCGGGCCCCGTGCACCCGGAACAGCATCCACACGTACCCATCAGGGCCTCCCGTTTTCACGCCGGACCAGCGGGACCTCCGCGCGTTCCACGGTCCGCCCCGCCACCGGCCCTGGGAAGCCCCCTCACCCGAACGCGGCCGCACCACCACCGGTGCGGTCGCAGCCGGTGACCGCGCTACGCGCCCAGGTCCTCCAGCGCCTTCTGCGCTGCCTCCAGTTCGGCGCGCAGCTGCTCCACGCGGGCGAGCTGCTGGGCACGCGCCGCGTTCAGCACGCCCTCGACGATCTCGGCGACCTCGGGCGTGAGCAGCTTCGCGGCCTGCGCGACGGAGGCCGGCGAGACCGCCATCGGCCGCACGGACTTGCGCGCGCCCTGCATGACCTCGACGGTCCACTCGCCCTCACCGGCGCTCACCAGGGTGATGGTGACCTCCGGCGCCGCCTTCGCACCGCCCTGCTTGCGGGCGGGCTTCGGCGGCGGGGACGCCTCGACTGCGGGAGCGGGTTTCGGCTTGGGGGCCGCGGGCTTCACCGGCACCTCCGGGACGTAGGGGTACTCGACCACAGTCTCCCGCGGCGGCTCGGGCTGCGCGGCGGGTGGTGCGGCGGGCTTCTTGCGGGGCGGCGGTTTCTCCAGCGTCAGCTCGGACGGGCCGAACGACATCTCGTCCTTCGACCCCGTTGGCCGCACCTGGATGAAGTCGCCCTCCTCCGGGTCGGTGAAGGCGAGCACCTTCGCCGACCTCCCCGCCTCCATGCCCACCGCGGCCGCCGTGAACCACACCAGCGGCTGAGTGCCCCCGTCGAGCTGTGAGCGCAGGTCGCCGACGTCCTCCGCCGACAGCCCGCTCTTCTTCGCCATCGCGCTGCCTCCCGCCATTCGAACACCTGTGCCCCAGCATGCCCTACACCCCTGACAATTCTGAGCACCGGGTCGACGGCAAGATCAAGTCACGGGAACCGTGCGGTGAAAGCGCTCTCAGGCGAACGGGCCGGTCACGCCTCTTCTGCGCGCAGCCGGTACTCGCACCCGTACTCGACCACGTAGGCGAGGTCGTAGACGTGCACGATCTTGGGGCCGCCGTGCAGGTGCACGTACGTGACCGTCTGCTTCGGCTCCTCCGGCACGGAGGGCAGCGAGTCCACGCGCCCGTCGAGGGGACCGCCGACGTACCGGACGACGTAGGGCTGGGCCATGGCGACCTCCTCTCGTTCCGCCCAGTCTACGAGGTCACCCACCGGATCCAGAGCGGGTACAGCCGGTTGGCCCACCTGCCGGACGACCGGACGGCCAGCGCGTCACCCCTGCTCGCGCGCCCGCGACGGCTGCCTGGGCGGGACTACCGTCCGGGAGGTCAGGCACCCCACTGGAACACGAGGCCCGCTCATGGCCGATGGCCCCACCGACCAGCTCCGCAGCCCCGTCCTCATCGAACTGTGCCTGCTGCTGCGCGACTTCCTCGACGACCTCGACCTGACCGACCTGAACGACGACGACCTTTACCGGCACATCGCCTTCGCGGTATCCCTTCAGCACTCCGGCCGTGACTTCACCGCGCGGCCCGCTCCGGAGCTCGACCAGGTCGCAGCCGCCGTGCTGCGGCGGCTGGCAACCGGGCCCCTGGGCGATCCCTCACTGCGGTCGCCCCAGGCGCGGTACGCGACGGACGCGACACCGCACAAGGTTCAGGTAGCCGATGAACCCGCAGGTGACGACAAACCGGTCGGAGCACTGTGGACCTCGTCCCTCCTGCCGGGCGGCACCAGCACGTGGCAGTGGGGAGAGTGGGCGGAGTTCGGCCGGACGAGACCGCTGTCCACCGTCACCTTCGACCCGGCGAGCGTCCGGTTGTTCACCATCGGCTCGCCCTCCGACTACGGGCGGCTGGTGACCCGCTACCCGCACTCGTCAGCGGGACGCGCTCGGGTCTGCTGGAGTCGCGCCGCCGAAGACCTCGATGCCGTGCACCTGACCGTGACCGGCCTCCTCACAGCGCACCACGTCCCGGTCAGGACGCCGCACGGCATCGCCGTCCTCACCGGCTGGGACGCCGAATCCACCGCCTGGCTGCACCTGCCGCCCGGCTTCCAGCAGCACTGAACCCAAGGCGCAGGAACGAGTTCTCAGCTCTGAGCAGGTCGCCAGCTGTTGTGCCTGTGACGCCCCAAGTCCCCGCCCCTGGCTCTACTGGCGTCTGCAAAGAGGGGGAGGGGGCGGACAAGACCTCTGGCCAGGTGCTCAGTTCTTCTTCCGAGAAGGCTGCACCCGCAGCGGCTCGCCCGGCATCTTCGGGTAGTCCGGCGGGTACGGCATCTCCCCGCGCGGGTCTGCCGCGTACCACTCCAGCAGCGTCTCGATCCCGAACGCCTCCGAGTCCAGCCCCGCGTGCGGGTCCCCGCGCTCGGCCAGGTAGGAGGGCACGGTCAGCACGTCGAAGTCGTCCGGGTCCACAGTGGACAGCTCGTCCCACGTCACCGGCGTCGACACGGTGGCACGCGGGGTGCCGCGCACCGACCAGGCCGACGCGATCGTGCGGTCGCGGGCGGCCTGGTTGAAGTCGATGAACACCCGCTCGCCGCGTTCTTCCTTCCACCACGCCGAAGTCGCCAGGGACGGCGCCCGCTTCTCCACCTCGCGGGCCAGCGCGATCACCGCGTGCCGGACGTCGACGAAGTCCCACTCTGGCCGGATGCGCACCGCCACGTGGATGCCACGACCGCCGGACGTCTTCGGGTGACCGGTGAGGCCCGCGTCGGCCAGCACCTCGCGCAGCACGCCGGCGACCCGTGCGGCGTCGCGGAAGCCGGTGCCGGGCTGCGGGTCCAGGTCGATGCGCAGCTCGTCGGGCAGGTCGACCAGCGGGCGGCGGACGGGCCACGGGTGGAAGTCGAACGTGCCGAGGTTCGCCGCCCACACGACCACGGCCTCCGAGGTCGGGCAGATCTCGTCGGCGGGGCGGCCGGACGGGAACCTCACCGTCACCGTCTCGACGTAGTCGGGGGCGCCCTTGGGCACGCGCTTCTGGTAGAACGCCTCGCCCTCCACGCCGTCGACGTAGCGCTTCAGGACGACCGGGCGATCGCGCAGGACGGACAGCAGCACGGGTGCGACCGTGCGGTAGTACTCGACCACCTGGAGCTTCGTGATGCCCCGCGCGGGAAAGTACGGCTTGTCCGGGTTGGACACCCGCACCAGCCGGTCACCCACCTCGAGCTCGATCGCCTTCGACTTCGCAGCAGCCACGCCGAAACACTAGAGGCCCCGCACGAACGCCGCGAGCGCCAGCTCGAAGCTGTCGCGGTCCAGCTCGCGGGCCACACCGGGCAGCAGGTGGGCGCGGTCGAGGTGCGGGTAGCGGCCGGAGTAGGCGGCGGGGTCGGAGGAGAAGCCGCTGGAGAACGAGCTGAGCGCGGAGCCGAACACGATGTACATGACGCCCGCGGCGATCATCGTGGCCTCGCGGCGGGACCAGCCGGCGTCGACCAGGGCGCCGTGCATCACGTCCAGGCGCTTGAGCGACTCCTCGCGGCCGGCGGGGCCGTAGGCCAGGAACGGCACGATGTTCGGGTGCGACGCCAGCGCCTCGCGGTAAGAGCGCGCGCACTGGACGAGTCCGGCGCGCCAGTCGCCCGAGGCGAAGCCGGACACGTCGATCGTGGCGAGGATCGCCGCGGCCACGTCGTTGAGCAGCGCGTCCTTGGTCTTCACGTGCCCGTAGAGCGACGCGGCCTGCACGCCGAGCTCCGCGGCCAGCCTGCGCATCGACAGGCCGTCGAGGCCGTCGCGGTCGATGATGGCCAGTGCCACCGACCGGATCCGGTCGGGGCTCAACAGAGGGGTGCTCGGCCGCGGCATGTGAGTTAACCTAACACTGTTCGGTTTATCGGGAGGGCCTGTGGACTTGACGCTTTCTGACGAACACCGGCAGCTCAGGGAGCTGGCCCGGCGGTTCACGGACGAGCGCATCGTCCCGCACGCGACCCGGTGGGACCGCGAGGAGGCCATCGACCGCGCGCTCGTGCCGCAGCTCGGCGAGGTCGGCTTCCTCGGGCTGGGGATCGACGAGGCCCACGGCGGCTCCGGCGGTGACAACCTCGCGTACTGCCTGGTCCTGGAGGAGGTCGCCCGGGGTGACAGCGCGGTGCGCGGGATCATCTCCGTGTCACTCGGGCTGGTCGCGAAGTCGATCGCGCGGCACGGCACCGAGGAGCAGAAGCAGCGTTGGCTGCCCGGTCTGACCAGCGGCGAGCTGGTCGGCTGCTTCGCGCTCACCGAACCCGGCACCGGCAGCGACGCGGGCAGCCTCGCCACCAGGGCCACCAGGTCCGGTGACGGCTGGGTGCTCGACGGCAGCAAGGTCTTCATCACCAACGGCACGTGGGCCGACGTCGCCCTGGTGTTCGCCCGCACCGGCGGACCGGGGCCGAAGGGCGTCAGCGCGTTCCTCGTCCCCACCGCGACCGAGGGGTTCACCGCCACCGAGGTCAAGGGCAAGCTCGGCATGCGCGGCCAGGCCACCGCCGAGATCACCCTGCAGGGGGTGCACGTCGGCGCGGACGCCCTGCTCAGCGAGGAGGGCTTCAAGCTCGCGATGGGCGCGCTCGACAAGGGCCGCATGTCCGTCGCGGCGGGCTGCGTCGGTGCCGCCCAGGGTGCGCTCGACGCCGCTCTCCGCTACGCCGGGGAACGCGAGCAGTTCGGCAAGCCCATCGCGGGCTTCCAGCTCGTGCAGGAGCTGCTCGCCGACATGGCCGTGGAGACCGAGGCCGCCCGGCTGCTCACCTGGCGGGCCGCCGACCTCGCCGACCGGGGCCTGCCCCTGAGCACGGCGGCGTCCATGGCCAAGCTCTACGCCAGCGAGGCCGCGGTCAAGGTCGCGAACAACGCGATCCAGGTGTTCGGCGGCTACGGCTACATCGACGAGTACCCGGTGGGCAAGTTCCTGCGCGACGCCCGCGTCACCACCCTCTACGAGGGCACCAGCCAGATCCAGAAACTGCTCATCGGCCGGGCGCTGACCGGCATCAACGCGTTCGTCTAAGGGAGAGAAATGGACTTCACGCTCGACGCCGAGCAGAAGGAGATCCGCGACTGGGTGCGGACCTTCGTGCGCAAGGAGATCGTCCCGCTGGAGCCGGAGGTGCTGCGCCGGGAGCGCGCCGGGCAGCCCGGCCTGCCCAAGGACGAGCTGAAGGCGTTGCAGGACAAGGCGAAGGCGGCGGGCTTCTTCGGCGTGCTGACGCCGCAGGAGTACGGCGGCATGGGCCTGGGCGCGCTGATGACCGCGCTCGTCGAGGCCGAGCTAGGCCGCAGCTTCGTGCCGTTCCGCTTCGGCGGCTACGCGGACAACATCCTGTTCCACGGCAACGAGGAGCAGAAGCAGCGCTACCTGCTGCCGACGATCTCCGGCGAGCGCGTCTCGTGCTTCGCGATCACCGAGCCCGGTGCCGGCAGCGACGCCAAGGCCATCCGCACCTCCGCCGTCCGCGACGGCGACGAGTGGGTCATCAACGGTGAGAAGACCTTCATCACGCAGGGCAACGAGGCCGACTTCGTGATGGTGTTCGCCGTGACGGACAGGGAGAAGGGCGCCGACGGCGGCGTCACCTGCTTCCTCGTCGACCGCGACATGGGCTGGAAGTCAGAGCCCATCCCGACCATGGGCCAGTGGGGCCCGGCCGCGCTGGTGTTCGACAACGTGCGCGTGCCGCACGAGAACATCCTCGGCGAGGAGGGCAAGGGCTTCCACCTCGCCATGCAGTGGATCGGCCAGGGCCGCTACCTGCTGCCCGCCCGCGCGCTGGGCAGCGTCGAGCGGCTGGTCGAGATGGCGGTGGAGCAGGCGAAGAACCGCGTCACGTTCGGCCAGCCGATCGCCGAGTACCAGGCCATCCAGTGGATGATCGCGGACTCCGCGGTCGAGATCGAGGCGCTGCGCTGGCTCGTGCTGCACGCGGCGTGGCTCGTGGACCAGAAGCAGGACTCGCGGCAGGCGCAGTCCATCGCGAAGCTCTACGGCGGCATCAAGGCCAACGAGATCGTCGACCGCGTGCTGCAGATCCACGGCGGCATGGGCTACACCCGCGAGCTGCCGATCGAGCGCTGGTACCGCGAGCTGCGGCTGCTGCGCATCTACGAGGGCACCGACGAGATCCAGCGCCGCACGATCGCCCGCAACCTGCTCAAGGGCCACGCGAACGTCCGCGGCACCCTCGGGTAATGCTCGACCACGGCATTCTCGGTGTCGTCGAACGACAGGTCCGCACCTGGTCGTCCGGCGACGCCGAGGTGTACGCGGCCGCGGTCGGCGGGTTCTCCCCCGCGTTCGCCATCCCGCTGCTGCAGCACGGCGGCCCGCAGCTCGGCCTGACCGGCGCCGACATGACACGCGTGCTGCACGCCGAGCAGTCGCTGTGGCTGCACGGGCCGTTGCCGCGCGAGGGTTCGACGGTCGTCACGAAGACCGTCACGGACATCCTCGACAAGGGCTCCGGCGCGCTCGTGGTGAGCACCTGGGAGTCGGAGTACGCGTCCACCCGCTCGTCGTGCTTCGTCAAGGGTGAGGGCGGCTTCGGCGGTGCGCGGGGCACGACCCGCGAGTTCGCGGTGCCGGCCGCCGAACCGGAGGTGACCGTCGTCCGCACCACCGCCGACCAGGCGCTGCGCTACCGCGAGACCGGTGACGTCAACCCGATGCACCACGACCGGGAGTTCGCGCGGGCGGCCGGGTTCGACCGTCCTGTTCTGCACGGCCTGTGCACGCTCGGGATCACCGTGCGCGGCAGGGAGTTCACCGAGCTGCACGCGCGGTTCACCGCCCCGGTGCTGCCCGGTGACGAGCTGCGGGTCGAGCACTGGCCCACTGGCGAGTTCCGCACGTCGGTGGCCGGGCGGCAGGTGCTGATCGGTTCGGTTTTCCGAAGTGGACGCACACCGGACCGGTGAACCATCGGGGCATGAGTTCCGCCCTCGCCCTCGTGGACGCCGGGATCGAACCGGTCCGCGTCGCCGTCGACTCCCGTGACCTGATCAGCGCCGCAGGGGTGGCGCACCTGCTGAAGAGCTCCCCTCGGGTGCGGGTGGTGTCCGACCGCGCCGACGCGCACGTGCTGCTGGCCGTGGTGAACGAGCTGTGCGCGCAACAGGCCGCACGGCTCAAGGCCATCGCGGCACCCCGTGTCGTCGTCATCGCCGCACGGCTGCACGACCTCACGCCGTCGATCGCCGCGCAGGCCGGGCTCCCGGTGCCGGTGCGCCGCGCCGACGTCACCACCGAACGGCTGGAGAAGCTGCTGCTCGGCGGGCAGCCCGTCACCGGGGCCGGGTCGGTGCTGAGCGACCGCGACGTGCAGCTGCTGCGGCTGCTCGCCGAGGGCGCCACCGTCGCGGAGGTCGCGCAGCGGCTGTTCTGCTCGGAGCGGACCGTGAAGTACGCGCTGCACCAGGTGCTGGAGCGGTTCGGGCTGCGCAACCGGGTGCACGCGGTGGCGTGGGCGATCCGCTCCGGCCTGCTGTGAGGTTCAGTCGCCGAACACCGCGGAGAGCTGCACCCGCCGGCTGATGCCGGTCTTGCGGTAGACGCGGGTGAGGTGCAGCTCGACCGCCCGTTGCGTGACGCCGAACCGGGTGGCGATGGCCCGGTTCGTCTCGCCGTCGAGCGCCAGCCGGACGATGCGCGACTCGTGCGGCGTCAACCGGCCCCACGCCGCCCCGATCCGCCGGACCGGTTCCCGCGCGGTGGCCCTCGCGCCGAGCCGTGCCTTCGCCGCTGCCGCAACCAGCCGCCACGGCGCGATCGCCGGGTTGTCCGCGCGCCACAGCGCGAGCCGCTCGCCGCACTCGGTCGCGTCGGCCAGCGCCGCCCGCGGTGAGCCCAGCTCCAGGTGCATGCGGCCGCGGTGGTGCAGCAGCGTCGTGCACACCCACGCCGGCGGCAGCGTGCCCGCGTAACCCAGGCGCCCCAGCAGTTCCGCAGCCTCGTCCGGCACGCCACCGTCCACAGCGGACGCCACGAACGCCGCCGCTCCCAGCGCCGCGCAGCCCCGCGCGGGTGAGGTCCGCGCCGTCAGCTCCCGCACCAGCCGGGACACCGCGGCGTGGTCGCCGTTCGCCCGGTGCGCCCACGCCTCCAGCGCCACCAGCCAGTCGTCCTCGGCACCGACCAGCCGCGCCCGCAGCCGCGGTACGAGCTCCAGCAGCACGGCCGCGTAGTCGGACGTGCTGTGCAGCAACGCGAGCCCGGCGAACACCAGGTCCGGCACCGCGTCGCCGGCACCGTCCGCGACCGCGCCCAGCACCTGCTCGGCGAGCTCGGCGCAGTCCCCGCGCAGGCTGAGCCAGAACGCCCGCAACGCCGGCCCGCCGCTCCGGTCGGCCGCACCGGCGTGCGCCGCGCTGACGGCGCTCGCGACCGGTCCGAGCTCCAGCCCGAGCAGCTCCTCGTCGCACTGCCAGTCGAGCACCACGGCACCGAGCCGGTCCCCGCCCGCGAGCCGGCCGAGCTCACCGGCGCGGGGCGCGACGCCGCAGCGCAGGTGCAGCTCCGCCAGGCCGTCCGCCACCTCGGCCGCGACCCGGTCGTCCATCGGCTCGCGCACCGCCGCGCGCAGGCACCGCGCCGCGTCCCCGGCCCGTCCCGCCGCCCGGTGCAGCCGGGCCGCCGCCGACAGCACCGGTGCCACCCACGGCTGCGCGACGGGTTCCGCGCACGCCACGACGTGCCCGGCCACAGCGGTCGCGGTGTCACGGCGCCGGTGCAGGACGCGGGCCGCGGTGCGGTGCAGCCGTTCGCGGTCCCGTGGCGCCATCTCGTGCCGGACCGCGTGCCCCAGGGCGGGCGAGCAGACCCGCATCGGCCCGTCGGCGGCGACCCGTGCGTCCACCAGCCGTTCGAACGCCGCCAGGGCCTCCAGCGACGGCGTACCGGCCACCTCGCACAGCACGTCCAGCGACGTCTCCCCGAGCACGGCGAGCGCGCGGCCGACGGCCACCGCCCCGGCGTCGAGGGAGTCCCAGCGCCGCCGCACGGCGCGCAGCAACCGCGGCAGCCGCAGCGACGGCAGCGTGTCGCGCAGGCACGCCGCCGTGAAACCTCCCTCAGCCACCAGGTCCAGCGCGTCGCTCAGCACGCCGGCCGCACCGCCGCTGAAGCGCAGGAACAGCCGGGTCACCTCCGGCGGCACCTCGGCACCTGCCCGGCGGCGCACCAGCTCGGCCACCGCCTCGGCACCGACCGGCCGCACCGCCACCCGTTCCGCGTCCGGCAGCAGGACCGGCACCGCGTCCGGGTCGAGGTCGCCGGCCACCAGCACCGGTCCGCGGAACCGCGCGAGCCGCTGGAGCTGCTCCGCGGGCAGCTGGTCGGCGTCGTCGACCACCAGCACAGCGCGCCGGTCGGCACCGGGCCACGCCCGCACCGGTGTCAGCCCGCTGCGCACCGCGATCGACGACGCGACGGCCAGCAGCGCGCTCTTGCCCGTGCCGACGGCGCCGTGCACCACGCACGACCGCCCGGCACCGAGCGCCTCGGCCAGCGCGGCGACCTCCCGTTCGCGGCCGACGAGCCGGCCGGCCACTTGACCCGGCACCGCACCGGCCGGTCGCGGGCGGCGGGCAGAAGGGGCACTCATGTCACCCGTCCTTTCTGGGACGGATTCCAGGAAATCGCCTCGTCAGCGGAAGGACCATGCAGAACGACCGGCAGAAGTCCCGCCGCCGCGCACCGGCTGGGACGAGGGCCACAGCGCCGCCGTCGCACGTCGGAAAGCCGCTCGGACCGTCCGATCAGGCAAATCTCATCAGATTGGCGCCGCGCGCTCGTTTCAGGGCCGGTGGAAACAGGAAACCAGTCCACGTACTCGTGAACCATTTCAGTGCCGGCCACGTGAACCCAGGTGAACCACCGGCGAACATTCGGGAGCTTCCATGCGGGTCGCGTCACGCACCGTCTTCGACTTCGTCCGTGCCGACGGCGCGACCGCACCCGTGGACACCGAGCTGGTCTACACCGGCGAGGACCCGTTCGCCGTCTCGATGCACTTCCACGCGGGCGACGCGGCGGCGACCTGGATCATGGGCCGCGACCTGCTGCGGGACGGCCTGTCGCGGCCGTCGGGCAAGGGTGACGTGCGGGTGCGCCCGAGTGGCAGAGCGGTGGTGCTGGAGCTCGTCTCCTCCCGGCACACCACGGTGCTGCGGGTGCCCCTGGCGACCCTGCGCGAGTTCCTCGACGCCGCCTACTGCCTGGTCCCGGCGGGCTCGGAGCGGTTCGACGCGGACGCGTTCCTCAGCACGGTCCTCCGCTAAGCCGTCAGCGCGATGCCGAGCGCTTCCGCCACGTCGTGCTGGAGCTTCGTCATGCCAGGCGACTCGTAGCCCTCGCTCTCAGCCAACGCGCGCACGCGGTGCCGTGTGGCAGCGTCGTGGTCTCCCATCCGATCGCACGTCTGCGCGAGCTCGATCAGCACGGACACCCTGGCCTCCGGGTCACCCATGCCCTCGGCCGCGCGGGCGAACTGTTCACGCGCCTCCCCGCACCGGCCGGCGGCGCTGAGCGCACAGCCCCGGCTGTGCCGCACCATCGCGCGCAGACCGCCGAACTCGCCGATCAACGCGTCCGCCTCGGCCACGACCGTCAGCGCCCGCTCCGGGTCCCCCGCGGCGGTGAGGCTGTCGGCGAGCCGCAGCAGCAGCTGCGCCGTGTTCTCCTTCGCCACACCGCGCTGGGTGCCGCGCACGGCCCGTTCCTCCGCGATGGCCGCGAGGTGGGTTTCCACGGCGTCGGCGACGCGCCCGGTGCGTTGCAGCACCACGCCGGTGAACGACAGCGCGAACACCACCGCCATCGGCAGCCCGGCCCGGCGGAACAGCTCGGCGGCGCGCCGGCCGTGCGTGACCGCCGTCGCCTGGTCGCCCCTGCGGGTCTCGATGCCCGCGCGGTAGTAGTGCGCCCACGCCGTCTCCAGCACCGAACCGCACTCCTGCGCCACCCGCAGCGCCGCCTCGTGGGCCTCCAGGGCAGCGGGCAGGCGGACAGCACGGGCGAAGTACACCCACGACACGAAGTTGAGCTGTTTCGCTTCGTCTTCCTTGCGGCCGAGTGCGCGCGCTGCGTCGACACCGGCCGTGTAGACCTCCAGCCACAGATCGCTCTGGCCACGGTGGTCGGAGTACCAGTGCATCGCGTTCGCCAGTGCCAGCACGGCTTTGTGGTCACCCGCGCGCACGGCCTCCCTCAGCGCACCACGCCAGTTCGCCACCTCCGCGAGCAACCAGCGGTCCGCGCACTCCAGGTCCGCCGCGCCCTGCTCGTCCGGGTGGAACAACGCCGCCGTGGCCGTCGCGGTGGTCATCAGCCAGTTCCGCGTCCGCAGGCGGTGCTCGTCGATGCCGGGTTCTTCGCCGTGCAGGCGTTCGCGCGCGTAGTCCCGGATCAGGTCGTGGAACGTGTACCGGCCGGGGAGGTCACCGGGACGCACGAGACTCGCGTCGACCAGCTCCTCCAGCAGCGCCTCCGCGTCGTCGGGCGGGACCCCGGCGGCGACGGCGGCGAGCTCGACCGAGGTGTCGTGGCCGGGCACCAGCGCGAGCCTGCGGAACACCGCGGCGGTCCCCGGTGCGAGCAGCCGGTAGGACAGCTCGAACGCGGTCCGCACCTGGACGTCGCCGGTGGCGAGCACGTCGAGGCGCGCACGTTCGTCGGAGAGCTGCTCGGCGAGCCGGCGCAGCGACCGCGGCCCGGTGAGCCGGTGGCCCGCGATCGCGAGCGCCAGCGGGATGCCGCCGCACAGCCCCGCGACCGCACCCGCGGCCTCCCGGTCGGCCGCCACGCGGTCACCGGCCACCGCTGCGAGCAGCGCGACGGCGTCGTCGCGGCCGAGCGGACCGAGCTCGACGCGGTGCCGGGCGACGAGGCCCGCCAGGACGTTGCGGCTGGTCACGAGCACGAGCGAGCCGGGTGCGGCGGTGAGCAGCGGGCGGACCTGGGCTTCGTCGGCGGCGTTGTCGAGCACCAGCAGCACCGCGCGGTCGCGCATCATCGAGCGGTGGAGCCGGTCGCGGTCGGCCGGGTCGGACGGCATCCGGGCGTCGGGCACGCCGAACGCGGTGAGCAGCCGGGTGACCGCCCGGTCGGCCGGCAGCGGTTCGGCGTCCACGCCGCGCAGGTCCAGGTACAGGCAGCCGTCGGCGAACGACCCGGCGAACCGGTGCGCGGCGTCCACGGCGAGCGCGGTCTTGCCCACGCCGGGCGGCCCGTGCACGACGACGACGTCGAGCACCTGCGCCGTACCGGCCGCCCGCACGCGGTCCGCGAGCTCGCGCCGCGCCGACTCGCGGCCGGTGAGCTCCGTGGCGGGCGGCGGTGCGCAGGCGGTCCGGTCAGCGTGGTCGGGCCGCGGCTGCCCCGCCTCGCCCAAGCGGGCCAGCGTGCCGAACTCCCCCGCCTCGCCCAGGTCCAGCCCCAGGCCGGTGACGAGCAGGTCGACGGTCGTCGCCTGTGGTGTGTGGACGCGACCGCGTTCGAGGTCGCTCAACGCGCGCACGCTCAGCCCTGTGCGAGACGCGAGCTGTTCCTGCGTGAGTCCGGCCCTGCGGCGGTAGAACCGCAGGAACTCACCGAACGTCGTCCCGCGCATTCCCCCGCCTTCGCACACCCACCTCGTCCGACGGCGATTATTCAGGCCTTGAGGCTCGTCAGCATCTGCGCGCACACTCGGGACAGATGGCGGCGCATCACACCCGAAGCGCGCGCCGCGTCACCTTCCTCGACCGCGCGCACGAGCTCGTCATGGTCGTCCAGCGACGCGTGCTGGTGCGGCGGGTCGTCCTCCAGCGCGCTGCGCAGCAGCACCACCCGTTGCTGCACCAGCCACACCTGCTCGGCGATCCGCGGGCTGCGCGCGGCCTCCAGCAACGCCCGGTGGAACGCGAGGTCCAGCCGGTACGGGAACGGCTGCCCCGCCGTGTAGTCGCGCCGCGACTCGGCGCACACCTCGTGCAGCCGCACCAGGTCGACGTCGGTGCGCCGGGACGCCGCCAGCTCCGCCGCCGCGCACTCCAGCGCCGTGCGCAGCTCGAACAACGCCCGCACCTCGTCCTCGTCGGCCGCCGGCACGAACGCGCCCCGGTGCGGCACGAGCGTCAGCAGCCCCTCCGAGGCCAGGTGCCGGATCGCCTCGCGCAGCGGGCCGCGGCTGATGCCGAGCTGGTGGGCCACCTCGACCTCGTTCACCCGCGACCCGGCGGGGATGACCCCGGTCAGCACCTGCTCGCGCAGGACGTCGACCGCCTGGCCGGCCAGGCTCAGGTGCAGCGGAGGTGTCACGTTCGTCTCCTGATCTGGACGGCACCGACCGTCCGGGGGTTACATTAGGTGCGTAGTCAACTGTCGACAGTTGGCAGTTCTGTTCTTCGGTCGTGAGGGAGGGCGTCATGGGGCACGAGGTGGTCGCGGAGGTCTGGCGGGGCGACTTCCTGGAGTCGGTGCACCACGGCACCGTCGTGGCGACGGACGCGACCGGCACCCCGGTGCTCTCGGTCGGCCGGCCCGGCGACGTGGCGTTCCCCCGGTCGTCCAACAAGCCGCTGCAGGCGCTCGCGATGCTGCGCAGCGGCCTCGACCTCGACGGCGAGCTGCTCGCGCTGGCCTGCGCCTCGCACTCCGGCGAGGACTTCCACGTCGAGGGCGCCCTGCGCATCCTCGCCGGTGCCGGGCTCACCGAGGACGCCCTGCGGTGCACGCCCGACCTCCCCCTGGGCGAGGCGGCCCGCGCCCAGCACCTCGCCCGCGGCCTGGACGCGGCCCCGAAGTACATGAACTGCTCCGGCAAGCACGCCGCGATGCTCGCGACCTGCGTCGTCAACGGCTGGTCGACCGAGGACTACCTCGACCCGGCGCACCCGCTGCAGGTGGCCACCCGCGCCACCATCGAGGACGTCGCGGGCGAGCCGGTCGCCCAGGTGGGCGTCGACGGCTGCGGCGCACCGATCTTCGCGATCAGCCTGACCGCTCTCGCCAGGGCGTTCGGGCTGCTCGCCGGTGCCGAGGAGGGCACGCTGGAGCACCGGGTCGCCGCCGCCATGAACGCCTTCCCGCAGTGGGTCGGCGGCACCGGCCGCGACGTCACCGAGCTGATGGACGCGCTGCCCGGCGTGATCGCCAAGGACGGCGCCGAGGGCGTCTACGCGGTGGGCCTGCCGAGCGGTGAGGGCATCGCGCTGAAGATCGCGGACGGCTCGTCGCGCGCCCGCGCGGTGGTCGTCGTCGCCGTGCTCAAGCGCCTCGGCGTCGACGTCGGGAAGGCCGCCGGACTCGCGACCGTGCCGGTGCTCGGCCACGGCAGGGCGGTCGGCGCGGTCCGGCCCTCGCTCGCCGTCGCCAGCTGAACGGCCGCGCGGATCACCGCTTCGCACCGGTGGAACCCGGCCCTCAGCCACTAAGCTGGTGGTCATGGGCGATTCGAAGGACGAGCGCGAGCAGATCCAGGAGGAGCTGATCGGCCTCGACCCGCAGGACCCGGAGACGAAGGCGTTCGCCGCGCACCTCGACCGGATGAAGCGCGAACGCCCCGGCTACACCGTCGAGGGCTACCTGGACGGGGTGCAGGACTTCGCCGACTCCGCGAACCGCACGACCGGCCACCAGCGCCTGGTGGCCGTGTTCGTCGTGGGGCTGATCCTGCTCGGCGTGGTGCTCACGATCTGGTTCGCGCTGAGCGACATCATCGCCATCATCTTCTGAACCAGTCCTTAACGGGGTCTTACGCCTGCGCCCCTCGATGCCCCCGCCGGGAAGCCCAGCGACCGCCGCGGCGTTATAAAGGGTCATGGAACCTGTTGTCGGCACCACTCCCAAGATCGTGCGCTCCGAAGAGGAATGGCGCACCCAGCTCAACCCCGCCGAGTTCGCGGTGCTGCGGCAGGCCGGCACCGAACGGCCCTGGAGCGGCGAGTACGTCGAGACCAAGACCGAGGGCGTCTACGAGTGCCGTGCGTGCGGCGCGGAGCTGTTCCGCAGCGACACCAAGTTCGACTCGCACTGCGGCTGGCCGTCGTTCTTCTCACCGCTGGCGGGCGACTCGGTCATCCTGCGCGAGGACCGGACGCTCGGCATGAAGCGCGTGGAAGTGCTCTGCGCCACGTGCCACAGCCACCTCGGGCACGTTTTCGAAGGTGAGGGGTACCCCACACCGACGGACCAGCGCTACTGCATCAACTCCGTCTCCTTGAAACTCGTTCCGTCCGAATAGGAGACTGGGCCGGGTCCGGCGGAACGGCCGGACAGAACCTGGGAGGCGCGATGATCTTCACCGAGTTCGGCACCGACGGCGAGGGCTCCAGCGGGGTCGACGGCGGCTCCTCCAGCTGAGCCGCGTTCCCCGCCCACGGGCGGAAACCGCGACCGGGAGCGGGCAACCCTAAGGCTTCGTCAACAAGCCTTGTGAGCCTGTGGCGCGGACCACACCATGAACGTCACCCAAGCAAGGTCTTGGGGGCAGTCAGGGGGTGGGTCGCATGAGGCCTTGGGGATTGTCCGGACCGGAGTTCCTCCAGCTCTACTGGATCGGGCTGGCACTGGCCGTGCTGGTCGCGATCGTGTTCCGGGTGCGCGCACGGGCCGGTGGGAGCCAGCCCGTGCGCCTGCTCGACGTGGACGAGATCGCCTACCTGGTGGGCGGTCCGCGGCGCGTGGTCGAGACGGCCATCGCCCGCCTGCTCACCGCGGGTGAGCTCAGGGTCTCCCGCCGTGGCGCCGTTCAAGCCACCAGCTCCGCGCAGTCGCGCAACCCCGTGGACCGCGCCGTGCTCGCCGACAGCCGGCGCTACCAGAACCGCACGGTCTCCCTGCTGGTCCTGACGATGACCGGCGACCCCGCCGTCACCTCGATCGGCCGCCGCCTCGAGGACATGGGTCTCCTCATCCGCCCGGAGGCCGCGAAAAGCGCGCGGCGCAACGGATCGGTGTTGTTCTGGTTGCTGTTCGCGGTCGGCGTGGTGCGCTGGGTCAACGGCATCGCGATCGACGCACCCGTCGGCTGGCTGTCCCTGCAGCTCGTCCTCACCCTCCTGCTGCTCTTCCTCGTCACGCGGCGCGGCAAGCTCGTGCGCACGACCAAGGGGGATCGCGCTTTCGACGACGCCCGCACCGCAAGGGGTGGGGAGACCCGCCCGGACCACGAGACCTTCGTGGGCGCGGCCGCGCTGGTCGCCCTCGGGGGCCTCGCCGTCTACCCGGACCTCGCGGTGCGCAGCTCGTTGCTCGCCGCACCGGCCGGGACGTCGGCGGGCTACACCGGTGGCAGTTCGTGTTCGTCGAGCTCCTCCTCGTGTTCGGGCGGGAGCAGCTGCGGCGGTGGCGGTGGCGGGGGCGGCTGCGGCGGAGGCGGCGGCGGCTGCTGAGCCCACGGTGCCGTTCGGGTAACGAGAGGAACCGAGCAGCGGATTCCACGTCGAAGGTGCGACGGCACCAGTGGAACGGGGAGTGCTGATGGCCAAGTCTTCGACCAGGACCGACTGGTCCGCAGAGGAGATCGGGTACCTGGCAGGGGGACCGGACAGGGCGGCGCAGGCCGCACTGGCCCGGCTGATGGACGGCGGTCTGGTGCGGGTCTCCCGCGAGGGGCTCGTGACCGCCGTCCACCAGAACGGCTACGGCGCCACGACCCGGATCGAGGCCAAGGTCCTGGCCGGGGTCCAGGGTGCCGGTCAGCCGATGCGCTCGGTCGTGGCGTGGGCCGCCCGCAGCCCGGAGATGGCCTCGCTGCAGCAGAGCCTGGTCGACCGGGGTCTGCGGCGGCGCAAGGTCAGCGGGTCCACCGGCCTCCAGGTGGTCTGCATCCTGATGACCGTCCTGTTCTTCGGCATCGGGTTCGCCGAGCACGTGTTCTGGGTGTTCGCCGCGCTGACGGCGTTCCTGGCGTTCCTGGTCCGCAGGAGGGGCCCGCTGACGCCCCTGGGCAGCACCGTGCTGAAGTACGCACGGCACAACATGCTCAGCCGGCCGCACACCGTGGCGACCCGCGGTCTCACGCCGGGCAAGCGCAGCAGGCGGTCCACTTCGGACAACGGTGGCTGGCACTACACCGCCGGGTCCGGCTACGTCTACACCTGCGGCGCGGCGTCGAACTGCGCCGGGAGCGGCTGCGGTTCCGGCAGCGGCTGTTCGAGCAGCGGCTGCGGCGGTTCCAGCAGCAGCTGCGGCAGCTCCAGCAGCAGTTGCAGCAGTTCCAGCAGTAGTTGCAGCAGTTCGAGCAGCAGCTGTGGCAGTTCGAGCAGCTGCGGCTCCAGCAGCTGAGGGGGAAGACCGGATGACCACGACGACGCCCCAGGGCACCCGGCTGTCCGCGGAGGAGATCGGGTACCTGACGGCGGGACCCGGCCGGGCCGCGGAGACCGCGCTGGCCCGGCTGGTCGACACCGGCGCGGTCCGGGTGTCGCGCGACGGGCTCGTGACGGCCGTGCGCCAGGACGGCCAGGCCGCGACCACGTCGCTGGAACGGCAGGTCCTCGACCAGCTGAGCACCGCCGTGCGGTTCGAGCTGGTCGTGGAGTCCGCCGCGTTCAGCCCGGAGGCGCAGGCGCTGCACCGGTACCTGGTGGCGCGGCGGCTGATGCAGCCGTCACGCCGGCGCAGTGACGCCTGGTGGACCTACCTCGTGCTCGCCGCCGCCCTGCTCCTGCTCGGGGTCGTGTCCTCGCCGATGTTCCTCATCGGTGTGCCGGTCGCCGTTCTGCTGGTCGTCTGGGCCCGTGGCCGCGAGCCGCTCACCAAGGCGGGCCGGCAGGCCCTCCTGCACGCCACCGCGCACGACCGGGTGCACGCGGTGGCGGTGCACGGGTTCTGCGGGAAGGTCGACGGGCGCCCGGTCGCCGGGCTCTTCGGCCTGTCGCAGAGCGTGGTGCGGATGTTGCCGCGCAAGGGCCACCTGAAGAAGTCCACTCCGGACCGCGGCGGGTCGTCGTGCGGCAGCTGTGGTGCCGGGTGTGGTAGCAGTGGATGCGCTTCGAGCGGCAGCGGCTGTTCGTCGAGTGGTGGCAGCAGCTGCGGCGGTGGTGGCTGCGGCGGTGGCGGAGGAGGCGACTGATGGCGGTCATCAAGGACCTGGGCGTCGGCATCGGCTGGCGGTCGGAGATCGACCTGACCGTGGAACGGCTGCCCGGCGTGGACTTCGTGGAGGTCGTCGCCGAGAACCTGCACACCGGCCACCTGCCGGAGTCGGTGACGATCCTGCTGGAGCGCGGCATCCCGGTGCTCCCCCACGCCGTGTCGCTGTCGCTGGGCGGCGCGGAGGAGGTCGACCTCCAGCGCGTCGAGCACCTCGCGTCGGTCGCGGAGGCCGTCGGTGCTCCGCTGGTGAGCGACCACGTGTGCTTCGTGCGCGCGGGCGGGCTCGACTCGGGGCACCTGATGCCGGTGCCGCGGACCAGGGACGCGCTCGACGTGCTCGTCGCGAACGTCAAGCGCGCCCAGGAGCACCTGCCGGTGCCGCTCGCGCTGGAGAACGTCGCCGCACTGCTGGAGTGGCCGGACGGCGAGCTGACCGAAGGCCAGTTCCTGGCCGAGCTCGTCGAGCGCACCGACTGCTGGTTGCTCGTCGACGTCGCGAACCTCTACGCCAACGCCCGCAACATCGGCACGGACCCGCAGCGGTTCCTCGACGAGATCCCGCTGGAGCGCCTGGCGTACGTGCACGTGGCCGGCGGCGAGCAGCACGGCGACATCTACCACGACACGCACGCCCACGCGGTGCTGCCCGAGGTGCTCGACGTGCTCGACGAGCTGTGCTCGCGCGTCGCGCCTCCCGGTGTTCTGCTCGAACGCGACGACAACTACCCGTCGGACGCCGAAATCTCGTCCGAGCTGACCGCTATCCGCGCGGTGGTGGACAAACATCGTGACTGAGAAACACGACCACATTGACGCTTCGGCTGCACGCAAAAGGCTTGCCGCGCAGCAGGCGGAACTGTTGAATGCATTGCTCACGGGCACCCCCGCACCTGCGGGGTTCGACGAACGACGCATTGAGGTCGAACGGCGCGCGTTGCTCGCGAAACGCCGGGGCATCGTGCGGATGCTGGGCCCGGAGGTCGCACACGAGCTGGGCGACCGGTTCCGGCCGCTCTTCGACCGGTATGCGCTGGCCAACCCCCGCAAGGCGGGGTCACGGGCCCGCGAGGACGCCGCCGCGTTCGCCGACTGGCTGCGCGCCGCCGGTGAGCTGCAGGCGCCGCCCAGGTCGCGCTGGAAGTTCTGGCGGTCGCGCTGACGGGCGCGGAGAAGCCGCAGGAGAATACCCCGTTCAGCCCTGTGTGATCCGGGCCACCCTCGATACGTTCGAAAGCGTCGGGGGACCTTTTCGCCTTGCCTTCGCTTTTCCGCGGAAGGCCTTCCGGCCTGCGCGGACCACAGCGCGCAGCAATTCGAACCACGAGGGGATTCGAATGCGCGGCAAAACGAAAGTGCTGGGCGCCGCCTTCGCGGCGCTCACCCTGACCGCCCTGCCGGCCACCGCTGCCACCGCGGCACCGACCTGGAACCAGCCCGCCCAGGCCGTTGACGAGGTCACTCTCGTCACCGGTGACAGGGTGCTGCTCGGCGCGGGGCAGCGGGTGCTCGGCATCCAACCCGGCGAGGGCAGGCAGGACATGACGTTCCGGACGCACCGCGGTGCCGACGGGCACACCCTGGTCGTCCCCGGCGACGCGATCGGGCCGCTGGCGGCGGACCGGCTCGACCGCAGGCTCTTCGACGTCACCACGTTGCTGGAGTTCGGCTACCGGGACCGGATGCCGTTGGTCGTGGACGGCCGGGCCAGGCTCGGCGCGCGCACGACCGGCGACTGGGGCGCGCTGCGGTCCGGTGCGGCCAAGGTCTGGCTCGACGGCATCCGCAAGCCGGTCCTGGACCGCAGCGTGCGGCAGATCGGCGCACCCGCGGCCCACCAGCGCGGCATCACCGGCAAGGGCGTGAAGGTCGCCATCGTCGACACCGGTGTCGACGAGAACCACCCCGACCTCCGCGGCCAGCAGGTCGCCGAGCGGAACTTCACCACCGACCCGGACAACACCGACAACGTCGGCCACGGCACGCACGTCGGGGCGACCGTCGCGAGCCACGACGTGAAGTACGGCGGCGTCGCACCCGGCGCGCAGCTGCTCGACGCCAAGGTGTGCGTCGAGTCCGGCTGCCAGGAGTCGTGGATCCTCGACGGCATGCGCTGGGCGGCCGAGCAGGGCGCCCAGGTGGTCAACATGAGCCTCGGTGGCAGCGACACACCGGAGGTCGACCCGCTGGAGCAGGCGGTCAACGACCTGACCGCGCGGTACGGCACGTTGTTCGTCATCGCCGCGGGCAACTCCGGCGGCACGGGCACGGTCGGCTCCCCCAGCACGGCCGAGGCCGCGCTCTCGGTGGGGGCCGTCGACCGCGACGACAAGCTCGCGCCGTTCTCCAGCAGGGGCCCGCGCACCGGGGACAGCGGTCTCAAGCCCGAGGTGACCGCGCCGGGCGTCGACATCGTCGCGGCGGCCGCGGGCACCAACGGCGAGCACGTCGCTGCCAGCGGCACGTCGATGGCGACCCCGCACGTGGCGGGCGCGGCGGCGTTGCTGCGCCAGCAGCATCCGGAGTGGACGCCCGCCCAGGTGAAGTCGGCGCTCGCGACCACGGCCAGGCCGGCCGCCGGCGTCAGCGCGTTCGACCAGGGCGCCGGCCGCATCGACGTGGCGAAGGCCGTCGAGCAGGTGCTGACCGCCGACGTCGTCGCGCTGAACCTCGGCCGGCACGAGTGGCCGCACGCCGACGACGAACCGGAGACCAAGCCGGTCACCTACACCAACCCGACGGACGCGCCGGTCACGCTGGACCTCAGGATCGACACGACCGCTCCGGCGGGCATGTTCACGCTGGGCGCCGCCAGGGTCACCGTTCCCGCGAAGGGCACGGCGGCGGTGCAGGTCACCGGCGACACCCGCGTCGGCGGCAAGGACGGCACGTACACCGGCGTGGTCGTGGCGACCTCCGGCTCGCACACCGTCCGCACTCTCGTCGGCATCGACCGCGAGGTCGAGTCGTACACCCTCACGGTCGACCTGACCGACCGCGAGGGGCAGGACCCGGCGAGCTCGATCACGTTCGTCGACGGCCTCGACTCCACCGGCTTCAAGGTGCTCGTCGGCGCCGGTGACCAGAAGATCCGGCTGCCCAGGGGCACCTACGTGCTCGACTCGTCGATCAGCACCCCGGAGCACCTGGACGTGCTCCTCCACCCGACGGTGGCGGTGACGGGCGACCTGACTGTGCGGCAGGACGCCCGGCTCGCGCAGCGGATCGACGTGCGGGCACCGGAACCGCCCGGCTCGTTCGTCGTCGGTGAGCTGAGCTGGCAGCGCACGTACGGCGACCGCACGGTCGGGGCAGGCATCCTCTCGTTCGGCGGCTTCGAGGGGGTGGCGGCCGCGCAGATCGGCGGTCCGCTCCCGCCGCGCGAGCTTTCGTCGCTCACGGCCCTGCACGCCAACTCGGCGGCCGACCCGGCGACCTACTACCGGCTCGCCTACCCGGTCGGCGGCAGCCTGCCCACCGGCCTCACCCGCACACCGCGCAAGGAGGACCTCGCGCGCGTCGAGACCGCCATCGGTGGCCTGAAGCCGGGCAGCACGGCGACCAAGGGCGAGTTCCCGTTGACGGTGCACGGCCTCAGCGGCTCCTCGGCGCTCTACCCGGTGCCCTCCGGCGCCAAGGCGGTCGACTACCTGACCACCGAAGACCTGCGCTGGCAGTCCGTCGTGAGCACCCAGCACGCCAACGGCGCGCAGGAACGCGTCATCTCCGGCCCGCGCACCTACGCACCCGGCCGCACCCACCAGGAGCACGAGGTCGTGCCGGTGTTCTCGCCGGCGCTGCCGGAGTCGCCGTACCCGTTCGCCGAACGCCTGCGGGACGAGCTCTACTTCGGCGTGCCGATGCTGGGCGACGGCAACCACGGCAGTGGCACGTCCACTGTGGACACCGCCCGCACGGCCCTGTACCGGGAGGGCACCCTGGTCGGTGAGCTGCCGCAGAGCGGTGGCCTGTTCGAGGGCCTGCCCGCGGGTGAGGCGGACTACCGCGCCGAGATGAGCCTCGACCGCGGCTCGCGGTTCGAGCTCAGCACGCGGGTGTCGGGCAGGTGGACGTTCAGGTCCAAGGCGACCGGCGAGCAGCGTTCGGTGCTGCCGCTGTCGGTCGTGCGGTTCGCTCCGAAGCTCGACGCCAACGGCGCCGTGCCCGCCGGGACGTTGCAGCGCCTCGGTCTGCTCACGCAGTCGCAGGGCGACACGGGCGCGGTGCGCGTCACCGGTGTCGAGTACTCGTTCGACGACGGCGCGTCGTGGCGTCGTGCGGGGGTGGTCGGCACCAGTGCGCTCGTTCACCACCCGGCGGACGCGAAGTGGGCCTCGCTGAGGGCCACTGCGGTCGACGCGAAGGGCGGCACCGTCGAGCTGACGGTCATCCGCGCCTACCGGGTGGCCGCGCAGTAGCCGGGTGACGCGAAAGGCCGCCCGGAGGTGCTCCGGGCGGCCTTGTCGTCGTCAGGGCTACGGGAGGTTGAGCACCAGCTCGGCCGCCGGGACGCGGGTGCCCGTGTAGAACGGGATCTCCTCGCGCACGTGCAGCCGCGCCTCGGTGCCGCGCAGGTGGCGCATCAGGTCGACGATGCGGTGCAGCTCGTCGGCCTCGAACGCGAGCAGCCACTCGTAGTCGCCCAGCGCGAACGACGCGACGGTGTTCGCGCGCACGTCCGGGAAGTCGCGGGCCTCCTTGCCGTGGTCCGCCAGCATCTTGCGGCGGTCCTCCTCCGGCAGCAGGTACCACTCGTAGGACCGCACGAACGGGTACACGCAGATGTACTTGCGCGCCTCCTCACCCGCGAGGAACGCGGGGATGTGGCTGCGGTTGAACTCCGCGGGGCGGTGCAGGGCGACCTGCGACCACACCGGCGTGGAGACCTTGCCGAGCGGCGTGCGGCGGAAGCCCGTGTAGGCCTGCTGCACCTGCTCGATCTCCTCGGCGTGCCACCAGATCATGAAGTCCGCGTCGGCGCGCAGACCGGCCACGTCGTAGACGCCGCGAACGATGACGCCCTTGCCCTCCAACGCGTCCAGGTAGTTCTGGGTCTCGCTCGCGGCGGCACTGCGGTCCTCGGGCAGCTTGCCGGGTTCGACCCGGAACACCGACCACATCGTGTAGCGGATGGTGTCGTTGAGCTCGTTGTAGTTCAGGCGTGCCATACGTCCATCTTGGCACGCGCCGCTCAACGCCGGACGCGGCCCAGCAGGTGGGCTGCGACACGGGCGGCGGCCGAGTCTGCGGTGGCGATGCACGCGGGCACGCCCACGCCGTGCAGGGTGGCGCCCGCCACGGCCAGGCCTGGCACGTCGCCGATGCCCTTCTCGATCGCCTCCACCAGGTCGACGTGACCGACGCCGTACTGCGGCAGCCCACCGCCCCAGCGCTGCACCACCGAGTCGACCGGGGTGGCGTTGACGCCGGTGAGCTCGTACAGGTCGTTGCGCACGGCCTTCACCAGGTCGGCGTCGCTGCGCTGCAGCAGCGCCGTCTCGCCGTGGCGGCCGACCGAGCCGCGCAGGAGCACCGGCTCACCGAGGTGGCCCCACTTGCGGCTGGAGAACGTGAACGCCTTGGCGGTGAACGGGGTGATGCGGTCGGAGTACCGCTCCCCCTCCGCGATCAGCACACCGGAGCGGTCCGGCAGCTCGGTGCCCGGCGGCAGTGCGAGCGCCACCACGGCCATGGAGGCGACCTCGACCTTGCCGTACGCGGCGGACACCTGCGGCGCGATCTCGGCGAGCAGCTTGCGCGACGCCGGCGCGGGCACGGCGAGCACGACGCCGTCGCACTCCAGGTACTGCGGGGTCGCGGCCGAGCCGATCTCCAGCCGCCAGCCGTCGCCCAGCCACGACAGCACGCGCACCGGCAGGCCCAGGCGCACCTCGGGCCTGCCGACCTCGGCGAGCCGGTCGACGAGGGAGGAGACACCGCCGTCGAGGCTCGCGAACACCGGCGGCCGCGCGGCACGGGGCTGCGGCGGCGCGGGCATGATCATCGCGGCGGCGGCGAGCAGTGAGCCGACGCCCTTGTCGAGCAGGGTGGCGATCTGCGGCATCGTGGCGCGCAGGCCGAGCTCGTCTGCACGGCCCGCGTAGACGCCGCCGAGCAGCGGTCCGACGAGCCGGTCGGCGATCTCGGGGCCGAACCGGTCCTTCATCAGCGCGCCGACCGCGACGTCCCCGCCGCGCAGGTCGACCGGCGGCAGCGTCGGTTCCATCTCGACCCGCAGCGCGCCCTCGGACGACAGCAGGTGCCGCACGGTCTCGACGCTCGCCGGGACGCCCATGAACGTGTGCGCGGGCAGCCGGTGCGTGCGCCCGGCCGCGTGCACGGTGGCCTTGGCGCCGGTGGGGTGCACCACCCGGCCGGTGAGGCCGACCTCGTCGATCAGCTCCTGCGCCTCGGGCTTGCGGTGCAGGAACGCCTCCGCGCCCACGTCGAACCGCACCCCGGCGAGCTCGACGGTGCGCAGCTTGCCGCCGAGCCGGTCGGACTGCTCGATGACGGTGATCCGCGCGTCGGGCCCGAGCAGCATCCGCAGCCGGTGCGCGGCGGCGAGACCGGAGATGCCACCTCCGACGACGGCGACCCTGGGTGCTCTTGCGTTCATTACAAGCTGTGGATCAGTTCGACGGTGCGGGTGATGATCTCCGGATCGGTGTCGGGCAGGACGCCGTGGCCGAGGTTGAAGATGTGGCCTGCGGCGGCCTTGCCCTCGGCGTGGATGCGGCGCACCTCGCGTTCGACGGCCGCGAAGCCCGCGAAGAACAGCGCCGGGTCCAGGTTGCCCTGCACCACCGGCTTGGGCAGCTCGGGGTGGGCCCGCTCGAGCCGCTCGACCGCGACGTCGAGGGGCAGGCGCCAGTCGACGCCGACGACGTCCGCGCCGGCCTCGCGCATCGCGGGCAGCAGCTCGCCGGTGCCCACGCCGAAGTGGATCCGCGGCACGGTGCTGATCGTCTCCAGCACCCGCTTCGAGTGCGGCAGCACGAACTCGCGGTAGTCGCGCTCGGACAGCGCGCCCGCCCACGAGTCGAACAGCTGGACGGCCTGCACGCCCGCGTCGAGCTGCGCGTGCAGGAACGCCGCGGTGATGTCGGCGATCTTCGCGAGCAGCGCGTGCCACAGCTCGGGGTTGCCGTGCATGAGCGCCTTGGTGCGCTCGTGGTTCTTGCTCGGCCCGCCCTCGACGAGGTAGGAGGCGAGCGTGAACGGCGCGCCGGCGAACCCGATCAGGGCGACCTCGGCGGGCAGTTCCTTCAGCAGCAGCCCGATCGCGTCGGCGACCGGCTGGACCTGCTCGGCGTGCAGCTGCGGGAGCGCGGTCACGTCGTCGAGCGTCCGCACCGGGTTCGCGACGACGGGCCCGGTGCCGGCGACGATGTCGAGGTCGACACCGGCGGCCTTGAGCGGCACCACGATGTCGGAGAACAGGATCGCGCCGTCCACGCCGTGCCGCCGGATCGGCTGCATGGTGATCTCGCAGACCATCTCCGGGTCCATGCAGGCGTCGAGCATCGCGGTGCCCTGGCGGAGCGCTCGGTACTCGGGCAGCGACCGTCCCGCCTGCCGCATGAACCAGACAGGGGTGTGCGACGGGGTGCCGCCCCGCGCGGCCACGAGAAGGGGTTGCGCAAAATCAGACACAGTCAAGCCATCTCTCTCTTTCTTCCATGGTCCCACGTCTCGGCGTGCCGCCGTCACTCGGTCGGTTTGCGAGGCATACAGTCAGTTGCGTGACCGAGCCGGAAATCTTCCGCCGGGCGGTGGGGACGCTCAAGTCGGTTCGCCACAGGCCCGAGATCGAACTCACCGAGGTTCGACCGCCGCAGCGGCTCGCGCCCTGGGCGTACGCGTTGACAGCGGAGGTCACCGGCCCGTCCGACGAGCTGTCGACGGGCAGGCTCGTGCTGCTGCACGACCCGGACGGCGACGAGGCGTGGGGTGGCGTGCTCCGCGTCGTCGCCTACGTGCGCGTGGAGCTCGACCACGAACTGGCGTCGGACCCGCTGCTGCCCGAGGTCGGGTGGTCGTGGCTGACGGAGGCGCTGGAGCAGTCGGGTGCCCGGTTCACCGCGCTGGGCGGCACCGTGACGCAGACGTCCTCGGCCCGCTTCGGCGACATCGCCGGCCCGGCCCGCACGGACGACCTGGAGCTGCGCGCCTCGTGGACCGCCCTCGACGGCGAGCTCGCCGAGCACGGCACCGCGTTCTACGAGCTGATGGCCACGGCCGTGGGCCTGCCCCCGGTCGGCGTGACCATGTTCGGCCAGCGCTCCTGACCCACCCGGTACACCACCCGACGTTCCCACCGATATATCAGCGCGCCCGCAGCTCCCCTTGCAACTGGTCTTTTGCGGTCGTCGTCAAAAGACCAGTTGCAAAACAGCAGGTGAGCTAGCTGCATGCAGGCGCGGCGAGCTCGCCCGTTGCAACGATCAGTTGTCGGCGTCGTGCAACACACGCAGCACGTTCGCGCCGGCGAGCTTCGTGCAGTCGTCCTCGGACCAGCCCTTGTCGAGCAGCGCGCCGAGCAGGTTCGGGTACGTCGAGACGTCCTCGAGCCCCTGCGGGAGCGCCGTCACGCCGTCGTAGTCGCCGCCGAGGCCGAGGTGGTCGATGCCGACGACCTCGCGGGCGTGCTCCAGGTGCGTGACGACGTCGTCGAGCGTCGCGCCCGGCTTCGGGTGCTCCCGGACCCACTCCTCGCTGAACGTCTTGCGCTCGCCCATGTCGGCATGGCTCGCGCCGGCGGCCGTCATCGCGTCACGAAGGGCTGCGTCCCATTCAGCGACACGGGGCGACACGAAGTCCGGAACGAATGTGATCATGGCCACACCGCCGTTGTCCCTGAGCTTCACGAGGACGTCGTCCGGGATGTTGCGCGGGTGGTCCGCGACGTGGCGGCACGACGAGTGGCTGAAGATGACGGGCTTGACGCTCGTGTCGAGCGCCGCGTGCATCGTGCTGGGCGCGACGTGGCTGAGGTCGACGAGCATGCCGATGCGGTTCATCTCGCGCACGACCGCACGGCCGAACTCGGTCAGCCCGCCGTGTTCCGGCTGGTCAGTGGCGCTGTCAGCCCACGGCGTGTTGTCGTTGTGGGTGAGCGTCATGTACCGGACACCCAGGCGGCGCAGTGCGCGCAGGACGCCGAGTGAAGAGTTGATGGAATGTCCGCCCTCAGCCCCGAGGAGTGACGCGACACGCCCGGAGGAGAAAACTTTTTCGGCCTCGGCCGCAGTGGTCGCGATCCCGAGGTGGCCGGCATACCGCTCCGCCAGCTCGTAGACGAGCTCGACCTGCTCCAGCACGGCGGTCACAGCTCCGTCGCCGGCGAGCCTGCCGGGAATCCAAACGGACCAGAACTGCATGCCCAGACCGCCCTCGCGCATTTTCACGAGGTCCGTGTGCAGGTCCGGATGACGTTCGGTCAGATCGATCTTGGCGGCGGTCGTGAAGACGTCCTCGCCGGTTCCCTCGCCGAACTCGCGCAGTGCCCACGGGAGGTCGTTGTGGCCGTCGACGAGGGGCACACGCTGCAGCAATGCCCGCGCTCGTTCACGACCGGCAGAACTCGGCACAACCAACTCCTAGATGTCGTTCCGGAAGGGGTCCGCGTTACACCCCCTATCCAGTTGTCATCCAATCGTGTGACACATGAGGCCATCTGTCACAACTCAATAGGGATAGATACCCGATTGATCGTCCCGTAGACCCGCATGGGCGGCTACGCTGCCCCAGACGACACCACTTTCGGTCGATCAGTGGCGCGGCTGATTGGACGAAAGTCTCCGGTGCCGGTCGGGGGGCACGACCGACTCCAGGGAGGTAGTGACGTGGCTGCCGTCGGCTTAGGTCAGGCCGTTCGTACCACGCCAGCCGGCTCGTTGCCGGCGAACATGGTCCCGCACCCGCGGGAAGAGCTTTTTTCAGTGCTGGTGGTCGACGACCACCCACTGCTGAGGGAGGCGATATCAGCTCGGCTCACCCAAATGGGAGCCGGGACAGTGCATGAGGCCGCATCGGTGGCAGAGGCTCGGGCGCGGGCACTTGCAACCGGACCGTGCGACCTCGCGATCCTCGATCTGGGCCTGCCGGATGGCACCGGCATCGACCTGGTCACGGAGCTCCGTGCCCAGGGCTGGCCCCGCATCGTGGTCCTCGCATCCTCCGACGACCCCTACGCGGTCAGGTCGGCCTTCCAGGCGGGCGCCCAGGCGTACCTCCTGAAGTCCGCCTCTCCGATGGTGGTCACCGACGGGGTGCGCAGGGTTCTCGACGGCGGCGTTTACGCAGATCCGAGCGTGGCACCAGTACTCGCAGCGGGTACTCGGGTGCCGGGCACCGACAACACGCCGCGGGAACTCTCCGCACGTGAGGTCGAGGTGCTCCAGCTGGTCGCCGATGGCCAGAGCAACAAGGAGATCGGCGAGGCTCTGAGCCTGTCCGCGTTGACGGTGAAGTCTCACCTGTCGCGGATCGGCCGGAAGCTGGGCACCGGGGATCGCGCTCAGATGGTCGCGCTGGCCATGCGTGCCGGCGTGATCCGTTAGACACCGGTTTGAAGCACTGAACCGGCCGAGAACACCTGTGAGTGGTGCGATCGTCGTAGGGTCTTCCGCTGTGGATGTACCCGCCGACGAGCCAACCGCACCAGCCGGACCCGGTCCGGTACCGCTGACGGAACCTGCTGATGGGGTTCCGCCGGTGGTCGCCGATCCTTCTGCGCTCCGGCGAGCCGCTGACGCGCTCGCCGGGGCGGAGGGCCCGGTCGCGGTGGACACCGAGCGAGCCTCGGGCTACCGCTACTCACAGCGTGCCTATCTGGTGCAACTGCGCCGGGAAGGCGCCGGCACCTGGTTGGTCGACCCGATCGCCCTCGGCGGACGGCTCGACCCCCTGGTGGAGGCGTTGGAGGGCACCGAGTGGGTGTTGCACGCAGCGTCCCAGGACCTGCCGTGCCTCGCCGAACTCGGGCTCCGACCTGGCGTGCTGTTCGACACCGAGCTGGCGGGCAGGCTGGCTGGGTTCGAACGCGTGGCATTGGGCACGCTGGTCGAGCGGCTGCTCGGCTATCGGCTGGAGAAGGGGCACGGCGCGGCCGACTGGTCGCGCCGCCCCCTTCCTGCCGACTGGCTGACGTACGCCGCTCTGGACGTGGAGCTGCTCGTGCAGCTGCGCGACGTTCTCGAAGCCGAGCTGGAGCGCCAGGGCAAGCTCGCCTGGGCGCTCGAGGAGTTCGAGGCGGTACGGACGGCGCCGTTGCCGCGCCCCCGTACCGACCCCTGGCGGCGCACGTCGGGCATCCACCGCGTGCGCAACCAGCGCCAGCTCGCGCTGGTCCGCGCGTTGTGGGAAGCCCGCGACGCCGTGGCCCGCGAACGCGACATCGCTCCAGGCCGAGTCCTCCCGGACTCCGCCCTCATGGAAGCCGCCGCCCGCAACCCCGCATCGGAAGCCGAACTGCTCGCGCTCCCGGTGTTCCGCGGCCGTGCCCAGCGCCGGATGTCCGGCACCTGGATGAACGCCCTGCGACGCGCCTCGGCGCTGTCCAAGGCGGAGCTCCCCGAACCCGCCGGCCAGCACGACGGCCCTCCCCCGCCCAACCGCTGGGCGGACAAGGACCCGGATGCCGCGGCCCGGCTCGCCGCCGCCCGCGCGGCACTCGCGACCATCGCCGAGGCCAACACCCTGCCGGTGGAGAACCTGCTGCTGCCCGACCTGGTGCGCCGCACCTGCTGGCAACCCCCCGCCGACCTGTCCCCCGAGTCCGTGGCCGCCGTGCTGCGCGAGGGAGGGGCGCGGTCGTGGCAGGTCGAGCTGACCCTCGATGCCCTGGCGAAGGCCCTCACCGCGACAGCACCCCCGCCGGCGTCCTGACCATCCTGTCGCCGGGACGGGCCGGCCGCGCACGAAGTACTTGCCGCGGCCAGCCCGCCCCGGTCTTTGCTCGGCCCCGCCCGCAGTCAGTCAGGCACGCACCTCACCCGATATATCAGTCCCGAGCTGCCACTGACCTGCAACTTTGCAATGAGTCTTTGGACGACGACGGCAAAAGAACCGTTGCAAGGGGTGCGGTCGGGGATGATCGGCGGCGTGACGAAGGACGACAGTTCGCAGGTCGGCGCGGAGATTCGCACGGGTCGGCTGGACCTGGTGCCGTTGCGCGTCGAGCACGCCGCGGAGATGGCCGAGGTGCTGGCGGACCCGGCGCTGCACGCGTTCATCGGCGGAACCCCGTACGCACCGGACGAGCTCGCTGCGCGGTACCGGCGGCTGGTCGCGGGATCGCCCGATCCGGACGTGCGGTGGCTGAACTGGGTGATCCGGCTGCGCGAGACCGGCGAGCTCGCCGGCATCGTCCAGGCGACGGTCACCGCGGCCGACGCGACAGCCGAGATCGCCTGGGTGGTCGGCACGCCGTGGCAGGGCCGTGGCATCGCGAGCGAGGCAGCGCGCGGACTCGTCGAGTGGCTGCGCACGCAGCCGGTGCGGACCGTCGTCGCGCACGTCCACCCCGAGCACCACGCGTCGGCCAAGGTGGCTGCGTCGGCCGGGCTGACCGCCACTGGCGAGTTGCACGACGGCGAGGTCCGCTGGCAGCTACTTCTGCACTCACGCTGACACCCTTGCAATGAGTTTTTGACGACGTCCGCAAAAGACTCATTGCAAGGGTGCAGGTCAGCGGCATCCGAGCTGGACGCGTAGCTGCGCGGGCAACTGATATATCGGCTGCGCGAGCTACCGGAGCTCAACCGTCGAAGCCGTCGCCGATCACCTCGCGGGACACCTGCACGTGCGCGAGCCGGCGCACCGCCTTGATCACGGCGTCGCCGATGAGGGTGCCCACGACCATCGCCTCGATGACCGCGTCGGAGGAGCCGCGTCGCGCGATGTACTCGAGGTCGGCCCGTGCGATGAGCCGCATCCCCTCCAGGTAGGGGTCGAGCAGCTCCTCGAAGTGGTCGTGCCCGACCGACCGGGCCGCTGACAGGGCGGCGGCGAGCATGCGGGTCACGTTGCTCTCCGCAACGTCGGCGCACTCCGTCTCGCCGTGCCGTGCGAAGAACGACTGGACGTCCCGCACCGCGAGTGGGTCCAGCTCGACCGAACCCGGCTGGCTGATGGCCTCCTGCACGGCGCCGAGCTTGTTGTGCAGTGAGTCGTCACGGGTGTCGACCGCGGCGAGCACCTCCCGCACGGCCGCGATGGAGAGGCCGCCGACGTCGACCAGCGCCCGCACCAGCCGGAGCCTGCGGAGGTGCTCCTCGTCGTAGTGCGCCTGGTTCGGGCTGGTCAGCACGCCGGCCGGCAGCAGTCCCTCGCGCAGGTAGTACTTGATCGTCGGCACCGGGACGCCACTTCGCTTCGCAAGCTCGCCAACACGCATATGGATAGTGTAACTTCCGGATAGCAGACAGTACCGCTATCCATTCAGGGGGCAGAGAGATGACTTGCACGTGGCACCGTCCGTTAGTCCTGTTCGGCTGGTCGATGGTGATCCTGGTCCCGGTGGCGCTCCTCGGGCTCCTGCTCGACGACCGCACGGTCGTGAACTCGCCGATCTGGCTCAAGCCGCTCAAGTTCGCCGTGTCGCTGTCGGTCTACGCGTTCACGCTCGCCTGGCTGCTCACCTACCTGAAGCGGTTCCAGCGCGTCGGCTGGTGGGCGGGCACCGTGCTCGCGGTCGCCGGCGCCGCCGAGATGGTCGTGATCGTCGGTCAGGTCGTGCGCGGCAAGCGCAGCCACTTCAACTTCGAGACGCCGCTCGACGCGGCCCTGTTCTCGATCATGGGCTCGACGATCGTCGTGCTCTGGGTGACGCACGCGATCGTCGCGGTCCTGCTGTGGCGCACCGAGATCGAGAACAGGGCGCTCGCGTGGTCGATCCGGCTCGGGCTGGTCATCTCGTTCCTGGGCCTCGGCGTCGGCTTCCTGATGACGCAGCCGAAGCCCGGCCAGGCACTCGACGGCGACACGCTCGGCGCCCACACGGTCGGCGCGCCCGACGGCGGTGCGTACATGGCGCTCACCGGCTGGAGCACCGAGCACGGCGACCTGCGCGTCGGGCACTTCGTCGGCATGCACGCGCTGCAGGTGCTGCCGGCGGTCGTCGCCCTGCTCGGGCGCCGTGCCAACGCCCGGTTCGCCTGGGTCGCGAGCGGGTCGTTCCTGGGGGTCTTCCTGCTCGTGACGTGGCAGGCGCTGCGCGGTCAGTCACTGGTCCAGCCCGACGGCACGACGCTGCTCGCGCTCGCCGGGATCATCGTCGCGACCGCACTGGGTGTGGTGTGGGCGCGTGCACCGAAGAAGGAGCTCGTTCCCGCATGACCGCCACGCTGTTCGACCTGACGTTCCTGGTGGCCGCGCCGTTCTGGGCGCTCATGATCTTCGCGCCGAAGTGGTCGTGGACGCGGCGGATCGCCGAGTCGTACCTGATCGTGCTGCCCGCGGTCCTGATCTACGTGGTGCTGGTCGTCCCGGAGCTGCCCGAGGTCCTGCCGCTGGTCACGCGGCCGGAGATCGGACCGCTGGCGGCGTACCTGGCCACGGACGTCGGCACGGCGGTCGTGTGGGCGCACATGCTCGCGTGGGACCTGTTCGTCGGGCGCTGGATGTACCTCGAAAGCCGCCGTCTGGACATCAACCCGCTGATCATGGCACCCGTTCTGGTGATCACGATCCTGCTGGCCCCGGTCGGGTTGCCGCTCTTCCTCGTCGTCCGCAAGGTGTGTGACACAACGAACAGGGGCGCCACGGTGGTTACCGGCCAGTAACTAGGGCTAGAGTTGGCGTTACCGACCGGTAGGGATGTCGCGCACCCCCGCCGGAGTGGACAGAGTTGTCACCACAAGTGGAGGAGACGCCGTGGCCGCACCAGCAGCGCCGGCACGCGTTCGGAACGTGGTCTTCGTCGACGGCGTCCGCACGCCGTTCGGCAAGGCCGGCCCCAAGGGGATTTTCGCCGAGACCCGTGCCGACGACCTCGTCGTCAAGGTCATCCGTGAGCTGCTGCGCAGGCACCCCGAGCTGCCGCCGGAGCGCGTCGACGAGGTCGCCATCGCCGCGACCACGCAGACCGGTGACCAGGGCCTGACGATCGGCCGGACCGCGGCGCTGCTCGCGGGCCTGCCGAAGTCGGTGCCCGGCTACGCGATCGACCGCATGTGCGCGGGTGCGATGACCGCCGTCACCACGGCGGCGAGCGGCATCGCGTTCGGCGCCTACGACGTCGTCATCGCGGGCGGTGTCGAGCACATGGGCCGCCACCCGATGGGTGAGGGCGTCGACCCGAACCCGCGCTTCCTGTCGGACAAGATCGTCGACCCGAGCGCGCTGGTCATGGGCCAGACCGCGGAGAACCTGCACGACCGGTTCCCGGAGATCACCAAGGACCGCGCGGACGCCTACGCCGCCGCCTCGCAGGCCAAGTACGCGGCCGCGCTGGCCGCGGGCAAGATCGGCCCCGAGCTGGTGCCGGTCGCGACCCGGTCCGCCGAGCACGGCTGGGGCCTCGCGACGGCCGACGAGCCGCCGCGTCCGGGCACCACGGTCGAGGACCTCGGCAAGCTCAAGACGCCGTTCCGCCCGCACGGCCGGGTCACCGCGGGCAACGCGGCCGGCCTGAACGACGGCGCGACCGGCGCGATCCTGGCCGAGGAGGAGACCGCCCGCGAGCTCGGCCTGCCGATCGGCATGCGCCTGGTGGGCTACGCGTTCCAGGGCGTCGACCCGTCGGTCATGGGCGTCGGCCCGGTGCCCGCCACCGAGCGCGCGCTGTCCCGCGCGGGCCTGTCCATCGAGGACATCGGCCTGTTCGAGATCAACGAGGCGTTTGCCGTGCAGGTGCTGGCGTTCCTCGACCACTTCAAGATCGCCGACGACGACCCGCGCGTGAACCAGTGGGGCGGCGCCATCGCGACCGGCCACCCGCTGGCCTCGTCCGGCGTGCGCCTGATGACGCAGCTGTCGCGTCAGTTCGCCGAGCGGCCGGACGTCCGCTACGGCCTCACCACCATGTGCATCGGTATCGGCATGGGTGGAACGGTCATCTGGGAGAACCCGAACTGGAGTGGCAAGTGACCATCACCGCTGAGGAAGCAAAGGCGATCTTCCCCGACGAGGTCGTCACCCACGCCAAGACGCGTCTGATCACCGTGCCCGGCCTCGACAAGCCGGTCGCGTTCATCACGATCGACAACGGCTTGGACCACACCCGTCCGTCGACGTTCGGCCCGCAGTCGCTCGTCTCCCTGGGCGCGGCGTTCGACGAGGCCTACGCGGCCTCCCCCGCCGCCATCGCGGTGACCGGCAAGCCGTTCATCTTCGCCGTCGGCGCGGACCTGTCCGCCGTCGAGCAGGCGTCGGACCGCTCGCAGGGCGTGGCCATCGGCAAGCTGGGCCACGACGTCTTCAAGAAGTTCACCGACTCGGACATCCCGACCTTCGCCTTCGTCAACGGCGCGGTCATGGGCGGTGGCCTCGAGCTCGCGCTGTCGTGCCACTACCGCACGCTCGCGTCGAACGCGGCGGCGATCGCGCTGCCCGAGGTGTTCCTGGGCCTGTTCCCCGGCTGGGGCGGCACGCAGCTGCTGCCGAACCTGATCGGCGCCAACGACGCCGTGACGGTGATCTTCGAGAACGCGTTGAACCAGAACAAGATGCTCAGGCCGGCCGACGCGCTGAAGCTGGGCATCGCGGACGTGCTGTTCGACTCCGCGGACTACCTGGAGCAGTCGCTGCTGTGGCTGTCCGGTGTCGTGCGCGGTGAGATCACGGTGCCGCGCAAGGAGATCGACCGCGGCGAGGCGTGGGACGCCGCCGTCGCGCGGGCCAAGGCCATCGTCCACGGCAAGACCAAGGGCGCGGCCCCCGGTGCGGAGAAGGCGCTGGAGCTGCTGGAGCTGGCGCGCGAGAACGACCTGGAGAAGGGCTACGCCGCCGAGACCGAGGGCCTCGCGGACCTCGTCATGAGCGACGAGCTGCGCGCGGGCCTGTACTCGTTCAACCTGGTGCAGAAGCGGGCCAAGCGCCCGGCCGGCGCACCGGACAAGTCGCTGGCGCGCAAGGTCACCAAGGTCGGTGTCGTCGGCGCGGGCCTGATGGCCTCGCAGATGGCGCTGCTGTTCATCCGCCGCCTGCACGTGCCGGTCGTGCTGACCGACATCGACCAGGCGCGCGTGGACAAGGGCGTCGGCTACGTGCACGCCGAGATCGACAAGCTCGCGGGCAAGGGCCGGATCTCGCCGGACGAGGCGAACCGCCTCAAGGCGCTGGTGTCCGGCTCGCTCGACAAGGCCGCGTTCGCCGACGCCGACTTCGTCATCGAGGCCGTCTTCGAGGACCTCGCCGTGAAGCAGCAGGTGTTCGCCGAGGTCGAGGAGCACGTCTCCGCCGAGGCGATCCTGGCCACGAACACGTCGTCGCTGTCGATCACGGACATGGCGTCGAAGCTCAAGCACCCCGAGCGGGTCGTGGGCTTCCACTTCTTCAACCCGGTCGCGGTCATGCCGCTGCTGGAGATCGTGCGCGCCGAGCAGACCGACGACGCCACGCTGGCCACGGCGTTCGCGGTCGGCAAGCAGCTCAAGAAGTCCTCGGTGCTCGTGAAGGACGCGCCCGCGTTCGTCGTGAACCGCCTGCTGACCCGCTTCATGGGCGAGGTCATCAAGTCGGTCGACGAGGGCACGTCGTTCGAGGTCGCCGACAAGGCCACCGAACCGCTGGGCCTGCCGATGTCGCCGATGATCCTGCTGCAGCTGGTCGGTTCCGCCGTCGCGCTGCACGTGTCGGAGACGATGCACGGCGCGTTCCCCGACCGCTTCTCGGTGTCGGAGAACATGAAGAAGTTCGTCGCCGCGGGCAAGGGCGCCGTCTGGCAGTGGGACTCCTCCGGCAACCAGACCGTCGACCCCGAGGTCCTGGCGCTGTGGGAGTTCGGCTCCTCCCCGCTCACGGGCGAAGAGGTCAAGACGCGCGCGCTGGAGGCGCTGGCCGAGGAGATCCGGATCATGCTCGACGAGGGCGTGGTCGCGGAGGCGCAGGACATCGACCTGTGCATGATCCTCGGCGCCGGGTGGCCGTTCTGGCTGGGCGGCATCACGCCGTACCTGGACCGCACCGGCATCTCGGAGAAGGTGACCGGCAAGCGGTTCCTGGCTCCGGGCGTGGCCTCCGTCCCCGCCTAGTCGCTGCACGGTGAAGCCCGGCTCCCCTTCCGCGGGGGCCGGGCTTCACTCCGTTTCGGGCCGGTAATGCTCCACGCTGCCGTCCGGCCGGATGAAATAGGCGTCGATGTTCGTGGCCCGCAACGTCACCTCGGACCCCGCCACCAGGTCCCGGTACCGCAGCAGGTCCGGCAGGCCGAGCGCGACGACGTCGAACGGGTGCTTCTGCCGCAGCATCAACGCCCTGCGCAACGCCTCGCTGAACGCCCTGCGCGGCGAGCCGTCCTCCTCGGGAACCTCCACCAGCGCGCCGTCGAGCTGCCGTTCGAGCGCGGCCCGCACGTGGGCCGCCGTCCCCGATGTCACGATCTCCGCGAGAGTCATGTGACCCGTATCGGGATGATTCGCGGGATCATTAGCGTTCGGGATGTTTCGATCACGTCATGTTCCCGCGACCCGCAATCCTGGTCGACGTCGACGGGCCGCTGAACCCGTACGCGGCGAAACCGACCCGCCGTCCCGCCGGCTACCACACCCATCGCCTGCGCCCCGCGGGTTTCCGCCGCCCGCTGCGGGTGTGGCTCGACCCGTCGCACGGGCCGTGGCTGCTCTCACTGGCCGCCGCGACCGGCGCGGACCTGGTGTGGGCGACGACGTGGGAACACGAGGCGAACGAGTTCATCGGGCCCCGGCTGGGCCTGCCCGAGCTGGAGTGGATCGACTTCGGCGGCCGCGGGTCGGAGCACCACGACGGTCGGCACGGCAAGGTCCCGGCGATCACGGCGTGGGCCGGTGAACGGCGGATCGCGTGGCTGGACGACGAGTTCCAGCGGCGGGACGCCGAATGGGCGGCGGCACGACCCGGCACGCTGCTGGTGCCCGTCTCCGCGCGGACCGGCATCGGGATCGACCACCTGGAGCAGGTGCTGGCGTTCCTGACCGGCAGCACCGAAACCACCGGTGTCACCGGTGCAGGGCGAACTCCGCGAACTCCTGGACGCGCGCGACGGTGATGCCCTCGCGCTGCTCCACCGCGAGCGGGTGGTCGGTGGGTTCCAGCTCGATGATCGGCCGGATGCCGCGCTCCTGCGTGTGCAGGTTGGTCTTGAGGTTGAGCGTCGTCGGCTCGTAACCGGGCAGGGCCACCGACAACCAGCCGAAGTACGGCGGCTCGTGCACACGGCCGGGGTCGTCGAACACCTCGCCCATGCGCGCGAAGTTGTCCTTCGACAACGACACCCAGGCGCCCCACTCGAAGTTCTCGTCGGCGTCACGCACCGGCAGCACGATGCGGCCGCGCACGAAGAAGTGCTCGTTGTCGATCACGCACATCTCGTCGCCCAGGACGTTGCCGGGTTTTCCCGCGAGCTCATCGGACCAGTAGGCCGGCGCGGCCAGCAGCTGAGCGAACGGCAGACCGCCGTGTTCCTGACCGCAGCAGGTGCAGGTGAAGCCCTTCGTGACCGACATGCGGGCAGCCTAGAGGGGAACGTTGCGTCTCAAACGGCTTTTGGCGATGTTCAGGCCTGGCGCACCGGCACGACCTCGACGAGGCGGTCCAGGTCCGCGAAGTCCTTGACGTTCATGGTCAGCACCGGCATCCCCGCGGCGGCCGCGGTCGCGGCGATCTGCAGGTCCATGCGCCGCGGCCGGGGTGAGCGCCCCGCCCTGCGCACCAGCGACGCCATCTGCCCGTAGAGCTTGGCCTCCTCCAGGCCGAACGGCAGCACCTCGAACTGCTGCTGCGCGGCGTAGAACCGCTCGGTGCGCGCGAACCGCTCCACCGGGTCGTCGGTGTCGAGCCCGAACGCCAACTCCGCGATCGTGACGGCGCTCAGGAACGGCTGCGCCTGCACGTACGGCCCCAGATCGACGTGCTCAAGGCGGATCACCACACCCGTGTCGAGCAGGGCCCGGCTCACCTCTGCCACGGGTCGTCCGCCGGGTCGTCCTCACCGAAGACCTCGTCGGCCGCACGCCGGTCGGCCTCCCAGCGCTCCGCGTCCACCGGCGGCAGCTGCCGGAACGCGTCCTGCACGGCACCGAGCCGCACCCGCGGCTGCTCGTGCCACCTCACGTCGACCCGGTACGGCGACAGCTGGGCGACCGGTTTGTTGTTGCGGGTGACGACGAAGCTCTCCCCCGCCTCGACCCGCCGCATGATCTCCGCGTTGTCGTTGCGGAGCTGCCGTTGTCCGATAGCAGTGGGCGACATAGCACCAACGTAGCACTTCTCCCCGAAAAGCGCTACGGAGTAGCTACAGCCCGCTGCGGTTACCCCGCTTCCGTGATCAGAATCGGCACGTCGGGCTGGCGCTACCCCGAGTGGCGCGACGGCTTTTACCGCGGCATCCCCCAACGCCTGTGGCTGGGCCACCTGGCCTCCCACGTCGCCACGATCGAGGTCAACAGCTCCTTCTACCGCCTTCAGCCACCCGCCTACTACCGCAAGTGGGCCACCGAGACCCCGGCCGGCTTCACGTTCGCCGTGAAGGGCCCGAAGCTGATCACGCACGACAAACGCCTGCGCCACACCGAGGACGCGCTCAAGGCGTTCACCGACACCCTCGCCCTCGGCGACAAGCAGGGCCCGATCATCTGGCAGCTGCCACCGTCCCTGCGCTTCGACCGCGGCCTGCTCCAGGACTTCCTCGCCGCGCTGCCACCGGGCCGGCACGCCCTCGAACCGCGCCACGAGTCGTTCCGCACCGACGCCTACTTCGACCTCCTGCACGCGCACAACATCGCCCACGTGGTGTCGGACGCGCCGACGTTCCCGTGCATCGAGGCCGTGACCGCGGACTTCGCCTACGTGCGGCTGCACGGGCACGACGAGCTGTACATCAGCTCCTACAGCGAGGAGCAGCTCGACGAGTGGGCGCGCAAGGTCGAGGAGTGGGACCGCGACACCTACGTGTACTTCGACAACACGATGCACGGCGCCGCGCCCAGCAACGCACTCGCTCTCATGGCCAGGTGCACATCCGAAGCGCGGCGTTGAGGAACATTCCGGCCCTGATGTTCGATGCTCTTCCCGAAGGCCCGCCGTCGTGAGGAGCATTCGTGCCCGGCTTGGACCACCTGACCACAGCTCTGGAGACCCATCCCAAGCCGGAGATGGACGACGAGCTGGAACTGGCCGAGCGCGAACGTGAGCAGGTGCTCGCCGACCACCCGCTGAACGTGTGGACACAGCTGCCACTGGAACGCTTCGCGATCGGCACGGGTGAACCGTCGTTCTGCGCGGCGATGGAGGACGGCACCCCGCACCTGGGCAACATCAAGGGCGGGAGCTTCGCCAAGTACGTCATCTTCCGGCGCGAACGCAGCCAGGAGTGGTACACCGCAGGCTCTCGCGGCTTCTCCGCGCCGGAGAGGTCGTGGACGGTGTTGAGGGACCAGCTCGTGGAGGCGCTGCTCGACGGTGATTTCGCAGAGGCACCGCTCCTGCGCCACGGGCAGTCACTTGTCACCAAGGCGCTTCACACCTACGCGCCGGAGTCCTACCTGCCGATCTACTCGGCGGCGGACCTGCGTGCTCTCATCCAGCTCCTCGGTCACACCCCGACCGCCAACGGCCTGGTGTGGGAGCTCAACCTCCAGCTGAGGGAGGCGGTTGACGCACATCCGGTGCTCCGGCACTGGAAGTACGCCGAGGTCGTCCGCTACCTGCACGAGCACTTCCTCGCACCCGTCTCCGCCAAGACGATCATCAAGATCGCGCCTGGACGTGGCGGCCGGTACTGGGACGAGTGCCTGCGGGACGAGGTGATCCGCGTCGGCTGGGACCGGGTCGGTGACCTCCGGCAGTACACGACCGGCGGAGAACTCGCCCTCGCGCTCGCCGAGGAGTACCCCGACAAGTCCGCGCAGTCCCACCGCGCGAGCGCGACCCGGCTGTTCCAGTACTTCCGCGATCTCCCGGCGGGCGCGAAGGTCATCGCGAACCAGGGCAAGTCGAAGGTGCTCGCCGTCGGCACCGTCACCGACCGCGGCTACCGCTACGACCCGGGGATCGAGCACTACCGCCACACCGTCTCGGTCGACTGGGACCCCTCGTACGAACAGGATCTCGACGCGCCGGTCGGAGCCTGGCTCCGCACGTTCGCGCCGGTGCGACCGGCACTGTGGAACACCATCAGCGCGAAAGCCGTCCCCGGCGCGGCCGCCCAACCCGTTCCGGTGCCGAAGGACGTCGAGGACGTCATCCGCGGCCTGGAACGCAAGAACCAGGTCGTCCTCTTCGGCCCGCCGGGTACCGGCAAGACCCGGCTGGCCTTCGCCGCGGCGGCGGAGTTCGCCGGCGACCGGGTCACGCACACGACGTTCCACCCGTCCTACGGCTACGAGGACTTCATCCTCGGCTACCGGCCGACCGAGACGGAGGGTGGCGGTCTGTCGCTGACACTCGCCAAGGGCGTGTTCTACCGGGTCTGCGAGCGGGCGCGGAACGAGCCGAACCACGTCCTGGTCATCGACGAGATCAACCGCGCGGACCTGCCGCGGGTGCTCGGCGAGCTGGTCACCTACCTGGAGAAGGACAAGCGCGGCAAGGAGTTCCAACTCTCGACGGGGAACGAACCGTTCAGCGTTCCGGCGAACGTCTACATCATCGCCACCATGAACACCGCCGACCGCAGCGTCTCCCACCTGGACGCCGCGATCCGCAGGCGGTTCGAGTTCCAGCCCGTGCGCACCGACTACGAGGTCATCGCGGGCGCGGTGGGCCCTCTTGAGCTCGGGGTCTTCCTGACCGAGCTCAACGGCCGGATCGCCGAACACCTCAGCCCCGACCACGAGATCGGGCACGCGTTCTTCCTGCGCGACGACAAACCGCTCGACAACGAGCGCGACGTCCACTCGGTGTACTTCCACGACGTGCTGCCGTTGCTGGAGGACTGCACGAGCAACGACCAGGTCCTCCTCGAAGCGGTCCTCGGCAAGGCCAAGGTCGGCCCGGAGACCACTCCCGGTGACCTGCTGGAGGTGCTGGCGAAGGAGTTCAGCGCGGACGCGGACACGAATGAATAAGTTCCGTGAGCAGCACACGACCCTGCTGGACTTCGAGCTCACCGAAGCGGATCTGCGCAAGTTGGACGGCCCGGAGCTGAGGAAGTACTTCACGCCACGCCCGACCGCCAAGGGCACGACCCTGACCGTCCGCAAGGTCGTCGGCCTCCTCAAGCTGGACAACGCCGACCTGGTCATCGAGCCGAAGGTTCCGGTGAGCGGCGAGATGTTGCTGCACTGGCTGCACTACGCGGCGAACCGGGACCACCCGGTCTCGTCGCAACGGCGCGGGTGGGACGCCGACGGGGACTACTTCCCGGACATGGCGGTCGAAGCGTTGCTCGACGAGTGCCGGACGTTGCTGCGCGACCAGCTGCGCAAGGACTACCAGCCGCGACAGACCGTCGAGGCGGCTGTCCGGGGCAGGCTCGACCTCACCCGCCAAGCCACCCACCGCTTCGGGATGCTCGACCGGCTGCACGTCCGCACGTTCGACCGCACCGTGCAGATCTGGGAGAACGAGGTGTGCGGCGCCGCTCTGCGGCACGCCGCGAAGACCGCCACCACCGCGAAGCTCCGCCAGCAGGCCAGGCAGCTCTCCGCCGAGTTCCCGCTCTGCACTGCCGAGGTCGCCCGCTCGACGCTCGCCAGGTCGCGGCACAACCGGCTGAACCTCCGGTACCGGGCCGCGCACGCGTGGGCCGAGGTGGTGCTCAGGGCCGGCGGCGTCTCGGAGCTGTTCCTGCCGCGCACGCTGGTCGGTGAGTCGCACCTGCTGGTGATCGAGAAGGTGTGGGAACGAGTGGTGCACCGGATGGTCGGCAGCCCGGCGACGATCGAAGGGGTCATGGTGCACCGGTACGGCGACCGGGCGAGGCCTTACCGCCCGGACGCCCTGTTCGAACGGCTGCCGGTCGACGCGAAGTGGAAGGACTACGACCGGCGTGCCGTCACCCGTGAGGACGTCCACCAGCTGCTGACCTACGCCCACGCCTACCAGCCCCACGACCCGCGCGCGGTCATCGTGCACCCGTCGACGGCCCCGACCGCGAAGCGCACGATCGACGTCAAGCACCTGGGCCGCCGGATCGCGGCCATCGACGTGATCGGCGTGGACGTCTCAACACGGCCCGAAGAGAATTCCGCGACCCTGCAGGGCCTGCTTCACCGCTAACCTGTTCAGACATGAAACCAATTCGCGTCTTGGCTCCCCTGCTCCTGGCCGCGAGTCTCGTGGCGCCCGTTCAGGCACGAGCGGACGAGGCGACCTGGACCGGTCCCCTCAGCACCCGGGGCCGGTGGATCGTCGACGCCCACGGCGACCGCTTCAAGCTCAGGTCCGGCAACTGGCACGGGGCCAGCGGCACCTGGAACGGCTCCGGCGACATCAACGACCCCGCCACCCACCACGCGGGCGAGAAGGCCGACCAGGTCCCGCTCGGCCTCGACCGCGCGACGATGGCCACGATCGTCAGCGGTTTCAAGGAGATCGGCGTCAACAGCGTCCGGTTGCCGTTCTCCAACCAGATGATCAAGGACACCCGTCCCGTCAACGGACTGAAGGACGCGCAGCTCAACGGCAGGACGCCGCTGCAGGTCTACGACGCCGTGGTCGCCGAGCTGACGCGCAACGACCTCGCCGTCATCCTCAACAACCACACCACCACGTCGCGGTGGTGCTGCGGGGTCGACGGCAACGAGCGGTGGAACACCAGCCAGAGCACGGACCAGTGGATCACCGACTGGGCGTTCATGGCCAACCGCTACAAGGACGACAAACGGGTCGTGGGCGCCGATCTGTACAACGAGGTGCGCCGCAACGTCTGGGACGACCCGAACTGGGGCTGGGGCAACGACCACGACTGGCACAAGGCCGCGCAGCAGGCCGCGGACCGCATCCAGCAGACCGCCCCGGACCTGCTGGTGATCGTCGAGGGCATCAACTGGACCGGCATCCCGGTCGACGGCTTCGCGCACGGTCGGCCGACGCTGGAGCCCGCCCGGTTCCTCAGCCACACGCTCGCGAACCCCGAGAAGCTCGTGTACTCCGCCCACTTCTACGGCTACACCGGACCGAACCACAGCGGTGCCACCGGGATCGGCGAGACGACCGACCCGCGGTACCAGGACCTCTCACCGCAGGAGCACGTCAACGTCCTGCAACGGCAGGCCTTCTTCATCACCGAGGCGCAGAAGCACTTCACCGCGCCGTTGTGGGTCAGCGAGTTCGGCGTCGGTGGCCGGGAGGAGTCGAACCCCAGGGCACGCGACTGGTTCGAGCGGTTCGTGGACCACCTCGTGGCCACCGACACGGACTTCGCCTACTGGCCGCTGGTCGGGTTCCACGACAACCGGCGCGGCAACGGATGGGCGTTGCTGCACTGGGACGCCAACGGCAACCGCATGGGCGTCAACGACGGTGACGACTGGCGCGCGTCCGCGTGGAACCGGCTCGTCACCGCGCCGAGCCGCAGCGGGCAGGTCCCGCGCGAGACCCGCTGGAACCAGCTCGTCAAGGAGTCCTGCCCGCAGAGCCAGAAGCTCGTCGGCATCAGCCACACCGGCAACCGCGGCCTGTGCGTGAGCGGTCCACAGTGGAGCGCGACCACGCGCGTCACCGACGAGCGGCACGTCACGAACGACTGGGCCGCCGGCTACACGAAGCTCCAGTGCCCGCAGGGCGGCGCCGCCGTCGGGTACGCGAACTTCACGCTGGTCTGCGCGCCCGTGGCGCAGGGCACGAGCACGCGCGTGCTGTGGTTCGACCGCGGTGACAACCGGCCGGACCAGGGCGGTGACTGGGCGAACGGGCACTACAAGGGGCAGTGCGCCCAGGACGAGCACATCGCCGGTGTCGCCTACGACTGGCGCAGGACGCCGGACGCGCTGCTCTGCCGGAAGTGAAGCCCGAAGTTCTCCAGGAACGCGGCTGCGGGGTCGTCCACCGGCGAGTCGACCCGGCAGCCGCGGGTGGTCACCACGAGCTTCTGGTCCGTCTGCGTCTTGCGCCCGTGCGGTGTCAGGATCGTCGCCCGCGGCGCGACCCGGAAGTGCGACTCCGGCGCGGTCTGCTGCCACCAGCAGGCCGGCACGAACTCGGCCAGCTCGCGCGGCCGGCGTTCGACCCGGTAGCGCAGCCGGTCCTCCTCGTACACGTCCACGTCGTCACCGTGGTCGACCAGGCGGTAGAGCCCGTGCGGGTCCTGCTGCTCCTCGCGCGAGTCCCACCGCAACGGGTGCAGCGTGAACGCGCCGAAGCCGACGTCGCACAGCCACTCGTGGTCCACCAGCAGCGTCAGGTGGCCGAACGGCGGCCCGAGCTCCTCACCGCCGAAGACCCGCACGGCCAGCAGGTCGACGTGATGTCCCAGGTGCCGCAACAGCTCCGCGAACAACCCGTTGAGCTCGTAGCAGAACCCGCCCCGCCGCTGCACCACGACCTTGTCGTACAGCCACGGGATCTCCAGCACGATCCGGATGTCCATGTGCGTGTAGAGGTTCTCGAACGGAACGCTGCGCAGGTGCGACTCCTGCAGCTGCGCCAGCGACGAGTCCCGCGAGGCACCGATGCGCTGTAGGTAGGCGTCCACCGTGTCACGATAGCCGCATGGGTGAGGTGAGGATCGGTACTTCGGGATGGGTCTACCCGCCCTGGCGCGGCAAGTTCTACCCCAAGGGCGTCACGCAGAAGCGCGAGCTGGCCTACCTGAGCGAGAGGCTCGGCTCGGTGGAGGTCAACGGCTCCTTCTACTCGCTGCAACGCCCGTCCAGCTACCAGCGGTGGGCCGCGGAGACGCCGGACGACTTCGTGTTCGCCGTCAAGGGCAGCCGGTTCATCACGCACATGAAGCGGCTCAAGGACGGCAACGACCTGCTCGCCAACTACCTGGCGTCCGGAGTCCTCGCGCTCGGGCCCAAGCTCGGCCCGGTCCTCTGGCAGCTGCCGCCCACGCTGCGCTACGACGCCGAGCTGCTGACGCACTTCTTCGCGGCCCTGCCCCGCACCACCGCCGAGGCAGCGGAGGTCGCGCAGCGGCACGACCACCGCGTCGACCCGGCGCACACCACCACCGACGCCGACCGGCCGATGCGGTACGCGCTGGAGATCCGCCACGACAGCTACGCCACGCCGGAGTTCCTCGACCTGCTGCGCCGCCACGACATCGCGCTCGTGATCGCCGACGCGGCCGGCAGGTACCCGTTGATCGAGGAGGTCACCGCCGGCTTCACCTACGTCCGGCTGCACGGCCACGACGAGCTCTACGTCAGCGGCTACACCGACGAGGGCCTCGACGAGTGGGCGGAGAAGATCAGGAAGTGGCGGGAGCACGGCGACGTGTTCGTCTACTTCGACAACGACGCGAAGGCGTACGCGCCGCGGGACGCGATGGCGCTTCAAGATCGGCTGGCCGACTGAGCCGAATGGCCGCACACTCTTTCCCGACGGAGGTGCGCCCATGTCGACGAAGAGCCTCATCGCCGCCCTGGCGGTCACTGCGGGCGCGGTTGCCTCCAGTGGGATCGCTGTAGCGCAGAGTGACAAGTCCTGTGACAAGGGCGAGTTCTGCGTGTGGGCGGGGCCGGACTACACGGGGACGGTCCAGCGCCTCGACCTGGAGACCGCGAACCCCGGCGAGTGCATCACGCTGAACGTGGTCGGCCGGTCCTTCGCCAACCGCCTGAGCAGGGACGCGAGCGTCTACCAGCGGGAGAACTGCTCGACCGAGGCCGAGTTCACCACGTACCCGAAGCACGGCACCTACGTGCCGGACGCGTACTTCGTCATCCGGGCGGTCGAGGTGTGGGGGCCTTGATCAGCCCGAGGTACTTTAGTCACCCTGGGTAACACCACTCGATCGTGTGAGTACCCGCCAGTAGGCCTTATTTGGTGCCTAAGTTGCCGCCCTATCGAGTGGTGGCAGCTGGAGGAAACGTGACCGTGGCGGGTGAAGCCGGGTTGCTCGAACCGATGGCGGCCGACTGGCCCGAGACGACCTCACCTCACGTGCTGGAGCCCACCCCGACCCCGTCCGGCATGATCGACCTCCCCTGAAGGCATCCGGTGAAACTGCTGCTGTTCGCGGACCTGCACCTGGACACGCGCTTCGCGAGCGCCGGTCCGGCGCGGCGCCAGGCGTTGCGCGACACGTTGGGCCACATCGTCGAGCTCGCGGAGACCGAGTCGGTCGACGCGGTGCTGTGCGCGGGCGACCTGTACGAGCACGACCGCTGCTCCCCCGGCACCGCGGCGTTCCTGCGCGGTGCGTTCGACTGCTCGGTGCCGGTCTACCTGGCACCGGGCAACGACGACTGGTACGGCGCGGAGTCGGTCTACCAGCAGGTGGACTGGACGCCCAACGTGCACGTGTTCACCTCCGGCCGCTTCACCCCGGTGGCGCTGGCCGACGGCGTGACGCTGTGGGGCGCCGCGCACGTCGGTCCCGGTCCGACGCGCGACCTCCTGGAGGGGTTCACGGTCAACCGGTCCGGCGTGAACCTGGCGCTGTGCCACGGTTCCACGCCCGGTGACGTCGCGATCACCGGGCTGGACCACGCGTTCCTCGGGCACGTGCACACACCCGAGCACGCCACCCGCCACACCTTCCCTGGCAACCCGGACCCGTTGACGCCGGGCGAGACCGGTGAACGCGGCGCGGTGATGTGCACCGTGCACGACGACGGCACGGTGTCGCGCGAGGTGTTCGACGTGTCGGCGTCGCGGTCGCTCGGGCTGCCGGCGGAGGCGTCCGAGGCGTTCCCGTCGCTGGACTTCGACTCCGTTGCCGCCGAACGGACCGTGCGCGGCCAGTTCGTGCGCGACGTGCTGGCGGACCCCGCTCTGGACGTGGCGTTGCGCAGCCGTGTGCTGATGACCGGCTTGCGCGCCCTGGAGGAACGATGAGGATCGAGTCGGTCACCGCGCACGCCTTCGGGCCGCTGCACGACCGCACGCTGCCGCTCGCACCGGGCATGACCGTGGTGTCGGGCGTGAACGAGTCGGCGAAGTCGTCGTGGCACGCGGCGATCCGCGCGGCCCTGTGCGGGTCGCCGGCCGCACGCCACCGCCCCTGGGAGGGCGAGTCGTGGCGGGTCGCGGCGACCGTGGCGCTGGAGTCCGGTGAGACGCTGACCGTGGACCGCGACCTGAACGACGACAGCGCGCTCGACGTCGCACGCCGGGTGGGCATGGACCGCAGCTCGTTCGCCGCGACCGCGTGCGTCGACCAGGCGCAGCTGCTGTCCGTGCTGGACTCGGCCGACGGCCTGCAGGAGCACCTGCGCCGGGCCGCCGCCACCGCGGGCACGGACGGGACCGTCGAGCAGGCGCTGGAACGGCTCGTCGTGCCCGCCGAGGCCTTGCAGAAGGCCCGCAACCGCTTGCGGGAGGCCCAGACCGACCTCGCCGTGGCCCGCCGCGAGCACACCCGGTACGTGGAGCTGAGCGCTCGGGCCCGGCAGGCTTGCGCGGCGCGCGCCCGCGTGACCGTGCAGGAGCACGCCACCGAGCTGGAGGCGCTGGCCGCGCGGATCGCCCGTGTCCGCGAGCTGCAGGACCGCTTCGGCGACTCGCCGCCCTCCGGTCTGGCCGCCCAGGAGGAGCTCGCCGCCGCGGTGAACCGGGCGATGGCCGCGTGGCGCGCCGCACCGGCACCGCGGGCGCTGACCGGTCCGTCCGCCGCCACGCTGGAGGACGAGCTGGAGGCGTTGCCGACGCGCCCGGACGGCGAGACGGCCGTCGACGACGAGCTGCGCGTGGTCGCCGGTGCGTACGAGGTGGCCGCCGCGGTCGCCGCCGCGCACCAGGAACGCCACCCGGCCGTCACCACCACCGCCACCCCCGATCAGCTGCGCGGGCTGGCCACGCGCATCGACCCCGCGAGCGGCGCCCGGCTCACGACGGCATCACTCGCGGTGGACACGGCCCGGCAGGTGCAGGAGGGGGCGTCGGCCGGCGCGGCGCGTGCCCAGGTCGAGGCGGATGTGGCGGCCGCGCACGTGCAGGAGATCGCGATGCCGAACCCGTTCCTGCGCAACGCTCTTGTCGCGTTGAGCTGCCTGACGCTGCTGGTCGCCCTGCTGCTCGTCGTCATCGGTCAGCCCCTGGCGGCGGCGGGCGTCCTGGTGGCGGCTGTCGTGGCCGGTGTCGGCGGTTTCCTGTCCCGTGGCGACGCACCGGCCCGTGAGGCGGCGGTCGCCTTCGCCGCCGAGCGCGCGTCCGCGGTTTCCGAGGCCCGTGCCGCGTTGTTCACCGCCGACCGCGCCCTCGCCGAGGCCGAGGGTCAGCGCGCCGTCGCGTTGGAGGCCGTGCGCCTGCACGACGACGCGGCGGCCGAGTGCGCCGCACTGGGTGTCCCCGCGGACCGCGAGACGTTGTGGCGCTTGGCGAACCGTGCCGTGTGGGAGGCCGAGCACGCCGACCTGCTCACCGAGGTGGCCCGCACCGAGGAGGCCGTCCGCGCGGAGCTGGGTGCCCGCGGCAAGGTCGAGCCGGCGATGTCCGTGCCCGACCTGCTGGTGGACTACGAGACCGACTGCAAGGTCCGTTCCCGCCAGGCGCTGCTGGCAGCCCAACGCCCCCTGCTGGCTGCGGCGCTGGAGGACCGCCGCGTCGCGGAGGCCACCGTCGCCGAGGCCGTGGCGGCCCGCGCGAACGCCCTGGACCTGCTCCGCGCCGCCGTGCAGGCGATCGGCGGCTCCGGCGAGCGCCCGGAGGACCTGCTGCGCGCCATCGCCGACTGGCAACGCGGCTGGGACCGCCTGCTGCGCGAGGCCGAGGACGAGCGCAACGCCTGGGCCGAGCTCACCACCCTGCTCGCCGCCGAGAGCCTGGACGACATGGAGACCTCCCTGTCGGCGGCCCAGTCCCTGCACGCGACCCTGCTCGAAGCCGCCCGCCGCTACGCCGCCTGCGGCCCGGTCGACCCGGCACTGGCCGCCTCGGCGGACTCCCTCGCCGCCACCGTGGCAGAGCTGGCGCGCACCCTGCCCAGCGTCCCGGACGCCGAGGAGGCCGTGCAGGCGGCGAGCGCCACCGTCGCCGAGATCACCGCCGAGGTCGAGGCCGTCACCCTCGCGTTGCAGTACCTGACCGCGGCCCGCGACAAGGTCCACAGCACCATCGCACCGGCCCTGGAGGACACGCTCCGCACCTGGCTGCCGACCGTGACCGGAGGCCGCTACGTCGACGCCGCCGTGGACTCCGCCTCGCTGACCGTGCGGGTGCGCGCGGCCTCGGAGTCGTGGCACCAGGCCTCCCGCCTGTCCCTGGGCACGGCGGAGCAGGTCTACCTGCTGCTGCGGGTCGCACTGGCCCAGCACCTGGCCACCGAACCGTGCCCGCTGCTGCTCGACGACGTGACCGTGCAGGCTGACGACACCCGCACGCGTGCGGTGCTGGACCTGCTGCTGCGGTTGTCGGTAGACCGGCAGATCGTGGTGTTCGCCCAGGAGACGGCGGTGGTGGAGTGGGCCCGGGAACGGCTGGGTGACCGCGACGTGCTGCACCAGCTGACGCCGGTGGTCGCCTGACCCGCCCGGTGCGCCCTGGGCGGTCATGCGTTCCGTCGTGCGGCGACAAGAGCGGCGACGCGGTCCGCCGCCTCTTCCGGGTCCTCGTGCTCTCACACGCGGACGACGAGCCAGCCGGCGGAGGCGAGCTGCGCGTCGGTGTCGCGGTCCCGCACGACCACGCCGTGCAGCTTGACCTGCCACCACTCGCGGTTGGCCTTGGGCACCTGGCCGTGTTCCGGGCACGAGTGCCAGAAGCACCCGTCGACGAGCAACGCGATCCTGGCGCCCCGCAGCAGCACGTCGACGCGTCGGCGCCGGCTGGTGCCCGGAGCGGCGACGTCGACGAGGTACCTCAGCCCGCGCCGGTGCAGCGCCCGCCGGACGGCGAGCTCCGGAGCGGTGCCCGTCCGGCGGGTCCGGCGCATGGTGCGCGACGTCGCCTCCGAGGTGGCGGACGGGGCCGGACCAGCGTCGACGTAGCGGTACACGACGTGCGGTGTCCCGAAATTGTCAGACCCCGGCGCTACCGTCGTCCCATGACCAACGCCGCCTTCCGCAAGCTCACCCCCACCGCCGACGAGCGGCTGGCCGAGCTGGGCCTGCGCCTCGCGGTCCTGGACCGCGCCATCACCGCCGGCATCGACGCGCGCGCCGCGTCGCCCCCGTTCGGGCCGACGAACGCGCCGGGGCTGCTCGACTGGATCCACCGGGTCGGCACGCTGCGGCAGCTGCTGGCGGCGGAGGGCTGGGAGCGGCTCGACCAGTGGAACGCGGGCCTGGTCAGGCACCCGTCGCGGCCGATCCTGCTCGGCGCGATGCAGGGCAACCGCGGCACGGGGTCGCCGGACGCGCCGTTGCGCAGCGACTACGCGAAGGGGCCCGCGATCGCGGCGATGATGCGCGACAACGACCACGACCAGTTCGCGTTGTTCGAGAGCGCGCGCAACGAGGGTCTGAAGCTGTGGTTCCTGGTCACCTACCCGCTGCAGCTGGAGGACCGGCTCGTGGTGCTGCGCGAGGTGTCGCAGCCCGAGCCGACGCCGCAGAACCAGGTGATCGACCGGTGGGCGCACCGCATCCCGCTGCCGCCGATGGAGTTCCCACAGCTCAAGGCTCCCAACGTCGACGGACCCGAGGAGGTGGACTTCTCCGTCGCGTTCCGCCGATAGCCGCCCCGCGTGGCACCACGCTGAGCGAGCGGTGAGAATGACCGGATCATGTTCACGCCGTCGCGACTCACGCTCGCCCGTACCCGGCGCGGTCTCACCGCGGCCGAGCTGGCGCGCAAGGCGGGGCTGACGACGAGCGCGGTCATCGAGTACGAGCGCGGGCAGCGCAGGCCGGCGCCGGCCACGCGGGAGGTGCTCGCGACGGCGCTCGGGTTCCCGGCGACGTTCCTGAGCGCGCCCGAGCCGGCGTTGCCGCAGTCGATCAGCACGACGCGGCCGGAAGCGGTGTGCGTGGCGCAGCTGGCGATCGAGTTCAGCGGGTGGCTGGAGCGCATGTTCGTGCTGCCGCAGCCGAACCTGCCGCGGCCGCGGACCGGTCCGGGTGAGGTGCGCCGGCAGTGGCGGATGAGCACCGGGCCTGCGCCGAACATGGTGCAGCTGCTGGAGTTCCACGGTGTGCGGGTGTTCTCGGTGGACTGCCCGGACGTCGGCGCGTTCTCGTGCTGGCACAACGGGACGCCGTACGTGTTCCTCAGCCCGGCGACGACGGCGGAGCGGGCGCGGTTCGACGCGGCGGCGGAGCTGGGGACGTTGCTCGGGCACGAGGACGCGCGGGAGTTCGCCGCGGAGTTCCTGCTGCCCGCCGGTCAGCTGCGGGGAACGCACCACCGGCACTGGCACGTGGACAAGAAGACGTTCGACGAGCGTGCGCGTGGCGTCGCCACCGTGCCGGCCGAGACGGAGGGCATGCCGCGGCGGGAGACGTCGAAGCTGCTCACCAAGGTGTTCCGGGCGTTGCGGGAGAACGGCACGACGCCGCACCAGGTGGCGCGCGAGCTGACGCTGGGGTTGGAGGACCTCAACGGGCTCGTGGTCGGGTTGGTGCTGACCGCGTTGCCGGGTGGCGGAGAACCGGGACCGGTGCGCCGGGCACGCCTTACCCTGGTGCACTGACACGCCTGGGGGAAGCAATGCTGACGTTCCTGCGGTACCTGGTGGCCGCACCGCTGCTCGTCGCCAGTGCCGCGGGAGTGCCGATCGCCTGTCAGCTGCTGTCCGCGTACACGTTGCGGCGGTGGCGGGACACCCCGTTCGACGTCGGCGCGGAGCTGACCGAGCGGCTCACCGAGTACGACGGGTTCTGGCCGATCCCGCTGGCGTTGGTGCTGTTCGTGGTGTTGTGGCGGACGACGACGGTGTGGCCGCGGATCGCGTTGCTGCCGTCGGGGTGCATCGCGGTCGGCGGGCTGATCACCGCGGGGTTCACCGAGCTGCTGAGCACGGTCGCGGCGCTGGCGGCACCGTTGGTGGCATGGACGCTGGCGTGGCTGGCGGCGCGGGTCGTGTCGCGGCCGGTCACCGGTGACGTGCGGCGGTCACCGGCCGAGGTCGGCGTGCGGCTGCGCGGTGGTGGGCGGCTGCGGGTGCAGTCGCGGCGGCTGCTGCTCGACAAGCTGCCGGCGCCGGTGCACGCGGCGGCCACGGTCAACCGGGTCGCGCTGCGGTTCGACCGGATCACCCACGTCGAGGTGGGGGACGTGCTGACGCCTGCGGTGTGGCGGTTCGCCAACTCCAGCGAGCTCGCGGTCACACCCGGCCCGGTGCTGCGGATCATCGGGGGCGGCCAGGAGTGGTTGCTGCCGTGCGACAACGCGGAGGAGCTGCATCGCCTGGTCACCGAGCGCACGGCGGTGCGCGCGCAGGCCGACCCGCGGCCGCCGCTGGAGAGCAGCCGGTGGGACCTGGCGAAACCGCTGTGGAGCTTGAACGGCGACCCGGCCCAGCGCAACACGCAGAAGGTGCAGAACGGCCAGCACTGGTTGCTGGTGATGAGTGCCCTCACGACGGCGATGGCGTTGTTCTCGGTGTACCGCGTCTTCACCACGAGCTGGGGTTATCTGATCGGCGTGGCCTTGTTCGGCGGCATCGGCTACGGGACCGCCCGCGCCTGGTGGAGCTTCATCACGAGCCAGCGGCTCGCCGAGGAGAACCCGCGCTCGCCCCTCGCCGACGACCCCGATCCCCGTCACCTTCCGGTCACCGGCTGGAGTTCTTTGCCGGTTGCGTTAGGCCAAACGAGCGATCTGTGAAACGCATCTCCCAGCTTTCCCGACACTCAGAGTGACGAGCGCACTGAGTTGGGAGGATGCCCGTGACGATGCAGCAACGCACAGAACCGTCGCCCGCCGCAGTCTTGATCGCCGTCGCGGTGCTCGCGCTGGTTCTGACCGTTGCCTTCGGCCCGCTGGGCTTCGTCATCGGTCTCGCACTGTTCGCGCTGATGTTCGTCGGCACGAAGAAGGGCTCGGTCGAGCCGATCGTGCCGACGCGCACCCGTTCCCGCATCCGCCGCCTGTCCACGGCGGGCCGGGTCGCGATCGTCGGGGAGGCGCACCACCAGGACGCCATCACCGAGGTGGCGCGGAACAACTCCGCGTTCGCCCCCGATCCGGCCGTGCCCGGCCTGGGCAGCCTCGACGTCGGCATCCCCGCGACCGCGGTGCTCGTGCCGGAGTCGGCCGGCCGCCACGACGAGCACGCCGTGCGGGTCGACCTGCTGCGCGGTGACGGTTCGGCGGTGACCGCCGGCTACCTGCGCACCGACCACGCGTACACCTACTACCCGCTGCTGCTCCAGCTCGCCGAACGCGGCGAGGTCGGCTCCTGCCCGGCCCGGATCATGGGCCAGCGGTACCTCGGCGTGCACCTGCACTTGGGCGACGCGCGGCTGTTGCTGCTCGACCACGAGGCGCTCGGCACCGCGCCGACATTGCCGGCCGAGAAGCAGATCGGCATCACGGACGAAGAAGCCCACCAGTACGTGCTGCACCGGGTGGTCAACGGCCGCACGCCCGTCCACGTCATCGCCGAGCTCCGCGACTGCCGCATCGCCAAGGGAACGCACACGGGCGAGCACACGCTCGAAGTGCTCCTCGAAGGTGAACGCATCGGCCAGCTCTCCCACACCACCGGTCTGCGCTACTACGAGATGGTGCAGAGGTGGCGAGCCCGGACCGGGCGCGCGCTCTGCGAAGCGATCATCGTCAACGAGGGCACGCGCGGCCTTCACGCGAAGCTGCTGCTGCCCAGGTAGTCCGCAAACGTTCGCGGTTCCCGGCCGAGCACCCTTCGCACACCATCCGACAGATGCGCTTCCACACCGGGGTCCTGCACGGCAGCTTCGAACGGGTCTCCGCCAGCTGAGCCGGGTTGTCCGGCGGCACGACGTGCACCGCGGTCGTGCCTTCGAGCGCCGGCTCCCAGGTGTCCGGAGTGGACCAGTCGAACCGCGTCGCCGACGACCGCGACGCGGGCTTGGCGACCCGGTCTTGCCGGTAGCTCCGACCACGAGAACGGATGTATTGATCGTCGATGTTGACATGACTCAGAGCTGATCAACGTTGATCTGGACACTCCATGCTCCGTCAACCTGTGTACTTGCTCGTCAGTCCACGTGGTAGTCAATGGTCATGAGTCAGCGTGATCTCGTGGACCTGAGGGACGCCTTGCGCGCGTTCGCCGCCGCCCGTGACTGGGACAGCTACCACACGCCGAAGAACCTGGTCATGGCGTTGTCCGCAGAGGTCGGCGAGCTGACCGACCTCTTCCAGTGGCTGACGCCGGAGGAGGCGAAGGACGCGATGAGCGATCCGCAGCTCGCCTGGAACGTGCGCGACGAGCTCGCGGACGTCATGCACTACTTGACGCGGCTGGCGGACAAGCTCGGCGTCGACCTCGTCGAGGCCGCGTTCGCGAAGATCGAGCGCAACGAGCGGCGGTTCCCCACCGGAAGCCTGGTTCCTGTTCCCGTGGACGACGACGTCGAGCAGGGTGAGCGTTGAGCCGGTAGGTCCTGCGGTTGGTCTGTTGATGGGCGAAGCGCCGTTCTCCGTGCGGTACCTCTGCGGCGTCGCGCGGAAGAACGGCGCCCCCGTGTTCAGCGCCGACAGGAGGACCTGGGCTCCGCGGCCACCACGTGGCGCGGTTCCCAGGGTTCTGACGCCGACCGCCGGCCCGCATGGTGAGGCCGATGCGCTCGACGCGCTGCAGTCCCGCTAGAGGTACGTCAGCAGGAGGAGGATCAGGCACACCAGCAGCACGACGCCGAGCACTGCGGGCAGGAGTGACTGCGAGGACGGCGCGGGTTCGCGGGCGTGCCTGCCCCGCCTCCTGCGCGCTCGCCACCGCAAAGGTGCCTCCCCTGCCCACTGACCGTTCATGGCGATCACGGTAGGGACGGACGACCTGGGCCTGACGGCCGTCACCCGCTCGCCTGGAGCACATCACCCGGTCGGCCGCGCACTGCGCCGGCATTCCGCGGGGACACGAAAAAGCCCTGCGGGGAGCGCTTGTGGCGCTCAACCCGCAGGGCAAATTAAGTTCGGCGGCGACCTACTCTCCCACACCGTAACCAGTGCAGTAC
>NZ_JBVJRT010000013.1:0-234876 GCF_055607425.1 Lentzea sp. NPDC037011 | reverse complement strand
CGTGGAACCGCTCATCGGCAGCGTTGGCCGCCGCCCCTGCGACGCGCGCGGCCGCGTTGGCCGGCTTCGTCGGCGTGGTGATGGCACTCATGACTTACGCTCCCAGAACGCCGGACCCACAGCCTCGATGAAGTCACTGCGGGCAACCAAGTATCCCTCTTCGTCCACAGTGATCGGAAGCTGTGGGAGAGGACGGGTCGCCGGCCCGAACCGCGGCTTGGCGTACTCGAACACGTCGAACTGCGACTGGTGGCACGGGCAGAGCAGCAGACCGGTCTGCTGCTCGAACAGCGAGGTCGGGCAACCCAGGTGCGTGCAGATCTTCGAGTACGCGTACAGGTCGCCGTAGTTGAAGTCCTCCTGGCCCGCGCGCTTCGTGATCGCCTGGTTCGGCCGCATGCGGATGAGCATGACCGGAGCGTCGGCCCGCTTGAGGGCGGCGACCAGTGCGTGCTCGTCGTTCCGCTCGGACTCGCGGAACGGGAAGACCGTCTCGAAGCCGCCCGGCTCGACGTCCTCGGGACGCACCAGGGAGACCTCGTGGAAGTTGCCGGTGTGGCGGCGGAGGTAGACCTTCTCGCCCTTCTCCGCCTTCCAGCCGGTGTGCCAGAGCGAGTTCTTGGTCTCGCTGTCGGAGTGCGGGTTCTTGACCAGCGCGCCCAGCGGGACGACGGCCACGCCCAGGCCCAGCACGCCCGCGCCGAGACCGGCGGTGCGCTTGATCAGGCTGCGGCGGCCGATGCCGCTGCGCTGGCCCGCGTCGGACAGCTCGGCCACCAGGGTGGCGCGGTCGACCGCGGTCGACGGGCCGTCGTGGCGCTGCTGCACCGCGAGCTCGTCGGGGAGGAACTTCTTGGTGTAGAGCAGCGCGCCGACGCCCAGGCCCAGCACGGACAGGCCGAGGAACAGGCCGATCAGCGGGTTGTACAGGTTGTGCAGGAGGTGGCCCTCGGCGTTGGACGGGGACTCGTACTCCCACGGCCAGAAGAGGAACACGCCGAGGAAGGCGAGGCCGGACAGCGCCGAGATCAGGAACCAGATGGCCACCTGGCGCTGGGCGCGGCGCTCGGCGCGCGTGCCCTCGACCGGCCACTTCTCCTCGTAGTGGACGAGCTCGACGCCGTCCATCCTGGTGCCGAGCTTGACGAGGTCGTCCCGGCTCATCTCCGCGAGCTCTGCCTCGCTGGGCAGCTCGGTCGGCTTGTCGCCGCTCATGCCTTGGCTCCGATCCAGAGGGTCACGCCGATGAGCGCGGCGATGCCCACGATGAACGCGATCAAGCCCTCGGAGACGGGTCCGAACCCACCCAGGGCGTTACCGCCGGAGTTGTTGTTCCCGTCGGTGACCGACTTGACGTACGCGATGATGTCTTTCTTCTCTTCCGGCGTGAGCTGGCGCTCGCCGAACTTCGGCATGTTCTGCGGGCCGCTCAGCATCGCCGTGTAGATCTGGTCCTCGGTGACGCCGTCGAGCGCCGGCGCGAACTTGCCGGACGACAGCGCGCCACCACGCCCCGTGAAGTTGTGGCAGCTGGCGCAGTTGAGGCGGAAGAGCTCGCCACCGCGCGCCGGGTTGTCGCCGCGCAGGGCCTCGCCGGACTCGGAGGGCTTCTTCGGGCCCGCGCCGCCGTTGGCGTCGATGTAGGCCATCAGCGCGTTGATCTCCTCAGGGGAGAGCTTCGCGGGCTTGCGGATGGCCTGCGCCTCCTGCCGCGCCATGGGCATGCGGCCGGAGGAAGTCTGGAAGTAGACCGCGGCGTCACCGACGCCGACGAGGCTCGGCCCGCGGCTCTCGACACCCTCCAGGGACCTGCCGTGGCAGCTCTGGCAGGTGTTCAGGTAGATCTGCTCGCCCTGGCGGACCAGGGCGTCCTGCTGCTGTGCCTGCGCGGTCTGCGCGGTGGGCGCGAACGCGGTGAACAGCAGGCCGGCGCTCAGCAGGCCGAACCCCAGTGCGAGCAGGCCGGCGACCCGGCGGCGCAGCTTCGTGCGGGCGCCGCGGGGGCGTTTCGTAGTGGTGGTCATGGTGTGCGGCAACCCTTGCTGTCAGTTCGGGAGCTCGTGGCTTGGCTGTGTGCCGACTGGGTCAGGGCACGATGTAGATGATGGCGAACAGGCCGATCCACACGACGTCGACGAAGTGCCAGTAGTACGACACGACGATGGCGGAGGTGGCCTGAGCCGGCGTGAACTTGCTGAGCTTCGTCCGGATCAACAGGTAGACGAACGCGATCAGACCGCCGATGACGTGCAGGCCGTGGAAGCCGGTCGTCAGGTAGAAGACGGTGCCGTAGGCCGACGACGGGATCGTCGTGCCGTGCTCGACCAGCTCGACGTACTCACCCGCCTGGCCGCCCACGAAGATCGCGCCCATGATCAGCGTCACGATGTACCAGCGACGCAGACCGAAGACGTCACCGCGCTCCGCTGCGAACACGCCCCACTGACAGGTGAAGGACGACGCGACCAGGATGATCGTGAAGACCGACGCGTAGGGGACGTTCAGGTGGGTCGGAGGCGGGGGCCAAGGTCCCTCGTTCTGGGCCTTCACCGTGAAGAACATGGCGAAGAGGCCAGCGAAGAACATGAGCTCGCTGGACAGCCAGACGATCGTGCCGACGCTGACCATGTTCGGGCGGTTCAGCGAGTGCACGCGCTGGCCGATTGAAGGCGCTGCCGTGGTCACGAGCAGCATTATTGCCTGCGCTATTTCCGCCCGCCCATCGGGTCCTGGGCGGATCATGGGTCGGCTGGGTCACATGGCGCGTGACCCAGGAGGAGGTCAAAGGGATGGGCTTGCTGGGCCGATTGCGGGAACTGCTGCACCGGCGGGACGAACCGGTGCTGTCCTTGAACGATCCGGACCTCGTCGTGGTCGTCGAGGCGTTCGACGTCGTGGAGGCCGATTCGGCCGCTCTGGCGCGGTCGCCGCGGTGGCGGGCCGACGAGCTCGCGGTGTTGCGGCACCACGTCCGCATCCCGCCTGACCAGGTAGAACGCGCGCGGGAGCTGCTGGAGCCGGACGGCTGGGTGCTCGTCGCCGGTGATATATCGCATATCAGCCGGGTGCAGAAGCTGGACGCGCTGCACTGCGCGCAGGAGCGGTCGCGGATGGCGTCGCTGGCGCAGCGGCTCGGCGGTGACGCCCTGGGGTGGGACGCCCTGCAACCGGCCCGATAGCATCGCCGCGACCTTGGTCACTTTCTTCACGACCCAGTCAGCAGTAGCAGTGGAGGATCGAGAGATGAGCACGCAGACCACGAAGATCCTGGTGTTCAGCCACCGACCCGAGGTGCGTGAGACGATCATCACTGCCGTCGGCCGCCGCCCGGCGCCGGACCTGCCCCGCGTGGACTACGTCGAGGCCGGCGCGATCGCCGACGTGCTGTACGAGGTGGACAACGGCACCGTCGACCTGCTGATCCTCGACGGCGAGGCGCAGCCGACCGGTGGCATGGGCCTGTCCCGCCAGCTCAAGGACGAGATCACGAACTGCCCGCCGATCGTCGTGGCCGTGCGCCGCAAGGACGACCGGTGGCTCGCGACCTGGTCGCAGGCCGACGCGGTGCTGGTGCACCCGCTGGACCCGCTGGCCGCCGCCGAGACCGTGGCAGAGGTGCTGCGGGGCTCGGCTGTTCCCGTCGTCAGGGGCTGAGCCCGCGATGGGCGAGCGCACCTGGCCGTCGCTGCTCAACCGCCTGCTCGACGGTGTCGACCTGACCGCCGACGACACGGCCTGGGGCATGGACCGGGTCATGTCGGGTGAGGCGACGCCGGCGCAGATCTCGGCGTTCGTCGTCGCGTTGCGCGCGAAGGGCGAGACGCCGGAGGAGGTCGACGGCCTGGCGACGATGATGCTCAGCCACGCCCGCCGCTTCGACGTGGGCGTGCGCGCGACCGACATCGTGGGCACCGGCGGCGATCATTCCGGTTCGGTGAACATCTCGACGATGGCCGCGATCGTCACGGCCGCGGCGGGCGTCCCGGTGGTCAAGCACGGCAACCGGGCGGCGTCGTCGCAGTGCGGCACGGCGGACGTGCTGGAGGCGCTGGGCGTCGCGATCGACCTGCCGCCGGAGGGCGTGCGGGCGACCGTGGCGGAGCTGGGCATCGGGTTCTGCTTCGCGCCGGTGTTCCACCCCGGCTTCCGGCACGCGGGCCCGGTGCGGCGGGAGATCGGCATCCCGACGTCGTTCAACCTGCTCGGGCCGCTCACGAACCCGGCGCAGCCGCAGGTCGGCCTGATCGGCTGCGCGCGGGCGGTCGCGGCTCCGCTGATCGCGGGGGTGTTCGCACGCCGCCGCAACACGGCGCTGGTCGTGCGCGGTGACGACGGCCTCGACGAGATCACGACCACCACGACGACGTCGGCGTGGCTCGCGCAGGACGGCGAGGTGCGCGAGGAGCGGATCGACCCGGCGGTGCTGGGTGTGCAGCCCGCGCGCGAGGAGGACCTGAAGGGCGGCGACGCGTCGGTCAACGCCCAGGTGGTCCGCGACCTGGTGGCCGGCAAGACGGGTTCCGTGCGCGACGCGGTGCTCGTGAACGCGGCGGGCGCCATCGCGGCGCACGGCGGGTTCTCCGGCGACCTGCACGCCGACCTGGCGGCCTCGCTGGGCCGTGCCGCCGAGGCGGTCGACTCGGGTGCGGCGAGCACGCTGCTGGGCCGTTGGGTGGAGCTCTCGACGTCCCTGAAGGGCTGAGACCACCCGGTTCGGTCACGCGGCGCGTTCGGCGCGTGACCGGGCCGGTGCAGCTGCCGCAGTGGCGTAGTCCGTGCGAGTGACGGCCCGGAGATGCGCGCCACGTGGTAACCCGGCGGCAACCGCCACCTGGAATGCTGGAGCCATGGTCCTCTACCCGGTGATGAAGCACGTCGTCGCGCGCGCAGCCCGCATGGTCTACCGCCCGGTGGTCGTCGGTCTGGAGAACGTCCCGACCGACGGCCCCGTCATCCTGGCGGCGAACCACCTCAGCTTCATCGACAGCGTCGTGATCCCCATGGTGGTGCCGCGGCGCGTGTCGTTCCTGGCGAAGGCGGAGTACTTCACCGGCACCGGGGTCAAGGGCGCGATGTCCCGCTGGTTCTTCTCGTCGCTGGGCCACGTGCCGGTGCACCGCGGCAAGGGCCGTGACGCCCGTGCCGCGCTCGACACGGCGGCGGAGATCCTGGCGCGCGGGGACGCGTTCGCCATCTACCCCGAGGGCACCCGCTCGCTCGACGGCATGCTGCACCGCGGTCGCACCGGTGTCGCGCGCATGGCGCTGGAGTCGGGTGCGCCGGTCGTGCCGGTCGGCATCATCGGCACGGACAAGGTCCAGCCGGTCGGCAGCCGGTTCCCGAAGGTCGTCCCGGTGACCGTGCGGTTCGGCGAGCCGCTCGACTTCAGCCGCTACGACGGCATGCAGGAGTCGCTGCCGGTGCTGCGCAGCGTCACCGACGAGATCATCTACCGCATCCTCGACCTGAGCGGCCAGGAGTACGTCGACGCGTACCAGAAGACCCCGGTCGCCGCTTAGACCGCTCACGGCCCGCTGAGGCCGTCGCAGGGACCATGTCGAAGGCCCTCCCCCGCTGGCGCGAGCACAGCGACGGGAGGGCCTTCGTGCGAGATGCGGGACGCCGTGCACGACCGAGGCCCCCTCCGCGAACAGAGGGGGCCTCGGTAGAGCAAATATCCGATATATCGGATATCAGTCGTGGTTGGGTCCGGTGTGGTACTCGAACACCAGGCCGCCGACGGTGATCAGCACGAGGATGATCGCGATCACGAGCAGCCACACGTGCCAGAACGCCACCGCGACACCCGCGGTCGCCGCCGCGGCGGCGAGGCCGATCGGCCAGTACGAGCCGGGGCTGAAGAAGCCCAGCTCACCGGCACCGTCGGAGACCTCGGCCTCGGGGTTGTCCTCGGGACGGACCTCGATGCGGCGGGCGACGAACCGGAAGTAGGTGCCGACGATGAGCGCCAGACCACCGGTGAGCGCGAGCGCCACCGTGCCGGCGGGCTCGACCGCGCCGGTCGCCTGGTGCGTCCAGTAGCCGTAGACGACGGCCATCAGGAACGAGAAGGCCATCACCAGGTCGAATACGCGAGCTTCGATCTTCATCGCGGGGCGTCCCTACTTCTGACCCGCGCCGGACGCCTCACGGGCGGTCCGGTCGGTGTTGAACGGGGTGGTCGTGGTGGCCAGCGGCGAGCACCAGTCCTTGCAGCCCACCTTGGCGAGCGCCTCGGCCGTGGTGTACGGCTTGCCCGTCTTCTCGTTCGTCTCCTTGCGGAACCCGATGTACTTGTCGAAGTCCGCCTGCTCCAGGGCGCGGACCTCGAAGTTCATCACCGCGTGGTAGGAGCCGCACAGCTCGGCGCACCGGCCGACGAACGCACCGGGACGCTTGATCTCGTCGATCTGGAAGACGTTGTCCTGGTTGTTCTTCTTCGGGTCCGGGAAGACGTCCCGCTTGAAGTGGAACTCCGGCACGAAGAACGAGTGGATGACGTCCGTCGACTCCAGGGTGAACTGGACGCGCTTGCCGGCCGGGAGCACCAGGATCGGGACCTCACCCGAGGTGCCGACCGTGCTGACGACGTTGCCCGCCTCGGTCTTGTGGTCCGGGTACTGGAACTCCCAGTTCCACTGGAACGCGATGACGTCGACGTTCACGTCCGGCTTGCCCGACTTGTCCGTCACGTAGTTCTGCGTGACGGCCGTGAAGTAGAACAGCACCGCCACGATCACCGTCGGCACGACGATGAGCACGATCTCCAGCGGGAGGTTGTACGCCGTCTGACGCGGCAGCTCCTCCGACTTCTTGCGGTGGAACGCCACCGACCACAGGATCAGACCCCACACGATGACGCCGACGACGAGCGCGGCGATCACGGACCAGGTCCAGAGCTCGCGCATCTTCTCGGCCTGCGGCGTGACGGCCACCGGCCAGCCGAAGCGCAGCACCTCGTCCGTGGAGCAACCGGTGGCCCCGATACCGACCAGGCCCACCAGGCCAGCGGTTTTCGCCAGCCGGGATGCCCTGGTGCCCTCCTTCAGGCCCACTGCTCGCCCGCCTCCTCGTTCCATGCCAACGGATCAAGCGGGAGCGTAGCCCAGCGCGGGAGGGCTCACCCCTCGGGGGCACCGCCGCTGCGGTGCAGTTTCGGTCACACAGAGCCCCTTCGGCATACTGGGGACTTCCCCCTTCGTATTTCTGAGAGGTGCGAGAGCCTTGTGCGGCCTGGCAGGACTTGTATGCCCTAGCGAGAACGAGGCCGAGAGCGCCCGCCCGGCGGTGGAGTCCGCACTGCGCTGCATGCGGCACCGCGGCCCGGACGAGAGCGGCACGCGGCGGGTGGACGAGGTCGTCTTCGGGTTCAACCGCCTGGCGATCATCGACATCGAGCACTCCCACCAGCCGCTGACCTGGGGACCGCCGGAGTCGCCGAACCGGTACACGATCAACTTCAACGGCGAGGTCTACAACTACCTGGAGCTGCGTGCCGAGCTCACCGAGAAGCACGGCGCGGTCTTCCACACCGACGGCGACACCGAGACGATCGTCGCCGCCTACCACTACTTCGGCCCCGCGGCGATCTCGAAGCTGCGCGGCATGTTCGCCTTCATCATCTGGGACGCCGAGCGCAGGGTGCTGTTCGGCGGCCGCGACCCGTTCGGCATCAAGCCGCTGTACTGGGCGCAGGGGGCGCTGGGCGTCGCGTTCTCCAGCGAGAAGAAGATCCTGCTGGAGATCTCCCGCACGCTGGCCATCAACCCGCAGCTCAACGTGAAGGGCCTGCAGCAGTACCTGACGCTGCAGTACGTGCCGGAGCCCGACTCGCTGCACGACTCGATCCACCGGGTCGAGTCCGGTCACTCGTTCACGCTGGTCCCCGGTGAGGCGCCGCGGTTCGAGCGGTACTTCCCGGCCGAGTTCCGGGTGCGCACCGTCCGCAGCGAGGCGGAGGCCGACGCGCTGTACGACGAGATCACCGCCGCGCTGCGCGACTCGGTCGCCAAGCACATGCGCGCGGACGTGACGGTCGGCTCGTTCCTGTCCGGCGGCATCGACTCCACCGTGGTCGCGGCGCTGGCCAAGGAGCACAACCCGGACCTGATCACGTTCACCACGGGGTTCGAGCGCCAGGGCTTCTCCGAGGTCGACGTGGCGGCGGAGTCGGCGGCGCTGATCGGCGTGAAGCACGTCGTGCGCACGGTCAGCCCGCAGGAGATGATGGACTCCCTGCCGCTGATCACCTGGTACCTCGACGACCCGGTGGCGGACCCGGCGCTGGTGCCGCTGTGGTTCATCGCGCGGGAGGCGCGCCGGCACGTCAAGGTCGTGCTGTCCGGTGAGGGCGCGGACGAGCTGTTCGGCGGGTACACGATCTACCGCGAGCCGTTGTCGCTGTCGGCGTTCGAGAAGGTGCCGGGGGCGCTGCGCAAGGCGATGGGCAAGGTGTCGACGAAGATCCCGCAGGGCGTGCGCGGCAAGGACCTGCTGCGCCGGGGCGCGCTGACGCTGGAGGAGCGCTACTACGGCAACGCGCGCATCTTCCTCGACCCGCAGCTGCGGGAGGTCCTGCGCACGTACGACCCGAACACCTCGCACAGGGACGTGACGGCCCAGCCGTACCGCGAGTCGCGGCACTGGGACCCGGTCACGCGCATGCAGCACGTCGACCTGTTCACCTGGCTGCGCGGCGACATCCTGGTCAAGGCCGACAAGATGACCATGGCGAACTCGCTGGAGCTGCGCGTCCCGTTCCTGGACCCGGAGGTCTTCAAGATCGCCTCGCAGATCCCGAGCGAGCTGAAGATCACGAAGGACACCACGAAGTTCGCGTTGCGCAAGGCGATCCGCGACATCGTGCCCGCGCACGTGCTGAACCGCCGCAAGCTCGGCTTCCCCGTGCCGATCCGGCACTGGCTCAAGGACGAGATGCACGACTGGGCGGTCGAGCACGTGCGCGCGTCGCAGACCGACCAGTACATCGACAAGCAGGCGGTGCTGCGGCTGATCGAGGAGCACCGGTCGGGCGTGCTCGACCACAGCCGCCGCATCTGGGCGCTGCTGGTGTTCATGATCTGGCACGGCATCTTCGTCGAGAACCGCATCACGCCGGTGGTGCCGGAGCCGCACTACCCGGTCAAGCTCTAGCCAGGACGCGAAAGGGCCCCTCCGCGGAGGGGCCCTTTCGTTCGGCGGTGGTTACCGGCGGCCCTGTGCGCTGCACATCGCGTAGGAGCTGACGACGGTCTCCGGTGCCGCCATGAGCTCCAGGTAGCGGTCGAGCTCGTCGTCGGACAGCGGGAGCTTCGCGCGGGCCTGGCGTGCGCTGGCGGCGAGCAGCCGGCAGCCCGACGAGCCGCCCTGCCACTCCTGCACCTCGCGGGAGCCGCTGACGTCGTGCATTCCGACGTCCTGCAGCGCGCGTTCGACGCGGGCGCCCCAGGCGAGTTCGGCACCGGCCTGGTCGAGCAGCGTGAGCAGGGCGTTCTTCACCCGCATGATGAGCTTGGCGTCGTCGGGGGCGGCGGCGAGGACCTCCAGCGGGAGGCAGTCGAACTCGTCGAGCACGAGCCAGCCGCCGGGGCGCAGCGCGTCGCGCAGCTTGCGCAGGACGAGGTCGCGGGCCGGGAGGTGGAAGAGCACGCCGCGGGCGTGGACCAGGTCGAACGCGTTGCCCGGCAATATGTTGGACACCACGTCGTGTTCGAGGACGGTGACGTTGTCGCGCTCCCGCAGCCGCGAGACGTCGAGGTCGGTGACCGTCACGTGCCCGGACGGGGCGACGACGTCGGCGAGCCAGTTCGCCACCGATCCGCCACCGCCACCGATCTCGAGGCAGCGCCAGCCGTCTGTGATGCCGAGCCGCTCGACGCGGGCGAAGGTGCCCGCGTCGAGCAGGGAGCTCAGCGCGTCGAACTGCGGGTCGAGCGACTCACCGGAGTCGCCTAACAGGTACGTCCCCATTGTCCGATCATGGCAGGACCGGGGCGATCTCCTCAGCCGCTTCGCCGCCGAACGCGCCGCGGATGCGGGCGAGGGCGGGCTCGCGCTCGAGCTTCCACTCCTGCGTGCCGACGGTCTCGAGGACCTCGACGGCGATCAGGGAGCCGAGCTGAGCTGCGCGTTCGAGGCCGAGGCCCGCGGAGGTGCCGGCGAGGAACCCGGCGCGGAAGCCGTCGCCGACACCGGTCGGGTCGGTCTTCGCGACCTCGGGGACGGCGGGCACGTGCAGCGAGGAGCCGTCGCGGTCGACGATCTCCACGCCCTTGGCGCCGAGGGTGGTGACCCGGCGGCCGACCCTGGCCAGCACGTCGGCCTCGGTCCAGCCGGTCTTCTGGAGCAGCAGCTCCCACTCGTAGTCGTTGCTGAACAGGTACTCGGCGCCCTCGACGAACGTGCGCGCCTGCTCGCCGTCCATGCGGGCCAGCTGCTGCGACGGGTCGACGGCGAAGCGGTAGCCGCGCTGACGGCACTCCTCGGCGTGGCGGAGCATGGCGGCGGGGTCGTCCGGGCTGATCACGACGAGCTCGAGGTCGGCGACCCTGTTCGCGATCGGGGCCAGCTCGATGTTGCGGGCCTCGGCCATCGCGCCGGCGTAGAAGGAGGCGATCTGGCACATGTCGTCGTCCGTGGTGCAGACGAACCGCGCGGTGTGCGCGACCTCGGAGACGTACACGCCGGAGGTGTCGACGCCGTGCCGTTCCAGCCACGAGCGGTAGTCGTCGAAGTCCTTGCCGACGGCGCCCACGAGCACCGGCCGCATCCCCAGCACACCGAGACCGAACGCGATGTTCGCGCCGATGCCGCCGCGGCGGACGACGAGGTCGTCGACCAGGAAGCTCAGCGACACCCGGTCGAGGCGCTCCGCGACCAGCTGGTCCGCGAACCGGCCGGGGAAGTGCATGAGATGGTCGGTCGCGATGCTGCCGCACACGGCTACCGGCACCAGTCGGCCCTCACTTTCTTGTTGCTCGACGCGCGGCTGACCCGGACGAGTGCAGCCGCGAAGACTACTGTTTGGTAGGGCTTTCGCAGGTCACAGCACCGACATACGGTCGAGCGGTGACGATCCCCGAGGCGACCACGATGACCGAGCTGATCGACGACTGCGCGCAGCTCCCCTTCGCTCTGACCCACCCCGAGCACCCCCTGCCCGCACCGCGGGCGGCCGCGGCCTGGCTGATCGACGACCGCAGCACGAGCCAGGTCGAGGGCCTGGCCGAGTACGGCGTCTGACCGCTCGGAGCCCGGACAGCAGGTCCACACAGCGCGAGGCCGCGTTCCCGTCGTGCGGGAACGCGGCCTCGCGCATTGGTCGCCTTAGTGGAACGAGTCGCCGCAGGCGCAGGACCCGCCGGCGTTCGGGTTGTCGATCGTGAAGCCCTGCTTCTCGATCGTGTCCACGAAGTCGATGACGGCGCCTTCGACGTACGGGGCGCTCATGCGGTCAACGGCGACCTTCATGCCGTTGAAGTCCACCATCGCGTCGCCGTCGAGCGTGCGCTCGTCGAAGAACAGCTGGTACTTCAGGCCGGCACAACCACCGGGCTGGACGGCGATGCGCAGGTGCATGTCGTCGCGGCCCTCCTGGTCGAGCAGCGCCTTGGCCTTGACGGCGGCCGCATCGGTCAGCGTCACGCCGTGGGTCGGCGCCTCGGAGGTCGAAGCGGCATCCTGAGCGGTCGTCATGGCTCTCCTAAGAGGTCCTTTGCGGGCGGTTCGCCCTTCAACAACACGGGCGTTCCCCGCTTTGTTCCGCTCTCCATGGTCCCACAACACGGCCCCTTGTCGAACGTCACGTGGGCCACCCTCCAGCCACCAGCGACGACGCCAACCGATATATCAGTCGGCGGGTCAGTGCGACCACTGCCGGGACACGTGCCGTGCCGTTGCAACGAGACTTTTGCGGGCGTCCGCAATCGATTTTTGCACGGAGCCGACGTGCTCGGAGACGGAGTAGGCGTCCTGGACGCCGGCGGCGGCCATCTCGCGGCGGCCGACGCTGACCTGGCCGGCGATGGCGATGCAGGGGACGGCGCGGTCGGCCGCTCCGGCGGCGACGGCGGTGATGAGCTTGCCGCGCAGGGACTGCCAGTCGAAGCTGCCCTCGCCGGTGACGACGAGGTCGGCGGCGTCGAGTGCGGCGTCGAGGGCGGTGAGCTCGCGGACGAGGCCGGCGCCGGACCGCACGGTCGCGCCGAGGGTGAGCAGGGCGGCGCCGAGACCTCCGGCAGCTCCGGCGCCTGATATATCGGATACGGGCTTCAGGACGTCCATGGCGGCGAGCTTGGCTTCGAGGCGTTCCACGGCTTCCGGGGACGCGCCCTTCTGCGGGCCGAACGTGCGGGCGGCGCCGTGTGGGCCGAGCAGCGGGTTCTCCACGTCCGATGCGGCCACCAGCGATATATCAGTCAGCTCGACGGCGGCGTCGGCCAACGCGGCGAGCATGCCCGCGCCGCCGTCGGTAGTGCCGGAGCCGCCGAGGCCGACGACGATGACATCGTTGTCAGCCGCAGCTGCCGCGATGAGCTCGCCGACGCCGCGGGTCGTGGCGGTCTCGCAGGACGCGGCGCGCAGCTCGGCCGGGACGAGGTGCAGGCCGCACGCCTCCGCGGACTCGACGTACGCGGTGCGCTTGCCGTCGTGGGTGTGCCGCAGCCAGCGTGCTTCGACCGGCGTGCCGAGTGGGCCGGTGACGGTGGTGTGTTGGACATCGCCGTCGAGTGCGGCGTGCAGAACCTCGACGAAGCCGGGGCCGCCGTCGGCGAGCGGGCGCCGCACGACGACGTCGTCCGGCTTGGCCTCGTGCCAGCCGGTGGCGATGGCGTCGGCGGCCTCGCGGGCGGTCAGGGTGCCGCCGAAGCAGTCCGGGGCGATGAGTACGCGCACCTCGCGAAAGGTACAGAAGAACCACTGCCCTACCCTGGTGCCGTGAGGTTCCTGCGCCGCAACTCCGACGACACCGCCACCGCCACCGAAGCACCCGCGACGGAGGCCGAGCTCGCCGAGCCGCTCGACCGGAACCGGACCGCGGGCAAGGGCCGTGCGACGCCGAAGCGCCGGGAAGCGCAGGCCAGGCGCAGCGGTCCCGTCCCGCCGCCGCCCCGCACGCAGCGCGAGGCGTTCAAGCGCATGCGCGGCAACAAGGTGAGCAAGGAAGAGCGCCGTGCCGCGGCCGCCGACCGCCGTGCGCGGATGATGGCGGGCGACGAGAAGTACCTGCCGGTGCGCGACCGCGGGCCGGTCAAGGCCTACATCCGCGACCTGGTCGACTCGCGCCGCAACCTCATGGGCCTGTTCATGCCGCTCGCGATCCTGGTGTTCGTGGCGCTGCTGACGCCGTCGCTGGCGGTGCAGCGGTACGCGACGCTGGCGACGACGTTCATGCTGATCGCGATGATCATCGAGGGCTTCGTCCTCGGCCGGATCGTCACGAAGCGGGTGCGGGCGAAGTTCCCGACCGAGCCGATCAAGGGCATCTCGATCGGCTGGTACGCGTTCATCCGCGCGAGCCAGCTGCGCAAGCTGCGCATCCCCAAGCCGCGCGTGGGCCCCGGCGACGCCGTCAAGTAGGTGGTCCGGCTGTCACTGCCGGAGCGGCTGCGGTGGGACCACAACGCGTGGTACCGCCGCTGGCTGCTCCGGCAGTTGCCGTCCGGGGCCGGGTCGGCGCTGGACGTGGGCTGCGGGCTCGGTGACCTCGCCCGGTCGGTCGACGCGCGGAGCGTCACGGCGATCGACGCGAACGAGCGCATGGTCGAGCGCGCCAGTGCGACGAGCACGCGCGTGCGGTGGGTCCACGGCGACGTCCTCACGCACGACCTGGGGCGGTTCGACGTCGTCACGGCCGAGGCGAGCCTGCACCACCTGCCGTTGCGCGAGGGGCTCGCGCGGCTGGCCGGGCTGACCGCGCCGGGCGGGCGGCTGGTCGTCGTGGGGCTGTACTCGCTCGCCACGAAGGCCGAGCTGGTGGTGGAGGCCGTCGCGCTGCCCGCGAACGCGCTCGTCGGGATCGCGAAGTGGGCCACCGGTCAGCGCACCGGTGCGCACGACTCGGAGATGCCGGTCGTGTGGACCGCTCCGACGTTGGCCGAGATCCGCGCGGCGGCGCGGGAGAGCACGCCCGGTGCGCGCGTGCGCAGGCGGTTGTTCTGGCGGTACACGCTGGTCTGGGACGCTCCCGAAGTTCATTAGCAAGCCGAAGGAACTCGGACTAAGCTCCGATGTATGAAGTTCCGTCGTCTTGGCCGCAGCGGCCTGAGCGTCAGCGAGATCACCTACGGCAACTGGCTCACGCACGGTTCGCAGATCGAGGAGGACCAAGCGCACGCCTGCGTGAAGGCCGCGCTGGAGTCCGGCATCACGACCTTCGACACCGCCGACGTCTACGCGAACACCGCGGCGGAGTCGGTGCTCGGCCGGGCGCTCAAGGGCGAACGGCGCGAGTCCCTGGAGCTGCTCACGAAGGTCTACTGGCCGACCGGCCCCGGCGGTCCCAACGACCGCGGCCTGGGCCGCAAGCACGTCATGGAGTCGGCCAACGCCTCCCTGAAGCGCCTGCAGACCGACTACGTCGACCTCTACCAGGCCCACCGGTACGACCACTCGGTGCCGCTGGAGGAGACGATGCTGGCGTTCGCCGACCTCGTCCGCCAGGGCAAGGTCCTCTACGTCGGTGTCTCCGAGTGGACCGCCGAGCAGATCACCCGCGGTGCCGCGCTGGCCCGTGAGCTCAAGGTGCCGTTCGTGTCGCACCAGCCGCAGTACTCGATGCTGTGGCGCGTCATCGAACCGCAGGTCGTGCCGGTGTGCGAGCGCGAGGGCATCAGCCAGATCGTGTTCTCCCCGATCGCGCAGGGCGTCCTGACCGGCAAGTACCTGCCGGGTGCCGAGGCGCCGGCGGGCTCGCGGCTGGCCGACGAGCGCGGGTCGCAGATGATCGCCCGCTGGGTGCGCGACGACGTGCTGACCGCGGTGCAGCAGCTCAAGCCGATCGCCGACGAGGTGGGCGTCACGATGGCGCAGCTCGCGGTGGCGTGGGTGCTCAAGAACCCGAACGTCGCGTCCGCGATCATCGGCGCCTCGCGGCCGGAGCAGGTCGTCGAGAACGTCAAGGCGGTCGACGTCGAGCTCGACGACGAGGTGCTGAAGAAGATCGACGGCGTGCTCGAGGGCGTCGTCACGGACGACCCGAGGCTCACCGCCGCCGGCTGATCCTCAGCCCGCGGGGTGCAGGCTCATCGGGCCGTACACCTCGGACTCCGCGCGCAGGAGCGTGACCTGCTCGACCCCGGCGTCGAGCAGGTCACGCCACCCGGCGCTGAACCACTCCTCCGCCTCCGCCTGGTCGGCGAACACCACGTCCGGGCCGGCCACGTCCCGGCCCTGTGCATCCTGGTAGCGCCAGCGGAACTCCATGGACGAAGGCTAACCCTTGACCACCAGAACGCTCGTGCTCGGCGGCGCCCGTTCGGGCAAGTCCGCGCACGCGGAAGGCCTGCTCACGGACGCGACCGTGACATATGTCGCAACGGCGCGCCGCTACCCCGACGACCCGGACTGGGACGCGCGCATCGCCAAGCACGTCGCCCGCCGCCCGTCCACCTGGCACACCGTGGAGGCGCCCGCGTCCGGTGACCTGTCGGCGTTGCTCACCGCGACGTCGTACGACGACCCGCCGATCCTGGTCGACGACCTGTCGACGTGGCTGGTGGGCGCGCTCGACGACGCCGGCGCGTGGGAGGGCCACGGCATCGGCGCGGTCGAACGCGCCGTCGACGAGCTCGTCGGCTCCATCGCCACCTGCCGGGCGCGGCTCGTGCTGGTGAGCGCGGAGGTCGGCCTCGGCGTCGTTCCGTCGACGCGCTCTGGCAGGCTCTTCCGCGACCACCTCGGTGCGCTCAACGCGCGCGTCGCCGGGGTGTGCGACGAGGTGCTGCTGCTCGTCGCCGGCATCCCGCTGAGACTGCGATGAGGAGTGACCAGGTGAGCACCGAGTTCCCGCCGGTGGAGGCGCCGGACGAGACCGCTCTGCGCGAGGCGCGGGCCAGGCACGCGGTGCTGACCAAGCCGGTCGGCTCGCTCGGCCGCCTGGAGGACCTCGGCATGTGGGTCGCGGCGTGCCAGGGCGTCGTGCCGCCCAAGCCGTTCGTGCGGCCGCGGGTCGTGGTGTTCGCGGGCGACCACGGCATCACCGCGCAGGGCGTGTCGGCGTACCCGAGCGAGGTGACCGGGCAGATGGTCGCCAACTTCCTGACCGGCGGCGCCGCGGTGAACGTGCTCGCGCAGGTCGCGGGAGCCACCGTGCGCGTGGTCGACATGGCCGTCGACTCCGACACCCCCGCCGCGGTCAGCGCGCACAAGGTGCGGCGCTCGTCCGGGTCGATCGACCGCGAGGACGCGCTCACCCGCGAGCAGTGCGAGGCGGCCATCACGGCCGGTCGCGCCGTCGCCGACGAGGAGGTCGACTCGGGCGCCGACGTGCTCGTCGCGGGCGACATGGGCATCGGCAACACGACGCCGGCGGCGGTGCTGATCGCGTCGCTGACCGGGTCGGAGCCGGTCGCGGTCGTCGGCCGCGGCACCGGCATCGACGACCAGGCGTGGATGCGCAAGACGGCGGCGATCCGCGACGCGCTGCGCCGGGCGCGGCTGGTGATCAGCGACCCGGTGGCGTTGCTGGCCACGGCCGGTGGCGCGGACATCGCGGCGATGGCCGGGTTCCTGGCCCAGGCGGCGGTGCGCAAGACCCCGGTGGTGCTCGACGGCGTCGTCGTCGGTGCGGCCGCGGTGGTGGCCGAGGAGCTGGCGCCGGGTGCGCGCGAGTGGTGGGTCGCCGGGCACGAGTCGGCCGAGCCCGCGCACGCGATCGCGCTGGGGCACCTGAACCTGAAGCCGCTGCTGGAGTTCGGCATGCGACTGGGCGAGGGCTCCGGTGCGGTGGCGGCGCTGCCGTTGCTCAGCGCCGCGGTGAAGGTGCTCGCGGAGATGGCGACGTTCGAGAGCGCCGGTGTCACGGCCCGCGAGGACCAGCACGTGCTGGAGAAGCAGCTCGACGGTGTCGACGATGACGACGACGCAGAGCTGAGCCGCCGGGAACCGAGCCGCGAAGAACCGGCTGAGTGAAGCTCGCCCTCTCCTGGCTGACGGTCCTGCCGATCCGCGTCGACGCCGTCGACGGCGTCGCGGCTCGGCGGGCCATCAGCTGGGCACCGGTCGTCGGCCTGCTGCTCGGCGCGTTCGCGGCTGGTGTGCTGGAGCTGCTCGCGATATCCGATATATCAGCGCTGGTGGCTGGGTTCCTGGTCGTCGGCGTCGTAGCTCTGGTGTCGCGCGGCATGCACGTCGACGGGCTCGCCGACGTCGCCGACGGCCTCGGTTGCTACGGGCCGCCCGAGCGGGCGCTGAAGGTCATGAAGGACGGCGGCGCCGGGCCGTTCGGCGTCGTCACGTTGATCGTGGTGCTCGGAGCTCAGGCAGCGGCGCTGCCCCAGGCCCACTGGGGAACGGTGCTGCTGGCGTTCGCGGTGAGCCGGGCCGCGTTCGGGATCTGCTGCCTGCGCGGCGTGCCCGCGGCTCGGCCGGAGGGGCTCGGCGCGCTCGTCGCGGGCACGCAGCACCCGGCGGTCGTCGCCGGCACGTGGGTGGTGCTCGCCGTCGCGGCGGTTCCGCTCGGGGTGCGCGCCGTCGTCGCCGTCGTCGTCGCGGCCCTGCTGGTGTGGTTGCTCGTGCGGCACACCGTGCGGCGGTTCGGCGGCATCACCGGTGATGTGCTCGGTGCTGCCGCCGAACTCGCACTGCTCGTCGTGCTGGTCGTCTCCGGGTAGGGGACCTGACCAGGACGGGGACCTAGCCGAGCACCGTCATCCAGCCGTGGGTGTCGGCGACGTGGCCGTGCTGCAGGCCGGTCAGGCGCTCGCGCAGCTTCATGGTCACCGAGCCGGTGCCGCCGTCGGCGATGGAGAACTCGCCACCGGCGTGCTTGACGTGGCCGACGGGGGTGATGACGGCGGCCGTGCCGCACGCGAAGACCTCGGTGAGCTCACCGGAGGCGTTCGCCTTCTCCCACTCGTCGGTCGAGATGCGCCGTTCCTCGACGGTCAGGCCGAGGTCGGACGCCAGCCGCAGCAGCGAGCTCCGGGTGATGCCGGGCAGCAGCGTGCCGGTCAGCTCGGGGGTGACGACCTTGTCGCCGTAGACGAAGAACAGGTTCATGCCGCCCATCTCCTCGACCCAGCGGCGTTCCACCGCGTCGAGCCAGACGACCTGGTCGCACCCCTTCTCCGCGGCCTGCGCCTGCGCCACGAGGGACGCGGCGTAGTTGCCGGCGAACTTGGCCGCGCCGGTGCCACCGGGGGCCGCGCGGACGTACTCGGTCGAGAGCCACACGCTCACCGGGCGGACGCCGCTCGCGAAGTAGGAGCCGGCGGGGGAGGCGATCAGCACGTAGAGGTACTCGGACGAGGGTCGCACGCCGAGTCCCTTCTCCGTCGAGATCATGAAGGGCCGCAGGTAGAGCGACTCCTCGGGCGCCGAGGGCACCCAGTGGCCGTCGACGGCGAGGATCTGCCGCACCGACTCGAGGAACAGCTCGTCGGGGAGCTCGGGCATGGCCATGCGGCGGGCCGACGCGCGGAAGCGCTCGGCGTTCGCCTCAGGGCGGAAGGACGCGATCGAACCGTCGGGCTGCCGGTAGGCCTTGAGCCCTTCGAAGATCGCCTGGCCGTAGTGCAGCACCATTGCCGCGGGGTCCAGTGCGAGGGTGGAGTACGGGCCGACCTCTGCGTCGTGCCAGCCCTGCTCGCGGTTCCAGCGGATCGTCACCATGTGGTCGGTGAAGTGCTGCCCGAAGCCCGGCTTGGCAAGCACCTCCGCTACGCGTTCCGGGGTCGCCGGCTGCGGGTGGGAGGTCCGGGTGAAAGGCAACGCGCTCGTCATGTGAGCACGGTAATACGCAGGTCGGGATACGGAAAATCGTCTTCCCAAAACTCGGACGTCCTACTAAGTCACACCGGTTAGAGTCCCCGACCATGACCGAGCAGGAACGATCTTCGAAGGGTGCTGACGTCCGCACCGTGCTGCAGGCCGCGCTGCTCGTGCTGGGCACCGGGCTGACGCTGCTCGACGGCTACGTGCTCGGCGGGGCCGGCGGTGTCGTGGGCGCCGTGTTCCTGGCCGTCTTCTTCCTCGCCGGGTACTACGGCATCAGCAAGGACAAGCCCTCTACGAACGGCCGGGTGTACGGGCTGGTGGCGTGTGTCGCCGTGACGCTGCTCGTCTTCCTCTCAGCGACGCTGTAGCGCCGATCAGCCCCGTGCCGGCGCCCACTCCCGCGAACGAGATGAGCAGCGCGGGCACCGGCGTGCTCATGGCGAGCAGCACGGAGAGCCCGAGCCCGAGGCAGGCGGTGCGCATGGGCCACGTGCGGTCGTTCTGCAGCAACACGCGCGCCGACGCGTTCGTGAACGCGTAGTAGAAGAGCGTCGCGCACGCCGCCACGCCCAGCGCGATCGACAACGGCATGACGACCACCGCGAGCGCGCACGCGGCCACGACCACGACCGACAGCACCGCGGGCTTGAGGCGGCCCGGCAGGTCGCCGTCCTCCACCAGCCCGGTCAGCGTCCGGTGCGCCGACGCGAGCACGAAGTGCAACGCGGTCACCCCGGCCACCGCGGCGGCGATCTGCACGAGCGGCACCAGCGCCGCCGCGTCCGCCGCGACGAGCGCGTCCCGCAGCGGCGCGGGCGACAGGGCGAGGCGCGCGCTGCCGAGCTGGCGCAGCACACCGGCGCCCACGGCCAGGTACACCGCGAACGGCAGTCCGACCAGGACGGGGATGGCGATCCGCAGCACACCCGGCGGGTGCGGCCGCTCACCGCGGTGCGGGGCGGTGACGCGCTCGAAGCCGGTGAACGCCACGAACATCAGGCCGGCGGCACCGACGAGCTCGTTGGCGCTGCCCGTCTCCCCCGCCGACGGCACCGGCGGGATGGCGAAGCTCGCCACGGCCACGAGCACCAGCACGCCGAGCACGACCACCGCGGCCGCCGTGCTGACGCCGACGTCCCAGCGGAACCCGGCCGCGCCCAGCAGCGCCGTGGCCGCCACGAGGACGAGCGCACCGGCCAGCGGCTGGTCCGGCACCACGTACGCGCCGAACATCACCGCCAACGCCGCCGCCATCGCGCACCGGCCGAGCAGGTGCGCGCTCGCTGTCATCCGTGCGGGCCACACACCGAGCTGAGCACGTACGTATCCGTAACCGCCGCCGACGTCGGGGTAGGCACGGGACTGGTCCGCTGTCGAGAAGGCCGAGCACAGGGCGGCTGCCGCGGAGATGGCCAGCGCCGGGAGCAGCCACCAGCCCGCAAGACCTGCGGCGGGAGCGAATCCGGCGAAGACCCCCGCACCGAGCACCGCGGGCAGACCGAGCGCGATCGTCGCTGCGATCTCGCGAGGCGTGTGGGTCACGGGGTACACATTCGCAGATGGGGCATCAGGCCGTAACCACCCGGTCGAATGACGCACGGATCGGGCGAACACGCCCGGTTCGGACACTCTTAGCAACTGTCAACGTCACGGATTGCCGCCGAACGAGGCGGGGCTCGGCATTGGCGGCGCACTCCGACCTTTAGCATAGGTCACGATTCCGAGCACACATACCACGCACAACCCCATGGAGCAGCACGTGACAGCCCCGAAGCTGGCCCTCACCGAAGGTGACCTGAGCACCACCGCCGCGGACGCAGTCGTCGTGGGCACCCTGCAGGGTGCGGACGGTCTGGAGCTCGCGCCCGGTGCCGAAGCGGTCGACGCCGCGTTCGACGGCGCGCTGCTCGAGGTGCTCGGCACCCTGCGCGCGACGGGCAAGGCCGACGAGCTCGTCAAGGTGCCGACGTTCGGCAAGATCTCCGCCCCGCTCGTCCTGGCCGTCGGCCTGGGCAAGACCGCGGGCGAGGAGCAGGTGCGCCGCGCGTCCGGTGTCGCCGCCCGCGCGCTCGCCGGCAAGAAGCGCGCCGTGAACACCCTGGGCGCGCTGCACGTCGGTGCCGCCGCCGAGGGCACCCTGCTCGGCGCGTACTCGTTCACCGAGTACAAGTCGGACAAGGGCGAGGCCGCGGTCGTGAAGGTCGACCTGCACGCCGCCGGTTCCAAGGAGAACAAGGCCGCGCTGAAGGCCGCCGTCGCGATCGCCGAGTCGGTCGCCATCGCACGCGACTTCATCAACACCCCGCCGAACGACCTCTACCCCGGTTCGTTCGCCGACCGCGCCGCGAAGCTCGCGACCGCCGCCGGTCTCGACGTCGAGGTGCTGGACGAGAAGGCGCTGAAGAAGCAGGGCTTCGGCGGCATCCTGGGCGTCGGCGGCGGCTCGACCCGCCAGCCGCGCCTCGTGCGCATCTCCTACAAGGGTGCCAAGGCCACCAAGAAGGTCGCCCTGGTCGGCAAGGGCATCACGTTCGACACCGGCGGCATCTCGATCAAGCCGGCCGCGGGCATGGACGAGATGACCTCGGACATGTCCGGTGCCGCCGCGATCGTCGCCTCGATGGTGCTCGCCGCGAAGCTCAAGTACCCGCTGGAGATCATCGCCTCGATCCCGATGGCGGAGAACATGCCCTCCGGCGACGCCTACCGCCCCGGTGACGTGCTCACCATGTACGGCGGCAAGACCGTCGAGGTGCTCAACACCGACGCCGAGGGCCGGCTGATCCTGTCCGACGCGATCGTGCGCGCCTGCGAGGACGGCCCCGACTACCTGATCGAGACCGCGACGCTGACCGGCGCGCAGGTCGTGGCGCTGGGCAAGCGCACGTCCGGTGTCATGGGCTCGGAGGAGTTCCGCGACCGCGTCGCCCGCATCGGCACCGCCGTCGGCGAGTCGGCGTGGGCCATGCCGCTGCCGGAGGAGCTGCGCGCCGACCTCGACTCGCGCCTCGCGGACCTCGCGAACGTCACCGGTCACCGGTGGGGCGGCATGCTCGCCGCGGGCCTGTTCCTGCGCGAGTTCGTGGCCGAGGGCGTGCAGTGGGCGCACATCGACATCGCCGGCCCGGCGTTCCACACCGGCGGCCCCTACGGCTACACCTCCAAGGGCGGCACGGGCGTCCCGGTCCGCACGATCGCGGCGGTGCTCGCCGACATCGCGGCCAACGGCTGAGGTGACCGGGTCCCGCGACCGTCCGGCGTGGACGGTCGCGGGACCGCGTGTGGGGACACGCCTCTCGCCGGGTTTGGGCACACCGCCCGAGGAGAGGAGTATTTCCGCATGGGGACGCATCGCTACGAGGTCGAGGTCGTCTGGACGGGCAACACCGGCAGCGGCACCGCCGGCTACAAGGCCTACGAACGCGCGCACGAGGTGCGGGCACCGGGCAAGGAGATGATCCCCGGGTCGTCGGACCCGGCGTTCCGCGGCGACCCGGCGCGCTACAACCCCGAGGAGCTGCTCCTCGCGTCGCTGTCGCAGTGCCACATGCTGTGGTTCCTGCACCTCGCGTCGCTCAACGGGGTGGTCGTGACGGACTACCGCGACCAGGCAGGCGGCACCATGGCCGAGCACCCGGACGGGTCGGGCCGCTTCACCGAGGTCCTGCTGAAGCCGGTCGTGACCGTGGCCGACCCGGAGATGCGGGCCACCGCGCAGGCGTTGCACGAGAAGGCGCACTCGATGTGCTTCATCGCGGCGAGCGTGAACTTCCCGGTGCGGCATGAGCCGACGGTGCGGTGAAACCGGGCTTCCACCCCATCGGGGACGTCGCGCGCAGGGCCGTGCCGCACGGGCTCGCCCCGATGTCCGATGAGGACCGGGAACGGCTGCTCGGCGAGTTCTGGGCCGAGGTCACCGACGGGCTCACCGGCCACCCCGCGTTCGCCGAGCACCTGCACCGGCTGGTCGAGGTCGAGGCGGCAGGCCGCTGCACGGCGCGGGCGACGGCGAGCGAGGCGTGCTAGCCGTTGCCCAGCTTCTTCTGGCGCGCGGTGTAGTCGCGCATGCGCTTGGGGTAGCCGACGATGCCCGCGTCGTAGATCGGCATGCCGTGCTTGCGGGCGAACGAGCGGGCGGCGTCGGTGCTCGCGACGCGGCGGCGGGTCCACTCGCCGTCGTGCGCGACCAGGACCACAGTGGTTTCGGTCACCGTGGTCTTCGGCTCGACGTAGGCCTCCACCCCCTGGCGGCTCCTCGTCCACTCCTCGAGGTGGCTCGTGTCCTGGTTGGACGCGGTGCGCAGCACTCCAGGACGTGGTTTCCTGCGGAAACGGTCGAACAGCCCCATCGGGCACCTCCTGCGACTCCCTCCACCATGGTGCCAGGAAGGGGTGTCATGAGTAGGTGAATGATCAGAAAGCCAGCCGGGTGGCCCATGCCGGATCACCACGCTCCGGCAACTAGTGACAAGATGGCCGCGTACCTCGCGCGCACCCGCGCGTAGTAAGTAATCCCGAGGAGATCCGAAGTGACTTCGCCGGAACTGGAGTCGGCCACCAACGCCGATCTCGTCATCCTCGGCGGTGGTTCGGGTGGCTACGCCTGCGCGTTCCGCGCGGCCGAGCTCGGCCTGTCCGTCGTCCTGGTCGAGAAGGACAAGCTGGGTGGCACGTGCCTGCACCGCGGCTGCATCCCGACCAAGGCGCTGCTGCACGCGGCCGAGGTCGCGGACAACGCCCGCGAAGGCGACCAGTTCGGTGTGAAGAGCTCGCTCGAGGGCATCGACATCGCCGGCGTGAACTCGTACAAGGACGGTGTGGTCTCGCGGCTCTACAAGGGCCTGCAGGGACTCGCGAAGGCCAACAAGGTCACCTTCGTCGAGGGCGCCGGCACGTTCGTCGGCCCGAACACCGTCGTCGTGGACGGTCAGCGCTACACCGGCAAGAACGTGGTGCTCGCGACCGGTTCGTACGCGCGCAGCCTGCCCGGTCTGGAGATCGGCGGCCGCGTGATCACCAGCGACCAGGCGCTCACCCTGGACTTCATCCCGGAGAAGGTCGTCGTCCTGGGCGGCGGCGTCATCGGCGTGGAGTTCGCGAGCGTGTGGCGGTCGTTCGGCGCCGAGGTCACCATCGTCGAGGCGCTGCCCCGGCTGGTGCCCGCCGAGGACGAGTACGCCTCCAAGCAGCTGGAGCGCGCGTTCCGCAAGCGCGGGATCAAGTTCAAGACCGGCGTGAAGTTCACCGGCGCCACCCAGTCCGACTCGGGCGTGTCCGTCACGCTGGAGAACGGCGACGTCCTCGACGCCGACCTGCTGCTCGTCGCGGTCGGCCGCGGCCCGAACAGCGCGGGTCACGGCTACGAGGAGGCTGGCATCACGATCGACCGCGGGTTCGTCGTCACCGACGAGCGGCTGCGCACGAACCTGCCGGGCGTCTACGCCGTCGGTGACATCGTGCCGGGCCTGCAGCTCGCGCACCGCGGTTTCCAGCAGGGCATCTTCGTGGCCGAGGAGATCGCGGGCCAGAACCCGAAGGTGATCGACGAGGCGGGGATCCCGCGCGTCACCTACTGCAAGCCCGAGGTCGCCTCCGTCGGTCTCACCGAGGCCGCCGCGAAGGAGAAGTACGGCTCCGCCGAGACGTTCGTGTACGACCTCGCGGGCAACGGCAAGAGCCAGATCCTCAAGACCGCCGGCGGCGTGAAGCTCGTCAAGGCGCCCGACGGCCCGGTCGTCGGCATCACCATGGTCGGCGAGCGCGTCGGCGAACTCATCGGTGAGGCCCAGCTGATCTACAGCTGGGAGGCTTACCCGGACGACGTGGCCCCGCTGGTCCACGCCCACCCGACCCAGACTGAAGCCCTCGGCGAGGCGTTCCTCGCCCTGGCCGGCAAGCCGCTGCACGTGCACGGCTGACCGCTTCCCATCCAAGTCAGCCACACGAGAGCACGAGGAGTCAGCGAACAATGGCCTTCTCCGTCCAGATGCCCGCACTCGGTGAGAGTGTCACCGAGGGCACGGTCACCCGGTGGTTGAAGCAGGAAGGCGACCGGGTGGAGGTGGACGAGCCGTTGCTCGAGGTGTCCACCGACAAGGTCGACACCGAGATCCCCTCCCCCGCGGCGGGCGTCCTGCAGAAGATCGTCGCCCAGGAGGACGACACCGTCGAGGTCGGCGGCGAGCTCGCGGTCATCGGCGACGGTGACGGCGGTTCGTCCGACTCGGCCCCGGCTCCCGAGCAGGAGTCCGCTCCCGAGCAGGAGGAGCCGCAGCAGACGCAGCCTTCCGGGCAGCAGCCCTCCGAGGAGGCCCAGGAGGCGCCCGCGGCCCCGGCGCAGTCCGGTGGTTCGGCCGAGGGCACCGACGTCACGATGCCCGCGCTCGGCGAGTCCGTGACCGAGGGCACCGTCACCCGCTGGCTGAAGCAGGTCGGCGACAGCGTCGACGTCGACGAGCCGCTGCTCGAGGTCTCGACCGACAAGGTCGACACCGAGATCCCCTCTCCGGTCGCCGGCACGCTGCTGGAGATCACCGCCGGTGAGGACGAGACCGTCGAGGTCGGCGGCAAGCTCGCCGTCATCGGCTCCGGCAGCCCGGCCCAGTCGGCGCCCGCACCGGAGTCGAAGCCGGAGCCCGAGCAGGAAGCCCCCGCGCCGAAGCAGGAGGCACCCGCTCCCGCCCAGCAGCAGGAGGCGCCGAAGCAGGAAGAGGCACCGAAGCAGCAGGCACCGGCCCCGCAGGCCGCCCCGCAGCAGTCGGCTCCGGCCACCTCCGGCGACGACGCCAACGGCACGCCGTACGTCACGCCGCTGGTGCGCAAGCTCGCGTCGGAGAACGGCATCGACCTGGGCTCGCTGAAGGGCACCGGTGTCGGTGGCCGCATCCGCAAGCAGGACGTGCTGGCCGCGGTCGAGGCCAAGAAGGCCCCGGCTCCCGCGCCCGCCGCCGCTGCTCCGGCCGCCGCCGCTCCCGCCGGCCGCACCGCCACCCCGGCCGCGGCCGACGACTCGGGCAAGCGCGGCACCGTGCAGAAGCTCCCGCGCCTGCGTCAGATCGTCGCGCAGCGCACCCGCGAGTCGCTGCAGATGTCGGCCCAGCTCACCCAGGTGTTCGAGGTCGACGTCACCAAGATCGCCCGCCTGCGCAACCAGGCGAAGAAGGCGTTCGAGGCGCGGGAGGGCGCGAAGCTCACGTTCCTGCCGTTCTTCGCCAAGGCCGCCATCGAGGCGCTCAAGGCCCACCCGGTGCTCAACGCGTCGATCGACGAGGAGCGCAAGGAGGTCACCTACCACGGTGCCGAGCACCTCGGTCTGGCGATCGACACGGAGCGCGGCCTGCTCAACGCCGTGATCCACAACGCCGGTGACCTGAACCTGTCGGGCATCGCCCACAAGATCGGTGACCTGGCCGCGCGGGCGCGGTCGAACAAGCTCACGCCGGACGAGCTGACCGGTGGCACGTTCTCGCTGACCAACCTGGGCAGCAACGGCGCGCTCTTCGACACCCCGATCATCCAGCAGCCGCAGGTCGGCATCCTGGGCGTCGGCGTCGTGAAGAAGCGCCCGGTCGTCCTGACCGACGAGGACGGCAACGACACCATCGCGATCCGCTCGATGATGTACCTCGCGCTCACCTACGACCACCGCCTGGTCGACGGTGCGGACGCGGGCCGCTTCCTCACGACGGTGAAGAACCGCCTGGAGGAAGGCTCGTTCGAGGCCGACCTCGGTCTCTGACATATCGCACATCGCTCGTAGCTGAAGGCCATCCCGGTTTGTCCGGGGTGGCCTTCAGCACATTTGCCGCCACTGTGCAGCGGCTGGTCGTCTGCGGAACGATTCAGGCATGCGAGTTGTCATCGCGGGATCGTCGGGCCTGATCGGAACGAGCCTGGTGGCGTCGATGCGCGCCGCCGGTCACGAGGTGCTGCGGCTGGTGCGCCGCAGGGCCGCCGCGCCGGACGAGCGCGGCTGGGACCCGTACGCCGGCCGCGTCGACGACGGCACGTTCGACGGCGTCGACGCCGTCGTCAACCTCTGCGGTGCGGGCATCGGCGACAAGCGGTGGGACGACGCGCGCAAGCAGGTGCTGCACGACAGCCGGATCGTGCCGGCGGAGGTGCTGTCGGCGGCGGTCGTCGAGCACGGGGTGCCGGTGCTGGTGAGCTCGTCGGGTGCGCACTTCTACGGCGACACCGGGTCGCGGCTCGCCGACGAGGACGCCCCGGCCGGGCACACGTTCATGTCGCGGCTGACCCAGCAGTGGGAGGCGGCGACGGCGGTGGCGCAGGAGGCCGGCGTGCGGGTCGTGCTGATGCGCACGGCGGTCGTCATCTCCCCCACCGGCGGGGTGTTCGGGCGGTTGAAGCCGGTGTTCCAGCTCTTCCTCGGCGGCAAGCTCGGGTCGGGTGAGCAGTACTTCCCGTGGGTGTCGCTGGACGACGTCGTCTCCGCCTACCGGTTCGTGGTCGAGCACGACGACGTCCGCGGGCCGGTCAACGTGGCCGGGCCGGCGCCGGTGACGAACGCCGAGTTCACCAGGGCGGTGGCGGCGGCGCTGGGCCGGCCTGCGCCGTGGTCGGTGCCCGCGTTCGCGCTGAAGGCGCTGCTCGGTGGCGAGATGGCGGAGGAGCTGCTGCTCACCGGGCCGGGGCTGACGCCGAAGGTGCTGGAGAGCCGCGGGTTCACGTTCCTGCACCCGGCGCTGCCGGCGGCGTTGAACGCGGCGGTCGCATGACGCGCGCGCTGGGCGCCGTGCTGGTGATCTCCTGGGTGTTGCTCGGACTGCCCGAGGTCACCGGGCTCGACGTGTGGGTGCACGACGCCCTGCCGCGGCCGGAGTGGCTGCGGGCGGTGGCGTTCGCGGTGAGCCTGGTGCTGGGGCCGACGATCGGGTGGGCGTTCGCGGCGGTGCTCGCCGTGCTGGCGTGGCGGCGGCGCGACACCCGGCTGTGGAAGGCGCTCGCGCTGCACGCGCTCTGCTCGGCGACGGTGCTGACGCGGTGGCTGTTCGACCGCGTCCGGCCGCTGGAGTACCACCTGCCCAGCTACCCGAGCGGGCACACGGTGGCGGTGGCGTCGGTGGCGTTCACGCTGGTGGTGCTGTTCCGCCGGGGTGTGCTGTGGGCGGTGCTCGCGGTGCTGGTGGCGGGCTTCGCGCGGATCGTGCTGGAGATGCACTGGGTGACCGACGTCATCGGCGCGGTGCTGGGTGTGACGGGGGTCGGCATCCTGGTCGGCCTCGCGCTGGGGTTGGTAACGTCGGTACGTGAACTCGTGCCGCACCTCGCCAGACCCCGTCGTCGTCCGTGAGCTGGGCCTCATCGACTACATGGCGGCGTGGGACCTGCAGAAGGAGATCGCGGAGGCGCGTGCCGGCGGTACCGGCCCTGACACGCTCCTGCTGCTCGAACACCCGCCGGTCTACACGTGCGGTCGGCGCACGCTCGACGAGGAACGGCCCGTCGGCGGCGACACCCCGGTCGTCGACGTCGACCGCGGCGGCAAGATCACCTGGCACGGCCCCGGCCAGCTCGTGGGCTACCCGATCGTCCGGCTGGCCGAGCCGATGGACGTCGTCGACTACGTGCGGCGCGTCGAGCAGGGCCTGATCGAGGTGTGCGACCGGCTGGGCGTGCACACCGGCCGGGTCGAGGGCCGCAGCGGCGTGTGGCTGCCCGCCGACGACCGCGGCCCGGAGCGCAAGGTCGCCGCGATCGGCATCCGCGTGCAGCGCGGCGTGACCATGCACGGCTTCGAGATCAACTGCAACGCGAGCCTCGACGCGTTCGGCGACATCATCCCGTGCGGCATCAAGGACGCGGGAGTCGCGTCGCTGTCGCACGAGCTCGGCCGCGACGTCACCGTCGCCGAGGTCCTGCCGCTCGCCCGTGACGCTGTGCTGGCCGCGCTCGACGGCACGCTCCCCCTGACGGACCGCACTTTGGCCCGCTCTGGACCCGTCGCTCCGGGTATCACCTTCGCTAGCATTCCGTAGCCCCGCGCGGGCCGCGGGTTTGCGGAGGAGGGTGCGTCGTGAAGCTTTCCCGACGCCAGTTGTTCACGGCTGCCGGTGTCACGGCATTCGCATCATCGGGACTGTGGGCGAGCACGGGCGCGGCGGCGGTGGCCGCGCCCGTGCGGGCCTGGAGCGGCGAGGTGCGCGTCGGTGACTGGGAGCAGTACTACCTGGGCCTCGACGGCGGAGCTCATCAAAGAGCGCTTGATGTATTGGACATCGCACATCGCGACGGCGTCCGAGCTGACGAGCAGGACCTGATGGTGCCGGTCGAAGCTGTGCGCCGAGCTGCTCTGGAGCTCGGTGACCACGCGGCCGCCGACGTGCTGCGCGACCGGTTCGAGCTCGACTCGCCGTCGATGCTCGGGCGCGGGCTCACGCTCGTGCTCGGTCAGGGCGGCCTGGAGCAGCGCTACCTCGACGACCCCGGCCTGCAGCTGCGATATATCGGATACCGGTGGCGGTTCGCGAGCTACGTGCTGCCGATGCCGGCAGCAGTGCGCGCAGCTCTGAGCTGATGTCCCGTACGCGATATACGGGATATCAGGTGAGCTGTGGAGCTACGTCGGCGGCGATCTCGGTGATGTGGTCGAGGTCGGCCAGGTCCAGCACCTGCAGGTAGACGCGCTGGATCCCGGTCTGCTCACGCCAGCGGCCGATGCGGTCGACGACCTCCGCCGGGCTGCCGGCGAGGCCGTCGGCCTTGAGCTCGTCGAGCTCGCGGTCGATGGCGGCGGCCCGGCGGGCGACCTCGGCGTCGGTGCGGCCGACGCACGCGACGAGCGCGACCGAACGGATGATCTCCGCCGGGTCGCGGTCGATCTCGGCGCAGGCGGCGTCGACGCGGGCGAACTGCTCGACCGCCTTGTCCATGCCGGTGAACGGCAGGTTGAACTCGGTGGCGTACGACGCGGCCAGCGCCGGGGTGCGGCGGGCGCCCGTGCCGCCGACCAGCACCGGGATCTGCTCCTGAGCGGGCTTGGGCAGCGCGGGCGAGTCGGTCAGCGAGTAGTGCCTGCCCTCGAACGAGAACGTGCCGCCGAGCGGTGTCTCCCAGAGGCCGGTGATGATGGCGAGCTGCTCCTCGTACCGCTCGAAGCGCTCCCCCAGCGCCGGGAACGGGATGCCGTAGGCGGTGTGCTCTGCCTCGTACCAGCCGGCGCCGATGCCGAACTCCACGCGGCCGCCGGACATCTGGTCGACCTGGGCGACGCTGATGGCGAGCGGGCCGGGGTAGCGGAACGTCGCGGCGGTCATCAGCGTGCCCAGGCGGATCGTCGACGTGTCCCTGGCCAGGCCCGCGAACGTGATCCACGGGTCCGTGGGACCGGGCAGGCCGTCGGCCGAGCCCATCTTCAGGTAGTGGTCGGAGCGGAAGAAGGCGCCGTAGCCGGCGTCCTCCGCGGTCCGCGCCACCCGGAGCAGGTCGTCGTAGCTCGCCCCCTGCTGGGGCTCGGTGAAGATGCGAAGTTCCACATCCCGAACCTAGTCGGCGGAGAAGCGCGGCGCAGGAACGGCGGCACCGTCCGGGGTGAACACCCCGCGCGCCACCAGGTGCGGGTGCGACGCCGCCTCCTCCAGCGACAGCACCGGTGTCACGCAGGCGTCGGTGCCGGCGAACACGTCGGCCCACTCGTCGCGGGTCCGGCTCAGGAACACCTCCGCGAACGCCTTGCGCAGCAACGGCCACCCGTCCCGGTCGAGCTGCGCGGGCAGGTCCTCGCCCGACAGCCCGAGCCCGGCCAGCAGCAGCGCGTAGAACTGCGGCTCCAGCGACCCCACCGCCACCGAACCGCCGTCCGCGCACTCGTAGAGCGAGTAGAACGGGCAGCCGCCGTCCAGCAGGTTCGCGTCGGGGGCGTCGGTCCACACCGACTGCGCCTTCATCGACCAGATCATCTGCGCGAGCGAGGCCACCCCGTCGACGATCGCCGCGTCGACGACCTGGCCGCGGCCGGTGCGCTGGCGTTCCCACAGCGCCGCCAGCACGCCCAGCACCAGGTACAGCGAGCCGCCGCCGAAGTCACCGACGAGGTTCAGCGGTGGTTTGCCGATGGCGTGCAGCACCCCGGTCACCGACAGGTAGTTGATGTCGTGCCCTGCGCGCTGGGCCAGCGGGCCGTCCTGGCCCCAGCCGGTCATCCGCGCGTAGACCAGCCCGGGGTTGACCGCGAGGCAGTCGGACGGGCCGAGCCCGAGCCGTTCCAGCACACCGGGCCGGAAGCCCTCGACCACCACGTCGGCCGAGGCGATCAGCGACAGCACCTCGGACCTGCCCGAGGCCGACTTCAGGTCCGCGGTCACCGAACGCCTGCCGCGCAACAGGAAGTCGCGGGAGGCGTCCGGCACCACGGACAGGCCGCCGGACGGGCGCTCGACGCGCACGACCTCCGCGCCGAGGTCCGCGAGCAGCATCGCGCCGTGCGGACCGGGCCCGATGCCGCCGAACTCGACGACCCGCAGGCCCTGCAACGGGTTCATCAGGCCGCTTCGGCGACGGGCGCGTCGAAGGACAGCCGCGGGCCGAAGATGGCGCCCTGCGACTCGGCCAGGCCGCGCATCGCCTTGGCGTGGTTGCCGAAGTCCGGGTGCGCGAGCGCCGCGCGCAGGGCGTCCGCGCTCTCCCAGAGGGCGATGTTGATGTAGGAGGTCGGCTCGTCGAGCTGGCGCGACAGCGTGTACTTGACCAGACCGGGCTGGGCGCGCAGGAACTCGGCCGTGGAGTCGAAGGCCTTCTCGAACTCCTCGGGCTCGCCGGTGAGCTTGAAGCGGTTGACGAAGGTGATCATCGCGAGGCACTCCCCAATCGGACCGGACACCTGCGAAGACCATGCACACCGCGTCTTGAGACGTGCTCAAGGAACGCCCGCCAGGCTCGTCGGCATGCGCATCATCGATCTGTCTTCCCCCATTGACGCATCCGCGTACGAAGCGGACCCGGTGACGCACGAGGTGCTCACGGCCGCCCAGGGTGCCGAACACATGGCCGAGCAGCTGAAGGCGCGGCTCGGCATCGAGTTCGACGTCTCCGTGCTGCGGGACTCGGAGTTCCTGACGCTGGACCGGATCAGCCTCACCTCCCACACCGGCACCCACGTCGACGCTCCCAGCCACTACGGCTCGAAGACCACCTACGGCACCGGCGTCCCGCGCCACATCGACGAGATGCCGCTGGAGTGGTTCCACAACCCCGGCGTGAAGCTCGACGTGCGCGGCCACGGCACCGGCGTCATCGGCCCCGAGGTGCTGGAGAAGGAGTTCGCCCGCATCGGCTACACGCCCAAGCCGATGGACGTCGTCATCCTCGACACCGGTGCTGCCGAGCACGCGGGCACCCAGACCTACTTCACCGACTACACCGGGCTCGACGGCCCTGCCACGAACCTGTTGCTGGACCTCGGGGTCAAGGTGATCGCCACCGACGCGTTCAGCCTCGACGCGCCGTTCCCCGACATCGTGAAGCGCTACCTGGCGACCGGGGACGAGGGCGTGCTGTGGCCCGCGCACTTCGCCGGCCGCGACCGCGAGTACTGCCAGATCGAACGCCTCGCGAACCTGGACGCGTTGCCGGACTTCGGTTTCACCGTCGTCGCGTTCCCGGTGAAGATCAAGGGTGCCGGCGCGGGCTGGACGAGGGCCGTCGCCCTTCTCGACGACTAGCTCTCAAGTGAGAGCTGAATCACCATACCTACCGTGAAGGTATGGAAAACAACGAAATATGGCCACCGGAGAACGAAGACCACATCGTCCGCGGGATCGACTGAACGCCGCCAAAGGGCCGCCCTTCCCCCAGGAGTCACTCCGGGAGAGGGCGGCCCTTTTACGTCTTGGGAACCGTTGTCACGCGAGGCGGGCGCGGGCGGTCTCGACGGAGTCCGCGGCGTCCAGCAGCGGCAGTACTGCCGAGGCGCCCGACCGGACGGCCTTCGTGCGCCGCGCGAACGACGTCAGCGTCTGCCCGGGACCGGCCTCCACCAGCAGCACGTCGTGCATCGCCACGAGCTCGTTCAGCGCCGGCCCGAAGTACACGGCGTCGGTCAGTTGCCGCGTCCAGAACCGCGCGGACGACGCGTCGGCCTCGGTCATCAGCTTGCCCGTGTACCCGGAGTAGAGCGGCAGCCGCGGCGCGCGCGGGGACACGGTCCACGCGGCCAGCGCCTCGTCGACGGCGGGCTGCATCGCCGGACTGTGGAACGGGGTCGTGGCCGGCACGGTGACGACGACGTACTCATCGGCCTCCAGCCGCGCCCGCACCCGCGCGAGCGGTTCGTCGGGCCCGGCCAGCATCGTCTGCCGCGCCGAGTTCACCGCGGCGATGGCGACGTCGCCCTCCAGGTACGGCAGCAGGTCGGCCTCGGAGGCGGCGACGGCGAGCATCCCGCCGGACGGGATCGACACCGCCGACACGACCCGGTCGCGCACCAGCGACACGGCCTCGGGCAGCGTGAACACCCCGGCCAGGGTCGCCGCGACGACCTCGCCGGCGGAGTGCCCGATCAGCGCGACCGGTCGCACGCCCCACGACAGGACCAGGCGCCCCAGCGCGTAGTCGACCGCGTACAGCAGCGGCTGCGCGCGCGACACGTGGTCGATGTCGTCGCCGGCGAGCCAGTCCGCGCAGGCCACCGACCCGACCTCGCCGAACAGCTCGACCACCTCGTCGACGGCCGCGGTGAACACCGGTTCGGTGCCGTACAGCGACGCCGCCATCCGCGGGTACTGCGACCCCTGCCCGGGAAACATCAGTGCTACGTCCACAGAAAGCCTCCAGAAAAGCGACAGGGGCCGCGAGGAAGACCTCACGACCCCTGTGCGGGTGACATCACCTGTACTCGCGGACCACCATGGCGGAGTTGAAGCCGCCCTTGCCGCGCCCGAGCACCAGAGCGGCCTTCACCTTGCCGTGCCGCGCCTCGTTCATCACGAGGTCGATCTCGTACTCCGGCACCGGGTTCTCGACGTTGACGGTCGGCGGGATCGCGCTCCAGTAGATGGAGAGGATCGCCGAGGCCACGTCCAGGGACCCGCCACCGGCGAAGAGGCGGCCGGTCATGGTCTTCGGCGCCGTCACCGGCACGCCGTACGGCCCGAAGATGGCCTTGATCGCGTCGGCCTCCGCCTTGTCGAGCTCCGGGATGCCCGCCGCGTCGGCGAACACCACGTCGATCTCCGAGGCGTCCATGCCGGCGTCACGCAGCGCCAGCTCGGCGGCGCGCTTCAGCCCCGGCTCCCGCGACGGCATCTTCGAGTCGAACGTCGAGGCGTACCCGACGATCTCGCCGTAGATGCGCGTCCCCGGCCGTCCCGCCGCCGACTCCGGCGTCTCGACGACCATGATCGCACCGCCCTCACCGGCGACGTACCCGGAGGCGTCGCGGTCGAACGGCAGGTAGGCGCGCTTCGGGTTGTTGTTGCGCGACAGGCAACCCGACGCCTGGTGGGCGACCCACGCCCACGGGCACAGCGAGGAGTCCATGCCGCCGGTCAGCGCGAGCTGCACGCCCTTGCGCAGCTGCCGGCGGGCGTGACCGATGGAGTCGATGCCACCGGCCTGCTCGGACACCACGACCGCGCCGGGACCGCGCGTGCCGTGCCGGATGGAGATCTGCCCCGTGTTGACCGCGTAGAACCACGCGAACGACTGGTACGCCGAGACGTACTCCGGGCCCTGGTGCCACAGCTTCTGCAGTTCGCGCTGCCCGAACTCGTACCCGCCCGCCGTCGCCGCGGTGATCACCGCGATGTCGGTGTCGGGGATGTCGTTCGGCTGCACACCCGCACCACGCAACGCCCAGTCCGTGCCGACCAGTGTCAGCCGCGTCATGTGGTCCGTCTGCGGCAGCAGGCGACCCTGCAGGTGCCGCCCTGCCTCGAAGCCTGGCACCTCGCCGGCGATCTTCGCCCAGTAGTTCGCGCTGTCGAACCGGGTGATCGGCTTGATCGCCGCCTCACCGTGCAGGGTCGCCCGCCAGTACGCGGTCGGCCCCAATCCGTTCGGCGACGCGATGCCGATTCCCGTCACCACCGCCCGAGTCACCGGCCTGCCCCTTCCACCTTCTTGAGCACCATGGCGCTCTGGAACCCACCGAAACCACTGCCCACGGTCAGGAGCGTGTCGACCTTCTTCTCACGCGCCACCAGTGGCGTGTAGTCGAGGTCGCACTCCGGGTCCTGCTCGTGGAGGTTCGCCGTCGGCGGGATGAGGTCCTGCTCGAACGCCAGCAGCGAGCCGACGATCTCCAGGGACCCGATCGCACCCAGCGAGTGCCCGATCATCGACTTGAAGCCGGAGACCGGGGTCTTGTAGGCGTGCGCACCGAGAGAGCGCTTGAACGCCGCTGTCTCGTGCAGGTCGTTCTGCTTGGTGCCCGACCCGTGCGCGTTGATGTAGCCGACGTCCGTGGCGTCCGACCGCGCCTGCTTCAGCGCGATGTTGATGGCGTCGGACATCTCGATGCCCTCGGGGTGCAGGCCCGTCATGTGGTAGGCGTTGCACCGCGAGGCGAAGCCGGCGACCTCACCGTAGATGTGGGCGCCGCGGGCACGGGCGTGCTCCAGCTCCTCCAGCACGATGATCGCGCAACCCTCGCCCAGCACCAGGCCGTCGCGGGTCTTGTCGAACGGCCGGCACGCCGTTGTCGGGTCGTCGTTGCGGGTGCTGGACGCGCGGATCACGTCGAAGCACACCACGGTGATCGGGGAGAGCGGGGCCTCGGTGCCGCCGGTGACGACGACGTCCGCGGAGCCCTCCATGATCAGCTCGGCCGCGTAGCCCACCGAGTCGAGACCGGAGGTGCAGCCCGTGGAGACCACGGACACCGGCCCCTCGGCACCGACCGTCCACGCCAGCTCCGTCGCCATCGAGGACGGCGTGAAGTAGTCGTAGAGGTGCGGGACCGCGTAGGACTGGTCGACCTCCCAGTACTTGCCCCGGTCGGAGCCGACGATGAACTCGCGCTCCAGCGAGGTCGTGCAGCCGACTGCGGTGCCGAGCGAGACACCGATGCGGCCGGGGTCGAGCTGGTCGAACTCGATGCCGGAGTCGGACATCGCCTCACGACCCGCGACGACCGCGAACTGCGCGGCCCGGTCGAGCCGGCGGATCTCCTGCGGCGTCAAGCCTTCGCGCACTGGGTCGAAATCTGCTTCCCCCGCCATGCGGGAGCGGTACGGAGACGCGTCGAAGTGCGTGATGTTGCGAGTCGCCGTACGCCCTTCGGACAGCAGTTTCCAATACGCCTTCGTTCCGATGCCACCAGGTGCGACCACGCCCACCCCGGTGATGACGGCGCGACGACTCATCGGACACCTCCAATCGCCTTCTGTGCGGACACGGTCTGCTCCAATCTCGGACAGGGCACGGGAGCGACACCTGTTTCTGCCGAATGAACCGATGGTGAAACGGCCCGATCGAGGCCACCTCGAACGACGGCGTAGGACCCCTGTACGAGGCCGGCCCCCGCATCGGCCGCGAACAGCTGCTTCGCGGCCGCCGCGCCGTCGTCGTGACAACCAAATCCAAGGGGCACACCGGTTTCCGCGACCGAGGAGATGATCTCGCCGATCTGGTCCGGCCACAGCTTGCCCGCTGTGTCGTGCAGCAACACGGTTTCCGCCCCAGCCTCCGCGGCCGACAGCACGACCTCCAACGCGTGTTCGGGGTCGGTCAGCCAGCCGTCGAAGAAGTCCCGCGCCTCCACGACCACTCGTCGTTCGGCGCGCACGAGCTGACGCACGGCGTCCCGGACCACCGAAATGCCGTGCCCTTGGACAACCACCGCCACCGCGGGTGTTTCCGCGGCCAGCAGTGCGTCGAGGTCCTCCGCACCGCCCGACGCGATGAGGGTGGCGATCCGCAACCGGAGCTCGACGGCCGCCCGGCGGTAGAACGACCGGGTGGGTCTTCCTCCGTCGACGAACGCGACGCCGAGCGCGTCGAGGCGCCGCACCGCGACCAGCCCGTCCGAGGTGGACCGGCCGGCGCGGCGCAGCGAGATGTCGTAGAGCTCCATCTAGAACCCCGACAACAGCACTCGGGAGGCCTCGATCTCGTACGCGCAGTGCCCCACGTCGGAAGGGCAACCCCTGCGCTGGTGCTCGACCGCGGCCTTCTCCAGGTACGTGGAGACCACGTAGAGCCCGTTGCGGCTCGCAGCGCGTGCAGCGGCGGTGAGCAAGTCCGCGCCAGCCAACCTCATCACGTCACCCCTGTCATCCGTTCTCGGCGAATTCCTTCGCGTGCCGGAGGGTCGTGAGGCTGTTGGTGCCCAGCGCGTGGCGGATCAGCTCTCGGGCGCGCTCGATCGTCCCGTCTGCTCCCAGCACCTCGGGAACCACCTCGGACCGGATGACGACCGTGTGGTGCGAGGTCGCCTCGATCCCGGCCTCGACACCGTCGCCGATGTCGCGGAACGTCCACCGGCCGACGTGCGCCGCCATGATCGGCGGCGTGTGCGTCTGCTTGTAGACGATGCCGTCGTACGGGGTGCAGACCCGCACCGAGTGCGTGGTGTGGATCGACCCGTCCGGGCTGCGCGTGTCCATCTCCATGGACTGCACACCGGTGACGGCCTCCGTGAGGTCCAGCCGGGCGACGTGCGGCAGGCGCTGCGGCCACAGGTCCGACCGGTACAGGAACTCGTAGACGTCCTTGCGGCTCGCGTGGATCGTGATGCTGTCGGAGAACGACAGCACCAGCTTGTCGTAGTCGTCGCCGTACTCGGCCGCCCGCTTGAGGGCGGCGAGCTCGGCGTCGCTGTTGTTGTTGACGGCGGTCAGGATGAGGTCGACCGCCTCGGGCTGCGCCGCGGTGAAGTGGTGGAGCAGATCGACCCGGGTCGCCGAGTCGGCGATCGGGACGATCCGCCACTCCCCACCCATCGTCTTCACCGGTGCGGCAGAGCGCTCCTGCTGGAACTCGATGCGCAGGTTCGCCGGGTCCAGCTCACGGCGGGACGTCCACGTGCGCACGTCACCGTTGGCGAAAGCGTGCAACCGCAACCGCTCGGTCGAGCCGTCCCGTTCGAACACCTCGGCGTGCACCGTGGGTCCGAAGATGTACGGCCAGGTCGTCACGTCCGCGACCAGGTCGTACACCACCTTGGCGGGAGCCCCGATCATGACCGTGTGCGTGGTGGTGTGCGTCATGTCCGTCTCCGTATCCGAGTCGCCGGCGTCAGGCCGCGATCTGCCCGTTGACCTTGTCCAGCAGCTGACGCGGTGTCTCCAGGTACGCCATCTCGTCGTCGGCGATGGCGACCCCGTGCTTGCGCTTGATCAGCGCGACCGTCTCCAGCAGGGCGAGCGAGTCGAAGCCCAGCTCGAGGAACGGGATGTCGAGAATGTCCTGGCCCTGCTTGAACGAGTCGTCGTCGCCCGCGGCCTCGTTGAGGATCTCCTTGAGGCCCTCGATGCTCAGTGCGCTCACGGCTAGCTTCCTTTCCTCCAGCGGGCGGTTTCCGCGCGCCCACCAGTGAGGTTGCCAGCGCGCGGCTGTGCACCGCTGGAGATGTCCTCGAAGAAGTTGTTGCCGCACAACGAAAAACGGCCCCCGTCACAGGGTGACGGGGGCCGTTGGAACGACACTCAGGCCAGAAGTCGTTGCAACTGGCGGGTTTCCGCGCTGTCCAGCCGCGGGTCGGACGTGAGGATGGCGTGCTGCAGCCCCTGCAGCCGGGACGAGGGCTCGACGCCGAGCTCCTCGATCAGGGTGTTGCGCAGCGCCTTGAACGCGTCCAGCGCCTGCCACTGCCGGCCGGCCCGGAACAGCGAGATCATGTACTGCGCGCACAGGTTCTCGTTCATCGGGTTCTGCACGGTCAGCACGGACAGCTCGCTCAGCAGCGACTTGTGCCTGCCCAGCCGCAGCTCGGCGTCGATGCGCGCCTCGAGCACGCCCAGGCGGGCCTCCTCCAGCCGCACGACCTCGATGCTCAGCGGCATGCCGGGGCGCACGTCGACGACGGCCGGGCCGCGCCACATCTCCAGCGCCTGGCGCAGCAGCCGGGACGCGGAGGCGAAGTCCTCGACCTCGCTCGCCTGCTGGCCGGCGCGGGCCAGGCGTTCGAACTCGTGCACGTCGACGGCCTCCTCCGGCACGTCGAGCAGGTAGCCGCCGTACCGGGTGACCAGCACCTCCTTCGCGGCGTTCGCACCGTCGGCGGAGAGTGCGTCGCCGATGAGCTTGCGCAGCTGCAGGACGTAGGTCTGCAGGGTGGTGCGCGCACTGCGCGGCGGCCGGTCGCCCCAGAGCTCCTCGATGAGGGTAGGGACGGACACGACCTGCCCGGAGTGCAGCGCGAGCAGCGCCAGGACCTGCCGCGGCTTGGCCGCGGTGGGCGTCACCGAGCGACCGTTCACCTTGGCCTCGACGGGCCCCAGGACCTTGATCTGCATCGCGACCCCTCCTTCGGTTCCGAGCACACCGTTAGTCTGCTCGGCCCAACGCGCGGGCGTTAGTGCGGAGGTCCCCGATCTCAGATGAGTTCGACCCATGACGGGTATGAAAACTTCATACCGCTGCGCATTAGCCGGTAACTACCGACCCATTACCGCAGGTCCGCATGATTACCCACATCAGCCGACTCGCAAACATCGGAGATGCAGATGTCCGCCACCGCCACCGTGGAGCACCTGGCTTCCGTCAGTCCTGCCACCGACGACTCCGACGACATGAAGATCTACCAGTTCGACCGTGAGGCCTCGATGGACATCATCATCTGGAGCTGCTGCAGCAGCGGCACCTGCGTCGTCGGCAGCCAGTACACGGCCTACGACGAGGTCCTCGCGGCATGAGACACGAGCTGGCCGAACCGGGCGACGAGAAGATCGGTTTCAAACGACACCTCCAGCCGCAGATCGTGCGCGGTGAGGCGGTGTACCTGATCGGCGAGTCAGGGGTGACCGCTGTTGCGGGGACCCACGTCGAAACGCTCGCCCACCTCCTCGACGGCACCCGCGACCTCGCGGGCCTGCTGCGCGACGTCCCCGCCGAACTGACCGCCGACAAGGTGGCGCGCATGCTCGAGCGCCTCACCGCCGCCGGCCTGATCAGCAGGCGGGGCGGCCAGGACGGTTCGGCCGGCACCGAGGCCGCGCTCGCCTACTGGGACGCGGCGGGCCTCGACCCGTGTGACGCGGTGGCGGCGACGACGACGTCGCTCGTCTCCGTGGTCGCGGTCGGCGACATCGACCACGAGCCGCTCGAACGGGCGTTGCAGCGCAACGGACTCGCGATCACCCCGGGCGGTGGTGACCTGACCGTCGTCGTCTGCGCGGACTACCTGGCACCGGAGCTGCGCGAGATCGACGCGGCCCACCGCGCCGCGGGCATCCCGTGGCTGCTGGTCAAACCGGTCGGCGCGCAGGTGTGCGTGGGCCCGTTCTTCACCCCCGGCGACGGGCCGTGCTGGCGCTGCCTGGCCGTGCGGCTGTCGGCCAACCGCAAGGCGGAGGCCCACATCCGGGCCCGCTGCGGGCAGACCGGTCCCGCGCCGCGCCCGGCCATCGGGCTGCCGTCGCTCGTGCACATGGCGCTGGAGACCGCCGCGGTCGAGGCCACCAAGTGGCTCGCCGGCCTGCGGCCACCCGAGCAGCGGTCCATCTGGAGCTACGACAGCCTGACCATGAAGGTCACCCAGCACGAGGTGCGGGCCCGCCCGCAGTGCCAGGGCTGCGGTGACCCCGGGATCGTCGCCCGCAGGACGTTCGAGCCGGTCGAGCTGTTCAGCCGCGTGAAGCGCTCCTGCGACGGTGGCGGCCACCGGTCGTCGTCGCCGCAGGAGGTGCTCGACACCTACCGGCACCTGGTCGGCCCGGTCACCGGGATCATCAAGGAGATCCGGCGCAACGAGACGGGGCCCGCATTCTTCAACTCCTACCAGTCCGGCACGAACATCGCCGCGGCCGGCGAGGGCCTTGAGGGCCTGCGGTCGGCGTTGCGCGCGGACAGCGGCGGCAAGGGCGTGACGCCGCTCGACGCCGAGGTCGGCGCGCTGTGCGAGGCAGTGGAACGCCGCAGCGGCGCGTACTTCGGCGAGGAGGCCGCGGTCCGCGGCAGCTACCGCTCGCTCGGCACCGCCGCACTGCACCCCGACGCGGTGCAGCTCTACCACCCCCGCCAGTACGCGACCCGGCAGGAGTGGAACGCGGACCACTCGTCGTTCCAGCACGTCACCGCCCCGTTCGACGAGGACGAGGTGATGGACTGGACGCCGCTGTGGTCGCTCACCGGTCAGCGCCACAGGTTCCTGCCCACCGGCCTGCTCTACTTCGGCGCCCCCTGTCCGCCGAGTGTCACGTCCAACTCCAACGGCTGCGCCGCGGGCAGCAGCGTGGAGGACGCGGTGCTGCAAGGCCTGCTGGAACTCGTGGAACGCGACGCCGTGTCGATCTGGTGGTACAACCGCACGCCGGTGCCGGGCATGGACCTGGACGCGTTCGGCGACCCGTGGATCGACGAGCTGCGCGCGGTGCACGCGGGCCTGGGCCGTGAGGTGTGGCTGCTCGACGTCACCTCCGACCTCGGCGTGCCCACCATGGTCGCGGTGTCCCGCCGCACGAGCGGGCCGCGCGAGGACATCATGTTCGGCTGCGGCGCGCACCTGGACCCGCGGCTGGCCGCGCGCCGGGCGCTCACCGAGCTCAACCAGTGCATGCCGATGGTGTGCGACCCGGTCGACATGTGCCGGTTCGACGTCGACATGCGGCGCTGGTTCGAGACCGCGCGCCTGGCCGAGCAGCCCTACCTGGCACCGGACCCGGACGTACCGGCCCGCGCACCGCGGTTCCACACCTACGTCCACCGGCCGGACCTGCTCGACGACATCCGGGCGATCCAGGACGTGCTGGAGGCGAAGGGCATGGAGCTGCTCGTGCTCGACCAGACCCGTCCCGACGTGGGACTCCCGGTGGTGCGGGTGGTCGTGCCGGGACTGCGGCACTTCTGGTCGAGGTTCGCTCAAGGGCGGCTCTACGACGTACCTGTACAACTGGGACGACTGGCCCGGCCCAGGAGTTACGACGAGCTCAACCCGATTCCCTTGTTCATGTGAGCACCTTGCAGAGCGGAGGCGCCGTGGTGACCACGCAGTCGCACGTCCCGTCCGGGCGCCCGCTGTGGTCGCTGCTGGAGGACGCCTTCGTGGACGAGGGGAGCGAGACGCTGACCGTGCACGGCCGGTGGGGCGCCATCGAGCTCGCGGACACCAGTCCGCTGGTGCGCGAGGCGCTGCACCGGATGAGCCTCGGACCGGTCGCGCTGGAGAACATCTCGGCGCTGCACGACAACTTCGTGCGCTGGAAGACCGGTTCGGGGCCGTGCCTGATCTGGCGCAAGCTCAAGAGCACGCTGGACCAGCTGGGCGGCTGCGTCGTGCCGTCGCTCGGGCTGAACGACGGTGCCGGCCCGATCCTGTCGGTCGTGGCGGTGACCGGTGACGCGGTGTTCACGCTCCCGCACCTCGGTGAGCGCGCGGTCGTGGGCGTGCGGCCGGGCACCGAGATCGAACGGCTGAACGGCGACCAGGCCCTGGCGTGCCCCGGTCAGCCCTACCAGGTGATCCTGCACAGCGCGCCGGCCACCGAGATCACGAAGGCCCTGCTCGCCGCCGACAGCACCGTCGTGGAGGTCGCGGAGGCGCTGCAGGTCGACGCGGAGCTGGTCGCCGACGTCGTCGCCTACCTGGCCGGTGCGGGGCTCGTGGTCGCGACAGAGGGCTGAACGGGTCATGTTGCTCCGATCGGCGAGCCGGAACCCGGGACCCGCACAGGTCCCGCCCGTATCATGGCCGCGTCCCGAACCTCGTGTGGGAGCCGCTGTGACGCAACGACTGGAACGCTCATCGGTGTCCCGTCGTCTGGCGTACGTCGTCATCAGCGTGGTCTTCGCCAACTACCTGGGCAACGCGTTCATCTCCGTCCTGCAGACCGGTGTGGAGCCGGCGTGGACCGCGGGTGCGCTCGCCTGCCTGCTCGCCATCGGGTTCCTGCAGCTGCGGGTGTTCTCCCGGCCGAGCGCGAACCTGCGTTCCGGCAAGGCCTACCTGGCGCTCGGGGCGATGGCGGCGCTGGTGTACGCGCCGATGCCGCTGCTGCACTCCGCCTGGGCCGGCATGCCGGGGTTCTTCGCGGGCAGTGCGCTGCTGGTGCTGCCCGGCCGGGTGCGCTGGGTCGTCTTCGGCGTGGTCGCGCTCAGCAACGGCGCGATCCAGGCCGCCTACGTCGACAGCCCGTCCTCGCTGGCCTACTACGTGCTGTCACCGCTGGTCGCGGGCCTCGTCGTGTACGGCCTGTCACGGCTCCCGTCGCTGGTCAAGCAGCTGGAGACGGTCCGGTCCGAGCTCGCGGAGCTCGCCGTGTCGCAGGAGCGGCTGCGGTTCGCGCGGGACCTGCACGACCTGCTCGGGTTCAGCCTGTCGGCGATCACGCTGAAGGTGGAGCTGGCGCGCAGGCTGATCGGTGAGCAGACCGAACGGGCGTTGCGCGAGCTGGCCGAGGTGCTGGGCATCGCCCGCGAGGCGTTGACGGACGTTCGTGCGGTGGCGTCGAGCTACCGCGAGCTGTCGCTGGCCGACGAGATCGAGTCGGCGCGGTCCGTGCTCACCGCGGCGGGCGTCGCGACGACCATCGAGACCGACCTCGCCGAGCTGTCCCCGCGCTCCCGGACCGTGCTCGCCACGGTGCTGCGCGAGGGCGTGACGAACCTGCTGCGGCACAGCGAGGCCACCCGCTGCACCATCACCGTCTCCGGGACGGGGCCGGTGGTGTCGATCGACATCGTCAACGACGGCGCCACCGCCGAGGTGGGCACCGACCGCGGCAGCGGCCTGGCGAACCTCGCCACCCGCGCCACGGCGATCGGCGGGTCGCTGCGCGCCGAGGTGGACGCCGGCACCCACCGGTTGCACGCCGAGGTGCCGGCCGAGCCGCGGCCGGAGGAACCGTCGCGGACCCGCAGGTTCGCCGGAACGCCGATGGCGACCCGGTTCGCGCAGGTGCTGTTCACGGCGGTGGTGGTCGGCTACGGCCTGATGTCGCTCGCGCAGGTGGCGTTCGACCTGCCGCGCATCGGGCTGCCGGGCATGGCGGCCGAGGTGCTCGGCACCGCGGGCGTGGTCGGGCTGGTCGTGGCGGTCGTGGGCCGTCCGCACAAGCGGCTGAACCTCGCGAGCACCGTCGCCGTGCTCGCCGGCCTGGCCGTCTGCGTGTACGTGCCGGTGCTGCTGTACGGGAACGCGCTGATGAGCGTGCCGGGCTTCCTCGCGGGGTCGGCCGCGCTGCTGCTCCCCCGCCCGTACGGCTGGGCGGCGTTCCTCGCGGTCGTCGGCGGCCAGTACTTCGTCTACACCGCGACCGGGTTCACCGGTGCCTGGGTGGCGTACGGCATCATCGCCGCGACGAACCACGGGCTGGTGCTCTACGCGTTGACCCGGCTGCGGTCGATGGTGACCGAGCTGCACGAGGCGCGCGAGGAGCTGGCCACGGCGGCGGTCGCCCAGGAACGGCTGCGGTTCGCACGCGACCTGCACGACCTGCTCGGCTACAGCCTCTCCGCGATCACGCTGAAGAGCGAGCTCACGCACCGGCTGGTCACCCTCGACCCCGGCCGGGCCCGGCAGGAGCTCTCCGAGGTGCTGGAGATCTCCCGGCAGGCGCTCGCGGACGTGCGGTCGGTGGCGCTGAGCTACCGCGAGCTGTCGTTCGACGAGGAGACCCAGTCGGCGCAGGCGCTGCTGACCGCGGCCGACATCGCGGTCACCGTGCGGATCGACGCGTGCGACGAGCTGCCCAAGGACGTGAAGGTGACGCTCGCGACCGTGCTGCGCGAGGGCGTGACGAACCTGCTGCGGCACAGCAAGGCCGAGCACTGCGAGATCGTGCTGTCGAGCTCGCCGGAGCTGGTGCGGATGGACATCGTCAACGACGGCATCCCGGAGACGGCGTGCAGGTCGCGGGACGGCAGCGGCATCGGCAACCTCACCACCCGCGTCCGCGCGCTCGGCGGTGACCTGCACGCGGGCCTGCTGCCCGACCAGAAGTTCCGGTTGCGCGCGGAGATCCCGCTGCCGGTCAGCTGAGGCGGCCTCCGCTCGGTCTCCCGTCGTTCGGCACCTGATCACCTCGGCCGCACACCGGAACAAGTGGACATGCGATCGGCGGGTGACCTGCGTGCAGGTCACCCGCCGAGGACAGCGCGTCTACCGGGAGCTCACCGGGGTCCGGCTGCCGGTCACAGCATCTCCAGGACCGCGCAGCCCCAGCTGTAGCCGGCGCCCACGCCGAACATGACGATCCGCTGACCGGACTTCGCCTTGCCGCTCCGCACCAGGTGGTCGAGGCTCGCGAACTGGTCACCGGCGCCGAGGTGCCCGACCGTGCGGCTCCACTCCCACGTGGTGCGCTCCGGTTCGAGGTCGTAGGGGCGCAGGTAGTTCACGTCGAGCCGGCGGCGGCCGAAGTGCGGCAGGATCACCCAGTCGGCGTCGCCGAGCTTCATGTCGGCGTCGGCGAGCGCCTCCTCCACGACCCTGGCCTGACCGGCGTTGGCCTTGTTGATGCCGTAGGACAGGCCGAACTCGCGGCTGAACGTGTGCTTGGCCTCCTCGAAGTCCACCGGGATGCGGTGCGAGAACGGCGCCAGCCCGAACGGCACGTCGCCGCGGTGCAGCGGTTCGAGGTCGGAGTCGGCGTTGATGGCCAGCGAGAGCACCTGCGCGAACCCGCCCCTGCTGGTCAGCACGATCGCGGAAGCGCCGTCGCCGTACGGGGTGCCCGGGTCGGTGCGCCACCGGTCGATGCCGGGCAGGCAGAAGCGGTCCGACGTGGTCAGCAGGGCATCGCGGCCCGGTCGTGCCGCCAGGTAGGACACCGCGAGGTCCAGCGCGGCCATACCGCCGTTGGACATCTGCCGGATCTCCAGCGCCAGGCAGGAGTTCCTGACCGTCTCGCGCTGGATGTAGGAGCCGACCGGCCACAGGTCCTGGCCCTGGTGGTAGGTGGTGGCGTGCAGGATGAGGTCGATGTCGGCCGGTCCCGACCGGCCCCGTTCCAGCGCGACCTGGGCGGCGGCGACCGCCATCTCGGCCGCCGACTCGGTCGGGGACACGGCCACCGACTCGACGTCCGTGCGCGCGACGAGCTTCGGCTCGCACTCCCCCGACGCGATCGCGTCCGCGACCGACAGCGTCGCGGGCAGGCGCACCCCGCTGCCACTGACGAAGATGTCCTTCACTCGCACCGCGGTCAGACCTCCTTCAGCGCGCGGGCGACCCGCACGACGCGTTCTGCCTGCACCCCGGCCGCCCGCAACGTCACGTCGCAGACCGGCCGGTTGTCCGCACCCAGCACGTGGGACGTGCCGTAGGGGTTGAAGTCGCCACCGGGCGGCACGATGATCCCGCCGAAGTGGCAGACCATGTTGTAGATCGACACCAGCGTGGTCTCCATGCCGCCGTGGGTGCTGCCGCCCGAGGTGAACGCGCTGTAGACCTTGTTCGCGAGCAGGCCGCTGAACCACGCGGGCCCGAGGGTGTCGATGAACTGCTTGAGCTGCGCCGAGACGTTGCCGAAGCGGGTGGGCGTGCCGAGGATGACGGCGTCGGCCCACAGCACGTCGTCGACGGCCGCGATCGGCACGTCGGCGGTGTCGAGCAGGTGCGCCTTCCAGGCGGGCCTCGACTCGACGACCGTGGCGGGCGCCAGCTCCGCCGCGCGCACCAGCCGCACCTCAGCGCCGTGCTTCTCCGCCGTCTCGACCATCTCCGTGGCCAGCCGGTGGATCGTTCCCGTCGAGGAGTAGTACACGACTGTCACGTTGACGCTGCGTTCCATGGCGCATCCCTTCGCAAGGCAGCTGTCCTCACCCTTGCCGGGTGGCCTTGATGTGGCGTGGAGCGCGACATGAACGCCGGGGGATATGGTGTCGCGCGGAGGGGCGCGATGATCAGGGTTCTGCTCGCGGAGGACATGCACATGGTGCGCGGTGCTCTCATCGCGCTGCTCAACCTCGAACCGGACATCGAGGTCGTGGCCGAGGTGAGCTCCGGCGACAAGATCGTGCCGGCGGTGCGGCAGCACGGCCCGGACGTCTGCGTGATCGACATCGACCTGCCGATCCTCGACGGGCTGAGTGCCGCGGCGACGATCCGCGAGTCGATGCCACAGGTCAGGACGTTGATGCTGACCTCGCTCGGCCGGCCGGGGACGTTGCGGCGGGCATTGGCGGCCAGGGTGGACGGTTTCCTGCTGAAGGACGCGCCGCCCGGTGAGCTCGCCGACGCGATCCGCCGCGTCGCCGCGGGGGAACGGGTCGTGGACAGCCAGCTGGCACTGGCCGCGTGGGACCGCGGCGAGTGCCCGCTCACCGACCGCGAGCTGGAGGTGCTGCGGCTCGCGGCCAACGGTGCCGACGCGCCGGACATCGCGACCGCGCTGTCGTTGTCGGTCGGCACGGTGCGCAACTACCTGACGACGACCATGACCAAGCTCAACGCCCGCAACCGGGTGGACGCCATCCGCATCGCCGACGACGCCGGCTGGCTGTGACGGGTCCGCGGACGGCACGGCTCACGCCGCCCGCTGCAGGCTGCCGCGCAGGTCGAACCCGGGCCGCGCGACGATCTCGGGGGTGAGGGTGTTGCCGCCCTCGAGGACCCTGCGGGCCATGATGAAGTCGATCGGCTTGTTGTAGGCCTCGACACCGACCAGCTTGTCGCCGCGGAAGCAGAACACCGAGAACCGGCCCTCCGCGGGGTCGCCGACGGTGACCGCGCGGTCGTGGCCCTCGGTGAGGCCCGCGATCTGCAGCTTCACGTCGTACTGGTCGCTCCAGAACCACGGCAGCGCGGTGTAGGGCTCGGCGCTGCCCAGGATCGCCCCGGCCACGCAGGTGGCCTGGTCGGTGGCGTTCTGCACGGACTCCAGGCGGGTGAGCCCGCCGGTGAGCGTGCTGGCGAACCGGGCGCAGTCACCGACGGCGTGCACGCGCTGGTCGACGGTGCGCAGGTGCGCGTCGACCACGATGCCGTTGTCGGTGGCGAGCCCGGAGCGCTGCGCGACCTCGGTGTTGGGCAGGACGCCGATGCCGGCGACGACCAGGTCGGCCACCAGCACCGTGCCGTCGGTCAGCTCGACGAGGCCCTCCCGGACGGCGGCGACGCCCCGGCCGGTCAGGACCTGCACGCCCTCCGACCGGTGCCGGTTGACGAGCTGCCGCGCGGTCTCCGGTGTGACGGCGCGCTGCATCACCTGCGGCTGCGTCTCGACGACGGTCACCTCGTGGCGCAGCTTGCGCACCACGGCGGCGAGCTCGAGGCCGATGAACCCGCCGCCGATGACGACGACGTCGAGCCCGACCTGCCCGTCGAGCCGCTGCCGGAGCACGTCCGCGTCGGCGACCGAGCGCAGGTTCAGCACGTGCTCGGCGCCGGGGATGGACAACGGCCGCGGTCGCGCCCCCGTGGCGAACACCAGGTGGTCGTAGCCGATGGTGCGCGCACAGCCCAGCACCGCGACCCGTGCGGACCGGTCGACGCCCAGCACCCGCTCGCCGGTGACGAGCTTGATGCCGTGGTCCTCGTAGTAGGAGTCCTGCCGCAGCACCAGCCCGGCGAGGTCGGTCTCCCCCGCCAGGTAGGCCTTCGTGAGAGGGGGCCGCTGGTAGGGCTTCTGGGCTTCGTCACCGATGAGGGTGATGGGGCCGCGGTGCCCCTGCTCGCGCAGGGACACCGCGACCTGGCAGCCCGCCTGCCCGGCCCCGACGACGACTACCGACTCGCCGCGCATGTCAGTAGTTGCCCAGCCCGCCGCAGACGTTGAGCGCCTGCGCGGTGATCGAGGACGCGGTGTCCGTCGTCAGGTACGTCACGAGACCGGCGACCTCTTCCGGCGTGCTGTACCGACCCAGCGGGATCTTGGCGTTGAACTTCTCGAGGACCTCGTCCTCGCTGACACCCCAGTGGTTGGCGTAGCCCTGGCGGACCCGGCCGGCCATCGGCGTCTCGACGTAGCCGGGGCACACCGCGTTGACGGTGATGCCGGACTTGGCGAGCTCGATGCCGACGGCCTTGGTGAAGCCGACGACGCCGTGCTTGGAGGCCGAGTAGGGCGCGGCGAACACGACGCCCTGCTTGCCGCCGGTGGAGGCGATGTTGATGATCCGCCCCCAGCTCTGCTCCACCATCTTGCCGGTGCTCAGCACCTCCTTGGTGAAGCGGAAGACGCCGTTGAGGTTGGTGTCGATGACGTCCAGCCACAGGTCCTCGTCGAGCTCAGCGGTGATGCCACCGCCGCCGCGGCCCGCGTTGTTGACGAGGATCTCGACCGGGCCGAACGTGTCGACGGCCTTCCGCACCGCGCCGCGGATGTCCTCTGTGGACGTCACGTCGGCTGCGGCGCCGTCGGCCTCGCAGCCCTCTTCCCTGAGCTGCTTCACCGTGGTGGTGACGTTCTCGGCGGTGCGGGCCACGACGAACACCGCGTGCCCCTGCTGACCGAGGCTGCGCGCGACCTCGAGGCCGATCCCACTGGTGGCGCCCGTGACCAGGGCGACCCGTCGCTTGCTCATGCTCTTCTCTCCCTCGGGGTTGCTGCTCGGCCTCAGAGTTGCTTCTCGGGCATGTGCACGACGAGCCCGTCCTGCTCCTCGGTCACCGGGAGCTGGCAGCTCAACCGGCTGTTCTCCCTGCGCTCGCAGGCCGTGAAGTAGAGGAGCTCGTCCTCGACCTGGTGCATCGGCGCCAACGGCTTGGTGTTCTCCGGGTCGACGTACACGTGGCACGTGCCGCAGGAGGCGCCGCCGCCGCACTGGGCGACGATCCCCTTGACACCGTTGAGAACCGCGCCGCGCATCACGGTGTCTTCCTGGGCAACGTCGACGACGGTCTCGACGCCGTCGTGCGCTACGTAAGTGATCTTTGGCATGGCAGTTCTCCCACGGATCTGCGGCTCGCCGGACGTGCTCCACCTTGGGCGGTCGCGCTGTGCGCCCGGTGGAGGTCACCTTGAACGCTCCTGCTCCGCTGGCGTTCAAGGACCTGTTGCGACGCTGGGGTGTCGGCGCACACCCACACGCGGAGGTTCCACCGTGCCCCTCAGGGAGTTCTACGACCAGCAGGTGAACTGGTCACCGCCGTTCGAGGACGGCCTTGAACGCGCGACGGTCGTCGTGCCACGCGACTACTCCGACCCGGACGGCCCCAGGCTGACCATCGCGCTCGCCCGGCTGAAGGCCACCGACCCGGCGCGGCGGCGTGGCGTGCTGCTCGCGGTCAACGGCGGTCCCGGCGGCGACGGTGGTGACGGACTGGGGCTGATCAAGCACTTCGGGGCGCGCCTCAGGTCCGCCTACGACCTCATCGGGTTCGACCCGCGCGGGTACGGCGAGTCGACCAAGCTCTACAGCGAGGTCACGATCCCCAAGGCGCCGTTCGACAGCCGGCCGCCGGACTCGCTGTTCGAGCAGCTGGCCGAGGACATGCGGCTGCGCGAGCTCGGCTGCCAGAAGGCGGGCGGGGAGCTGCGGCCGCACATCACGACCCGCAACACCGCCCGCGACATGGACCTGGTCCGGGTCGTGCTGGGCGAGGAGAAGATCTCGTTCGTCGGTTACGCGTACGGCACGTACGTCGGTGCGGTGTACGGGACGATGTTCCCCGAGCACCTCGACCGCACGGTGCTCGACTCGTGCATCAACCCGCAGTGGACCTGGCGCCAGCAGTTCGTCACGCAGGCGGAGGCGGTCTACCGCAACGTCGAGCTGTGGGCGGAGTGGACAGCGGAGCGCGACGGGCACTTCCACCTCGGCACGAACGCCGCGGACGTCATCGCCGAGGTCGAGAAGGTCGTGGCGGCGCTCGACGAGCAGGGCCAGGTGCACCTCAGGACGCTGCTCGACGGCGCGGTCGGCACCAGGGCCACGGACCGGGCGCAGTGGGACTCGCTGGGCTACCTCATCGGCGACCTGAACACCGCGCTCGGCGACGGCAACCTCGACAAGGCGAAGACGCTGATCGTCGGGCAGGGCACGTGGCGGCCGCAGGACTCCGAGGGCGACCTGCGGGTCGGGGTGCTGGAGGCCATCACGCTGGAGACGTACTGGCCGCAGGACCTGGAGGTCTACTACGCCGACGTCCGCAAGCACCGGGCCACGCACCCGTACGGCTACGGGGTCCTGCGGGCGCAGCCGTGGGTCGGTGCGTTCCGGACGTTCGAGAGCCTCGAACCGCCGACGGAGCTCGCGCAGCCCGGTTACCCCAAGGGCCTGGTGGTGCAGGCCGACGGCGACCCGATGGACCGCGTCGAGGGCGGCGTCGAGCTCGCCGCGCTGCTGGACCACCCGCTGGTCGTCATCGAGGACTCCGGTGACCACGAGGTGTACGCGCTGGCGGGCAACGAGGTCCTCGACGCCCTGGTCGACGACTACCTCGTCGACGGCGTGCTCCCGCGGAGCAAGCACACCCGGATCCCGGGGCACGTGCGGCGCCCGGACATCCCGAAGGACTGAGCAACGCGAAAGGGGCCCCGCTCTTCGTGAGCGGGGCCCCTTTCGCGTGCGGTCAGTCCTCCGCGGGCAGGTCCCACGTGACCGGCAGCTCCCAGAGGCCGTAGATCACGGCGCCCTCCTTGCGGGGGATCTCCAGGAACGGCTTCGCCAGGCGCAGCGACGGGATGCGCTGGAACAGCGTCGTCCACACCAGCTGCATCTCCAGCCGCGCGAGGTCGGCGCCGATGCAGTGGTGCAGGCCGTGGCCGAACCCGAGGTGCTTGCGGGTGCCGCGCTCCAGGATCAGCTTCTCCGGCTCCGGGAAGACCTCCGGGTCGCGGTTGCCGTTGAGGCCCAGGCACAGGATGCCGTCGCCGGCCTTGATGGTCTTGCCGGCGATCTCGATGTCCTCCAGCGCGACGCGCGGGATGGCGGTGTCACCGATGGTCGCGATGCGCACCAGCTCCTCGACGGCCGGCTCGATCATGCCCTCGGGGTCGTCGAGCAGCTTCTGCAGCTCCTCCGGGTGCTCCAGCAGCGCCGCGGTGCCCAGCGACAGCATCGAGGCCGTGGTCTCGTGGCCGCCGTTCATCAGCAGGCGGATCATGTTGAACAGGTCGCGGCGCGTGTACTCCTCGCCGGAGGCCGCGTACTCGGCCATCGCCCTGGACAGCAGGTCCTCGCCGGGCTCCTGCTCCTTCAACGTGATCAGCTTGTCGACGTAGGCGTTCACCTCGACGATCGCCGCCTGGCGCTGCTCGGGTGTCGAGTGCCCGCCCAGCAGGCAGGTGCCGTGCTCGATGAAGAAGTCGTGCTCGTCCTGCGGGATGCCGAGCAGCTCGCAGATGACCGTCATCGGCACGGCGAGCGAGAACTCGCGGTGGAAGTCGATGGGCGGCGTCATCGTGAGGATCTTGTCGATGTACTCGTCGACGATCTCCTGGATGCGCCCGCGCAGCCGCTTCACCTGGCGGTTGGTGAACGTCACCGCCGCCTTGCGCCGGGTCTTGGTGTGCTCGGGGTTGTCGTAGCCGATGAACGACGTCTCGGTGCGGAACTCCGGCGGCGCGATGAAGTAGAACGGGAAGTTGTCGTGCTTGCGGGAGGCGCTGATCCGCGGGTCGGTCAGGAGCTGCTTGATCGTGTGGTAGCCGCTGATCGTCCAGATCCGCAGGCCGGACCCGGTCAGCGTGACCTCGACGACGTCCTCCTCCGCCATCTGCGCGTACTGCGCGGGCGGGGTGAACGGGCACTGGCGCTTGTACGGGAACGTGTCCACACCGGGCTCGGTGGCGCTGCTGGTCATCTTTCGGTTCCTCCTGGTTCGGGTTGGCTCACGCCAGGTCAGCGCCGCCATCGAGCGTGATGATCTGACCGGTCACCCACGAGCTCGCCGGCTCGGCGAAGCGGGTGATCCACGGGACGACGTCGTCGACCTCACCGGTGCGCCCCAGCGGGGTCTGCGAGGCCTGGAAGCCGAAGTAGCCCTCGACCTCCTCGGGGCTCAGGCCGTTGGCCGCGTAGACCTCGGTGCGCACGGCGGCGGGCGCGACCGCGTTGACGCGGATGCCCTGCGGGGCGAGCTCGAGCGCCCAGCTGCGCACCAGGCTGTCCACGGCGGCCTTGCTGGCGCCGTACACGCCGCCGCCGGGCACGGCGATGTGGCCCGCGTTGCTCGAGACGAACACGATGCTGCCGCCGGGCGAGGTCAGCTGCGGCAGCAGCTTGGCGGTCAGCACCAGCGGGCCGACCAGGTTGGTCTCCAGCACGTCGCGGGCAGTGCCGAGGTCGAAACCGGCGACCGGGGTGAACCGGAAGATCCCGGCGTTGTGCACGAGCACGTCGACCTTGCCGCCACCGAGCTTCACGGCGTCGACGACCTTCTGCGCGCCCTCCTCGGTGGTCACGTCGGCGACCACGGCGGTGATGGCCGGGTGCAGCGCGACGACCTCGGTGAGCCGGTTCTCGCGGCGGCCGGTGATGATCACGTTCGCGGCGCCGAGGTCGGCGAACGCCAGCGCCGCCGCGCGGCCGATGCCGGTTCCCCCACCCGTCACGACGACCTGCTGTCCGGCAAATGGTGCGTCCGACATGACGCCTCCAGCTTCTTTCTCTCCTGTAAGAGCAGTCGCCGCCAACCCTGCTCGGTGTTCCTTGAGTCCAGGTCCAGCAGTGACGGAAACCCTGTGGGGCATGGACATCACGGGACGATGGCGCGCACGGGTCGGCCGGCCGGGTGGCGAGTCCTTCAGCGAGCTCGGTTTCGCGGACGACGGCACGGCCACGCTCTTGGGCGGTGGCACGGGATCCGGCACCTGGACGGCGACCGGGCCCGGCACGTTCTCCTACCGGATCACCGAGGAGATGGCCGAACCGCCCGGCACCGTCGAGATCGCCCAGGACGCCGTGCTGAGCGGTGACGCGTTCGTCAGCACCGGGATCACGACAGTGCGCCGTGCGGATGGCAGCACCATCCGCACGGCGCACGTCAGGATCACCGCGATCAGGAGAACCTGACCGTCACGTTCCCGGTGTAGGCGCCGGAGAGCAGCGACAGCAACGCCTGCGGCGCCGCCTTGACCCCGCCCTCGACGATCGTGTGCGGGAAGACGAACTTCCCCTCCTGCAACCACTGTCCGAAGTGGACCACCCAGTCCTGGATCTGCTCCGGCAGGTGGTAGCAGGCGAACGGGCGGATCTCCAGGTGCTTCGTGATGGCCGTCATCAGGTCGAGCCGCGGGTGCTCGGCCGAGCCACCGGCCTGGTTGGCCAGCGCACCGCACAGCGCGAACCGGGCGTGCGGGCGGGCGGCCTGGACCGCCGCCTCGAACTGCTCGCCGCCGACGTTGTCGAAGAACACGCTGATGCCGTCCGGTGCCAGCTCGCGCAGCCGGTCGGCCACCGGGCCGTCCTTGTAGTTGAACGCGGCGTCGAAGCCCAGCTCGTTCACCAGCCAGTCGACCTTGGCCTGCGAGCCGGCCGAGCCGATCACCCTGGCACCGCGGGCCTTCGCGATCTGCCCGGCGAGCGACCCGACACCGCCGGCGGCGCCGGTGACGAACACGACGTCGCCCTCACCGGCCTGCGCGATGGTCGCCATGCCGTAGTAGGCGGTGGGGCCCTGCGACAGGAAGTACACCGGTGACGGCACGTGGTGCGGGTTCTGCTTGATGAACTGCTGCGCGGGCCCGGACCAGTACTCCTGCCACGGCCCGAACGACTGCACCAGGTCGCCGACCGCGAGGTCGGGGCTGTTCGACTTCACCACGGTGCCCACGCCACCGGCGCCGGCGGGCTCGCCGACCTTCCACGGCGGCACGCCGGGGATCTGGCAGTCGGCCCGCATGAACTCCTTGAAGGCGGCCGCCACCGACACGTAGCCGACGCGCACCAGCACCTCACCGTCGCCGATCTCGGGGACGGCCACCTCGACGAGGTCGAAGTGCTCGGGGGTCAGGTCGTCCTCGACGTGCTTGGCGAGCCTGACCTCCCACTGCTTCTCGGGGATGCTCATGACTCTCCTTGGTTCTCCAGCCCCCACGTGACGGGGAAGGTGACGAGTGAGTGGTTGATCTCGCCCTGGTGCCACTTCAGGTCCTCGTACGGCACGGCGAGCCGCAGGTCCGGGAAGCGGCGGGTCAGGCCCTCGATGGCGATCGCCATCTCCATGCGCCCCAGCTGCTTGCCGAGGCAGTAGTGCACGCCGTGCCCGAACGCGATGTGCGGGTTGGTGGCGCGGTCGATGTCGAGCACGTCGGGGTTCTCGAAGACCGCGGCGTCCCGGTTCGCCGACGACAGCACGAAGAACACCGCGTCGCCCTTCGCGATCCTCTGCCCGCCGAGCTCCAGGTCCTCCGCCGCGATGCGGTGGAACCCGGTGGTGTCGGTGGCGAAGAGGTTGACGTGCCGCAGCAGCTCCTCGACGGCCGCCGGGATCAGCGACGGGTCGGCGACCAGGCGCCGCCAGGTGTCCGGGTGGTCGTGCAGCAGCGCCAGCACCGAGTTGGAGATCTGGTTGGCTGCCGTGTCGAAGCCGGCGCCGATCAGCGTGAACGCGAACGTCACCAGCTCCTGCTCGCTGAGCTTGTCGTCGTCGTCCCGCGCGGAGATCAGGTCGGACAGCATGTCCTGGCCGGGCTTCTCGCGCTTCTGCGCGATCAGGCCCATGACGTACCCGGCGAGCCGCCCGAACGCCCGCATCGGCGCCTCCGGGTCGTTCTCGTCGAACGTCGCGAACGCCCGCGCGTCGGTCTCGAAGATCTTCAGGTCCTCGGTGGGCACGCCGAGCAGGTCACCGATGACGGTGAGCGGCAACGGGACGCAGAGCTTCTCGACGAGGTCGACCGGCCCGCCGTCGAGCTCGACGGCGTCCAGCAGCTCGTCGCACACCTTCTGCACGCCCGCGCGCATCGCCTCGACCTTGCGGACGGTGAACGCGCCCATCACGAGCTTGCGCAGCCGGGAGTGCTCGGACCCGTCCAGCGAGATGATCATCTCGGGGGTGGTGGTCATGGCGCCGCCGACCTGGGGAGCACCCTCGGCGCACGTCAACGCGCGGCTCAGCCTGGGGTCGGCGAGCCCGGCGCGGACGTCGGAGTAGCCGGTGACCACCCAGGTCGGCGTGCCGGTGTTGGTGCGCACCTTGGCAACGGGGCACGTGGCGCGCAGCTCGTCGTACTTCGGGTCCGGGCCGCGGTAGGAGGAACCGCTGAACGGGAACTCCTCGTCCAGTTCAAGGGGCAGCACGGGACACCTCCGGGAAATTTCGGCCTGGCCTCGCGCCGAACCCTGCTCCGCGCACCTCGAAGGCGGCTCGAAACCCGGATGTCGACCGGGGTTCGAGGTTTCGTCCCTACCTTCGCGCCATGGACACTGCACTCGTGCCGTTCCGGGTCGAGGTTCCCGACTCCGAACTGGCGGACCTCACCCGGCGACTGGCGGCGACCAGGTGGCCGGACGCGGAGACCGTGGACGACTGGTCGCAGGGCATGCCGCTGGCCTACGCCAAGGAACTGGCCGAGTACTGGGCGAACGTCTACGACTGGCGCGCCACCGAGGCCCGGTTGAACGCCGTCCCCCAGTTCAAGACCGAGGTCGACGGTGTCGGGATCCACTTCCTGCACGCCCGCTCCCCGCACCCGGACGCGAAGCCGTTGCTGCTCACACACGGCTGGCCCGGTTCGGTCGCCGAGTTCCTCGACGTCATCGAGCCGCTGACCAACCCGCCGGACCCGGCCGACGCGTTCCACGTCGTCGCGCCCTCGTTGCCCGGCTACGGTTTCAGCGACAAGCCGACCGGCACCGGCTGGACGCTGGAGAAGATCGCCGCCTCCCTCGTCACGCTGATGGGACGTGTCGGCTACGACAGGTTCTACGCGCACGGCAACGACTGGGGCTCGTTCATCACGGGCATCCTCGGCCACATCGCGCCCGACCACGTCGAGGCGATCCACCTCGTCATGCCGTTCGCGTCCGCCCCCGAGGCGGAGGTCCAGCTGACGCAACGGGACTACGAGGGCCTGGGTGCGCTCAAGGAGTTCGCCGCGAAGGAGTCCGCGTACGCGGCGGTGATGAACACCAAGCCGCAGTCGCTGGCCTACGGGCTCACCGACTCCCCCGTCGGCCAGCTCGGCTGGGCCGGCGAGAAGTACTGGTCCTGGAGCGACCACGACGGTGACGCGGAGAAGATCATCCCCCGCGACCGGATCCTCGACATGGTGTCGGTGTGCTGGTTCACCGCCACCGCCGCGTCCTCGGGCCGGCTGTACTGGGAGAGCTACAACAAGTCGCCGCTGACGCAGGTGTCCGTGCCGACCGGGTTCTCGGTGTTCCCCGCCGACGCGCGGATGCCCAGGGCGTGGGCCGAGCACCGGTTCACCGACCTGCGCTACTGGCGGGAGATGCCGTCCGGCGGTCACTTCCCCGCGCTGGAGAACCCGGTCGTCCTGGTCGAGGAGCTGCGGACGTTCTTCCGGCTGGTGCGCGCATGACGGCGACGCTGAACAGGCCCGGTGCCAAGCTCGGGCTCGTTCTGGCGGTGTGCTGCCTGGCGCAGTTCATGAACGTGCTGGACGCGTCGGTCATGAACGTCGCGCTGCCCTCGATCTACGAGGACCTGGGGTTCGAGCGGCACGACCTGCAGTGGGTGAACAGCGCGTACACCATCGCGGTGTGCGGCTTCCTGCTGCTGGGCGGGCGGCTCGCCGACCTGTTCGGGCAGCGCCGGGTGTTCCTGCTCGGTGCCGCGCTGTTCACGGTCGCGAGCGCCGTCGGCGGCATGGCGACCTCGCCCGGCACCCTGATCGCGGCCCGCGGCTTCCAGGGCCTGGGCGCGGCCGTGATGGCACCGGCCTCGCTCACGGTCCTGGGCACCACGTTCACCGACCCCACCGCCCGCGCGAAGGCGTTCGGCTGGTGGAGCGCGGTGTCCGGCACGGGTGGCGCGGTCGGCGTGCTGCTCGGCGGCATCGTCACCGAGTCGCTGGGCTGGCGGTGGGTGCTGCTGATCAACGTGCCGCTCGGCATCGCACTGGTGTCGATGATCCGCGGCGCCGTGCCGGAGACACCCAGCAACGGGGGTCGCAAGAGCCTCGACGTACCGGGTGCGATCACCGTGACGATCGGCCTGATGGCACTGGTCTACGGCATCGCGCAGTCGCACGAGCTGGGCTGGGGCTCCTGGCAGGTCGCCGGGTCGCTCGCGCTCTCCGTGGTCCTGTTCGCGTTGTTCCTGCGCCAGCAGACGGTGTCGGCCCACCCGCTGATGCCGCTCGGCATCTTCCGCAACCGCTCGGTGACCGCGACGAACGTCGTGGCGTTCTTCGCGATCGCGGCCCTGTTCAGCACCTTCTACTTCCTCACCCTGGTGCTGCAGCAGGTGATGGGGCTGAGCGCGCTCGCGACCGGCCTCGGCTACCTGCCGCTGTCGATCGGCATCGCGCTGGGCGGGTTCGGCGTGGCGCGGATCGTCCCGAGGATCGGACCGCGGCCGGTGCTGCTCGCGGGGCTGCTCTCGGCGACCGCCGGCCTGCTGTGGGTGTCCACAGCGGACGAGACGTCGACGTTCCTCGGCACGATCCTCGTGCCGACGACGGTGCTGGGCCTCGGCATGGGCGCGGTGCTGAACGCGACCACGAACGCCGCCACGTCCGGTGTCCCGCGCGAGCAGGCGGGCCTCGCGTCCGGGCTGCTGAACACGATCCGGCAGATGGGCAGCGCGATCGGCCTGGTCGTGCTCGCGACGATGTCGTCGGCCCGTGCGGACTCGTTGCTGGCCGCCGGTGAACCGTTGCGGCACTCGCTCGGGTCCGGGTACGGGCTCGCGTTGCTCGGTGCGGGCGTCTTCACCTTCTGCGGAGCGCTGGCGGCACTCGCCGTACCCCGCAAGAAGTAGCCGCACAACGAGAACGGCCCCCGGAAAGCTTTCCGGGGGCCGTTCTTCGTGTGTCAGAAACCCTTGCCGTGCAGGTCCACGGGCAGCTCGACGAGCCGGTGGTTCATGTCGGCGCGCTGCCACCGCAGCTCCTCCTCCGGCACCGCGAGCCGGGCGGCCGGGAAGCGCCGGGTCAGCTCCTCCAGCGCGGCGGTCAGCTCGATGCGGGCCAGCGGGGCGCCGAGGCAGCGGTGGATGCCGTGCCCGAACGCGACGTGCGCGTTGCCGGTGCGGGTGAGGTCGAGCACGTCCGGGTCGGCGAACAGGGTCTCGTCGCGGTTGGCCGAGCTCGTCGACACGAACACCGCGTCGCCCTTGGGGATCGTGACCCCGAACAACGCGACGTCCTCCGCGGCGATCCGCGGCAGGCCGGTGGTGTCGTTGGTGGACAACGCGATCCAGCGCAGCAGCTCCTCGACCGCGGCCGGCACCTCCTCCGGGTGCCCGCCCAGCCGCACCCACCCGTCGCGGTGGTGGCCGAGCAGGGTCAGCACCGAACTGGCGAGGTGGCACGCCGTGGAGTCGCCGCCCGCGCCGAGCAGCGTGTAGCCGAGGCCGATCAGCTCGTCGACCGCCAGGCCGTCGTCGCCGATCCGGACCTGCGTCAGCGCCGACAGCACGTCGTCGCCGGGGGCGCGCAGCTTGCCGAACACCAGCGCCGCCATGTACTCGCCGAGCTGCTCCCCCGCCGCGGCCGCGACCTCCGGTGCGTCCACGGCGGCGAACTCCCGGATCAGCCGCGCGAACGTGTCGCGTTCGGCGGCGGGCACACCGAGCAGCTCGCTGATCGCGGTGATGGCCAGCGGGAACGTGAACGTCCCCAGCAGGTCGACCGGTCCCTGCCTGGCCTCGTCGTCGGCGCGGTCCAGCAACTCTCCCACCAGCTGCTGGATTCTCGGTCGCATGGACTCGACCCGGTCCACCGAGAACGCCTGCGACACCAGGTCGCGCAGCCGGGTGTGCACGGGCGGGTCGAGGGAGATGATCATGCCTGGCGGTGCCTGGAAGAGACCGGGGAACACCGGCGCGCCCGGTTCGTAGGACGCCGCGCGGGAGAACCGCACGTCGTCGAGAACGGCGCGGACCGCGTCCTGCGTGGTGGCGACCCAGCAGTGGCCGCCACCGGCGGCGGGCAGGCGCACGACCGGGCTCGTCGCGCGGAACCGCGCGAACTCCGGCGCCGGACCGCGGTAGCTGGATCCGGGAACGGGAAAGGTGACCACCGTGCGCTCCTCACGCTCATGGGATGTTTCCGCACGTTAGGAGTGGTGGCCTGAACCCCGGTCCAGCGCGGTTCGAGTGACCGAGTGGACGCTGAGCGTGATCGGCCATCCAGGCGAACCATCCCCATTCTGGAGATCAACCATGACCATCCTCGTCACCGGAGCGCGCGGCAACGTGGGCCGCCGCGTGCTCCAGCGGCTCTACGCGGCGGGTCACAGCCTCCGCGCGTCCGGCCGAAACCCCGCGGAGCTCGACGTCCCCGAGGGCGTGGAGACCGTCGCCCTCGACCTCACCGACCAGGCGACGTTCGTCGCGGCCCTCGCCGGTGTCTCCAAGGTGCTGCTCTACGCGGAGCCGGACGGCATCACGCAGTTCCTCGACGAGGCCGAGAAGGCGGGCGTCGAGCGCGTCGTGCTGCTGTCGTCGAACACCGTCGGCCTCCCGGGCGCCGACGAGGACCCGCTGGCACACCACCACAAGGTCGTGGAGGAGGCCGTCGTCGCGTCGGGCCTGACCTACACGATCCTGCGGCCGGGTGCCTTCATGAGCAACGCGTTCGGCTGGAGCTACGCGCTGCAGGCCGGCGACACGATCGACCAGGTCTTCCCCGAGGCGCAGGTCGCCCCGGTGCACGAGGACGACATCGCCGACGTGGCCGTGGTCGCGTTGACGGAGAAGAAGCTGGAGGACGAGGTCGTCGACCTCACCGGGCCGGAGTCGCTCACGTTCCGGCGGGAGCTGGAGATCGTCGGCGAGGTGCTCGGCCGCGAGCTCGTGGTCAACGGCCTGACCCGCGAGGAGGGTGAGGCGCAGATGAGCGCCTTCGTGCCGCCGCCCGTGCTGACCTCGCTGCTGAACCAGTGGGAGGCCGCGGTCGGTGTCCCTGCGGAGACCGGCGCGACCGCCGAGCGGATCACCGGAAAGCCGGCCCGCACGTTCCGCCAGTGGGTGGAGGAGCACGCCTCGTTCCTGGTGTGACCCCGTGCCGGAGCCGGGGCGGCGGACCTGCCCCGGCTCCGGCCGCGCGTCAGACCCGCGTCATCGTGAACGTGATGGCCGACGTGCCCAGGTTCGTGCCGTCGGCGAGGAAGAACGTCGACGGGCCGGAGCTGGTGAAGCCGTTCGGTCCGCTTTGGACGGCGTCCTGGTCGAAGTCGACGTAGGCGAAGTAGGCGCCGTTCTCGTCGTAGACCTTCTCCCCGCGGAACTTGTAGTGGAACGTGGTGGCGCCGGTCCACCACCACGAGCCCTTGGTGGTGGTGTTCTGCTCGTTGGTGAGGAAGACGCTGCCGTTGGCCTTGAACACCAGCTTGGTCGGGTGGTCCCCGTCCGTGCGGGTCACGTGACCGGTCCAGCTGCCGACCGGTGTGCAGCCCGTCGCGTTCGCGGCCGTGGTCAGGCCCGTTAACGCGAGCAGGACCACGGCTGTGACCGCTGCTGCGCGCACGAGGGCGGTCGACCGTTTCGGAGTGAACGTCTGCATCTGTGTGGCTCCCAACCCGGGTTGCTTGCGACGGACGCGCGCAACCGTGGACGACTTCCCTCGGCGCAAACTCCAGAACGGCTCGAACGCGGTGTTTTCCGTTGCGGCCCAAGCCCATCTCGACCCGGGCAACGCAAAGTTCTCATTACTCAAGGGCTGACAGGGAGGACGCCGTGACAGATCGGGAGACAGAGCTCTGCGACCTGTTCGGGGAGGTGCTCGGAGTGCCGGGGATCGAGCCGCAGGACCACTTCTTCGACCTGGGGGGCCATTCACTGCTCGCGTCGAAGCTGGTCAAGCAGCTCCACGAGCGGTACGGCGTCCGCGTCCCGTTGCGCAGCTTCTACGAGGACCCGACGGCGCGCGCCGTCGCCAAGCAGCTGGACCAGGCAGCCTAGGAGTTCGACATGCGGTGGAATGACCTGTACATCGCCGGTGTGGGCACATACCTGCCCGAGCAGGTCGAGACGGTGGACGACGCCATCGCGGCCGGCCGGTACACGGAAGAGAAGAAGGCCATGAACGGCTACCGGGAGCTGCGCGTCGCCGCTCCGGGCGAGACCGGTCCCGTCATGGCGGCGAAAGCCGGTCTGGAAGCCGTGGAGCGCTCCGGCCTGAGCCCGCTGGACTTCGGCCTGACCGTGCACGCCTCCCTGTCGCACCAGGGGCTCGACCTCTGGACGCCGGCGAGCTACGTGCAGGCCAACACCGTCGGCGGCACCGGGCCCGCGTTCGAGGTCAAGCAGGGCTGCAACGGTTTCATGGCCGCGGTGGACCTCGCGGCGTCCTACCTGTCGTCGCACCGGGACACCTCGGCCGCGCTCGTGACGGCGGGCGACGCGTTCCACCTGCCGTACTTCGACCGGTGGGCGTCGGAGGAGCAGAACGTCAACGGCGACGGCGCGGGGGCGCTGGTGCTGTCCAACCGCTCCGGTTTCGCGCGGGTCCGTTCGATCCACTCCCACGCCGACTCCACCCTGGAGCAGATGTCGCGCGGGTTCCAGCCGTGGACCACCGGACCGTTCCTCGACGGCCGGACCCTGCAGCTCAACAGCGGTGTCGAGGACTTCCTGCGCAACGCCGACGTCGACCTCGACGACATGATCGCGCGGATCGGCGGCGGGGTGCGGCACTCGCTCAAGATGGCGTTGTACGAAGCGGAGATCGAGCTCGCGGACGCGCGGTTCTTCCTGCACCAGCAGCTCGCGGAGACCATCGTCACGCACGGGATCTGCGGTCTCCTGGGGGTCGACCGCGCTTCCACGACCTACGACTGGGCCAAGCAGTACAGCATGGTCGGCACCGCGGACATCGCGATCGGCCTCGACCACGTGCTGGCCGAGCGCGACCCGAAGCCGGGTGACCTGGTCGTCCTGCAGTCCTCCGGCGCCGGCTACGTCTGGACCGCCGCGGTGCTGGAGATCCTGGAAGTCCCGTCCTGGCTCTAGCGGACGCGTCGAAAGGGGCGGGCTCTCCCTGCGAGCCCGCCCCTTTCCGCATGTCCTGAGCCGCTCAGACGTAGAGCGCCTTCGAGCTCCAGTCCGGTTCCGGCAGCGCCTTGCGGTCGGTCTTGCCGTTGCTCGTGATCGGCAGCTCGTCCACCACGACGAACCCGGCCGGCACCATGTGCTCCGGTGCGCTCGCACGCATGTGGGCACGCAGCGAGCGCTTGTCGATCCCCTCGCCGGAGGGCACCACCCACGCCACCAGCCTGCGGTCACCGCTGGGGTGGGTGCGCACGCCCACCGCCGCGGCGCGCACCTGCGGGTGCTCGGTGAGCGCGTTCTCGACCTCGCCCGGTTCGATGCGGAACCCGCGCAGCTTGAACTGGTCGTCCATCCGGCCGAGGAACTCGACGACGCCGTCCGGGCGCCGCCGGGCCTGGTCGCCGGTGCGGTAGTAGCGCACGCCGTTCCAGCTGCCGCGCACGAACCGCTCCTCGGTGAGGTCCGGGCGCTGCCAGTAGCCGCGGCCCACCTGGGCGCCGCCCGCCCACAGCTCGCCCGCGGTGCCGTCGGGCACCGGTGTCCCGTCGTCGCCGACGATGACGACGTCGGTGTTCTGCAGCTGCCTGCCGATCGGGAGGGTGCCGCCGAGGTCCTCGTCCGCGCCGACGCGGTGGCAGGTGACGAACGTGGTGGTCTCGGTCGGGCCGTAGCAGTTGATGATCTGCACGGTCGGCAGCGCCTCCCGCAGCCGCCGGATGTGCGGCACGGACAGGACGTCACCGCCGGACATGACCGTGTGCAGGCCCTTGAACGCGTCGACGTCCACGTCGATCTGCCGGTGGAAGAGCGCCGCGGTGAGGAACAGGACGGTGATCTCGTTGGTGCGCAGCAGGTCGCCGAGCTCCTCCGCCTGCACCACACCGGGTGGGGCGAGCACGAGCCGGGCGCCGTTGAGCAGGGCGGCCCAGATCTCGAACGTGGCGGCGTCGAACGCCACCGTGGCGAGCTGGAGGAACCGGTCCTGTGCGGTGATCTCCAGGTAGTTCGGCGCGGTGACGAGGTTCGCGATGTTGCGGTGCTCCACCATCGCCGCCTTGGGCCGGCCCGTCGAGCCGGAGGTGAACATCAGGTACGCCACGTCCTCCGGTGCCACGACCGGGAGTGCGTCCACAGTGGACCTCGATCCGCGCGGCGGTACCTTCAGCGTGGTGAACCCGGCGGAGAACCGGCCCACCACGACGGACACCTGCGCGTCGGCGAGCATCATCGACACCCGCGCCTCGGGGTCCTCGGGGTCGATCGGCACGTACGCGGCACCGGCCTTGAGCACGCCGAGCAGTGCCACGACGAGCTGCGCCGACCGTTCCAGGCACACCGCCACCCGGTCGCCGGACCGCACACCGGCCTCGACGAGCTCGCCGGCGAGCGCGTCGGACCACCTGTCCAGCTCCGCGTACGTCACGACGTCGTGTCCCGCGGACAGCGCGACCGCGTCGGGCGTCCTGGCCGCCCGGCAGCGGAACGCGTCGGTCACCGATGCAGACATGCCCCAGCTCCTCTCGCTTTGTGCCATCCTCCGCAACCCGCCTCGAAGCCGCCTCGGGTCACAACTGGCGCTACAGGGGTGCTTGAGCTGCGCGAACAACACTCAGCGCGTCCGCTGCCCCACCTCATCGGAGGCGTCCCCCATGAACGTCCGCAAGAAGGCCATGGCCGCCGTGGCCGCCTGTGCGCTGGCAGTACCCGTCGTCGCCGCCGCCGGTGCCACCGCGAAGCCCAGCTACGAGAACGCGCTCGTCGGCCGCTGGGACCTCACCGTCACCATCCACATCGAACAGCCGCCGCTGCTGACGCCGCTGTTCTGCGACTTCACCGCCGACTACCAGCTGCACTGCGAGACCAAGCCCGGCTACCCCGACCACCTCGAGGGCCGGGGCGTCTGGACGGCGGCGAAGGACGGCCAGTTCAGCTTCTGGATCACCCACCACGCGCACCGCGACGAGAACGGCAACCCGGTCGGCTCGATCAACGCGAGCCACCTGGGCAAGATCAGCGCGAACAAGAAGAAGTTCAGCACCAAGGCACACACCTACATCAACATGAACGACGGCACCCCGTGGCAGGGCCCCGTCGACGTCGAGGGCGCCGCGTTCCGCATCTGACCCCCCGTCACACCCCGTCACCCCACAGGCCCCCACCACCCGTGTGGGGGCCTGTTCTCGTGCACGCGGGGGCCCCGCGTTCCCCCAGGAGGCACGCGGGGCCCCCGCGTGCTCACAGCAGAGGGCCCCGGACGGGTGGTCCGGGGCCCATTGCAACAGCGGGTGGAACTACGCCTTGGCGGGTTCCTCAGCGCCTTCGGCGGCACCGTCCTCGGCGGGAGCGCCCCACTCCTCCTGCTTCAGCCAGCGCGGCAGGAAGGAGGCGAGCAGCAGCGCGAGGGCCGCGAAGCCGAAGCCGACGTACAGCGTGGTGCGGAACGCGTCCGTGAAGGACTGACCGGCTGCCTGGTGCGAGAACCTGTCGGCGATCGCCTTGGCCTGCGGGTCCGCCTGGACCGCACCACACGCCGCCGCGTCCGGCGTACCGGAGAACGTCGAGGTGGCACAGGTCTGGAAGGCCGCGGTCAGTTCGGTGGCGCGGGCGTCCGCGACACCGGCCGCCACGATCTCCTGGCGGAACTGCGGCGCCAGCGCCTCGGTGTTCGTCGCGCCGTGGGAGGCCAGCGGCGAGAAGAACGCCAGCGTCACGACCGAGATGCCGACCGCGAAACCGAGCTGCTGCTTGGTGTTGATCAGGCCGGAGGCCGCACCCGCGTCCTCGTGCGGCACCTCCTGCAGTGCGAACAGCGCGATCGGGGTGGCCGTCATGCCGAAGCCGAGGCCGATGAGCAGCAACCCGGGAACCAGGCCCCAGCTCGTGACGTCGGGGCTGACCGAGAACAGCAGCACCGCGACACCGACGGCGATGACGACGGCACCGACCTGCAGGACGGCGCGGCCGAACTTCGGCACCAGCGCGATGACCGAGGCCGACGCGGTGATGAACGCACCGATGCAGAACGCCAGCAGCGTGACACCGGTCCGCAGCGGCGAGAAGCCGAGACCCTCCTGCAGGTACAGGTAGAGCGCCAGCATGAACATGCCGGTGAAGCTGAACATGCCCAGCATCAGCGCGAGGGCCGCGGAGAAGCTGCGGGACTTGAACAGGTTCAGCGGCACGAGCGGCATGCCGTCCTTGCGCTGCTTGGCCTTCTCGTAGGCGACGAAGCCGATGAAGCCGACGACGGAGGCGGCCATCAGCACGAAGCCCCAGGCCGGCCAGTGCAGCTCGCGGCCGAAGGTCAGCGGGAACAGCAGGGCCGTGAGGCTGACGGTCGCGAGGACGACGCCGACGAGGTCGAGGCGGATGCGGCTCGGGGCCTTCGACTCGTTGATGTACTTCCAGCCCAGCACGTAGCCGAGGATGCCGATCGGGACGTTGACCAGGAAGATCGTCCGCCAGTCCCAGCCGAAGACGTTCCAGGCGACCAGGAGGCCACCGACGAGCGGCGCGATCGTGGCCGCGAGACCACCGATGGTGCCCTGGATGGCGAAGACCGCGCCCTTCTCCTTGTCGGGGAAGGTGACGTGGATGATCGACATGACCTGCGGCACCATCAGGCCGGCCGCGAGGCCCTGCGCGAGGCGGGAGGCCACGAGCATCTCCGGGTTGATCGAGATGCCGCACAGGAACGACGTGAGGACGAAGCCGAGGACGCCGAGCTGGAACATCCGGCGGCGGCCGTAGATGTCACCGAGGCGACCGCCGGTGATCAGTGTGAGGGCGAACGCGAAGACGTAGCCCGCGGTGATCCACTGCAGCTGCACGAAGCTCGCGCCCATGCCGTGCTGGATCGCGGGGAGTGCGACGTTGACGATGCTGCCGTCCAGCATGTCCATGAACGTCGCGACGGTCATGATGATGAACGCTATCCAGCGGCGCGGGTCGGCCGCCGGCGCGTCGACGACCGCAGCCGCCTGCGCAGCGGCAGCCGCCGGTGGCGACTCCAGGTCGGGGTTGGTGTTGGTGGAGGTCACGATTTCTCCTCAGATGACTGATGTTCCGCTGCGCACGGCAGGGGGTGGGTCAGGACTCGTCGTGGCTGGAGAGCCGGTCTTGTTGAACGAGGTCCCACCTCCTGCCTCCAAACGACGACTGCCGGTCGAGCTACCAGGGTGATCCCCTCCGCTTGAGTCCCGGTCAGGTCGCGGCGGAGCGGAACGACGGCACGCCTGCGGCCCCGGCGCCGCGCAGTGGCGCCGGGGCCGGTTCTCCCGGCGTCAGCCGAAGAGCGACGCCGGGTAGGTGCGCACGGACGCGGTCTCGTACCGCAGCGCGACGTGGCTGGAGCAGCTCACGACGTCGCGCCAGAACCGTTGCAGCGCACCACCTTCCGCGAGGCCACCGGTGCCGGCGGCCCGCACCAGGCCACCGGTCGCGTCGACCAGGACCTCGGCCACGTAGGCGACGTTGCGCTCGTTGCGCGCCATCGCGGCCGGGGTGAACTCGCGGTCGTCGAGCACCCTGGCGTTCTGCTCCACGAGCAGCTTCGCCGACTCGACCTGACCGGACGCGCGGACCAGGTCGACCGCGGACGTGACGGACTGCTTCTTCCCCGACAGCACCGAGACGCACGCGTCGAGCGCTCCCATCGCCGCTCCGACGGCCGGTGCGACGAACGTGAGGCCGCCGACCGCCTGGAACGGGACGTTGTGGCTCGGCACCGGCGACCAGCTGGTGCCGGTGAGCAGGTCGGCGCGGTTCAGCGACAGGTGGGACGGCACGAAGACGTCGTCCACCACGACGGAATGGCTGCTGGTCGCCTTCATCCCGACGCTGTCCCACGTCCTGAGGACCGTGAGGTCGCCGCGCGGCACCGCGAAGAAGCGGCCCTCGTCACCGACCATGCCGCACAGCAGCGCCCAGTCGGCGAAGTCCACGCCGCTGACGTAGGTCCACCGGCCGCTGAGCCGGTGGCCGCCGTCCACGACCGTGCCCTTGCCCATGGGCGGCTGGCCGGTGACGACGAACGTGTCCGGGCCGGACGCCCAGATCTCGTCGTGGCCCTCTTCGGGCAGCAGCCCGGCGAACCGGGACGAGTACGCCGACAGCGACGCGCACCACGCGGCGGCCGAGCAGCCCTGCCCCACGGTGATGACGGCCTCGGTCAGCTCCGCGAACGTGCCCTGCGAGCCGCCGCGCCCGGCTGCGACGAAGTGCCGCGCGAACCCGGCGTCGCGCAGTGCCTCCACGACCTCGGGGGCCAGCTCGCGGGTGGTGTCGGCCTGCACCGCGTGCTCCGCGGCGATCAGCTTGACCTTCTCCGCGGCGGCGGCCAGCCCGGTTTGTTGAGCAGTCACCTCGTCACCTCCTGGGTGTGCAGGTCACGCGGCCTGGACGGGCAGGTCGCGGTGGATCGTGCGGGACCTGGTGTAGAGCTGTCCGTCGATGCGCACGAGCACGTCCTCGATGGAGAACGTGGGCTCGAACGACACCTGGCCGTCCAGCGTGGTGCGGGTGACGAGCGAGGCGTAGCTGACGTTCAGCGTGTTCTCGTCGACCTCCTCGACCAGGTAGTGGTCGTTCCAGTGCCGCACGGCGACCCCCTTGTAGCGGGGCAGCGCGGCGCTGGCGCCGGCGATCAGGGCGGCACGGCCCTCGACCTTCTCGCCGCGGTGGGCGTGGTCGGTGACGCCGTCCTCGGTGAACGTCTGGGCGTAGCCCTCCACGTCCAACGCGTCGAGCAGCCGCATCTGCCGGGCGTAGAACGTCTGGACCTCGATGTAGACCGCAACGGAGGCGGCAACACTGGCTGGGGACACGACAACTCCTCGGTCTGCCGGGTTTCGCTACCGCGAATATGGGTGGCGGCACTGGACATCCGGTCGAGCCGTCCTGGTTCGACCTCGGTTCGATCGGCGGTTGAGACAAACCGGTCACGGTGAACAGCGACATCACCCGCAACCCAACCCCGCGAGGAGGGCCACATGGCCTCAACTCCCGATGTCGCCAAGTCGGTGACGGTCGAGGCGACGATCGAGCAGGCGTTCGCGATCTTCGCCGGACGGCCGATCGAGTGGTGGCCGGAGTCGCACGTCTTCGTCAAGGACCGGCAGGCCATCACGATCGAGCCGTTCGTCGGCGGCCGCTACTTCGAGCGCGGCGCTGACGGCGAGGAGATCGCCTGGGGCACCATCACCGAGTGGGACCCGCCGAAGCGCCTCGTCATGACGTGGCGGGTCGGCCCCTACTGGCAGCCGATCTTCGAGGACGACAAGGCGTCGTTCATCAAGGTGGACTTCGAGATCGTCGGCCCGGCCACGACGAAGGTCACGCTGACGCACGCCGACCTGCACCGCCACGGCGAGATCGCCGAGAGCATCCACAAGGCCCTCGACGGTCCGTCCCCCGGCGAGACGCTGGAGAAGTACGCCGGCGTCGTCGACCGCCACGTCCCCAAGGCGGCCTGAGGCACCCCGGCGCAGGAACGGAGAATGGCCGCCCCGCAGGTTCGGGGCGGCCATTCTCCGTTGTTCAGGCGCCCAGTTCGAGCGCCTCGTCGTGGGTGCGGTCGACGACGCTCTTGACGTCGACGATCCGGCCGAGCTGCTTGATGAGCTGGGCCGGCGTGCGGCCGGGTTGCAGGTCGACCACGACGTCGAGGCGCGACAGCTCACCGCGCTCGGCGGGGCCGAGGCTCAGCGACTCGACCTCGACGCCGCGGCTGGAGAACAGCACCACGATCCGGGCGAGCGCACCGGGGTCGTTGCGCAGCAGCAGGGACAGCGAATGTCTGGTCATCACTCTTCCTCGTCGAACAGGGGGCGGATTCCTCGTGCGGCCATGACCTCGTCGTTGCCGGTGCCGGCGGGCACCATCGGCCAGACCTGGGCGTCCTGCCCCACCACGAAGTCGATGACGACCGGCCGGTCCCGCACGGACATGGCCTCCAGGATGACGTCGTCCACTTCGGACTGCGTGGTGCAGCGGAGCCCGACGCAGCCCAGCGCCTCCGCCAGCTTGACGAAGTCGGGGTGCCGGTCGTGCGTGCCGAGCCGGGTGTTGGAGTACCGGCCCTCGTAGAACAGGGTCTGCCACTGCCGGACCATGCCGAGGTTGCCGTTGTTGATGATCGCGACCTTGATCGGGATGCCCTCGGCGGCGCAGGTGGCGAGCTCCTGGTTGGTCATCTGGAAGCAGCCGTCGCCGTCGATCGCCCACACCGTGCGGTCGGGCGCGCCGGTCTGCGCTCCCATGGCGGCGGGCACGGCGAACCCCATCGTGCCCGCGCCACCGGAGTTGATGAACGAGCCGGGGCGTTCGTAGCGCACGTACTGGGCGGCCCACATCTGGTGCTGGCCGACGCCCGAGGTGTAGATCGCCTCGGGGCCGGCGAGCGTGCTGAGCCGTTCGATGACGTACTGCGGTGCGAGCGCGCCGTCCTCGGGGTGGTCGTAGCCGAGCGGGTAGGTGGTGCGCAGGCCGTCGAGGTAGGCCCACCACTCGGTGAGGTCGGGGACGTGGGAGACGACCGCGTTGAGGGCGGCGAGCACGTCGCGGCAGTCACCGACGATGCCGACGTCGGCCTTGCGGTTCTTGGAGATCTCGGCCGGGTCGATGTCGGCGTGCACCACCGCGGCGTGCGGGGCGAAGTGCGGCAGCGACCCGGTGACCCGGTCGTCGAACCGGGTCCCCAGCGCGATCAGCAGGTCGGCCCGCTGGAGGGCGGCGACGGCGGGCACCGTGCCGTGCATGCCCGGCATCCCGAGGTGCTGGCGGTGCGAGTCGGGGAACGCGCCGCGCGCCATCAGCGTGGTGACGACCGGGATGCCGGTGGAGTTCGCGAGCTTGAGCAGCTCCGCCGCGGCACCGGAGCGGACCACTCCCCCGCCCACGTAGAACACCGGGCGCTTCGACGTGCCCATGAGCTGGGCGGCGGTGCGGACCTGCACCGGCGAGAGCACCGGGCGGGACTGCGCGACGGGCTTGGGCGGGGTGTAGGTGGTGGTGGCGGCCAGCACGTCCTTGGGCAGGTCCACCAGCACCGGTCCCGGCCGCCCGGTGGCGGCGAGCCGGAACGCCTCGGCCACCACCCGCGGGATGTCGGCCGGGTCGTGCACCTGGAAGCTGTGCTTGGTGATCGGCAGCGTGATGCTGCGGATGTCCGCCTCCTGGAAGGCGTCCGTGCCGATCACCGACCGGCTGACCTGGCCGGTGATCGCCACGATCGGCACGGAGTCCATGTAGGCGTCCGCGATCGGCGTGACCAGGTTCGTCGCCCCCGGACCCGACGTCGCCATGCACACCCCGACCCGCCCGGTGGCCTGCGCGTACCCCTGCGCGGCGTGCCCGGCGCCCTGCTCGTGCCGCACCAGCACGTGCCGGATCTTCGAGTCGAACAGCGGGTCGTACGCGGGCAGGATCGCCCCACCGGGCATCCCGAAGATCACCTCGCAGCCCACGTCCTCAAGCGCTTTGATCAACGCACCTGCACCGGTGGTCTCCACGATGTGCTCCCGACGGGGGTTCAGCCCGCGAGCTGACGCTCCAGCTGGCGAGGGGACAGGGGCTTGTCGAGCGACGGTTCGGAGCTCAGGATCGCCCGCTGCAACTGACGCAGCCTTTCGGACGGCTCAAGCCCGAGCTCCTCGATGAGCGTGTCCCGCAGCGCCTGGTAGGCCTCCAGCGACTTCCACTGCCGGCCGGCCCGGTAGAGCGCGAGCATGTACTGCGCGCACAGGTTCTCGTGCATGGGGTGCTGCGCGGTGAGCACGGACAGCTCGCTCAGCAGCGACTGGTGCTTGCCCAGCTGCAGGTCGGCCTCGATGCGCGTCTCCAGCACGCCCAGGCGGCTCTCCTGCAGGCGGGTGACCTCCATGCCCAGCCGCACGCCGATCTGCACGTCCACGAGCACCGGGCCGCGCCACACGTCGGCGGCGTTGCGCAGCAGCCGGGAGGCGGACTCCAGGTCACCGATCTCGAACGCGCGCTGACCCGCGGTGGCGAGCCGCTCGTAGCTGCGGACGTCCACGGCCTCCGGCGGCACGTCCAACATGTAGCCGCCGTACCGGGTGACCAGGACGTTCTTCGCGACACCGGGACCCTCGCCCGGCATGGCCGCCTCGATGCGCCGCCGCACCTGCAGCACGTAGGTCTGCAGCGTGGTGAGCGCGCTGCGCGGCGGTGTCATCCCCCAGAGCTCTTCGATCAACGTCGGGACCGTGACGACGTGCCCGGCCTGCAGGCCCAGCAGCGAGAGCACCTGACGGGGCTTCACCGCGCTCGGCGCGATCGAGACGCCGTTCTCCCGTGCCTCCAGCGGTCCCAGAACCTTGATCTCCATTGGATCCTCCCCTGACAGCGGCGGTCGACTTGGTCGTGCCACCAAGTTCACCTGAGCGGGGCTATCGCACGCCACGTATCCCGCCACGACTCTCGGATGGCGAACTACTGCGGCCGGCGTGAAAAATTCATATGCTCAAACGAACCCAAACAGATCCGTCCGGTAAGCACGCGAACACATGCGGTGACTGTTGCCGAAAATACTGGTCCTTTCGCGTGAAATTGAGCTGCGAGTCAATGCGAAACAACGATCTGCACCGATACAGTAAGTCAGACCTGACTGCTCTGGTCTGTCTAGTATTCGGGCCTGAGCGCACGTCGTGATCACGAGAGTGCTGCGTCTGCTCTTGGGCGGTTTGCTCTTGGGGGGCACGTTGATTGCATCGCCTGCGATACCGAGATACCGCGCGGTCATCGTCGCCCTGTTCGCCGGTGTCTGCCTGACGGACCTGACCCGCGCTCTGCTGCTCGCCGGCGACACCCCCGAATTGGTGGTCTCGGCCATTGATTTCTCACTGCTCGTCGTACTGCAACTGACCTATTTCGGGCAGCTGTCGATACTCCACAGGCACCTGGTGCTGGCCGCGCAGGCCCTGCTGCTGGTGCTGCCGTACGTCGCGTTCGGGCATTCCTGGGCGGGCGTGGCAGGCCTGGTGGCGGGCAACGCCCTGGTCGTGCTGCGCCCGTTCTTCGGCTGGTCGCTGTTCGTCCTGACCGTGATCGCCACCGGTCTCGCCCAGGCAGCGCACGGCGAGGCCATGATGGCCACCGCCGCGACCGCGTTGCTGCTGGCAGGCCTGGCCACGGGTTTCGCGACGCACCGCCCGGTCCCCGCCACCCCCGTCGCGGCACCCCCGGACCCGCTGCCCCTGGACGCGGTTGACACCACCGTCGCCGCCGTGGCCGCCGAACGCCTCCGCGTGGCCCGCGACCTGCACGACCTGCTCGGCTACAGCCTCAGCGCGATCAAGCTGAAGAGCGAGCTCGCGCACCGCATCGTCGCCGACAGTCCCGACCACGCCAAGCAGCACATCAGCGAGATCCTCACCATCACCCACCACGCGCTGGCCGACGTCCGCTCCCTGGCCCGCGCCTACCGCCCGCTCTCTCTCGCGGACATCTCGAACTCCGCCAAGGCGATGCTCGCGGCCTCCGACATCGACGTCCGCGTCGAGCTCGACCACGACCCGCTTCCCGAGGCCATCGAGACCGTGCTGTCCGCGGTGCTCTGCGAGGCCGTGACGAACGTCCTGCGCCACAGCGACGCCAGCACCTGCACCATCGGCGTCCACCAGCGCGGCGGCACGGTCCTGCTCGACGTCGTCAACGACGGCGCCGCCGTCCGCTCCACCTCGCTCGACTGCAACGGCGTCCGCAACCAGGCCGAACGCGTCCAGGCCGCCGGCGGCACCTTCACCGCCCGCCACACCGGCGACGGCTCGTTCCACGTGCACGCCGCGATCCCGTGCGTCCCGGCCCGCGCCAACGCACACCCTCAGGTGTAGCTACACCGATATATCAGTTGCGCCCAGCTCTCCAGCCGCGCTCCTCACACCCCTCCGACCTGCCCCTTTGCAACGACTCGTTTGCGGACGTCGTCCAAAGACTCGTTGCAAAGTTGCTCAACCGCCAGGTAGCTCACCGCCGGCAGCCCGCCTCAGATAGCTCGCGTCAGACAGCTACCCCTTTGCAACTGGTCTTTTGCGGACGTCGTCCAAAGAGTCATTGCAAAGGGTGTGCTGTCAGAGCGGGCCCGGTCAGAACCAGCCGGACTTGCGGGCGATGCGGACGGCGTCGACCCGGTTGCGGGCGTCGAGCTTGGCCGTCGCGGCCGTCAGGTAGTTGCGCACGGTGCCGACGGACAGGAACAGCGTCGTGGCTATCTCCATGGCGTCGGCGCCGTCGGAGGCGAGCCGCAGCACCTCGAGCTCTCGCGGCGTGAGCGGGCACTCGTCGGTGTCCCACGCCGAGAGCGCGAGCTGCGAGTCGATCACCCTGCGGCCTACGGAGACGCCGCGGATGGCGTCCGCGAGCTCGCTGACGGGAGCGTCCTTGAGGATGAAACCGTTGACGCGGGCGTTCAACGCGCGGCGCAGCGTTCCCGGCCGGCCGAGGCTCGTGAGAATCAGCGTCCGGGTGTCGGGGGCGGTGTCGTGGATGACGGTGGCGGCGGAAAGGCCGTCCATGCCGGGGAGGTCGATGTCGAGCACCGCGACGTCCGGTTTGTTCTTCTCCACCGCCGCGATGATTTCGTCACCGGTCGCGACGGACGCGACGACCTCAATATCCGGTTCGAGATTCAACAAAGCGACCAAAGCGCCCCGGACCATTTGCACGTCCTCGGCGAGCAGCACTCTGATCATCCGACCCCCTAGTTGCCCCCAGGTCACCATTTCGAGTTTTACACTCGGTGACCATGCAGGACAAGCATCGGGACCCATTGCGGCCAGCGTTACTCCGAATGCGCTATGAGCAATTAATATTGCCGATCGCCAGATGACCGCGGGTCACCGGGCGCTCACTCCTCGCTCGGTTTCCGAAACGCGAACCGGTCCGCTCGAGTCGCACCCGAGCGGACCGGTGGAGCATGCGCCTCGCGAAGATCAGCGCGTTTCGCCCCACCGCTCCAGCAGTTCGAGTCCGCCGTCAACGGTGATGACTTGACCCTGAATCCAGGAGGCCTCGTCGGTGCACAGCAATGCGACCGCGTTCGCGATGTCCTCCGGCAGGGTCACCCGCCCGGACGGGCTCTTGATGGCGAGCCGGTCGACCAGGTCGGGGTCGATGTTCATGGGGCCGTTGTCGACGACGGTGGTGACGACGGCGTTGACGGCCACCCGGTACCAGGCCATCTCCAGGGCGAGTGTGCGGATCACGCCGTGCACCGGTGTCACGGTGTAGCCGGCGACGACCACCCGCCCGCCGTCGACGAAGGCCTTGGCCAGCGGCTCCACGACGTTGAGCAACGGCGTGAGGTCGGGCGAGACGGCGTGGTGCACGAACACGTCGAGCTGACCTCGCTCCTCCTTGACCCGGTCGAGGAGCAGGCGCACCGAGTGCTCGTCGGTGATGTCCAGCTGGGTGACCGTCACCGAGCCGGGCTTGCCCGCGAGCACGAGCTTCGCGCGCTCCAGGTCGACGTCGTCGGCAGAGGTCGTGAGGATGACGTGGGCGCCGTTGTCGCAGAGCTTGCTCGCGATGGCGAGACCGAGCCCGTGGGTCCCCGCCGTCACCAGCGCTAGCTTGCCGTCGAGTCCCAGGCGCGTGTTGACCGGTTCGATCATGATGCTGACCACCTCGTTGTCCGCGTGGTGATCGACGTTGCGCCGGGCCGCTAGGGCGGAACTCGACTACTTCTTGCGCAGTCCCTCCAGTACCCGCAGGATCGCGCTTTCGACCTCGCGGCCCGTGCGCTTCGGGTCGGACGAGCTGGCGATGGTGCTCGCGCCCGCGGACAGCGCCCCGAACAGCAGCCGCGCCATGATCTCCACCGGCGCCTCCTCGATCTCACCGGCGTCCACGAGCAGCTGCACGGCGGTGCGCAGCAGGCCGAAGCTGAAGTGCTCCTCCGCCTCGCGCCAGCGTTCCCAGCCCATCACCACCGGCGCTTCGTGCACGATGATCCGCTGGTATTCGGGGTCGAGGCACTTGCGGACGTAGGCGCGCAACCCGGCGACCGCGATGTCCCACGGTTCGCCCTCGCCGGTCACCAGAGCCGCCAGCGGCTCGATCGACTTCGTCTCGACCTGCGCGAACGCCGCCTCGAACAACGCCTGCTTGCCGCTGAAGTGGTGGTAAAGCGCGCCTTTCGTCACACGTGCGCGTTTGACGACCTCGTCGAGTGACGTGCCGGCGTAGCCGCGTTTGGTGAACAGGTCGACCGCGCTGTCGACCAGCGCCTGCCTGGTCGACTCCGAGTACTCGGCCCGTCGGTTTCGCACGGACGAAACGTAGCTCACATACCGGCGGTACGTACCGGTGGTATGGTCATGTCATACCGAAGGTATGCGAGAAACCGGGGGTACGAACCATGGCCTGGGCCGATCACTACCGACGCCGCGACGCGCTCGACGCCGTGCTGCACGACGCCCGTCGCGACCCGTCCGCGCCGCTCATCGTGGATCCGGACGTGTTCTCCTCGCTCGACGAACTGCTGCTGGCGCTCGACCACCGCTGGCACAACAAGCTGACCGCGCGCATGGAGGCCGCCGCGCTCGACGGCCCCGTCGACGAGGACCGGGTGACCGCGGAGCTCGCGGCCGACGAGCCGGTGTTGCGAGCGGTACTCGACGCCCACCTTCCGCTCGGCAGTTACCGGGCGGTAGGAATGACCCCATGAGTCGTTGGACCGACGCGGACATCCCCGACCAGACCGGCCGCACCGTGCTGGTGACCGGTGCGAACTCAGGTCTCGGCCTGCGCACCGCCCAGGTGCTGGCGGACAAAGGCGCCCACGTGTTGATGGGCTGCCGCTCCACCGAACGCGGTGAGGCGGCCCGGCGCCAGGTCAGGGGGTCCGCCGAGGTCCTCCCGCTCGACCTCGCCGACCTGGCCTCCGTCCGCGCCGCGGCCGACCGGGTCGGCACGCTCGACGTCCTGGTCAACAACGCCGGCATCATGGCCGTCCCGCTCGGCCGGACGGCCGACGGCTTCGAGCGCCAGTTCGGCACCAACCACCTCGGCCACGCGGCCCTGACGTTCCTGCTGCTCCCCGTGCTGCGGCAACGGCCAGGCGCGCGGGTGGTGACCGTGGCGTCGATCATGCACAAGTACGGCCGCATGAACTTCGACGACCCGAACTGGGAACACCGCTCGTACCACGCCGCCGCCGCGTACTCCCAGTCGAAGCTCGCCAACATCCTGTTCGCACGCGAACTGGACCGCCGCTGCCCGGACGTGGCGTCGATCGGCGCGCACCCCGGCATGACGGCCACCGAGCTGACCAACAACATGGCCAGCGCGCACCGGTCGTCGGTGATGCGCCTCGGCGGCCGCCTCAGCCACCTGTTCTCGCAGTCGGTGGAGATGGGCGCGCTGCCGCAGCTCTACGCGGCGACCTCACCGGACGCGCACGGCGGCCTCTACTACGGGCCAGGCGGTTTCAACGGCCTGCGCGGCCACCCCGCGATCGCCGGGATGACCCCGGCGGCTCGCGACGACCTCGCCGCGAGCCGCCTCTGGGACCTCACCGTCAAGCTGACCGGAATCACCCCCGACCTGCCGTAGGCGGGAAGGGCCGGGCCGGTGCCCCCGCTTGGGGGGGAGTCGGAGGACACCGGCTACCCGGTCGTCACCTCCGGGCGAGGAACAGTCTCGGCGCGGCGCGTTGTTCATGGTCGACACGACTCGCATGAACAACAGATCGTGAACAACGAGGCTGCTCCACCCGGCGTCCGGCACGGCGTCCCACCGTCGGACGTGCGTGACGCCGGACACGCGGGGGCGCAGCGTAGGGTGAGGTGGTGACTGTGGTACCAGAGGGTCGGAAGCTGCTGCGGCTCGAGGTCCGCAACAGCCAGACGCCGATCGAGAAGAAGCCGTCTTGGATCAAGACGCGCGCGAAGATGGGCCCCGAATACCGGGAGCTCAAGGGTCTGGTCAAACGCGAAGGCCTCCACACGGTCTGCGAAGAGGCCGGCTGTCCCAACATCTACGAGTGCTGGGAAGACCGCGAGGCCACGTTCCTGATCGGCGGCGAGCAGTGCACGCGGCGCTGCGACTTCTGCCAGATCGACACCGGCAAGCCCGCCGACCTCGACCGCGACGAGCCCCGCCGCGTCGCCGAGTCGGTCCAGGCGATGGGCCTGCGCTACTCCACGGTCACCGGCGTCGCGCGCGACGACCTGGCCGACGGCGGCGCGTGGCTGTACGCCGAGACCGTCCGCCAGATCCACGAGATGAACCCCGGCACGGGCGTCGAGCTGCTGATCCCGGACTTCAACGCGGTCCCGGAGCAGCTGACCGAGGTCTTCGAGTCCCGTCCCGAGGTGCTCGCGCACAACCTGGAGACGGTGCCGCGGATCTTCAAGCGCATCCGTCCCGCGTTCCGCTACGAGCGCTCCCTCGAGGTGATCACGAAGGCCCGCGAGTTCGGCCTGGTCACGAAGTCGAACCTGATCCTCGGCATGGGCGAGACGCCGGAGGAGGTCACCGAGGCGCTCGCCGACCTGCACGACGCGGGCTGCGACATCATCACCATCACCCAGTACCTGCGCCCGTCGCCGCGGCACCACCCGGTGGAGCGCTGGGTGAAGCCCGAGGAGTTCGTCCAGCACAAGGAGACGGCCGAGGAGATCGGCTTCCTCGGTGTGATGGCCGGGCCGCTGGTCCGCTCCTCCTACCGCGCCGGCCGCCTGTACGCGCAGGCCAAGCAGAAGCGCGGCGAAGAGCTGCCGGAGAACCTCCAGCACCTGCTCACCGTGTCGGCCTCGCAGGAGATCACGAGCCTGCTCGCGCCCCGCTGACCCTCAGCTCCACGACGACAGCGCCCAACTGATATATCGGCAGCTCACGCCGATGTACCGGTTGGGCGCTGTCGTTCGCTAACCCCTTTGCAATGAGTCTTTTGCGGACGTCCGCAAACGTATTTTGCGTGCAGCTGATATATCGGTGAGCTTCGAGCTGGCCAGACCGGGGGAGCTAGCTGAAGCGGACCTCACCGACGACGACGCCGTCGAGCTCGCGGATGAAGTCGGCGCCGAACGCGCTCGACGGGGTGTGGGCGCCGGGGGCGACGCCGGCGACCTTGCCGATGGCGCGCAGCACGGAGTCGGCGGTGAGGCTGTAGGCGTTCGGGGTGGTGAGGGCGCAGTCGACCTTGGTGGAGGCGTCCCAGGCCTCGCCGAACACCTCGGCGCGGGTGGTGGCGCGCTTGCGTTCGTCGGGTCCCTTGACCTTGGCGGCGACGGTCTTGGCGGCGTTCTGCACGAACGGCGCCTGCAGGACCGGGGCGAACACCTTCTGCAGCTGTCCCAGCGCGCCGGGCACGAGGGTGAACGTCGTGATGTTCGGGATGCCGGTCGAGCGGTGGGCGGTGCTCACGTCGCCCCACGGGATGCTGCCGACCTCGCGCGGGCCGGAACGGAAGTAGGCGGTGCGCCTGCGGTGTCCGATGCGGACGCTCTTCAACGCACCGTCCTCGCGGATGCGGCCACCGACCGCGGCGGCCTCGACGGAGGTCTTCGTGGTGCCCGCGCTCGCTCCCCCGCCGACGACGAACGCGAGGTCGAGGTGGGTCGCGGTCGGCAGGGCGTTCTTCAGGATCGCGGCCACGCAGTCGGTGGGGACGACGTCGAAACCGGCGCCGGGGAGCAGCACGATGCCGGCCTTGCGCGCGTCGGCGTCGCGTAGGGCGATGGACTCGAAGACGTCGATCTCACCGGTGATGTCGAGGTAGTGCGTGCCGGTCTTGAGGCACGCGTCGACCATGGCGGTCGCGGTGTGGGCGAACGGGCCGGCGCAGTGCACGACGGCGTCGACGTCCTCCAGGTGCGCGCGGGCCTGCGAGAGGTCGAACGCGCGGTGCTCCAGGCCGAGGGCGGCGGCGATCGGCTCGACCTTCTCGGCGGAGCGGCCCGCGAGGACCGGTCGTTCGCCGCGCTTGACGGCGAGCTCGGCGATGAGCCGGCCGGTGTACCCGTTGGCTCCGTAGACCATCCACGTCATGCCGCGACCTTACCGGCGAGTAGCGTCGCGGGAAGCGACCAAAGAGCCGATCAGCAGCAGGGCGCCCACGCCGATGACGGGCAGCGCCCAGTACAGCCGACGCAGGCGCAGGTCACCGCAGATGTCCACATAGGCCGATCCCATCGCGGCGGCGGCCGACTCGTCGAAGCCGATGCCCAGGCCGTTGCCGCACTGCACGAGCGCACCGCTCGGCGACTCGACGGCCAGCGCCACGAACAAGATCGCGCTCCCACCCAGGAGGAACGCAAGACCGACCACGACGGCGAACGTGCGCAGTGACATGAGGGGAAGCTACGTCCCGGTTGGACTCGGGGATAGCCCTGGTCAGCCGCATTGGGGGTTGGTCCCCTAATCCCCCGCTGAACGCTGTCGCGGCTCTCGCACGCCCGTTACGACAGAGAACCCGTTGCGCTGCTCCACTCGGCCGGACCGGTGTCCGTCCCGTGTGGACCGCCGAACACGACGGGAAGCTCACGGACGCTGACCATGATGTCGTTGTGCGTCACGGCCGGCGGCCCGTCGCCGGCGAACCGGGCGCGCGGGAACCGTGCGGTGAGCTGCCGCAGCACGGTCTCGGTCTCCAGCCGCGCCAGCCCCGACCCCAGGCAGAAGTGCGGGCCGTGACCGAACGACGCGTGCCCCGTCGCCGCCCGGTCGACCCGGTACCGCGCGGCGTCCTCGTGCGCGACCGGGCAGCGTCCGGCTGCGCCGAGGTTGATGAGCAGCAGCGTGCCCTCCGGCACCACCACACCGCCGATCTCGACCGGCTCGGTGGTGATCCGGTGCGTGGCGCTGCGGACCGGCGAGTTCTGCCGCAGCGTCTCCTCGACGAGCACCGGCACCAACTCGGGTTCGGCCGCGACCCGCTCCCACAGGCCGTGGTCGACCGCGTCGTGGATGACGTTGGTGATGAGACCCGCCGTCGTCTCGTGGCCCGCTACTACGAGGAGGAACGCCATCGCCATGAGCTCGTCGTGGGTCAACCGGTCGCCGTCGTCGTCGGCTGCCACCAACGCACCGAACAGCGAGCTTTCGTCCAGGCCGCCGCCGCTCAGCAGAGCGTGGAAGTAACCGCCCAGCGCGTCGCTGGCCGGCTGCGACACCTCCGGCTCCATCGACATCATCGTCTCGATCAACGTCCGCACGCGCGCACGGTCACCCTCGGGCACACCGAGCACCTCGCCGATGATGTGCAACGGCACCGGCACGGCGACCGCAGCGACGACGTCGACCTCCTCCCCCACCGGCAGCGCGCCGACGAGCTCCGCGGTGACCTGCTCCACGCGCGGGGCGAGCCGCTGCACCGCCGGCCAGGTGAACGCCTTGGCCGCGAGCCCGCGCAACCGGGCGTGCTTCGGGTTGTCGCTGTTGAGCATGCTCGGCCCGAACAGCCCCGCGAACTCGGTCTGGGTGCTGCCGAGCGCGGCGAGCTGGCGTTTCATCTCCCGCTGCAAGGCGTCGCTGTCCTTCGACAGCCGCCGGTCGGTCAGCAGCCTGCGGGTGAGCTCCAGCCCGACGGTGACGACCTGCAGGCGCACGCCGTTCGGCAGCGTCACCGGGTGCACGGGCCCGGACGCGCGCGCTTCGTCCTCGATGCGGTGGTGCTCACGAGCCCGCAGCTCGCCGCCGGTCAACAGGTTCGTCATGGCCTCTCCGTCTTCCCCGGACCCGCGGTCACCGCAGTGCGTCGAACACGCCGATCGTCTCCACCGCGGGCAGCCGCGGCGGCGAGGCGGCGATCGCCCTGCGCCCCAGCACCCAGTCGGGCAGGTGGTGCCGCAACGCCACCCGCCCCTCCGGCGTGATGTCGACCGGCGCGGCCATGCCGTGGTCGATCGCGCGGTCGGGCTTCACCCAGCTGATCCAGCCGCGCAGCCGCAGGACCTCCAGCGCCTCGGCGTCCCACTGCTTCGCGGGCCGGTGCTCCAGGTACCAGCTGGTAGCGCCGCGGTGCACCCCGCCCTGCTCGACCAGCGCGAGCAGCTTCACCTGCTCCTGCGTGACGGTGCCGAGGTCGGGCCGCGGCGTCTTGCCCCTGCGCTTCACGAGTCGTCGTCCTTCGGAGGTGGTGGGCCCAAACGTCCCCGACAGGCCGTAAAAGTACGGCACCGACCTGGCCGGTTCCAGATGCCATCACGATCGAAGTTGCGCCACCGGCAGAAGAACGGGGCGAGGTGCGCCAACGCACCTCGCCCCGTGTGAAATGGGCGCGACAGGGTTCGAACCTGCGACCGCTCGGGTGTAAACCGAGTGCTCTTCCGCTGAGCTACACGCCCGTGCCGCCCGCCGCCACCACGGCGCCGGACAGGTACATCATGCCTTCAAGGAGGCTACGGCCTTCTTCCAGCCTTCCTGATCGCGGGCCTCACCGGGGCCGTTGACCTCGGCGAAGCGCACCACACCCCCGGTGTCGACCAGGAACGTGCCCCGCACCGCCATGCCGACCGCGTCGTTGAACACGCCGTAGGCCTGCGCGACGGCGCCGTGCGGCCAGAAGTCCGACAGCAGCGGGAAGGAGTAGCCCTCCTGCGTCGCCCAGGCCTTCAGGGCGAACACGCTGTCGACCGACACGCCGAGCACCTGGACGTTCTCGTCCTCGTAGGCCGCGATCTCGTCGCGCACCTGGCACAGCTCGCCGTGGCAGGTGCCGCTGAAGGCGAACGGGTAGAAGACCAGGAGCACGTTCTTCGAGCCGCGGAACGACGACAGCGTCACCGGCTGCTTGTTGTAGTCGTTGAGCGTGAAGTCCGGGGCTTGTGAACCGACCTCGACCGCCATGAAGGAAGACCTCTCCGGTTGACACACGACTGAACCACGGACGGGTGACAACCGCCCGTGGGTCACAGCCTATGCGGGCCGTGCTCGAGTCAGCGCTTGGCCTTGGCGGACTTCGGCCACACCAGCCTCGTGCCGGCCCAGTCGTCGGCCACGCTGATGTTCGAGGTCTGCGAGAGGCCCGCAGTCCCGGAGGCGTCGGCGATGTCACTCGGCTCGACGTGGCCGGTACGGCCCGTCTTCGGGGTCAGCACCCAGATGATGCCGTCCTCTGCCAGGAGGTTGGTGGCTTCGAGCAAGGAGTCCACCAGGTCGCCATCGTCCTCCCGGAACCAGAGCAAGACGACGTTCACCGTCTCGTCGGCCTCCTCGTCGAGGATGTCGGCCCCGATCTGCTCTTCGACCGCTGCGCGGAGGGCGTCGTCGACGTCCTCGTCCCAGCCGATCTCCTGGACGACCATGCCCGATTCGATCCCGAGCTTCTCGGCGACGCCGATCTTGCCGGCGTCTTCCGCGGCGACCACGGTTTTCACTCCTCCAACTACGCAAGGGCGACAGCCCGTGAAGACTGTCGCCGGATGGTCCACTACACGGGACAGCGAACACTGTCGGCTACCCCCGGCGCAACTGTTGACCACGTGACACGCCGTGTGGGGGACCCCTGTGAAGGTGCTTAGACTGGCACCAGGCATGCTCTACATACCTCTTATCGCGCGCGCGTGAGCGACACGATCCAGAACTACCGATCAGTAGCGGTGACGAAGTCGTCGCGCAAGGACAACGATAGGAGCGCGTGGCACGGTTTTCCGGGCCAGCGCGTGTACCGCCAACGAAGCCGAGGAGACACCTTGAGCCCGCAGAACACAGGCCCCGAGCGGGTACGTGTCATTCGCGACGGCCTGGCAGCGCACCTGCCGGACATCGACCCCGAAGAGACGGCCGAGTGGCTCGAGTCGTTCGACGAGGTCCTCAAGGGTGGCGGACAGCAACGCGCTCGGTACCTGATGCTGCGGCTGCTGGAGCGCGCGGGCGAGAACCAGGTCGGCATGCCCTCGCTGATCAGCACCGACTACGTCAACACCATCCCCACCGAGCGGGAGCCGTGGTTCCCCGGTGACGAGGAGGTGGAGCGCCGTTACCGCGCGTGGATCCGCTGGAACGCCGCGATGACCGTGCACCGCGCGCAGCGACCCGGCGTGGGTGTCGGTGGCCACATCTCGACGTACGCGTCCAGCGCGTCGCTCTACGAGGTCGGCTTCAACCACTTCTTCCGCGGCAAGAACCACCCCGGTGGCGGCGACCAGATCTTCATCCAGGGTCACGCCTCCCCCGGCGTCTACGCCCGCGCGTACCTGGAGGGGCGCCTGTCCGAGCACCAGCTCGACGGCTTCCGCCAGGAGTACTCGCACGCCGGTCCCGGTGGCGGCCTGCCGTCGTACCCGCACCCGCGGCTGATGCCGGACTTCTGGGAGTTCCCCACGGTCTCGATGGGCATCGGCCCGATGAACGCGATCTACCAGGCGCGGTTCAACCGCTACCTGCACGACCGCGGCTTCAAGGACACCTCCGACCAGCACGTGTGGGCGTTCCTCGGCGACGGCGAGATGGACGAGCCGGAGTCGCGCGGCCTGCTGCAGCTGGCGGCGAACGAGCAGCTCGACAACCTGACGTTCGTGGTCAACTGCAACCTGCAGCGCCTCGACGGCCCGGTGCGCGGCAACGGCAAGATCATCCAGGAGCTGGAGTCGTTCTTCCGCGGTGCCGGTTGGAACGTCATCAAGGTCGTGTGGGGCCGCGAGTGGGACGCGCTGCTGCACGCGGACCGCGACGGCGCGCTCGTGAACCTGATGAACAACACGCCCGACGGCGACTACCAGACCTACAAGGCGAACGACGGCGCGTACGTCAAGGAGCACTTCTTCGGCCGCGACCCGCGCACGAAGGCCCTCGTCGACGCCATGAGCGACGACGAGGTGTGGAACCTCAAGCGCGGCGGTCACGACTACCGCAAGGTCTACGCGGCGTACAAGGCGGCGACCGAGACCGTCGGCCAGCCGACCGTGATCCTCGCCAAGACCATCAAGGGCTACTCGCTCGGCCCGCACTTCGCGGCCCGCAACGCGACGCACCAGATGAAGAAGATGACCCTGCAGGACCTGAAGGGCTTCCGCGACAGCCTGCGCATCCCGATCACGGACGAGCAGCTCGAGGCCGACCCGTACCTGCCGCCGTACTACCACCCCGGGCAGGACTCGCCGGAGATCCAGTACATGCAGGAACGCCGCCGTCAGCTGGGCGGGTTCGTGCCGGAGCGCCGCACGAAGTCCAAGGCGCTGGTGCTGCCGGGCGACAAGGTCTACGAGGGCGTGCGCCGCGGTTCCGGCAAGCAGGAGGTCGCCACGACGATGGCGTTCGTCCGGCTCGTCCGCGACCTCGCGAAGGACCCGGAGATCGGCCCGCGCATCGTGCCGATCATCCCGGACGAGGCACGAACGTTCGGCATGGACTCCATGTTCCCGACGCAGAAGATCTACAACCCGAACGGCCAGGCGTACACCTCGGTGGACGCCAACCTGATGCTCGCCTACAAGGAGTCCGAGCAGGGCCAGATCCTGCACGAGGGCATCAACGAGGCGGGTTCCACGGCGTCGTTCACGGCGGTCGGCACGTCCTACGCCACGCAGGGCGAGCCGATGATCCCGATCTACATCTTCTACTCGATGTTCGGCTTCCAGCGCACCGGTGACGGCCTGTGGGCGGCGGCGGACCAGATGGCGCGCGGCTTCGTGCTCGGTGCCACCGCGGGCCGCACGACGCTGACCGGTGAGGGCCTGCAGCACGCCGACGGCCACTCGCTGCTGCTGGCGCACACGAACCCGGCCGTGATCGCGTACGACCCGGCGTGGTCGTTCGAGGTGGCGCACATCGTCAAGGACGGTCTGCGCAGGATGTACGGCGAGAACGCCGAGAACATCTTCTACTACATGACGGTCTACAACGAGCCGTACGTGCAGCCGGCCGAGCCGGAGGGCCTGGACGTGGAGGGCCTGCTGCGGGGCCTCTACAAGTACCAGGACGGCCCGGCGACGCCCGGTCCGCGCGCGCAGATCCTCGGCTCCGGTGTGGGCCTGCCGTGGGCGCTCAAGGCCCAGCAGATGCTGTCCGACGACTGGGGCGTCTCCGCGGACGTGTGGTCCGCCACGTCGTACTCGGAGCTGCGCCGCGAGGCCGTGGAGACCGACCGCCACAACCTGCTGCACGTGGACGCCGAGCCGCGCGTGCCGTACGTGACGCAGGTGCTGAAGGACGTGCAGGGCCCCGTGGTCGCCGTGTCCGACTGGGCGTCGGCGATCCCGGACCTGATCCGCCCGTACGTGCCGACCGACATGACGACGCTGGGCACGGACGGCTTCGGCTTCTCCGACACCCGCCCGGCCGCCCGCCGCCACTTCCTGGTGGACGCGGAGTCGGTCGTCGTCGCGACGCTGGCGGCGCTGGCCAAGCGCGGTGAGGTGGAGCGGTCGAAGGTCGTCGAGGCGGCGCGCAAGTACAAGATCGACGATGTGCAGGCGGCGGGGCCGTCCACGTCGGACGCGGGTCTCGCGTAGGTCTTCGTCCTCCGGAGGGCCGTTCCACTTCGCGTGGAACGGCCCTCCGGCCGTTTCAGCGCGACCGTGGCGACCGGAGCCGTCCCCGCCCACACGATCACCGCGAACGGGTGCGGCTGGAGATCCACGGGCCGCTCAGCGGCCGGCGTCCCCGCCTCCGTCGACGGCGTACTCGGTGAACCGGCCCGCGACCGTGAACCCGAGTCGGCGGTAGACCGGCTCGCCTTCCTCCGACGCCTGCAAGACGGCGATGCGGTACCCCTCGGCGCGTGCGGTGTGCAAGGCGGCCAGCGTGATCGCGCCGCCATAGCCGCGGCGGCGGTCCGTGGCGAGGGTGGCGATGTTGTAGATGCCGGCGACGCCCGCGTGCAGGAACACCTCCGCGGTGCAGACCGCCCGGCCGCCGACGTAGCCGACCAGGTAGCGGGCCTGGCTGCGCAACGCGTGCGCGGCGGTGGCGGCGTAGAACTCGCGGACCGTGGCGGCGGGCGGGGTCCAGTTGGCGGCCAGGACGGTGGCGTAGTCGGCGAGCTCGGCCTCGGTGGTGACGCGGCGGAGGTCGAGGCCGTCGGCGTGGGGTTCGGGGAGGTCGTCCGGCAGTTCCGCCCACATCGCCGCCTCGGTCTCGGCCGCGGTCAGACCGGCCTGGGTGAGCAGGGTGGCGAGATCGGGTGGCGTGGTGGCGGGGCCGACCCACCAGGAGAACGGGCGGCCGGTCGCCTTCAGCGCCGCCACCGTCTCCGCGACGCGGGTGGCGGCGGTGACCGGGGTGAAGCGGGCGGTGGCGACGATGTTGAACGTGTCGTCGGCCAGGCCGCTGTCGGCGACGAGGAGGTCGCCGGTTCGCGTCACGGTCGCGCCCGGCAGGTGGCGGTGGAGGTGGCAGGCGTGCTCGGCGAGGTTTTGCTCCGCGCTCGCCGTCAGGTCGGTGGTGAGCTCGCGCAACGGCCCGCCGTCGCCGTCGTGCCGCACCAAGACGAAGCTCGCTGATATATCGGATACCGCGGTGAGCTCGACGAGCTCGTCACGGACCGGGAGCAGGCGGTCGACGAGGCGTTGGACCTGCTCGTCGAGGCGTTCGGGGCCTCGGTGGACGAGCTTCCACACGTGGCGCCGCGGGAGGTCGTGCTCGGGTTGTTCGCTGTCGCGGACGAACACCTCATCCGGTTCCAGGCCCAGCCGCCGGGTGATCTCGGCGGCGGGCACGGTGTCGCTCGTGAGGGCGAAGTAGCTGTACTGCTCGACTCGCACGACGGGCATCCGACCACGACGCAGCAGTAGCTCGCGACCGATATATCAGTTCACCGGCACGTCCCCTGTTGCAAAAGACGTTTGCGGACGTCCGCAAACGTCTTTTGCAACAGGGTGAGTAACCGCTGGTCAGCGAGCTACTGGCACTGGGCGACGGGCTGGGCGGCGAACAGGGGCTGGTCGGCGCGGGCGTCGAGGAGCAACGGGATGAGCGCGCGGGCCTCCTGCTTCAGCGGCACGATGCGGTCGCCGCCGCGCAGGTACTGCGACTTGATGCCGTGCAGCTCGAGCTCGTCGCGGTACTCCGAGTACTGGGCGCCGGTCACGACGTAGCCGCACGGCGGGGTGGCCAGCACGTCCGAGGGGTCCGGGGCCTGGTTGTCGGCGCCGCCGAAGTACACCGGCCCGGACCGCACGGCACGCGAGGCGGCGTTGGCGGACTCGATGGCCGAGCGGTTCTCGCGGACGAACGACCGGGTGCCGTCGAGGGCCTTCAGGTGCGAGTCGACGCGGAACGCCGGGGTGCCGTCGGCGTTCGTCTCGACGAGCAGGCCCATGCCGTGCTTGAGGCCGCCGGTGTTGCGCAGGATGCGTTCCTGGCCGTCGCCCGCGACCTGGCGGATCGGCTCACCGGTCACCGGGTCGACGTAGATGCCGTAGACACCGGAGGTGCGGCCGGCTGCCTCGACCGACGGGCGGACGTACGAGCGGGACAGCGTCTCGGACAGGTCGTGCACGCCGGGGGCGACGTTGAGGTTGCGCGGCCACAGCCAGAGGACGTCCTTCACGTAGTACGGCGCGGTCGGGCCGAACTCGTGCAGGTCGTGGATGACGTCGGGCTGGAAGTCGCGGATCACGGCGGCCATCGCGCGGGCCTCGGCGGTGCGCAGCAGCAGGTGGTCGCGGTTGACGTCGATGCCGGAGGAGTTGCCCCGCGTGTCGAGGGCGCGGCCGTCGGGGTTGGCGTTCGGGACGAACAGGTAGGTCACCGGGCCGGTGCGCGGCAGGGAGCGCATGCGGATGAGGCACGCCTCGCGGCCCGCCGGCTCGTCGCCGTGCTGGGAGCAGATGAACAGCACCACGGTGCGGGCCGAGGCGGGGCCGACCCGCACGAGCTGCACGGGACGGCCCTGCAGGGTGGTGCCGATCCGGGTGAGCGGCAGGCCCAGCGAGCGCAGGTAGGCCTGTTCCTCTGACTCGGTGGTCCACCTGCCGGTGAGCTCGAACCCGGTGCGCGGCTCAGGAGCCGCCGCGGCGGTGACCGGGACGGTGACCAGCAACGACAGTGCGGCGAGTAACGCGATCAGTCCCCTCATAGGGGAGACTTTGCCGCCTGTGTCAACCGGCGGGCGGTGCGGTTCCAGTCGATGAAACCGTGGACCACCAGGCCCGCGAAGATCACGTAGACGAACGCGCTGAAGTACAGGCCCGACTGGATCTGCAGCGGCACGCCGACCGCGTCGACCACCAGCCACACCAGCCAGAACTCCACCAGCCCCAGCCCCTGCAGCGCGAACGCGAGCACGGTGCCGACGAAGATCGCGGCGTCCGGCCACGGCGCCCACGAGGCGTCCAGCGCGTCCAGGAGCAGCGCGAATGCGACCGTGCCCACGACGAAGACGCCGGCGACGACACCGCGTTCGAGCCAGGAGCCCTTGCGCACCACGACGCCGAACACCGGGTCACGCCGGCGCACCCACGCGTACCAGCCGTAGAGCGCGATCAGCCCGACGACGACCTGCCGCGTGGCCAGCCCGCCCAGGTGCGAGGACAGGTAGACCGTGAACAGCAGCGCCACCGAGACGAGCTGAACCGGCCAGGTCAGGAGTGAACGGCGCTGCGCCAGGAAGACGACGGCGAGTGCCAGCACCTGCCCGACCAGCTCGGTGTACGCGATCTTCTGCCCGAAGATCGTCAGTCCCATCTCGTACCACACGGCTTGTTCCCCCGTGGTTCAGTCGCCGTATACCGGTGTTTCCTACCTTGCCACCATGTCATCCTCCTTAGCACTGGCGCTCGTGCCTTTGTTCCTCACTCCGGCCGCGACGCCCGTCATCACACCGACGGTGGTCACCCGGACGTTCGAGGAGCCCGCCGACGCGGACGACCCGGCCATCTGGGTGAACCCGCGCGACCCGGAACGCAGTGTGGTGCTGGGCACGCTCAAGGAAGGCGGCCTGGCGGCGTTCGACCTGAACGGCCGCACGATCGGCGTGAGCCCGGCACCGCTGCCGCCGGCGCCGGGGGCCAAGCCCGGCCGGTACAACAACGTCGACGTGCTCGGGAACCTCGCGTTCGTGAGCGACCGGGGCCGCGACCGCATCCGGGTGTTCCAAGTGGACGAACGCGGTGCGAGGGACGTCACGGACCCGGCGACCAGGCCGGTGTTCGCGAAGACCGAGGCCGAGGTCGAGGAGCAGCACACCGCCTACGGCCTCGCGGCGGGCCGGGTGCACGGCACGGACGTCGTCGTCACCAGCCGCCGCAACGAGACGAGCATCGCGCTGCTGCACGTCGTCAAGGGCGCGCGGTACGACACCCGCAAGGTGTCCACCCTGGAGCTGCCGGACACCTTCACCCTGCCCGACGGCACGCGCTGGACGGTCTGCGGCGAGCCCGGTGAGGGCCCGCAGGTCGAGGGCATGGTCGTCGACGAGGCCACCGGCACCCTCTACGCAGCCCAGGAGGACGTCGGGATCTGGCGCATCCCGTTGCGCGCCAACGGTTTCGGCACGCCGCAGCTCGTCGACAGGGTCCGCGCGTTCGGCGCGCCGCAGAAGTACGACCCGGTGACCGAGGAGTGCGTGGCCGACGGCCCGGACCCCGGCTTCGGCGGCAGGTGGCTCGAAGCCGACGCCGAGGGGCTCGCGATCGCCGGTGACGTGCTGCTCGCCTCCAGCCAGGGCGACTCCCGGTTCGTCGTGTACCGCAAAGCCGACATGAAGCCGCTCAAGGACTTCCGGGTCGAGGACGTCGAGCACTCCGACGGCGCCGACGTCGTGCTCGGCAAGCTGAACCTGCTCGTCGTCCACGACGGGGAACGCGAGAACGGCACCGGATTCGCCTTCGTCCGGCATAACCTGTCCCGATGGGGACTTTGAGCCAGGACGCGCTCAACAGGGCACTGATCGAACGCCAGCTGCTGCGCGAGCGCGCCGAGACGAGCGCGCTCGCCACGATCGAGCACCTCTTCGGCGTCCAGGCGCAGGAACCGAAGTCGCCCTACGTCGGCCTGTGGAGCAGGGTCGAGGATTTCCGGCCCGCCGAGCTCGAAGACCTGCTCACCGGTCGCCAGGCCGTCCGCATGCTGCTCATGCGCGGCACGATCCACCTGGTCAGCGCACGGGACGCGCTCGGACTGCGCCCGCTCACCCAGCTCAAGCTCGACCGCGAGCTGCAGAGCGGCCCGTTCGCGAAACGGCTGCGGGGCCTCGACTTCGACGAGATCGCCGAGGCCGGCCGTAAGATCCTCGACGACACCGCCATGGGCACCGCCGACGCCGGCAAGCTGCTGCAGGCGCGCTGGCCCGACCGCGAGCACACCGTCCTGGGCAACGTCCTGCGCAACAAGCTCGCCCTCGTCCAGGTCCCGCCCCGCGGCCTCTGGCACACCAGCGGGAGGGCGGTCTGCACGACCGTCGAGAACTGGCTCGGGCAGCCGCAGCGGGCCGTGCCGCGCACCGAGCTGGTCCTGCGCTACCTGCGGGCGTTCGGTCCGGCGACCGTCATGGACGCCCAGCAGTGGTCGGGAACCACCCGGCTCGGCGAGGTCTTCGACCAGCTGCGGCCACAGCTCGTGACGTTCCGCACCGAAGCGGGCAAGGAGCTCTTCGACCTGCCCGACGCCCCACGCCCCGGCGCGGACACCGAGCTGCCGGTGCGGTTCCTGCCCGAGTTCGACAACATCCTGCTCGCCCACGCCGACCGCCGCAGGGTCATCGCCGACGACCGGCTCGGCGTCGTCATCGGCGGCAAGCCCACCGTCCTCGTCGACGGCTACGTCGTCGCCACCTGGTCGATCGGCAAGGACCGCGGCGTCACCGTCGACTACCTCGACCGGATGCCGAAGAGCCGGCAGAAGGCGGTCGGCCAGGAGGCCGACCGCCTTCGCGACTGGCTGTGCTGACCCCCTTGACGAGAGCATCTGCAAGTACCACCAACACATGATCAAATCGCCGCCGACTACCACCAACCTGTTCGTCGTCTAACGAACCAGCCCTGTGTCCACGGGTGGCCGGCGGCGCTGTTGGCAGTAGAAAAGTGCTGGTTGATGTTGAGTTGGTGGTACTTGCAGATGCCGGGAGAGGCAGGGGTGGGCTGGTCAGGCGGCGGCCACGTCCACGTGTGCGCCGTCACCGACGACCAGCCGGTGGCGGCCCGCCGAACCGACCCGTGCGCGGCGCCCGATCAGCGACGTCTCGATGCCGGACACGTTGTGCACCGACGCCTCGCTGAGCACGATCGAGTCAGCCACGCCGGACTCGGTGATCCGGCAGTCCGCGCCGATCGACACGTACGGGCCGATGATCGACTCCTCGACCAGCGTGCCGGGACCGATGATCGCGGGCCCGACGATGCACGACCGCACCACGCGCGCGCCCTCCTCCACCACGACGTCACCGATCAGCCGCGACTCGTCGTCGACGATGCCCTGGACGTCGCCGCGCAGCCCCATCAGCAGCTCGCGGTTGCACTCCAGCACGTCCTCGACCTTGCCGGTGTCCTTCCAGAACCCGGAGTAGATCCGCGCCCGCACGTCGCGCTCGTGCGTGACGAGCCACTGCAGGGCGTCGGTGATCTCGAACTGGCCGCGCCACGACGGCTCGATCGAGTCGATCGCGACGTGGATCGCGGGCGTGAAGAAGTAGACGCCGATCATCGCGAGGTCGCTGCGCGGCTCCCGCGGGTGCTCGATCAGCCGCGTCACGCGCGAGTTCTCGTCGACCTCCGCCACGCCGTACAGGCGCGGGTCCTCCACCTTGTCCACGAGCACCTGGGCGGACGGCCGCAGCCGCGCGAACTCGTCGGCGATCTGCCCGATGCCGTCGGTGAGGACGTAGTCCCCCAGGTACAGCACGAAGTCGTCGTCGCCGAGGAACGGCCGGGCGATCTTCACGCAGTGCGCGACGCCCAGCGCGAAGTCCTGGTCGAGGTAGGTGAGCGAGACCCCCAGCACGGCGCCGTCGCCGAACATCTCGATGATCTCGCTGCCGTTCTCGCCGACGACGACACCGATCTCGGTGATGCCGATGTCGCGCAGGTTCTCCAGCACGTACTCCAGCACCGGTTTGTTCGCGATGGGCACCAGTTGCCTCGGCAGCGGGTACCCGGCCGGGCGCATCCGCGTCCCCGCACCTCCGGACAGCACAAGAGCTTTCATGGGTCCTCCACCGCGGCAGCGGGTAGTTCGGGTGGGGACGAGCGTCGGGCCGCGCGCTGGACGACAGCTGGAGAACGGTCAGAACACGAGGAAGGGGCCCCGCGCGTGATGTTTGCGCGAGGCCCCTTTCCAGCAGGTGGGAACTACCGGTCGGACATCGGCGTGCCCGACGGCGGGGTGGGGGCGTCACCCATCCGGCCGCTGACGTTCGCCGGCACCTCCTGCGACGCGCGCGGCATCGGCGACCGGGTCTGCGCCTCCTCCTGCACGCGGTTCAGCCAGCCCTCCCAGCGCGCCTGCATCGGGCGGACCAGACCGCCGCCGACACCGATGATGACCACACCGGCCACGGTGGCGAGCACGGCGACGAGCACCGGCATGGTCACCGAGACGGCGATGCCGAGCTGGTTGAGCGCGGCGATGACGCCCAGCGCGATCACGAAGCCGTAGGTGATGTTGCCCAGCAGCCGGGTGTACGAGCGCTGGCCCAGCGCACCGGTGACGAGGCCGCGCAGGGCGGTGCCGATCGCCGACGCGACGATCACCAGCACCAGCGCGACGACGATGCGCGGCAGGTACGCGATGACCTCGTTCAGCAGCGTGCTGACCGGGTTCGAGGCGCCGAAGACGCCGAACGCCAGCTGCAGCGCGATCAGCAGCACGAAGTAGTACACGATCTTGGCGATCAGGCCGGTCGCGTCCATGGACGACTGCTTCAGCGCACCGGTCAGGCCGGAGCGCTGCACGAGCTTGTCGAAGCCGACGCGCTTCAGCAGGAAGCTCACGCCCTTCGAGAGCGCCTTGGCGATGAACCAGCCGATGACCAGGACGAGCAGGAAGCCGAGCAGCTTCGGCACGAACGTGGCCACCATCGCCCACGCCTGGCCCAGGCCCTCGGTGATTTGCGAGCCCACGGGCCCTCCTAGAACGAAGTTGCGGTGAGTGAAGCTCCGACCAGGTGATCGTTTCGCGGATCAGACCACTCAGCAACAGCGACACTGTGACACGAAAGGGTGGCTGACGTGGATTTTTGTCGTAATACAGTCCAGAGTGGAACTACCGGTGGGGACCGGGGAGAGGGAAGCGCCCGACACGCTCCGTGTCGGGCGCTTCCACATTTCCGGGTCTCCTACGGGAGGGCGCTCAGGCCCCGGCCGTCCAGGTACTGCTGGATGTGCTCGGCCGACAGCACGGGTGCCTCCGCCGTGGTTCCCGAGCCGTCCTTCGGCACGTTCGGGCGCGGGTCACCCAGGCACTCGGAGCTGCTGCCGGGCAGGGCGCCGTCGATCAGGTACCGGTTGACCTTCCGGTCGACACAGGTGTTGCCGCCGTTGTAGAGGCCGTGCTTGCCCTCGTCGAGGACGGTGATCAGGTTGTGCCCGAGCCGCCTCGCCATCGCCGGGCCGCCGGCGTACTGCGTCTGCGTGTCGCCCTCCGCCTGCACGACGATGCCGACCGGGTAACCCGCACGCGCGAGCCGCACCGGCGGCTCCGGCGGGGTGAACGAGCGGAACGTGCAGGTCATCGGTGCCGCGCGGATGATGCCGTAGCCGTACGGGTAGCGCTCGCGGAACGTGCGCATGTCCTCGTAGTAGGTGTCCAGGTCCGTCGGCCAGTCGGACTCGCAGGTCACCGTGTCGAACACACCGGAGCGCAGCTCCTGCAGCCCGGTCCTGGCCAGCAGCTGGGCGGCCTGGGCGCCCTGGGCGTTCGCGGGCTGGTCGCCCGACCTCAGCTTCGCCACGATGTCGGCCAGGTCGGTCCACAGAGGACGGTAGCGGGACCCGACGCCCATGGCGCCGTCGAACGACGACCGCGTGTGGCCCTCGACCGGCGTGGCGTGCAGCTTGGCGGCGACCGACTCCACCGCGGCCAGCACCTCGGCCGGGGACTTGCCGAGCGCGAACTTCTCGTTGCGCTCCGCCACCCACGCCGCCCACGCCTCGGCGTCGCGCCGGTAGGCCACGGCCTGCTGGCGGAACTGCTCGTGCCAGATCCACTCCGGATGCACGGCGCTGTCGAGGACGCTGCGGTCGAGCCGGTCCGGGAACAGCGTCCCGTACACCGCGCCCAGGTACGTGCCGTAGGAGTAGCCCAGGTAGTTGATCTTCGGCTCGCCGAGCACCGCGCGCACGAGGTCCATGTCCCGCGCGGTGTTCGGGGTGCTGACGAACTGCCTGATCCCGCCGGCGGAGCGCTGGCAGGCCTCCTCGGCCTCGCGCGCCTCGGCCGCCCACTTGCCGAACTCGGAGTCCGCGGGCCGGGACTCGGGCTCGGCGATCGCGGGCGCGGTGCGGCAGTTCAGCGCGGTCGAGCCGCCGACGCCGCGCGGGTCGATGCCGATCAGGTCGTAGACCTGCACGAGGTCGGACTTGGCCAGGAACTGCGGCAGGCCGAGCCCGGACCCGCCAGGTCCACCCGGATTGGTGAACAGGACACCGCGGCGGCGCTCCGGTGCCGTGGCCCTCTTGCGGCTGACCGTCAGGTTGATCCGGTCGCCGCCCGGCTTGGTGTAGTCGAGCGGCGCGACGAGCGTCGCGCACTCCAGCTCGGTCAGCTTTCCCGTGCACGGCGCCCACTTCACCGGTTGGGCGACGAGCTCGGCCAGTGGGTCGGGCGGGTCGGCGGACGCGGCCGTGCCCACGGCCATGACCGCGACGACCCCGAGGGCGAGTGCCGGGTACCTGTGCAAGACGAAACCTCCGCGCCGGACGAACTGAAGACCATCTGGTGCCCGAAGGTATGGCCGCTCAGGCGCCGCCACGGGTTTGTGTCACCTGTTCCGGTGATGTCCGCCGCCACGGCATAGGCTGCGGACATGACCAGCAGCCCGACTTCCGAGAACACGAAGGAGGAGGTGCACCCTCCGGTCCTGTCGCCGCGCACGATGCGCAAGATCGAGCGCGCGTCCGGCAACCTCGCCACCGCGAGCGTCGCCGAGATGGAGCGGCGCCTGCCGTGGTTCGCGCGGATGCCGGCGGACCAGCGGGCGAGCGTGCTGCTGCTGATCCAGAACGGCGTGGCCGGGTTCGTCGAGTGGCTGCACGACCGGCAGCAGGCGATCCGGCTGACCGCGGACGCGTTCCGCAGCGCCCCCAAGGACATCTCCCGCTGGGTGAGCCTGCGCCAGACCGTCGAGCTGGTCCGGATAGCGCTGGAGCTGTTCGAGGAGCAGATGCCGGCGATGGCCGCCGACGAGACCGAGCGCGCGCTGCTGATGGAGGGCGTGCTGCGGTACGGCCGGGAGATCGCGTTCTCCGCCGCCACCTCGTACGCGACGGCGGCCGAGGCGCGCGGTGCGTGGGACGCCCGGCTGGAGGCACTGGTCGTGGACGGCATCGTGCGCGGTGATCCGGAGGAGTCGCTGCTGTCGCGGGCCGCCGCGCTGGGCTGGGACCCGGCGGCAGAGGCGACCGTGCTGGTCGGCAACCCCGGCGGGGAGGACCCGCCGACGATCGTCTACTCGGTGCGCAGCAAGGCGGCGCGGGCGAGCCGCCCGGTGCTGCTCAGCGTGCAGGGCTCGCGGCTGGTGGTCGTGCTCGGCGGGCCGACCGACACCGGTGAGGACGTGCTGGGCCGCATCGCCGAGGGCTTCGGCGAGGGCCCGGTGGTGGCGGGACCGACCGTGTCGTCGCTGTCCGAGGCGCACCGCAGCGCCAGCGACGCGCTGAGCGGGTTGCGCGCGGTAGTCGGCTGGCCCGCGGCGCCCCGGCCGGTGCGGTCGCTCGACCTGCTGCCCGAACGCGCGCTGGCTGGCGATCCCGAGGCGGAGTGGCAGCTGGTCGACCGGGTGGCGCGGCCGCTGGAGGACGCCGGCGGTGCGCTGCTGGAGACCGTGGACGCGTTCCTGGAGGTCGGCGGCGTGCTGGAGACGTGCGCGAAACGGTTGTTCGTGCACCCGAACACGGTCAGATATCGCCTTCGGCGCGTTCAGGAAATGACGGGAAGAAATGCACATGACGCTCGAGACGCACTTGTGCTTCGCGTCGCTTTGTCTGTAGGGCGACTTGCCCGCTCCCGGGGGCTGTGGTAGCCCGCCTCCTGTGACGGAGTTCGCACACATCCGGTGGAGTGAGGGCCAAACGACCTGGTACCCCGCTGAGCTGCGGTGACGTCACGCCCGGCGCATCGCGAGGACACTTTTGTAGGGTCTCTACAAATACGATCGCCGTACTTCGTCCTTTCCGGCATGGGGCGCCGGCGGGGCGACCGGCTTTAGTAATCGACGTGATCGCACTCCTCGCGCCCGGCCAAGGGTCCCAGACGCCCGGCATGCTCACCCCCTGGCTCGAACTGGAGGGGGCGGAGAAGCAGGTGCGGACGTGGTCGGACCTCACCGGTCTCGACCTGGTGCGGCTCGGCACCACCGCGGAGGCCGAGGAGATCGTCGACACCGCCATCACCCAGCCGCTGGTCGTGGCGCTCGCGCTGCTCGCGTTCGGTGAGCTGCGCCGCCGCCTCGAACTGCCCGCCGACGTCGTCGTCGCGGGCCACTCGGTCGGCGAGCTGGCCGCCGCGTCGATGGCCGGCGTGATCAGCGCCGACGACGCCGTCGCCTTGGCCGCCGTGCGCGGTCGTGCGATGGCCGAGGCGTGCGCGCTGGAGCCGACCGGCATGGCCGCGGTGCTCGGCGGCGACGAGCCGGAGGTCCTCGCCCGCCTGGAGGAGCTCGGTCTCGTGCCCGCCAACCGCAACGGCGCGGGCCAGATCGTCGCCGCCGGTCCGCGGACCGCGCTGGACGAGCTCGCGGAGAACCCGCCGAGCACGTCGAAGGTCCGCAAGCTGGCCGTCGCGGGCGCGTTCCACACCCGGTACATGGCGCCCGCCGAAGAGGCCGTGCGCGCCCGTGCCGCCGAAGTCGTCACGCAGGACCCGTCGCTGCCGCTGCTGTCCAACAAGGACGGCGCCGTCGTCACCGAGGGCGCCGAGGTGCTGCGCCGCCTGGTGTCCCAGGTCACCAGCCCGGTGCGCTGGGACGTCTGCCAGGCCACCCTCGTCGAGAAGGGCGTCACCGGTTCCGTCGAGCTGCCGCCGGCCGGCGCGCTCACGGGTCTGGCCAAGCGTGCGATGAAGGGCACCGCCACCCTCGCCCTGAAGACGCCCGACCAGCTGGAGAAGGTCGCTGAGCTCTTCGTCACCGCGGGAGAGACTCAGTGACGACCTTCGAGGCCCCGCGGGCTGCCGCGGGCAGCCGCATCCTCGGTCTCGGCAGCTACCAGCCGGAGACCGTGGTGAGCAACCACGACCTCGCCCAGCGCATGGACACCTCCGACGAGTGGATCCGCGAGCGCGTCGGCATCGCCAACCGCCGGGTCGCGGCGAAGGACGAGGGCGTCGTCGACATGTCCGTCATCGCGGGCACCAAGGCGATCGAGGACGCGGGCCTGACGCCGGAGGACATCGGCGGCGTGATCGTGGCGACGTGCACCATGCCGTCGACCATCCCGAACGCCGCCGCCCAGGTCGCCACGAGGATCGGCATCCAGGCAGCGGCCGCGTTCGACCTCAACGCCGCGTGCGCGGGCTTCTGCTACGCCGTCGCGACCGCGGCGGACATCGTCCGCGCCGGCACCGTGCGCAACATCCTCGTCATCGGCGCGGAGAAGCTCACCGACTGGACCCACCAGGACGACCGCTCGACCGCGATCATCTTCGCGGACGGCGCGGGTGCCGTCGTGGTCGGCGCCGGTGACGCGAACGAGATCGGCCCCGTCGCCTGGGGCTCGGACGGTTCCATGTCCGAGGTCATCAGGATCGACGACCGCGACTCGTTCATCCACCAGGAGGGCCAGGCGGTCTTCCGGTGGGCGACGACGCAGGTCGCCCCGGTGGCGATCCGCGCAGCCGAACTGGCGGGTGTCGAACTGTCCGACGTGGACGTGTTCGTCCCGCACCAGGCGAACCTCAGGATCATCGAAGCGATCGCCAAGCGCCTGCGCAAGAATGGTGCGCGCGAGGACCTGAAGGTCGCTCGAGACATCGTCGAATCCGGTAACACCTCCTCGGCCTCGATCCCCATGGCACTGGACCACATGCGGTCGGCGGGCGAGATCTCCAGCGGAGACGTGGTGCTGATGGTCGGGTTCGGCGCAGGACTGTCCTACGCGGGACAGGTGGTCCGGTGCCCGTGATTTTCCAGAGTGTGTCAATCGAAAGGGAACTTCAGTGAGCGACAACGTCCTGACCGGTCTTGCCGAGATCGTCGAAGAGGTCGCCGGTGTGGCCGCCGACGACGTCACCGCTGACAAGTCCTTCGTGGACGACCTCGACATCGACTCGCTGTCGATGGTCGAGATCGCCGTCCAGGCCGAGGACAAGTTCGGTGTGAAGATCCCGGACGACGAGCTGGCGAACCTCAAGACCGTTGGTGATGCGGTGGATTACATCACCAAGAACGCATGAGTTCGAACATCGACGTCGTCATCACCGGGCTGGGTGCCACCACCCCGCTCGGTGGTGACGTGACGTCCACCTGGGACGCGTTGCTGGCAGGCAGGTCCGGGGTCAGCCCCATGACCCACGACTGGGTCGAGAAGTACGACCTGCCGGTGAAGATCGCGTCGCAGCTCGTCGTCGACCCCACCGAGGTCCTGCCCCGCGTCGAGGCGCGGCGCCTGGACCGTTCGGAGCAGGTGGCCATCGTCGCCTCGCGCCAGGCGTGGGCCGACGCGGGCCACGACGACGACACCGTCGACCGCGAGCGCCTCGCCGTCATCATCGGCACGGGCATCGGCGGCGCGATCACCCTCCTGACCCAGGACGACCTCCTGGAGCAGCACGGCCTGCGCAAGGTGTCGCCGCTGACCGTCCCGATGCTGATGCCGAACGGCCCGGCCGCGCACGTGGGCCTGGAGCTCAAGGCGCAGGCGGGCGTGCACGCACCGGTCTCGGCCTGCGCGTCCGGGGCGGAAGCCATCGCCTGGGCCTACCGCATGATCAAGGCCGGCGAAGCCGACGTGGTCGTGGCGGGCGGCGCGGAAGCCTGCATCACCGCCATCCCGGTGGCCGGCTTCTCCCAGGCCCGCACCATGAGCACCCGCAACGACGAGCCGGAGAAGGCCTCGCGCCCGTTCGACACGGCCCGCGACGGCTTCGTCCTCGGCGAGGGCGCGGGCGTCATGGTCCTGGAACGGCGCGAGTTCGCCGAGGCCCGCGGCGCCAAGATCTACGGCCGCCTGGCGGGCATCGGCACCTCCGCCGACGGCTACCACATCACCGCCCCCGACCCCGAGGGCGTCGGCCAGTCGCGTGCCATCGCCGCATCCCTGCGGTCCGGCGGCATCGACCCGTCCGACGTCGGTCACGTGAACTGCCACGCCACCTCCACCCCGGTGGGCGACGTGGCGGAGACCGTGGCCGTCCGCAAGGCCATCGGCGACCACCCGGTCCTCACCGCCCCGAAGGGCGCCCTCGGGCACCTGCTGGGCGCGGCGGGCGCGGTGGAGGCGATCATCACCGTCCTGTCGATCCGCGACGGCATCGTTCCCCAGACGCTGAACCTGGAGAACCTGGACCCCGCGGTCGCGCTGGACGTGGTGGCCGGTGAGCCCCGCAAGATCAAGCTCGACGCCGCCGTGAACGACTCGTTCGGCTTCGGCGGTCACAACGTGGCACTGGCCTTCACCTCGGTCTAGTTCCCGCTGTGCGCAGCGCCCCGGTCCGCTTCGGCGACCGGGGCGCTGCCGTTTCTCGGCTTAGGCCAGTGGCGGCCGGTGGGTGGGCAAGCGCGAGCCGGTGGCACTCGCGGACGTGTTGCCGGGCCGGCGGGAGCCGTCGGGCGGCCGAGTCAGCGGGAACCCTCGAACGGTGGAGGTCGGCGACGAGCCGCTAGCACCGCTCCATCTGCGGCGTCCGGTTCTCCGGGGCCTCGTCCACCCGCCATTCCCCGCCCTCCCGCACCACCACGTACACGACCCGCCACCGGATGCACCCCTCCGGCAACGCGACGGGGGCCTTGGCGACGTCCTGCGTGGACACGAACGAGATGAGCGCCCGCACCCGCCGCCCGACCACGTCGGACTCGATGCGCTGCACGACCACCCCGCCGTCGCGGGTGGTCTCGTAGGCGGCCCGCCACGTCTCCTCGACCGCCTGGGACGCGCGGCGGGAGGACACCGCGGCCGACCAGGCCCGGAAGTCGCGGGCGTTGATGGCGTCGAAGTACCGCTGCAGCACCGACTGCACCTGCTGGCGGTCGGGGTGGGTGAACGAGTCCGCGCTGAGCCGCACCTCCGGCGATCCGGGCAGCTGCCCTGCGGAGGAGGCGACGGCGGGTTCTCCCGAGGCCTCCGCGGGGCGCAGGTACACGGCCCTGCCCACCATTCCGGCCGCGACGGCCGCACCGGTGATCACCACGACGGCCGGCACCAGCCAGCGACTCGCTGCGCTCCCCACCAGGGAAGCCTAGACCCCGCGCACCGGGGGTGGTCCCGTGCCGCACGCACCCGGTGCTCCGTTACACCGGAAAGAAAGATTCACTCGAAAGTTGAGATTGTGTCGTGATCAGCGGTTGCATGTGGCAAGACAATGATTGGCACATAAAAAGCTGATGACCAATCCCATACTCCGAATGAGTTCCTTCGGGGGTAATCCTACCGCCATTCGGCCGCATCAAACGCGCATATGTCGCGATTTTCGGCTTCACCCGGACAGCCCAAGGGACACGGGCCGTGTCCGACCGTTGCCCACCCCTAACTATACGTCGCGAACCGTGTGGAATACCGCAGGTCAGCGCTTCGCAATTAAAAGAACGCGCTGGTGCCGTTTAGCGAGGTGCCCGGCAAGCGAAGCTGACTCATCGATCAGAAACCTCTCAACCGGGTGATCTGGCTCCAAACCTCTTTACTCTGAGCAACATACGCGCCGGTAACCCCGGGTCTTTCGGACACGAACGGGTTACCCATATGCCCCCAATGGCGGATTGGCCATAGCTTCGAAAATGTGCGGGAATATGCGGCGTCAACGGAATTGCGAAACAGTGAGGGAGGTAATTCGGTGGATCTCAGATACGAGGCGTTCTGCTTCGCGGATCGACGGTTCTACGATCTGCAGAGCAGCACCGAAAGCGGCCTCCCGGGCGATGACTTCGCGCACCAGCTGCCCGCTCTTCCGGATGGCTGGGTGCAGGCCGAGCGCAACGTCTGGCGGCACCTGCACCCGCACGGGGTGCAGCTGCCGAAGCAGGGGTGGAAGATCCACGTCTCGGCCGGCCTGGACAACGCGACCGCGGTGCTCAAGGCGACCTTCGACTACTGCGTCGAGCGGCGGATCCCGTTCAAGTACCTGCAGACCGTCTCGATCGTGCTGGCGCGCAACTCGAAGTACGCGCCCCGTGAGGGCAGCGGCAAGCTCATCACGATCTACCCGACGAGCACGGAGCAGCTGGAGCAGGTCCTGACCGAGCTCGCCGCGGTGCTCGACGGGCAGCACGGCGCGTACATCCTCAGCGACCTGCGCTACGGCAAGGGGCCGCTGTACGTGCGCTACGGCGGGTTCTCCGAGCAGTGGCTCGAGGTCGACGGGCAGCAGGTGCTCGCGATCGAGGGGCCGGGCGGCGAGCTCGTGGCCGACCAGCGCAAGCCGGTGTTCAGCCTGCCGGAGTGGGTGGAGCTGCCGGAGTTCCTGGCGCCGCACCTCGCGGAGCGCAACGCCGGTGACCCGGAGAAGTTCCCCTACCGGATCAAGAGCTCGCTGCACTTCTCCAACGGTGGCGGCGTGTACCTCGCGACCCGCAAGAGCGACGGCAGGGAGGTCGTCCTCAAGGAGGCGCGGCCGCACGCCGGGCTCGACCGCGAGGGGCGCGACGCGGTGGCACGGCTGGAGCGCGAGTACGAGGTGCTCACCCGGCTCGCCGGCGTGCGGGGCGTTCCCGCGGTGTACGACCGCTTCACCGAGTGGGAGCACCTGTTCGTCGCCATGGAGTTCATGCCAGGCCGGTCGCTCGGCCAGTGGCTCGGGATGAACTACCCGTTGACGCACAAGGAAGCCGGCGACGAGAAGGTCACCGCCTACCGGGACCGCGCGCTCTCCCTCGTGCGCAAGGTCGAGGACCTGGTGGCGCGGGTGCACGAACGCGGCGTCGTCTTCGGCGACCTGCACACCATGAACGTCCTGGTCGACGAGGACGACGAGGTCTCGCTGATCGACTTCGAGCTGTCGTCGACGATCGAGGACCTGCACCGGCCGACGCTCGGGGCCCCCGGCTTCCAGGCACCGGCCGACCGCGACGGCTTCGACATCGACGCCTACCCGCTGGCCGCGCTCAAGCTGTGGATCTTCCTGCCGCTCAACGCGGTCCTGGAGCTCTCACCCGCGAAGCTCGACCAGCACGTGCGGGTGGTGCGGGACCGCTTCGGGCTCGACGACGAGTACTGCCGGGGCATCGTCGACGTCCTCCGGCCGCGGGTCGACCCGCCGGCGGATCCGGCGTTCACCGCGTTCGACGACGAGGAACCGGACTGGACGCTGGTGCGCAAGGAGATCGCGACCGCGATCCTGCACAGCGCCACCCCGCAGCGGAAGGACCGGCTGTTCCCCGGCGACATCGAGCAGTTCGAGGTCGGCGGAGCCGGGTTCGCCTACGGCGCGGCGGGTGTGCTGCACGCGCTCGACGTGAGCGGCGAGGGCCGGTACCCCGAGCACGAGGACTGGCTGATCGCGTCGGTCCGCAGGGAACCGCCCAAGCAGCCCGGGTTCTACGTCGGCGCGCACGGCATCGCCCACGTGCTGGAGAACTTCGGCCACCACGACCTCGCGGCCGAGCTGGTCGAGAGCTACGCGCCGCTCGTCGCGACCACGCAGGACCACGGGCTGAGCGCCGGCCTGTCCGGCATCGGGCTCAACCTGCTGCACTTCGCCGACTCCCGGCACGACCACGGTTTCGCGGAGCAGGCCGAGGTGCTGGCCGAACGGCTCGCGCGGCAGCTCGCCGACGCACCGGGTCCCGGTGGCAAGGCGCGGGCGGGACTGCTGCACGGCTGGTCCGGTCCGGCGCTGTTCTTCCTGCGGATGTTCGACCGCACCGGCGAACACCGCTGGCTCGACCTCGCCGAGCAGGCGCTCGAACGCGACCTGGCGGAGACGATGGTCGCGCTCGACGGTTCGCTGCAGGTGCGGGACGGCAACTTCCGGTCGCTGCCCTACGTCGGCATCGGCGGTGCGGGCATCGCGCTCGTGCTCACCGAGCTCGCCGCCATCGCACCGGAACGCCCGTGCGTCGAGCAGCTCCCCGGCCTGCTCGACGCCTGTACCAGCGAGTTCGTCATCCAACCGGCGTTGACGCTGGGCAGGGCCGGTCAGCTGGCCACCCTCGCCCACGCGACGCGCCACCGCCCGGACGAGCGGTACGAGCGCTCGATCCGGCAGCACCTGCGGGCACTGGGCTGGCACGCCGTGCGCTTCGGCGGCGGGCTCGCGTTCCCCGGTGTGCAGCTGCGCCGGATGTCGATGGACCTCACCACCGGCGGTGCGGGCGTCCTGCTCGCCATCGCGTCCGCTGTGGACGGCCGCGCTCCCCTCCCCTTCCTGGGGAGGACCCAGACCCCGGTCCTCGCGGACCGGTAGCAGTGATCCAGCAAGATCCCTCTTAGCAAGGAGACCGTCATGGGCTTCATCCTCGACATGCAGGACCTCGAGACCCCCGAGGCGCCGGCCAACGTGCTGGCGGGCGGCGGCTCCGGCGGCGGTGGCGGCGGTTCGACCACCGCGTCCAACGCCTCGCTGCTGCTCCCCTGCTCGCACAGCACCGTCAGCCTGCTGGCCTGCTGAGCTGTTCCACAACTGAGCTACCCCGGCCGATGAGCGGCATAGGCGAAGTATGCCGCTCATCCGCCACCTGCAGGGCCCGGCAGCCGGCCAGCTGTCGGGCCCTCGCTCATGATGCGCCCTGACGCCCTCGGGAGGAACAGCGATGACCAAACCCGGTGACGCTCTGCTGTTCTCCACCGTCAAGCGCGACTACCGGCCGTGGCTGCTGCTCCTCAACGCCGCGGTCACCACCGCCGCCGGTCTGCTGCTGCCGGCCGCGCTGGCCGGTGCCGTCGACATGGCGCTGGGCGGGCGGTTCGTGCTCGCGACGATCCTGTTCCTGCTGGTGCTGGCCGCGGTCGAGATCGTCGGCGACGCGATCGGGATCGTGCTCGCGGCGAGCATCACCGCCCGCGGCACCGCGTGGTTGCGCCACCGGCTGTCCCGGCAGCTGCTCACGATCGGTCACCCCGCGCCGTTCGCCCACGGCGACGCCGTCAGCCGCGTCACGGGTGACTGCGGCAACGCGGGCGGTGTCGCCGTCACGGTCATCGGCCTGCTCGTCAGCGTCGTGTCGTCGGTGGGCTCGGTCGTCGCGCTGGCGCTGCTGGACTGGCGGCTCGCCGCGGTGTTCCTGGTCAGCGCCCCGCTGGCGGGCCTGCTGATCCGCACCCACCTGCGCCTCACCGCCGACGACGTGCTGACCTACCAGGAGGTCTCCGGCGAGGTCTCGGCCCGGCTGCTCGACTCCGTGTCCGGCCTGCGCACGATCTCCGCCGCCGGTCTCGCCGACCGCGAGACGCGCCGCGTGCTGCAGCCGCTCCCCCGGCTCGCCGCGGCGGGCGCCGGGATGTGGCGCACCCAGGCCAGGATGATGTGGCGGGCCGGGCTCCTGCTGCCCGCCGTGGAGGTCGCGGTGCTCGCGGCCGCCGGGTTCGGGGTGCTGCAGGGCAGGCTGAGCGCCGGTGACGTGCTCGCCGCCCTCGGCTACGCCGCGCTGGGCATGGGGATCGTCGGCCAGATCACCCAGCTCACCGTGCTGGAACGCACCCGCGCCTCCGCCGGCCGGATCGCCGAGGTGCTCGACACCCCGCCACCGCACCGCCCCTTCGCCCGCGCCCCCCGCGACGGGGCACTCGAACTGCGCGGTGTCAGCGTCGACGGCGCGCTCCACGACGTCGACCTCGTCGTCCCGGCCGGCGCGTTCTGCGCGGTCGTGGGCAGCTCCGGCGCGGGCAAGTCCGCGCTGGCCGCCGTGCTCGGCGGACTGTCCCCTGTGGACTCCGGTGAGGTCGCGCGGTCCGGCGACGTCGGGTACGCCTTCGAGCGCCCCGCTTTGCTGGGCACCACGATCGGTCGTTCGATCGCCTACGGAACGGACGCGGACGAGGCGCGGGTCCGCGCCGCCGCCGTCGCCGCCCAGGTGCACGACGTGCTGGTGCGGCTGCCTCACGGGTATGAGACGCCGGTCGCCGACACCCCGCTGTCCGGCGGTGAGGCGCAGCGGATAGGCCTGGCGCGTGCGATCGTGCGCGACCCCGAGGTGCTCGTGCTGGACGACGCCACCGCCAGCCTGGACACCGTCACCGAGGCCAGGGTGGACGACGCGCTCACCACCGCGCTGCCCGGCCGCACCCGCGTCGTCGTCACGCACCGGCCGGCGACGGCGGCCCGCGCGGACCTGGTGGTGTGGCTGGAGAACGGCCGGGTGCGCGCGACCGGCACCCACCAGGGGCTGTGGGACGACCAGGAGTACCGCGCCGTGTTCACCGGGGGCGAGTGATGCGCTTCTACCTCTCCACGCTGGCCGGGCACCGCCGCGGCGTGCTCGTCCTGCTCGCCTGGTCCGCGCTGGAGGGCATCCCGGCGTTCTTCGGCGGCAAGCTCGTCGGCACCGCCGTGGACAGCGGGTTCGCCGCGGGCCGCCCGGTGGCCGGGCTGCTGTGGCTGCTCGCGTTCGCCGCGCTCGCCGTCGCCGGCGCGCTCGGTCAGCGCCAGGTGTTCGCCCGGCTCGGCGATGTCGTCGAGCCCATGCGCGACGCCCTGGTCACGCAGGTCGTCAAGGGCGTGCTGAACAACCGGACGCACCGCCGCACCCCGGACGCCAGCGCCGTCGCGATGATCACCCGTCACGTCGAGGTGGTCCGCGACGCCACCGCCGGCGTGCTCGTGCAGGCCCGCGCGCTGCTGGTCACCACGGTCGCCGCGCTCGTCGGGCTCGCCACGACCGCGGCCGCGCTGGTCTGGCTCGTCGTCCTGCCGATCGTCGCGGCGCTGGTGCTGTTCGGGTTCCTGCTGCCGTCACTGGCGAAACGGCAGCGCAACGCGGTCATGGCCGAGGAACGCACCGCGGAGGCGACCGGCGGGGTGCTCACCGGGCTGCGCGACGTCGCCGCGTGCCGGGCCGAGCAGGAGGCGTTCGCGGACGTCCGGGCGCAGGTCGACGAGCAGGCGGCGGCGACGGTCGCGGTGGCCTGGGCGAACGCCCTGCGGGCCACCGTGATCGCTCTCGGCGGCTTCGCACCGGTCGTGCTGCTCGTCGCGTTCGCACCGCCGCTGGTGGCGTCCGGTCAGCTCACCACCGGCGCGGTGCTGGCGGCGGTCGTCTACCTGACCAACAGCGTCAACCCGGCGCTGCACGGCCTGGCCCGCACCACGAGCACCGTCGTGATGCGGCTGATGGTCGCACTCAAACGACTTCAGGAGGCGGCGCCGCGGCAGACCGGCGACGACGGCGTGGAGGTGCCCGTCAGCTGCGAGTTCACCCTCAGGGACGTCACGTTCGGCTGGAGCCCGGACGCCGTGCCGGTGGTGAAGGACCTGAACCTGTGCATCGGACCGGGCGACCACCTGGCCGTCGTCGGGCCGTCGGGCATCGGCAAGTCCACTGTGGCCGGTCTGCTCACCGGTCTGATGCCACCGGACCGGGGCGAGGTGCTGTTCGGCGGGCGGCCGGTGGACCGGGTGGTGCCGTCGGTCCGGCACCAGGCGATCGCGCTGATCCCGCAGGAGACCTACCTGTTCACCGGGACCGTGCGCGAGAACCTCGCCCTGCTGGCGCCGCAGGCCACCGACGCCGAACTCCTCGCGGCGGTGAAAAGCGTTGGGGCCAAACCACTTCTTGACCGGCTGGGCGGTCTGGACGCACGGCTGGGCCACGCGGGCGAAGGGTTGTCCGCCGGAGAGGCGCAGCTGCTCGCGCTGGCACGGGTCCACGCGACGCCGGCGGCGGTGGTGATCCTCGACGAGGCGACCTCGCACCTGGACCCGGCGGCGGAGGCGCGGGTGGAGCGCGCGTTCGCGGCCAGGAAGGGCGTCCTCGTGGTGATCGCACACCGGCTGAGCTCGGCGTTGCGGGCGGACCGGGTGCTGGTCATGGACGGTGGCGCGCCTCTTCTGGGCACGCACGAGCAGCTGCTGGAGACCTCGCCGACCTACGGCAGGCTGATGCTCGCCTGGGACCCCACCCACCACGAGCGAACCCCGCTGCCCAACCGGTAGCGGGGTCCACTCAGGACTGGCCGGGAGCTCACCCGACGCGGTGCAGCCACGTGACCGGCGCGCCGTCGCCGGCACGGCGGAACGGTTCCAGCGCGTCGTCCCACGCCGCGCCGAGGAGCTCGTCGACACCGTGCGCGAAGGACTCACCGCCGCGGGAGCGTGCGGCCAGCGCACGCAGCTGGTCCTCGTTCACGACGATGTCGCCGTTCGCCGAAGTGCGCGCGTGCCACAACCCCAGCACGGGCGCGAAGCAGAAGCGCTCTCCGTCCTGACCTGGGGACGGTTCCTCGGTCACCTCGAAACGGAGCATCGGCCACGCGCGCAGCGCAGCAACGAGTTTCGCGCCGGTACCGGCGTCACCGGCCCACGCACATTCAGCGCGCAACTGTCCTGGTGCCGCGGGTTGCGCTGCCCACCTGAGGTCCACTCGTTCGCCAAGGGTGCCCGAGATCGCCCACTCGACGTGCGGACAGACCGCAGACGGCGACGAGTGGACGTAGACCACGCCACTGGTGCTGCCACGGGTGCTCACTGCTGACCTCCGCTACTCGACGAGGGACGTCTTCCCCTACGCCTTTGCCGAGTGAGGTGATCACCGTGGAACCCGTTCGCTGCATTCTGCCTCGACTTGAGGCATGTCCGCCATAAGAACCAGCTCGATCATCACCCGACCGGGTCAGATACAGGTCTTAAGTCCCGATCTCCCCTGCCGAGCGATGCGTGATCGTGATCTCCAGCGCGTTTACCGCGGCGACGATCGTGGTGGACGTGCCCAGGTCGAGCAGGGCGGGACCGTGCTGCGGCTTGACCGTCACCGGGCCAGGGTCGAACGCCCCGCCACCGGACGGCCCAGGAGTTGTCGACGACCTGTCGTGGCCGCCGCGACAGGGGAGGCGGCGGCCACGGGCACCACGGCGAGCAGTGCAGCACGTCTGCAACTGGACCCTCCGTGAACATAGGCAGACAATCCATCCAACGAGTGATCCACTTTCCGGTGACGGGTGTCACGCAACGTCTCGACTGGCCGCAGGTGAACGACCCCGGAGCGCTACGGTGTGCCCCCGTGCGGAAAGGTGGGGACTCGTGCGGTTGATCCGTCTGGGCGCTGAACCCTCGGCCATCGGGGCGGACGTCCGCGCTGCCCTCACCGCGTGCGGCGCGGGCACGGAGGTGCTCGGCGGGGTCGCGTTGACCGGCGTGCAGCCCCCCGACTGCCCGGTGCCGCTGGACGCGGTCGTGGTGCTGCCCAAGGGCGTGCTGGTGATCGTGGGCGTGGACCTGCCCGACCCCGCCGTGAAGCTGGAGGCCCCGCTCGGCGGGACGTGGACGATCGACGGCTGGCCGCTGGTCAGCCAGGACGGCATGCCGAACCCGGCGACCGAGGCCGTGGCGGCGGCGACGGCGGTGGCCCAGCGGTTGCAGGCCATGCGCGCCGAACCGCTGCCGGTGAGCACGGTCGTCGCGGTCGGCCCGTTCGTGAGCCAGGTCGTGCAACCCTCCGCGGACCTCAACCGCGGTGTGCGGGTGCTGCACCCCAAACCGTCCACATTGCTCACCGCGGCACGCGAGCTGGCCACGTCGGCGGTGCCGTGCTCGGCCGAGCACGCGGCCAAGCTGCTCGCCGTCCTGCAGACCACCGGCACGCCGCCGGACACCGCGTCGCTGCTGGGCGAGGGCTTCTCCGACGCCGTCTCCCCCGACCTGGCCTCCGCCAGCACCATGCTGATCCCGAAGATCGGCGTGCGACCGCCGGCGGGCAGGCGCGGGCCGGTCAAGCTGCGCTGGCCCTACCTCGCGGGCGCCGGTCTGCTCGTGCTGGTCCTGCTCGTGTGGCTGGTCGTGGCGCTGCCCGGCGGTGACCCGCAGGTCGGTGCCACGGAGACGCCGCCGCCCGGCCCGACGACGGTGGTCGTGGACGGCACGACGTTCGTCCCCCGAGACGCCCAGCAGGACGAGGACTGCGCTGCGCAGGCGTTCGGCGACGTCAAGGCCTGGCTGGTGGCGAACGAGTGCGGCCGGGTCCAGCGCGCCACCTACGAGACGACCGTCAACGGCCGCAAGGCGTCCGTGCTGGTCGCGGACCTCGACGTGATGGACGCCCCCAGCGCCAAGGCGTTCCACGCGATCGTGGCGGCCCCCGGCTCCGGTGGCGTGAACGCGCCGGACGGCAACCCGCTGGCGAACGCGACGTTCGCGAGCGGCGTGAAGGGCAGCCACGTCCAGCTGGCGTTCGTGGTGTGGTCCGGCGGGGCCGGCGACGCCGCGCTCGACCCGATCGCCAAGCAGGCGTTGCGGCTGCCCACCTCCCGGTAGAGGGTGGAGGGCATGATCGGACAACTTCGTTCCGTGGTGGTCGACTGCCCCGACCCCTCCGAGCTGGCGTCGTTCTACGAGAAGCTCCTCGGCGGCGAACGCCTCGCCGGCAGCGAGGACCCCGACTGGGTGGTGGTCGTCGCGAGCGGCACGCGGATCGCGTTCCAGCGCGCGCCCGAGTACGTGCCGCCGGTGTTCCCCGACCCGCACGGCTCGCAGCAGTTCCACCTCGACGTGCTGGTCGAGGACGTGGAGCTCGCCGAGTCCCAGGTGCTCGCGCTCGGGGCCAAGCTGCTCGCGCGCGACAACCCCGACGACTACCGCGTCTACACCGACCCGGTCGGGCACACGTTCTGCCTCCTGTGGCTCACCTAGAACCGTTCTAGTGTGGCGCCATGGATTTCGACGTCATCGTCATCGGTGGTGGCCCCGTGGGTGAGAACGTGGCCTGGCGGACGGCCGCCGGTGGCCTGTCCACCGCCATGGTCGAGAAGGAGCTGGTCGGCGGCGAGTGCTCGTACTGGGCGTGCATGCCGTCCAAGGCGTTGCTGCGCTCCGGTCACGCGCTCGCGGCCGCCCAGCGGGTCAAGGGCGTGGTCGGCGGCAGCCTCGACCCGCTGGCGGTGCTGGAGCGGCGCACCTCGTTCACGTCCGACTGGGACGACGCGGGTCAGGTGCAGTGGGCCGAGTCGGTCGGCATCACCGTCCTGCGCGGTGACGGCGAGGTGACCGGCGAACGCGAGGTCACCGTCGGCGGCGAGGTGCACCGGGCGCGGCTGGCCGTGGTGGTGTGCACCGGCAGCGTGCCGAAGATGCCGCCGCTGGACGGCATCGACGACACTCCGGTGTGGACGTCCCGCGAGGCCACGTCGGCGCGCGCGGTGCCGGAGTCGCTCGTGGTGCTCGGCGGCGGCGTGGTCGGTGTCGAGATGGCGCAGGCGTGGGCGCGGCTCGGGTCGAAGGTGACGCTCGTGGTGTCGGGCGACCGCCCGTTGCCGCGCATGGAGGACTTCGTCGGGCCGCTGGTCGCCGAGGGCCTGCGGGCCGACGGGGTCGAGGTGCTGCTGAACGCGCGGGCCGCGGCCGTCGAGCCGGGCGCGCTGACGTTGCGGGACGGCCGGGTCGTGCGGGGCGCGGAGATCCTCGTCGCGACCGGGCGGGTGCCGGCGACGAAGGACGGCAAGCCGATGAGCATCGACGACACCGGTCTCGTGTCCGGCGTGGACGGGCGGTGGCTGTACGCGGCCGGTGACGTCACCGGGCGTGCGCTGCTCACCCACCAGGGCAAGTACCAGGGCCGGGCGGTCGGGTCGGCGATCCTGGAGCGGTCGCGCGGCTCCGAGCCGGAGCCGTGGTCGGCGGGCCAGGCCAGCGCCGACCACGTGGCGGTGCCGCAGGTCGTGTTCACCGACCCCGAGGTGGCCTTCGTCGGGCACACCGCGGAGGAGGCACGTGCGGCCGGACGCGATGTCAAGGTCGTGGACCTCGACATCGCGGTCGCCGGGTCGTCGCTGCACGCCGACGGTTACAGCGGCAAGGCGCGGATGGTCGTCGACGAGCGCACCCGCACCCTGGTCGGTGTCACGTTCGTCGGCCAGGACGTGGCCGAGCTGCTGCACGCCGCCACCATCGCGATCGTCGGCGAGGTGACCGTCGACCGGCTGTGGCACGCGGTGCCCGCCTACCCGACGATCAGCGAGGTGTGGCTGCGGATGCTGGAGGCTTACGGCCTCTGAGGTTCCAGCACGCCGCCGAGCATGCCCGTGAGCAGCTCGTTCGCCGTGCCGACCACGTACGCGCGGTCGTCGGGGTCGACCCGTTCGGCCAGCTTGAACAACGCGTCCGCGGTCTGCACGGCGATGCGGAAGGTCAGCATGACCGGTGCGTCGCCGTGCGCTCCGAAGCGGTTGACGAACATCTCGGCGAGCCGTTCGGCCATCAGCTCGTACTGGTCGACGCTGGAGTCGAGCCGGTGGCTGTCCAGCATGTCGCTGAACCGCACCCGGCCGAAGCCCGGCAGCTCCGCCAGCATCCGCATGTAGACGGCGACGACCTGGGTCATGGCCTCGCGCCAGGTGTCCGCGATGAGGTCGCTGGAGAACAGTTCCTCGACCTCGCTCAGATATGCCTCCATACCGCGCAAGGCGAGCGCGTGCACCACGGACCGCTTGTCCGGGAAGTATTGGTAGAAAGAACCGATGGGCACTCCGGCCACGTCGACGATGCGCGCCGTGGTGATGTCGTCGTAGTCGTATTCGTTCAGCAGGCTCGCACAAGCGTCCAGGATCGCGGAGACGGTGGCCGCACCGCGTTGTTGCACCGGCTGCCGACGCATCACCCTGGCCAACCTGCCCCTGGCCGGATCTTCATGCACAACGACATCTTCATCCATCGGACGGCCGAAGCCCAAGCACGGGTTCCCGGCAGTTCTCAGCCGGGATCTCCGCGCCGTTTGCGGCGGGCCACCCAGGCGAGGTCGACGAGGCACACGACGGCGAGCAGCCACAGCACGACGGCGAGCCAGACGAGGTCGGCGCGCAGGGCCAGCCACCCGGCGACCGAGTTGAAGACCAGCCCGAAGCCGGCGAGCCACAGCCGCAGCGTCAGCGCGCTGCGCGGCGGGGCGGGCGGAGGGAGGTAGTCGCTCACCTCACCCGGTTTCCCGCAGCAGCGGCGCCTCAACCGACCTCAGCGGCCGCGGCGGTTTCGTCACGTAGGGCTGAACGAGGCGGGTCAGCGCCACACCGGGCGCGATGAGCGGCACCACGGCGGTCAGCACGGCGGCGGTGGTCGCGGCCCTCAGCACGTCCCTGGGCATGACGGCGACCCGGTCGACGACGAACGCGCGCCGCCCGGTGAGCGACACGACGGCGAGGACGGCCAGGAACACGAGCATGCTGAGCATCGCCCGTTGCACGGCGTGCTCGTACCCGGCCGCCTCACCGGCGACGAGCACCGCGAACCAGCCGGCCAGGGCGGGCAGCTGCCCCTGTTCGGTGGTCGCCGCCCAGCTCAGACCGCCCAGGGTGGCGAGCCAGGCGAGGACGTCGGCGCGGTCCTGCGCCCAGGCGGTCGCGACGTGCAGGGGCAGGCCGGTCCAGGAGAGCAGGCCGAGCGGTGTCGGCGGGTGGGCGGCGAGCTGGCCCAGGACCCAGGCGAGCAGCCACGCCGACAGCAGCACCGCGAGTGCGAGCTGCCACCGGGGCCGGCGCACCACGCAGCGGGCGAGCCGGACGATCTCCGCGCGCGTCATACCCCCACCTTGCCGTCCCGCGGTGCTCCGTGGAGAAACGTCACCCCGATGCTCACCCGTGCGGCCCTCGTCCGGGGGTGTCGACCACGCTGCGCAATCCACGATCGTGTGACGGATCTTTCCTATGCTGAAGTGATGAGCATCGATCAGCTCCTGCGTCTGCCCAGCTACCTGATGCTGCAGCTGGTGCGCGAGGCGCGGCGGCTGGGCCGGGGCGAGCTGCGCGGGCCCCAGGTGACGGTGCTGGCCTGTCTGGCCGAGCAGGAGGCGGTCGCGCAGAAGCGGATCAGCGAGCAGGTGCGGATGGACCCGAGTGACCTGGTGTCGGTGCTCGACGACCTGGAGGGCCGCGGGTTCGCCCAGCGCAGGCGTGACGTGCGGGACCGGCGGCGGTTCACCGTGTCGATCACCGCGGCCGGGCGCGAGGCGTTGCGGCAACGGCTGGAGGCGGCGCGGGCGCACGAGGAGGAGCTGCTGGCGTCGTTGACCGAGCCCGAGCGGGTCGCACTGACCACACTGCTGCGGAAGGCCTACCTGCACCACGCGGACATGCGTGTAGATTAGCCAGTCTGCGCTCAGACGACGGAGTGCGGGCAGGAGAATGCGATTCAGGATAAAACCTGACGTCGCAGGGTATCGAGAAATGAGGCACGTTGTCAAGCCCCTCCGATGACCTCCGGTCGGCCGAAATGGAGCCGGAGCAGGAATACGTGGCCATGTTGTACGGCCGGCTCGACGACCTCCGCGAACAGACGTCGAAACGACTCGCACAATCGTTGCGACAAACCGGCGGCACGCACCAGATGCGGTCCGAGCGCGACACCTCCGTCGCGATGTACACAGATCAGCTGGCGCAGTACAGCGCGGTCGAGAACGGCCTCGCGTTCGGCCGGCTCGATTTCCACAACGGTGACCGGTTCTACATCGGCCGAATCGGTCTCTTCGACGAGGACAAGGAATACGAGCCGCTGCTGATGGACTGGCGCGCCCCCGCGGCCCGCCCGTTCTACCTCGCGACCGCCGCCTCCCCCGACGGCGTGCGCCGCCGCCGGCACCTGCGCACGCGCTCCCGCAAGGTCATCGGCCTCGACGACGAGGTCCTCGACATCAACTCGGTCGAGCCGTCCCGCAACGAGGGCCTGACCGGCGAGGCGACCCTGCTGGCCGCGTTGAACGCCTCCCGCACCGGCCAGATGAGCGACATCGTCGCGACCATCCAGGCCGAGCAGGACGTCATCATCCGGTCCGAGCTGAACGGCGTCGTCGTCGTGCAGGGCGGTCCCGGCACCGGCAAGACCGCGGTGGCGCTGCACCGCGCCGCCTACCTGCTCTACACGCACCGCCGCCAGCTGGCCAAGCGCGGCGTGCTCGTGGTCGGCCCGAACACCACGTTCCTGCGCTACATCAGCCAGGTCCTGCCCTCGCTGGGCGAGACCGGCGTGCTGCTCTCGACCGTCGGCGAGCTGTTCCCCGGCCTCACGGCGGTGGGCAGGGAGTCGCCGGAGGTCGCGACGCTGAAGGGCCGCGTCCAGATGGCCGACGTGATCGCCGCCGCGATCCGCGACCGCCAGGAGGCCCCGCCGTTCTTCGACATCCGCTTCGACAACGACGTGCTGCGCCTGGACCGCCGCGCCATCTCCGACGCCCGCGGCCGCGCCCGCCGCACCCGCCGCCCGCACAACGAGGCCCGCCGCACGTTCGCACGCGAGATCATCTCGACGCTCGGCGGCATGGTGGCGGCCAAGCTCGGCGGGCACCTGCTGGACAAGGCGGACGTGGACGACATCCGCCGCGAGCTGCGCGAGTCCGAGGAGGTCCAGGCCGCGATCTCGGCGCTGTGGCCGGTGCTGACGCCGTTCTCGCTGCTGTCCGAGCTGTACGCGAACCCGAAGCGCCGCAACCGCGCGATGTCGAAGTTCACCCGCGAGGAACGCGACCTGCTCCAGCGGACCTCGGACGACTGGACCCCGGCCGACGTCCCGTTGCTCGACGAGGCCGCCGAACTGCTCGGCGAGGACGACACGGAGGCCAAGGCCCGCGCCGAACGCCAGCGCCGCCAGGCCATCGAGTACGCCCAGGGCGTCCTCGACATCCTCGACCTGGAGGACGACGCCGACCCGGACATCCTGATGGCCACGGACCTGATGGACGCTTACCGGCTGGCCGAACGCCACGGCGTGGACCGCTACGAGACCGCGGCCGAACGCGCCGCGGCCGACCGCACCTGGACCTTCGGCCACATCATCGTGGACGAGGCCCAGGAGCTGTCCGCGATGGCGTGGCGCACGCTGATGCGCCGCTGCCCCAGCAAGTCCATGACGGTGGTCGGCGACATCGCCCAGACCGGCGACGTCGGCGGCGCGCTGTCGTGGGACTCCGTGCTGTCCCCGTACGTGCAGAACCGCTGGCGCCTCACCGAGCTCACCGTGAACTACCGCACCCCGGCCGAGATCATGGAGGTGGCCGCGGACGTGCTCGCGTCGGTGGACCCTTCTCTCGTGCCGCCCGCTTCGGTGCGCGACACCGGTGTGCCGCCGTGGGTCGCGTCGGTGTCGTCGTACGCCTCCGAGGTCCCCGCGCTGATCTCGTCCGAGGTCGCGGCCGTGGGCGACGGCAAGGTGGCGGTGATCGTTCCCGCGGCACTGCTGCCCTCGGTCGGTGCGGCCGTGGTGTCGGAGGTCGCGAACTCGTCGACGGGCGAGCTGGAGGACGCGCAGGTCGTGGTGCTGGGGGTGACCGACGCCAAGGGGCTGGAGTTCGACTCGGTGGTCGTGGTCGACCCCTCGGGCATCCTGGAGGAGTCGCCGCGCGGGGCCTCCGACCTGTACGTGGCGTTGACGCGTGCGACGCAGCGGTTGGGCGTCGTGCACTCCGGGTCGTTGCCGGACGTGTTGTCCCGCTTGAAGGACTGAGCTCCGCCCGGCCTCCTGCGCGAAACGGTCGCGGTGCCGCCGACGGCATCGTGGGCGCGGAGGAGGCCGGGAACGTTCAGCGTGCCAGCGCCAGCCCCAGAGTCGCGGCCCCCACCCCCAGCACGACGCTGACCGCGACGTTCACCAGCGCCGCCCGGTACTTCTCCTGCTCCAGCAACGACACCGTCTCGTAGCTGAACGTCGAGTACGTCGTCAGCCCACCGCAGAACCCCACCCCGAGGAGCGGCATCCACGCCGTCCCCGCGAAGAACCCGATCAGGAAGCACCCCAGCACGTTCACGACCAACGTGCCGTACGGGAACGCCGACCCGGCCCGCTCCTTCACCGCCCAGTCGACCAGGTACCGGGCCGGCGCACCCAAAGCCGCCCCCACGAACACGGCGAGCACCGTCACCGCGTCACCCGCACCCCGACGAAAGCCGCAGCCACAGCACAAATCGGCGTCAGCAGAAGGAACAAAGGCCGTCCCGCCAGCGCGTACGACGAGAACGTCGTGAACCCGCCCAGGAACCCGACGCCGAAGAACGCGCGGACCAACGGCCGCGGCGCGGTGCCCATCAGCACGCCGATCAGGAACGACCCCAGCACGTTGATCACGAACAGCCCCAGTGCGCCGGGCACGAACGCCGACATCCCGTAGCGCGCCACGCCGCCGAGTCCGCCGCCGAGCGACACCAGGGCCACGAACCGGGGGTCAGGACGGTTCGGCAAGGTGCTCCACCAGGTGGTCCAGGGCCTTCAGCGCGCGCACGACGTCCTCCCGTTCCGAGGACTCCAGCTTGCCCAGTGCGGCGCCGATGCGCTTCTCGTGCTCACGCTGCCAGACGAGCAGCTGTTCGTGTCCACGGGGTGAGACGGATAGCCGTGCTACCCGCCTGTCCCTGGGGTCGGCGCCGCGGACGACCAGGCCCGAGTCGATCAGCTGGGACACCAGGCCGGAGACCGTGTTGGGGGCCAGCCGCAGCGACGCGGCGAGGTCGCCGACCTTCATCGGGGGGCGTTCCGCGAGGGTTTGCAGCAGCTCTACCTGCGCCATCGGCAGGGACTCCCACGGCCAGTCCGCACGGATGCTCGTCCGCAGCGCCCGGCGCAGGCGGGTGACGACGTCGGTGAGCGTGCGGGCTTCGTCTGACATGCGGAAATCTTACTGAACGCGGGGATATAGCTCTGTGTCAGATATAATCTGACCACGATGAACTGGTTCGTCACGGAGTCCCCCAGGCCGGCGTGGATCGCACAGTGGCCGAAAGCGCGTTGGCTGGTCATCGCGACCGTGTGCTTCGGGGCGTTCATGGGGCAGTTGGACGCCTCGATCGTCACGCTCGCGTTCCCCGCGATGGCAGAGCACTTCGGGCACGACCCGGAGATCGTCTCGATCAGCTACCTGGTCACGCTGGTGGCGTTGCTCGTCCCAATGGGCAGGATCGCCGACCGGGCCGGGCGCAAGATCGTCTACATCTACGGGTTCGCGCTCTTCACGGCCGCGTCGGTGGCGTGCGCGTACGCGCCGAACTTCGAGCTGCTCGTCGGTGCCAGGATCGCGCAGGCGGCGGGCGCGGCGATGTTGCAGGCCAACAGCGTCGCGCTGGTCACGACGAACGTGCCGCCGGAGCTGCGGCGCAAGGCGCTCGGCATCCAGGCCGCGGCGCAGGCGGCCGGGCTCGCGGCGGGGCCGTTGCTGGGCGGGTACCTCGTCGAGCACCACGGGTGGCAGGCGGTGTTCGCGATCAACGTGCCCATCGGCGTCGTCGCCATGATCGCGGGCCACTACCTGTTGCCCCGCACCAGGAGCACGCGGGAAGAGCGCGGCAGGCCCGGTCTCGCGGTGCTGCCGGGGCTGCTCGGCGTCGGGCTGACCTACGCGGCGTTGTTCGCGCCGATGACGTTGCTGCCGTTCACGATGAAACAACCGTTGGCGCACATAGGGCTCACGATCGCCGCGCTGCCGCTGGGGTTCGCGGTCGCCGCGACGCTCATCCACCGGCCGGGTGCCAGGACCGGGGCGTTGATCGCCGCCGTGGCGGTGCTCATGCCGGTGCCGCCGGTGGTGCAGCTGCTCGCGGCGGGCATCGGGCTGGGCATCATCGCGCCGTCGTGCACGCGACGGGTGATGGGCGCGTTGCCGGACCACCAGGCCGGTGTGGGCAGCGGGATGGTCAACGTCGCGCGCGGACTCGGCACCGCGCTGGGTGTCGCCGTCGCGTCGCTGCTCATCAACGCGTTCCAGTAGTGGCACCGGTTTCCGCTAGGCCGAAAGGGCGCCTCGGGGCGCTACCCCTCCCGCTCGCCGGTGGTGCCTCAGTAGCCTGGGCGCATGTCTGAACGGGTGAGCTGGGTCCCGCAGAACGTCGACACCGGGAAGCCGAGTGCCGCGCGCCTGTACGACTACCTGCTCGGCGGGGGGCACAACTTCGCCGCCGACCGGGCGCTCGCGGAGAAGTTCCTGAAGGCGCAGCCGAACGCGCGCACGATCGCGCGGCTGAACAGGGCGTTCCTGCGCAGGGCCGTGTTGTTCATGATGGACAACGGCATCCGGCAGTTCCTCGACCTGGGCAGCGGCATCCCGACGGTCGGCAACGTGCACGAGATCGCGCAGAAGGCCGACCAGGACTCGCGCGTCCTGTACGTGGACTTCGAGGAGGTCGCGGTCGCGCACAGCCAGCTCATCCTGGAGGGCGACCCGCGCGCCGCGATCGTGCAGGAGGACCTGACCAGCCCCGTCGCGGTGCTCAAGGCCGCGCGGGAGAGCGGCGTGATCGACTTCACGCGGCCCGTCGGCGTGCTGGCCGTCGGCGTCTTCCACTTCGTGCCACCGGAAGCGGACCCGAGGGCGGTCGTGGCCACCTACCGCGACGCCGTGCCCGAGGGCAGCTACCTGGCGTTCTCCCAGTTCACGCAAGACCTCCAGCCCGCGGAGATGGCCGGGATCGTCGAGGTCATGAAGAAGAGCCAGAACCCGATGCACCCGCGCACCCGCAGTGAGGTCGAGGCGTTCTTCGACGGCTTCGAGCTGGTCGAGCCGGGCATCGTGCCGTTGCCGCTGTGGCGCCCGGAGGGCACGAACACCGAGGACCCGGACAAGGCGGGCATCTACGCGGCGGTCGGGCGCAAGGTCTGAACCAGCGGTTCCGGACCGGCGGGCCTGGCCGGGAGGGGCCGGCCGGGCCGGCTCCCCTGCTCGTCGATGTTGGCCCGGCGGCGGCGAATCCGTACGCTCTGTGCACAGGATGGAACTTCCGCAGCTCGCCCGCCGCTGGATGCACGCGCTGACGTCGACCGCGTACATCCCGCTGTCCCACGCCGAGATCGAGCAGACCCTGCTCGACGCGCTGCACACGCTGGCCGACTCCCCCGAAGCGGTTGCGAAACGGCTGGTGTCACTGCACGCAACCGGCCCGGAGTCGTTGCGCGTCACGATCGAGCTGCTCTCCCCCACCTTCGGCCTGCCAGTGCTCGCCCAGCTCAGCTCGGCGTACGCGCAGGCCATGCGGATGGACGCGTTCGACCAGCAGGAGCAGATCAAGGTCGCGATCGTGCGGGCCAAACAGCGGGTCGAGCGCACGCTCAAGGTCAGCCAGGCGCGGTTCCAGGAGGTGTTCGACTCCGCCGCGCTGGGCATCGTGATCACGGACTTCAACGGCCGCTGCGTCGAGGCGAACGACGCGCTGGCCGAGATCATCGGACTGGAGTCGGGCGCGGACCTGCACGGGCGCGCCCTGACCGACTTCTACCACCCGGACGACCTGGCCGCGTTGAGCGCGTCGTACCGGCAGGTGCGCGACGGGCACGTCGACCGCTTCCGCGACCAGCGCAAGCTGATCCGCGTGGACAGCGAACCGGTGTGGGTGCACCTCGCGGTGTCGGTGCTGCGCGACGCGGACGGCGAGCCGACGCACCACGTCACGATGGTCGAGGACATCAGCGAGCTGCACCTGTTGCAGCGCAGCCTCGACCACCAGCTGCTGCACGACTCGCTCACCGGCCTGTCGAACCGACAGCACTTCGTGACGCAGGTCGAACGCCGCCTCGACACCGACCAGGTCACGCTCTACCACCTCGGCCTGGACGCGTTCTCGGTCGTCAACAACGGTCTCGGCCACGACACCGGCGACAAGCTGCTCAAGATCGTCGCGAACCGGCTCGGCAAGCTCGCCGGTGAGAAGCACGCCGTGCTGGCCCGGATCGGCGGCGACGAGTTCGCGTTGCTGACGGTCTCCGACACCGTCACCACGACCGTCGAGGAGATCCAGGACGCACTCGCGGAACCGACCTTCGTGGACGACCACGGCATCGCGCTGTCGGCCAGCATCGGCGTGGTGGACCGGCCGCCCGCGTTCGCGACCGCGGGTGAGCTGATGCGGTGCGCGAACGCCGCGCTGCGCCAGGCGAAAGCGCGCGGCAAACGGCAGTGGGCGTTGCACGACCCGCACGACGACGCGCGCAGGCGGGGCCGGTACGCGCTGGCGGCGTCGATGCCCGGCGCCTGGGAGCACGGTGAGCTGAAGATCGTCTACGCGCCGGTGCACGACCTGGAGACCCGGGAGCTGCTCGGCGCCGTCGCCCGTCTGCACTGGGACGACCTGAGCCACAACGACACCATGGCGCTCGCCGACTCGACCGGCCTGTCCCTGCCGCTGGGCCGGTGGCTGCTGCGCGAGGCGTGCGGGCAGGCCGCGGCCTGGGTGGCGAAGCTCGGTGAGCGCGCTCCCACGCTGCACGTCGCACTGGGTGCCCTGCAGTCCCGTGACGAGGACCTGGTCGCCGACGTCAAACGCGCCCTCGACGAGACCGGCCTGCCCCCGGAACGGCTGCGGATCGCGCTCGACATCTCCTCCGTGCTGGCCGGCGACGACAACGCGCTGGTGCTGCACGACAGCGGCATCGTCGTCGCGCTCGACGGCTTCCGCGGCGGCCACGACGAACTGGCCGTGCTCGCCGAGGTGCCGGTCCGCTCGGTGATCACCCGCGCACCGGCACCGGGCCCCGGCTCGCCGCTGCTCCAGCCGATGCGCGACCTCGTGACCACCGTGCACGGCCTCGGCGTGCGGTTCGGCGTCGACGAGGTGCACACGGCGGAGGAGGCCGACCTCTGGCGTTCACTGGGCGCCGACGGGGTGATCGGCCTGCTGCCCGCACTGACCGCCGACGAGGTGACCGAGCTGCTCACAACTGCTTCACCGCCGCCAGCAACTTCGTGAGCGAGTCCTTCGCGTCACCGAACAGCAGCGTCGTCTTCGGGTTGTACAGCAGCTCGTTGTCCACACCCGCGAACCCCGGCCGCATCGACCGCTTCATGAACACCACGGACTTCGCGCGGTCCACGTCGAAGATCGGCATGCCGTAGATCGGGCTGGACGGCTCGTCGCGCGCTCCCGGGTTCACCACGTCGTTCGCGCCGACCACCACGGCCACGTCCACCGACGTGATGCCGGGGTTGACGTCGTCGAGCTCCTTGAGCTGCTCGTACGGCACGTCGGCCTCGGCCAGCAGCACGTTCATGTGCCCCGGCATGCGCCCGGCGACGGGGTGGATGCCGTACGCCACCGACACCCCGCGCTGTTCGAGCTGTGCCACGAGCTCACGCACGGCGTGCTGCGCCTGGGCGACCGCGAGCCCGTAACCGGGCACCACCACGACGTTGTTCGCGTACCCCAACAGGATCGCGACGTCCTCGACCGTGCCCGACTTGACCGGCCGCTGCTCTTCTCCCTGCGCCGCAACGGTTGCCGTCTTGAACGCCCCGAACAGGATGTTCGTGAGCGACCGCCCCATCGCCTGCGCCATCAGCCGGGTGAGGATCGTGCCGGACGCGCCGACGAGCGTGCCCGCGACGATCAGCAGCGTGTTCGCCAGCACGTAGCCCGACGCCGCGACCGCGAGGCCGGTGAACGCGTTGAGCAGCGAGATCGCGATCGGCACGTCCGCGCCACCGACCGGCAGCACGAACAACGCTCCCAGCGCGAGCCCCACGACCGCCAGCAGCCACAGCAGCAGCCCCGACTCGGAGCTGACCACCAAGGCGCACAGGGCGATCGACGACACCGCGGCCGCGATCGCGAGCTGCTGACCGGCCGGCAGCAGCACCGGGCGGGTCGTCATCAGCTCCTGCAGCTTCAGGAACGTCACCACCGAGCCGGAGAAGCTGACCGAGCCGATCAGCACCGTGAGCACGGTCGCGAGGCTGAACAGGAACCCCGGGTCGGGCACCGCGAAGAACTCGGCCAGCGCCACGAGTGCCGCGGCGGCGCCACCGACACCGTTGAACAGCGCCACCATCTGCGGGATGGCGGTCATCTTCACCGACCGCGCGGCCGGGATGCCCACCACCACACCGAGTGCGACGGCGAGCAGAATCCACAGTCCGTTGTGGACGACGCCGTGGACGTAGGCGGTGACGACGGCGACCAGCATGCCGAACGCGCCGATGAAGTTGCCGTAGCGCGCGTACCTCGGCGAGCTCAGGCCCTTCAGCGCCAGGATGAAGCAGAGCGCGGCGACGAGGTACATCAGCTGGACGGTCATCGTTTGAACATCTCCAGCATCCGGTCGGTCACCACGAACCCGCCCACCACGTTCACCGTCGCCAGGAACACCGCCAGCAGCCCCAGGACGAGCTCCAGCGTGCTCTCCGCGGACCCGGTGATGAGGATCGCGCCCACCAGGATCACGCCGTGGATGGCGTTGGCGCCGGACATCAGCGGCGTGTGCAGGATCGTGGAGACCTTCGAGACCACCTCGAAGCCCACGAACACGGCCAGCACGAAGATCGTCAGCAGGTCGATCACGGCAACTCCTTGCGGATCCGGCCGTCGTGGGTCACGCAGCAGCCGGCGAGCACCTCGTCGTCGAGGTCCGGCAGGACGACGCCGTCCACGACCATCAGCTTGAGCAGGTTGAGGACGTTGCGCGAGTACAGGCGGCTCGCGTGCACGGGCATGGAGGACGGCAGGTTCCGCACGCCGTGCACCAGCACCTCGCCGACCCAGTTCTCCTCCCCGGCAACGGTGTCGGTGCAGTTGCCACCGGACTCCGCTGCCAGGTCGACGAGCACGGAACCGGGCGGCATCGCCTTGAGCATGTCGGTGGTCACGAGCACCGGCGCCTTGCGGCCGGGGATCGCGGCCGTGGTGATGACGACGTCCGAGGCGGCGACGTGCGCGCCGATCAGTTCCCGTTGGCGTTCCAGGAACTCCTCGGACTGCACGGAGGCGTAGACGCCGGACTGGGTCTCCAGGTCGAGCTCCAGGAACTTCGCGCCGAGGCTGCGGACCTCCTCGCCCGCGGCCTTGCGCACGTCGTAGGCCTCGACGACGGCGCCGAGGCGGCGTGCGGTCGCGATGGCCTGCAGGCCCGCCACCCCGGCGCCCAGCACGAGGACCTTGGCCGGGGGGACGGTGCCCGCCGCGGTGGTGAACATCGGCAGGAAGCGCGGTAGTCGTTCGGCGGCGACCAGGACCGCGCGGTAGCCGGAGACCAGGGCCTGCGAGGACAACGCGTCCGCGCTCTGGGCTCGGGTGACGCGGGGCAGGAGGTCGAAGCTGAAGGACGTGACCCGTCGCTCGGCGTACACGCGGATCAGGTCCTGGTCGGTGGCGGGTTGCAGGAAGCTGATGGTGACGGCGCCCGGTTTCAGCCGGGACGCCTGCTCCGGGGTCAGCGGTTGGACGGACACGACGACGTCGGACTCGGCGGTCGGGTCCTCGGACGTCACGGTCGCCCCGGCCGCCCGGTAGGCGGCGTCGGGAGCGTGCGCGTGGCGCCCCGCACCTTCTTGGACGTGCACGGTCAGACCGGCATCGACCAGCGACGACACCGTTTCCGGTACGCAGGCGACGCGACGCTCGGCGGGCCGCGACTCTGCGGGTGTTCCCACTTTCACCGTACGCACGTTACGCGATCAAAGGTGACCTGGGCCACATCACAGTTGCCAGAGCACCGCACCGGCGAGGGTGAGGCACCCGACGAGCCCAACGGCGGGCACGAACCGCTTACCGAGCGTCCACGCGCTGGCGTTGGCGATCGCGTAGTAGAGCAGCACGCAGAACGAGCTGAACACGATCGCCCGAGTGACGTCGACGGTGAGCACCAACACGATCGCGACCAGGCCGGTGGCGACCTCGGCGGCGCGCAGGTCCGCGAGCAGACGCGGCAGCCTGCGGTCGCGCGCCATCGCCAGAGCGGTCCGGCTGACGCCCAGCTGCAACGACAGCAGCGAGCCGAGCGCGGCCAGGCAGGCGGCGACCCGGATCACCGGTGCCAGCGCGGGTGACACGTCGGCGAGCGTCCTCGTGGCGAGGTCGCTGCCCAGCGCACTCAATGCGGTGACCGCGACGGCCGCGTACACGACGAGCGTGATCGCCAACGAGATGACCACGGCACGGGGAATGGTTCGCTCCGGTTCCTTGACCTCCTCTCCGAGGGTCGCGATGCGCGCGTAGCCGGCGAACGCGAAGAACAGCAGCGCGGCGGCGGGAAGGATTCCCGCGGACAGGAACTCCGCCGGCTGCACGGCTTCACGCGCGGTCACGGTCGTCGCGACGAGCACCAGCAGCACCGCGACCACGATGGCCCTGGTGACCAGCGCGGACTTCTGCACACCGGTCAGGTTGAGCGCCGTCAGCGCCACGATCGCCGCTACGGCAACGGTTTTCGGTGCGCCGGCGTAGGTGCCGACGGTCAGCGCCATGGCCGCGCACGACGCCGTCTTGCCGAGCACGAACGCCCACCCGGCCAGGTCGCCCCACACCCGCCCGAGGCGTTCCCGGCCGTAGACGTACGTGCCGCCGGAGCGCGGGTACCGCGCCGCGAGCCAGGCGCTCGACAACGCGTTGCAGCAGGCGATCACGCCCGCGATCACCAGGCTGACGAGCAGTGCGGACCCGGCGGCCGCCGCGGCCGGGGCGAACACCGCGAAGACACCGGCGCCGATCATCGAGCCGAGCCCGACGAAGACGGCGTCGGTGAGGGTCAGGCTTCTGGCGAGCTGCACGTGGTCAGTGTGCGACAGGGCAATTCCCGGGGGCGGCCGAGGGGAAGAAGTTCGGCAGCAGTTCACCGGTGTCGTAGTAGCGGTGGTAGACCGGCGTCAGCCCGCCCGACACGGGGGGCACGATCCAGGACCAGTCCGCGGGGCAGGAACGTCCGGCGGCCTCCTCCTTCTCCAGGTGCGTCAGGAACCTCTTCGACTCGGTGTGGTGGTCGGTGATCGTGACACCGGCCTGGGCGAACGAGTGCAGGACGGCGCGGTTGAGCTCCACGAGGGCCCGGTCGCGCCACAACGTCGCCTCCGACGACATGTCCAGGCCCATCCGCTTGGCGAGGTACGGCAGCAGGTCGTACCGGTCGTGGTCGGCCAGGTTGCGGGCGCCGATCTCGGTGCCCATGTACCAGCCGTTGAAGGGGGCGCACGGGTAGTCGATGCCACCGATGCGCAGGCGCATGTTGCTGATCGCCGGGACCGCGTGCCACTTCACGCCGAGCTTGGCGAGCCACGGCAGGTCGGGGTGCGTCAGCGGCACCTCGAGCACCGCGTCGGCGGGGATCTCGACCAGCGCGGGCTCGTGGCCCTCGCAGGAGACCAGCAGCGGCAGCACGTCGAACGGCCCGCGCGTGGCGGGCGGCTGCCACCCGTGCTCGACGGCGAGCTCGGTGAGCGCGAGGTTGCGGGCGTCGCCGAGCACCCCGCCGTCGGGCCCGCGGTAGGCGGCGTAGCGGATGATCTGCTCGTTGAGGACCTGCGGGGCGGGCATGCCGGGCTCGGCCGGGGAGAAGATCGAGATGACCGGCCGGATCTTCCCCTCGTTCGTGGCGACGCGGAGGTGTTCGACGCACTCCGCGGCCACGTCGGCGGGGGCGGACAGCTCCCGCAGGTCGCGCACCTTCAAGCTCCGCCAGTAGAGGCGGCCGATGCAGCGGGAGCTGTTGCGCCAGGCCACCCGTGCGCCGAAGGTCAGTTCGGCGGCGGTGTGGCGGTAGGTGCCGGTCGCCGCGATCTCGGCGTGCACCTCAGCGAGCCGGGCTTCGACCGGGCCCAGGTCGGGGTGTTCGGCGTGGTGCAGGCGGACGAAGTCCTCCACCTCGGCGATGTCGAGCTCGCCGGCGGTCTCGCCCGGCGCCGGGGGGAACGCCGTGAGGGAACGGGGCATCACATCAGTCGGGACGGGGGTCATGGCGAGGCACCGTATCGCCGCTTTCGTGTGGCGAAAACCGCCTCTCGCGCTACACCGGTTGGATCATGGGACCGCATCCGACACGCTCAGCGAGTACTTGATACCGCAACCGGGTGACGATGCCTGCGACAAAGAATGGTCTTCGACCGTTATCTCGCCGCAATCGAACGTTTATCAGTGATCCACGTCACCGCCCGGTTCGACCCGGTCGAGTGAACCCACGGGCGTGGGCATCGCGGGCACCTCCCATGACGAAAAGCGGGCCATGCCGCGCACCGCCACCGCTGCCGGAACCGCGCGGAACACGAGATCGCGCAACGCCACCGCGACCGGTGACCGCAGCTCGATCCCGAACCGCCCGGCCGTCCGCGACCCCCGCCACACCGCCTGCGTGCGCGGCCGTCGCACGGCGTCGTACCGGGCCAGGTCACCGCCGCAGGCCGCCAGCGTCACGGCGTCCTCCAGCGCCATGCACGCGCCCTGCCCCAGGTACGGGACCATCGCGTGGGCCGCGTCCCCGAGCAGCGCCACCCGGCCCGACACGAACGTCCGCAGCGGCGGCAGGTGGTGGACGTCGTGCCGGACCACGGCCGGGGTCGACGCCACCAGGTCCGGGATCGGGTCGTGCCAGCCGCCGAACAGCTCCACCGGGTCGAGGTCGGCCGCGGCCGGCGCCACCCGTGCGAGGTACCAGCAGACCCGGCCGTCGCCCAGCGGCAGCACGCCCGCCTCGCCGCCGGGACCGAGCGTCTGCGTGATCGGCAGCTCGAAGGGACCCGGTGCCACTCCCCGCCACGCCGTGGCGCCCGCGTACACCGGTCCCGGCACGTCGGGGAACAGCTGCGCGCGCAGGCGGCTGTTGATGCCGTCCGCCGCCACCACGAGGTCCGCGTCGAGGTCACCGACGCCGGTGACCTCGGAGTCGGTGAAGAGGACCTCCGGCGGCAACGCGCGCAGCAGCACGCCGTGCAGGTCGGCGCGGTGCATCGCGATGATCTTCTCCTGGCCGACGTCGGGCAGGTGCACCAGCCAACGACCGTCCGACGCGCGCACGCCGCCCGACACCCGCGGCGTCCCCAGCCGCCGGACCTCGTCCTCCAACCCCATCCACGACAGCGCCCGCAGCGCGTTCGGCATCACCCCCACCCCGGCGCCGATCTCGCCGAACGCGGCGGCGCGCTCGCGGACCTCGACCTCCCAGCCCACGCGCCGCAACGACACCGCTGCCGCCAGTCCCCCGATACCGCCACCGACCACGATCGCCTTCACGGCCACTCTCCTCTACAGGTGTAGAGGACACTACACCTGTAGACTACAGCTGTAGAGATGACGGGGAGCACATGCGCAGGGACCTGATCACCGACGCCGCGATCGACCTGGTGGCGACCTCCGGCATGCGGGGCCTCACGCACCGCGCGGTCGACCGGCAGGCCGGGCTGCCGGAGGGGTCGACGAGCGCCTACTTCCGCACCCGCAAGGCGTTGGTGGAGGGGTTCGTCGAACGGCTCGCACTGAAGGAGCAGGAGGAGGTCGTCCTCGACCGGGACGACCTGGCCGGCGGTCTCGCCAGGACGGTCGACACCTGGCTGGTGGAGCGGAACCGGACGCTCGCGCGGTACGCGGCGATGCTGGAGGCCACGCACCACCCGGAGCTGCGCTCGATCCTCGCGCACTCCCCGCGGGAACGGGCGACGGAGCTCGCGCGGGCACTGGGCCACGAGGACCCGGAGGCGTCCGGCGGGCACATCATGGCGTTCCTCGAAGGCCTGCTCTTCTACCGGCTCGTCGGCGGCGGCAGCACCTCGGGACCGGAGCCGGGCACCGAGGAGAGCCGCCAGGACCTGCGCCGGGCCGTCGAAAAGGCGTTGCGACCGTAGGTACCGTGGGTCTCATGGGATTCGGGTACGGGGTCTTCTACCTCTGAGCCAGGACGTGTCGCCCAGCCACACGTCCTGATTTCACGTACCCAGAAGAGGATCCGGCATGCGTTCGCATGTTCATCTGACGACCCAAGACCTCACCAAGGGCTATGAGAGCGGTCCCGTCGTCGACGGTGTCTCGCTGAAGGTCTCCGCCGGGCAGCGCCTTGGCATCATCGGCGAGAACGGCCGTGGCAAGACCACGTTGCTCCGCCTGCTCGCCGGCGACCTCGCACCCGACCAGGGAACCGTCACCCGGCACGGTTCGTTGAGCCTGGTGCGACAGGAGATGCCGTTCCAGGAACGGGAGACGGTGGGGGACCTGCTGGACGAGGCGCTGCGCGTGAGCCGGCTCGCACTGTCCGAACTGGACAGTGCGGCGGAGCCGTTCGACGAGCCGCGCTACGAGCGGGCGCTGGCGCACGCGGAGGACGTCGAGGCGTGGGACGCCGAGCGCCGGGCCGGCATCGCGCTCAAGGCGCTCGACGCGGACCACGACAGGGCCACGCCGCTCGCGACCCTGTCGGTGGGGCAGCGCTACCGGGTGCGGCTCGCGTGCCTGCTGGCCGAGCGCGCCGACGTCCTGCTGCTCGACGAGCCGACGAACCACCTGGACGCGGCGGCACTGGGGTTCCTCACCGAGCGCCTGCGGCAGCACCCCGGCGTGACCGTGCTGGTCAGCCACGACCGCGCGCTGCTCGACGACGTCTGCACCCAGCTGCTCGACCTGGACCCGACGCCGGACGGCGAGGTGCGCCTGCACGGCGGCGGCTACCGGGCGTTCAAGGAGGCCAAGCGCGCCGAACGGCAGCGCTGGGAGCAGCGGTTCGCCCAGGAGGCCGCCGAGCACGACGAGCTGGCCGACAGGGTCGAACGCGCGCAGAGCCGGTTGCAGGACGCCTGGCGGCCGCCGAAGGGCGCGTTCAAGCACAAGCGCGGCACCCGTGCGGCGAACAAGATGCGCACCGTCGCCCGCAGGCTGGAGGAGCTCGACGACCAGCGCGTGGCCGCTCCCCCGCCCCCGCTGCGCTTCACGCCACCGGAGCTGACGGCGAGCGGCGACCTGCTGCACGCGACGCCGCTCGAGGTGCCGGGACGGCTGGTGCTGGACGAGCCGATCTCGCTCAGCGCGGGCGAGAAGCTGCTCGTCGCCGGCCCGAACGGGGCCGGCAAGACCACGTTGCTCAGCGTCCTCGCCGGTCGGCTCGCGCCTGCTCGCGGGACGGTGCACCACGCCGGCAGGGTCGCGCTGCTCGCGCAGGAGTCGTCGTTCGAGGACGAGGACGCCACCGCGGCGCAGGTCTGCCCGCGGGTGGCGGAGCTCGGGCTGCTGACGGCGGGGGACGTCGCGCGGCCGGTCCGGCTCCTGTCCACCGGTCAGCGCAGGAGGCTGGCGCTGGCGGTGGCGCTGAGCGCCGGTCCGCACGTGCTGCTGCTGGACGAGCCGACGAACCACCTGTCGATCGCACTGGTCGACGAGCTGACCGAGGCGCTGCTGCGGACGAGGGCCGCCGTGGCCGTCGCGACCCACGACCGGCAGATGCGGACAGATTTCGACCGGTGGCGCACCGTGATCCTCAATTCACCTTCACGGAGTCGTGAAAGTTCTGTAGCTTCGGAACAGGTCCTCTACTGAGCACTGGGAGGTGTGCGAGATGACCGAACTGATCTCCGAACAACTGCCGACCACCCGCCAGAACCCGTTCGACCCGCCCGCCGAGATCACCGCCATCCGCGAGAAGGCCCGCATCAGCAGGCTGAAGTTCGCCGACGGCCACCTCGGCTGGCTGGTCACCGGCCACCACCAGGTGCGGGAGGTGCTGGGCAGCCCCAAGTTCACCAACCGCCCCGAAGAGCACCACCTGCTGGACCTGCGGTTCCAGGGGGAGGCTCCACCGGAGAACCGCAAGGTCCAGCCGGGCTTGTTCCTCAGCCAGGACCCGCCCGACCACACCCGGCTGCGCAAGATGCTCCAGGGCCAGTTCACCGTGCGGCGGATGAACCAGCTGTCCGAGTGGATCGGCCAGATCGTCGACGACCAGATCGCGCACATGCGCTCGCTGGGCGGGAAGGCCGACCTGGTCAAGGAGTTCGCGCTGCCGGTGCCCTCGCTGGTGATCTGCGCGCTGCTGGGCGTCGCCTACGACGAACGGCACCGCTTCCAGGAGGACACCGCGAAGATGCTGTCGCTGGAGACCCCCGTCAAGGAGTCCATGGCGGCGTTCGCGCGCATCCAGGAGTTCATGCGCGAGCTGATCGAGCGCAAGAAGGCGAACCCCGGCGACGACATGATCAGCGACCTGATCGCCACGGGTGAGCCGACCGACGAGGAGGCGTCGAACATGGCGCTGCTCCTGCTGCTCGCCGGCCACGAGACCACGGCGAACATGCTGGGCATCGGCACGTTCACGCTCCTGCAGCACCCGGACCAGCTCAAGATCCTGCGCGACGAGCCGGACGTGGTCGACAACGCCGTCGAGGAGCTGATGCGGTACCTGTCGATCATCCACTTCGGACCATCGCGCACGGCGCTGGAGGACGTGGAGATCGACGGCCACCTCATCAAGGCCGGTGACACCGTGGTGATGCACGTGCCGGCCGCGAACCGGGACCCGGAGAAGTTCGGCGGCAACCCCGACGAGCTCGACCTGCGCCGCCCGGCCTCCGGCCACGTCGCGTTCGGCCACGGCATCCACCAGTGCCTGGGCCAGCAGCTCGCCCGCATCGAGATGCGGATCGGCTTCAGCCGGCTGTTCGCGGCGTTCCCGGACCTGCGGCTCGACGTCGCGCCCGAGGAGGTGCCGCTGCGGACCGACATGGGCATCTACGGGGTCCACTCGTTGCCAGTAGCGTGGTGAGCATGAAGATTTCCGTCGACCAGTCGAAGTGCTGCGGTTCGGGGATGTGCGTCCTGACCGACCCGGACCTCTTCGACCAGAACGAAGAGGACGGCACGGTGGTGCTCCTGCAGGAGCACCCCGACGCCGCGCACGAGGCCACCGCGCAGGAAGCGGCCGGCCTCTGCCCGGCGGGCGCGATCACGGTCAGCTGATCCGCGCGCGGTAGCCGTTGGGAGCTGCCAGGCGACATCCGTGCCCCGTCGCCTGGCACCACCGCGCCGCACCACGACGACGTCGAGCCAGGATCAGGACGTCGTGAGCCGCAGTTCGTCCACCTCTGCCTGGAACCCGGCCGCGGTCAGCGTCTCCTCCGCCTGCCGCCAGTGCTCGCGGGCCTCGTCGCCGCGCCCGCACCGCTCCAGCGCGTCGCCCATCACCCGCAGGGACCGCCCCAGCTCCGGCGGCGAGTCCATCTCGCGCGCCGCCTCCAGCGCCAGCCCGGCCAGTCGCAGCGCCTCGTCGGCGGAGGCCGCGAGGCCGGACCGCAGGCGCCACACCCAGATGCGCCCCTGCCGGTCGTCGTGCTCCTCGAAGAACTCCCACGCCGCCGTCAGCTGCTCCTGCGCGGGTGCGACGGCACCGGAGCGCACCAGGGTGTCGGCCAGGAACAACCGGATGTTCGCCGCCATGTCCGGGTCGCCGAGCTTCTGCGCCGCGGCCAGCGACGACCGCAGGAACGCCGCCGACAGGTCGAGCTCGCCGGTGAACTGGTGCAGCCGCCCCAGTTCCAGCGTCGCCATCAGCTCGCTCTGCTCGTCCCCCAGCTGCCCTGCCACGCGCCGCGCCCGTTCCAGGTAGTCCTGCGCCGCGGTCAGACCACCGGCCCGGCGTTCGATGGCGCCCAGCGAGCACAGCACCTCGACCTCGCCGTGCGGGTTGCCGGCGGCCACGAACCGGGTCATCGCCTCCCGGTGCGCGGCGCGGGCCTCCCGCGAGCGGCCGCTCCACTCGTGCATCCACCCCATGCCGTACCAGCCGTACGCCTCGCCCCACACGTCCCCGGCCGCCGCGAAGCCCTCCTGCGCCGACCGGAACTCCGCCGACGCGCCGGCGTAGTCGTGCAGCCGGGCGCGCAGGATTCCGCGCTGCTGGTGCAGCACCGGCTTCAGCGCGGCCGAACCGCACGCGAGGCCGATGTCGTTGATCTGCTCCCAGTCGTCGAAGCGGGCCCGCAGGTCGCAGAACGCCGACGAGCGGATCGCGAGCTGTGCCGCCAGGTCGCCGAGGCCCAGCGCGGCGGCCTGGGTCAGGACCGCCCCGATGTTCAGCCACTCCGCGTCGAACCACTCGGCGGCGTCGCCCAGGTCGAACGGCTCCAGCGCCCGCGGGGCCAGGCGGACGCCCTGGTGCGGCAGGTCGGCGTCGGCGCGCGTGACGAGGTCGAGCCAGCGTTCGACCAACGGCTTCAGCGCGGTGGCCGGGTCCTCGTCGGCGGCTTCCCGGCCGAACGCGCGCAGCAGGTCGTGCAGGCGGTAGCGGACCTGGCCGAGGGCGTCACGGCCCGCGTAGTCGACGAGGCGGGCGTCGACGAGGGCCTCGACGTGGTCCTCCGCGTCGTCGAGGTCCAGGCCCAGCAACGGCGCCGCCACCCAGGCCGGGAAGTCCGGTGTGTCGACCAGCGACAGCAGCCGGAACGCGCGGCGGTGCGTCTCGTCGAGGCCGTCGTAGGACAGGGCCAGCGACGCGCGCACGTCGAGGTCGCCCAGCGAGAGCTCGTCGAAGCGGCGGCGTTCGTCGGACAGGCGGCCCGCGAGCTTCGCGAGCTGCCAGTGCGGGCGGGCGACCAGCCGGGCCGCGGCGACCCGCAACGCCAGCGGCAGCCGCCCGCAGTAGGTCACGATCGCTTGCGCGGCACCGGGTTCCGCGGCGACCCTGACGTCCCCCAGCGCGGACCGCAGCAGGCCCAGCGCGTCCGCGGGCGGCAGCACGTCCAGCGGGACGACGTGCGCGGCCTCCAAGCCCGCGAGCGCGGCCCGTGACGTCACCAGCGCCGCACCGGACGTCGTGCCCGGCAACAACGGCCGCACCTGGGCCTCGTTGACCGCGTTGTCCAGCACGACCAGGACCCGCCGGTCCGACAGCAGGTCGCGGTACAGGTCGACCCGGTCGTCCACAGTGGACGGGATCGCGCCGCCGGACACGCCGAGGCCGCGCAGCAACCGGTCCAGCGCCGCCGCGGGCTCCACCGGCTTCTGCTCACCGCCGCGCAGGTTCAGGTACAGCTGGCCGTCCGGGAACGCGTCGCGCACCAGGTGTGCGCAGTGCACCGCCAGCGAGGTCTTGCCGACGCCGCCGGACCCGGTGACCGTCCACGTGCCACCGCCGCGCAACCCGGTCGTCAGCCGCGCCACCTCGTCCGCGCGGCCGGAGAAGTCGCCGACCGCGGGCGGCAGCCACGACGGTCCCGCCTGGACGGCCACCGGTGCGGAAGACCCCGCCAGCACCTCCATGTGCAGCGCGCGCAGCTCGGCGTTCGGGTCGATGCCCAGCTCCTCCGCCAGCACCTCGCCGGCCCTGCGGTACACGTCGAGCGCCTGCGCCTGCTGGCCGGTGCGGTGCAGGGCGAGCATGAGCTGGTACCAGAAGCGTTCCCGCAGCGGGTGGTGCGCGACCAGCGACCGCAGCTCGTCGACGAGCTGGTCGTGCCGTCCCAGCTGGAGCTCGGCGTCGTTGCGCCGCTCCAGCACCTCCCAGCGCTGCTCGTTGAGCCGCTGCACGTCGGTCTGCTCCACGCGCAGCGACGACAGCTGGTCGAGCGCCGGTCCCCGCCACAGCGCCGCCGCCTCACCGAGCAGCCGCGCCTCGGTCTCCAGGTCCGGTGCCCGGCGTGCCTCAGCGCGCAACCGCTGGAACGTCAGCAGGTCGAGCTGGTCGTCCCCGACGTGGATCGAGTAGCCGGTCGGCCACGTGCGCACGAGCTTGCGGTCCGTGAAGTCGTCCAACGACTGCCTCAAGCGCATGACGTACGTCTGCAACGTCGCGCGCGCCGAACCGGAAGGCTCCTCGCCCCACAGGTGTTCCATCAGCTCGTAGAACGACACGGGCGCGTTGGGCTTCATCAGCAACGCGGCGAGCAGAACGCGCTGTTTGGCCGAGCGCAGTTCCACCGGTCGGCCCGAGTCGAGGACCTGCAACGATCCGAGAACCTTGAACTCCCACCGCGGCATGGCGCAGATCCTAACCAGCCGGTAACCCGGGGTGTCAGCGAAATGTCAGCGGGTGACGTGATGCTTCTCGCCCAGGAAGCGGTCAACCTCCGGTGCCTCCGGCGCGTTGTCGTCGGCCGCTGATCCCGTGACCGGGAGCGGTTCCTGTGGCCCCCAGCCGGGTGCCGCTCCTGCCTTGCCGTCGCCGGGCCCGAAGCCCGAACCTCTCCTCGGGCCCGGCGACGCCTTCCGCTCAGGCGGCGCCGCGCGACGCCGACATGAACGTCCCCAGCCGCGCGGACAGCTCGTCGGCGGCCTCGTTGCCCCGCAGCCGTTCGACCTCCTGCCGCAACGGCCGCATCCGGTCCCGCGTGCGCACCGACCGGATCGGCCAGGACACCTCGATCGCCCGGACGCCGGCGGCGCGCGCCGGCTCGGGTTCGTTCTGCAGCAGGTAGTTCATCGACAGCGCGGCCAGGCGGAACGACTGGCTGCGCGCCGCGTCCTCACCGCCGGAGGCGATCGCGCGCGTCAGCAACGGGATCGCGGTCCGCCCGTACTTCACGTCGCACGTGCGCGCCAGTTCCGTGTGCACCATCCCGCCGATGGACACCAGGTCGGCCTGGTCGAAGAAACGAGCCCACGGCGGTGCGTCTTCGTTGGACGCACGGTCGAACTCTTCTTCTGCGCGCGCGAACTGGCGCAAGGCGTGCTTTTCGGCGCCCATCTTCGCGAACGCCCACGCCTCGTTGGCGTGCAGAATGGACACGGCCAAGGTGGAACCGCTGGCCTGTGCGATGGGCAGTCCGCGCTGGAACGACGCCAAGGCGTCCTCGGCGAGGTCGTAGTGCAGGTGCACGCGTCCCATGCGGTAGAGGATGTTGGCCTCCAACGCGCTGTTGCCGGACGCGCGCGCGAGGTCCATCGCACGGCCGAAGTGCACGTGCGCGGACTCCAGCAGGCCCATGTCGAACGACGCCCAGCCGGCCAGGTTGTGCAGGTCGGCGATGGCCACCTGCAACCGGTGCAGCACCCGGCTGGACGGCCCGGTGTCGAGCAGCGGGTTCGCCCAGTTCAGCAACGCCACGCAGGCGTCGCGGCAGGCACCGCCGCCGTGCTCGTGGTCGAGTGCCCGCAGCGCACCGGTCAGTGCCTCCACGTGCCGTGCGTCGGTCTTGTCCACGCGCACGGGAACTGCGTCGCCGTTGAACATCGCTGGCCCTCCTGACGTGCGCCGGCCACCTGTCGCCAGGTACCCGTCGCACACCGCCGGTACTCACCGCGCCGCCGCCACCATCTCGCTGTCCGGCCTGGTCGGGAAGGGTCTTTCGGCTCCCTGGACCGGCGTGAGCGCGACCGCCACGACGTTGTGGCGGCCGCGCTCACGATTCTGGACGGACGGCATGACCGGGAAGGGGCCAACGAGGTGTCAGCGGTCGGCGGCTGAATCCATTCCCGGTGACGACGGCTCACCGGAACGGCCGATCAGGTCACTCTTGCAGGGTCACCACCTGGGCGGGGCACCTCTCCACCGCGTCACGCACCCCCGGCAGCAGACCGGCCGCCGGCTCGGGCACCAGCACGACGCCGATGCCGTCGTCGTCGCGCTGGTCGAACACGTCCGGTGCGGCGAGCACGCACTGGCCCGCCCCGATGCACCTGGTCTGGTCGATCCGGACGACCGCGCTCACCACACCACCGGGATCTCTGCCGCGCCGTAGGTGATCATGTCGTTGCGGTAGGTCAGCTCCGTGACCGGCACGGCCGGGCGCAGGTTCGGGAACCGCTCGAACAACGACCGCAGGCCGATCTGCAGCTCCGCGCGGGCGAGGTTCGCGCCCAGGCACTGGTGCGGGCCGAAGCCGAACCCGAGGTGCGACACGGCGTCGCGTTCGAGGTCGAGCTCGTCGGCGCGCGGGCAGAGCTCCTCGTCGAGGTTCGCCATCAGCGACACGCTCACCCACTCACCGGCCTTGATCAGCACGCCGTCGACCTCGACGTCCTCGGTCGCCCGCCGGGTGAGGCCGGGACCGCCGAGGGAGCCGACGGTGTAGCGCATGAGCTCCTCGACGACCACGTCGGCGCGGCTCGGGTCGCGCTGCAGGACCGCCAGCTGGTCGGGGCGCTCGAACAGGTGCAGCGTGAACAGGCCGAGGAAGTTCGACGTGGTCTCGTGCCCGGCCGCGAGCAGCCCGATGCAGAGGAAGATCAGCTCTTCCATGCTGAAGTCGGTGTCGTTGGCCATCAGGCCGATCAGGTCGTCGTTCGTGCCCGCAGCCTTCTTCGCGGCGACGATCGGCGCGAGCACCTGGGAGAGCTTGGTCGCGTGCGCGATGTACTCGTCCTTGGAGCCGTTCTTGCCGAACAGGTCGCCGGCGGTGGCCTGGAACAGCTCCTGGTGCTCCGGCGGCACGCCCAGCAGCTCGGCGATCACCAGCGACGGCAGCGGCAGGCACAGCGAGGTGACCAGGTCGGCCGGTGCGCCCTTGGCCTCCATCGCGTCCAGGTGCTCGTCGACGATCTCCTGGATGCGCGGACGCAGCTGGTTCATCCGCTTGACCATGAACCCGCGTGAGAGGGGACGGCGCAGGCGCAGGTGCGCGTCGCCGTCGATGCCGTTGATGTTGCCCGGCTGGTCGGCGTCGAGGACGGGTTCGCCCTCGTCGGTGCGCATCTCCGGCTGACCGCCCTTGCGGGTGCTGAAGCGCGGGTCGGAGAGCACCTTGCGGACACCGGAGTAGCTGGAGACGACCCACGCCTCGACGCCGTTGGGCCACAGCATCCTGACCGGGCCGCCGGAGACGGCGTCGGCGAAGCCGGTCGGCGACTGGAGGGGGTGGTCGCGTTCGTGGTGGACGGGGCAGACGGCAGCTTCGGTCACGGGTGTTCCCTTCAACAGAACAAATCTGTTCTTTTGGATCCACGACCGAACGTAGCGCAGCGGCTACTCCTTGACGAGTGGTTCGGTGGCGAAGGACCTGCCGATCAGCGGTCGCAGCAGGCCGTCGACGATCCCGCCGACCACGTCGGCCTCCTCCGACCGCAGCACGAACGTCGAGACCAGCGCCGTCATGAGCACGTCGGCGTCGAGGTCGCGCGGCAGCTCACCGCGGTCCTTCGCCCGCACGACGGCCACCTGCAGCTGCTCGGTGTAGACGCGGTCGACGTGCTCTTCGCGCAGGCGCACCAGGTCGGCGTCCTGCCGGCTGCCCTCCAGCAGCCCGAGGAAGATCCCCGTCAGGTCGAACGGCCTCGGCTCGCCCCACGACCGCATGATCGCCCGCACGTCCTCCACGAACGAGCCCTCGTCCGGCTGGGCGAGCACCGGCATGTTCGCCCTCAGCGCGTCGACGATCAGCCGCGCCTTCGACGGCCAGCGCTGGTACAGGCTCGCCTTGCTCGCCCTGGCGCGGCTCGCGACGAGGTCCATGTTGAACCGGGCGTAGCCGACGTCGGCGAACACGTGGAGCACGGCGGCGAACACCTCCTGCTGCCGTGCGGGCGTGTCGAGAGGCGTGCGGCCCACCCTGGTCCCCTCCGGTCTCAAGTGCGGGCCACGCTACCGCCGGGTGCGTCCGCGAGCCGACCCGTGCGCCGGACCGACATCCACCTGAGCTGAGTTCCGTGCAGGGCCGTGACCAACGACTGGATCACCACCGCGTACATCAACTGCCGGTACACCACCTGCTGCAACGGGTACGCCCACAACGGTTTCACCGACTCACCGTCCAGCCGCAGCGCGTATCCCGCACTCGCGGTCTGCAGCAGGAGGAACACGGTCCACACGATGAACGCCAGCGGCGCGTCCGCGACGATGAACCCGTACAGCACGTAGAGGTCCATCACCGGTGCGAGCAGCGGCAGCAGCAGGTGGAACGCCAGCAGGTAGAGCAACCCGAACCGGCCCATCGGCCCGTTCTCCAGCAACGCGCCGCGGTGCTTCCACATCGCCTGGAACGTGCCGTAGGACCACCGGTACCGCTGCCGGAACAGCCCGTGCACGGTCACCGGCGCCTCGGTCCACGCCTTGGCCTGCGGCCGGTACGCCACCCGCCAGCCCGCCCGCGTGACCGCCATCGTCAGGTCGGTGTCCTCGGCCAGCGTGTGCTCCGGCACGCCGCCGACGTCGGTGAGCGCCGACCGCCGGAACGCCCCCACCGCACCGGGCACGGTCGGGATGCACCGCAGCGCGTGCAGGATCTGCCGGTCCAGGTTGGACCCCGCGCAGTACTCCAGGTGCTGCCAGCGACCGAGCAGGCCCTGCCGGTTGCCGACCTTCGCGTTGCCCGCCACCGCGCCGACCCCGCTGTCGGCGAACGGCTGCACGAGCTGGCCGATCGTGTCCGGTTCGAAGACCGTGTCGCCGTCGAGCAGCACCAGCACGTCGTGGCGGGCGGCCCGGACACCCGCGTTCAGCGCGGCCGGCTTGCCCTGGTTGTCCTGGCGCAGGACGGTGACGCCGGGCAGGCCCAGCTCCTCGGCGCGGTCGGCGGTGCCGTCGGTCGAGCCGTCGTCGACGACGACCACCTCCACGTCGGCGAGGTGGTCGTTCGCGGCGATCGACCGGACGGTGGCCGCGATGTTCACGGCCTCGTTGTACGCCGGGATGATCACCGACACCGGTGGCGCGGTCCACGGCGGCGGCGCGTGCTCGCTCTCCCGGCGCAGGCGGCGGTCGGTGTGCGCGAGGCCGAGCTGCATCAGCGTGCGCAGGATGCCGAGCAGCGCCGCCACGGCGATCGCCGTGCCCATCACCGCGACGACCGCACCCCCGTTGCGCTGCGCCCACCCGGTGACGGCGCCGGTGAAGCGTTCGGCCGGGCCCGCCGCGGTCACGCCGTCCCCGAGCTGCGCGAACCGCAGGCCGGGGGTGCGCGCCAGCTGCCGGGCGATGTCCGCGCCGATGCTGCCGTCGTCGTGCAGCCGGACCACGCCGCGGCCCTGCGCCAGCGACATCCGCACCAGCGTGCCGATGTCCTGGTGCTCGCGGTCACCGCTGTCGACCTCGACCGGCGCGCCGACCAGTCGCGTGTGGACACCCAGCACGTCGGCGAGCGCGGCCTGCGCGAACGCGAGGTCGAGCGGGTTCACCCAGTCGCCCTCGGTGCGGAAGCCGTCGATGCCGATCCGGTGCCCCTCTGCCGCGATCCTGGCCGTCACCTCCGGATTGCGGGTGACCTGCGTGCCCAGCACGAAGAAGGTCGCTTTCACGTCGGCCTCCCGCAACGCGTCGAGCAGGTGCGGTGTCCACTTCGGATCAGGGCCGCCGTGGAACGCCAGCGCGACCGTGCGATCGGGCAGCTCGTGCACCGCGTGCGGTGCGGGCACCGGCTCGGGCCTCAGCGCGGCGTGGGCGTGGAACGACACCACGCACAGCAGCACCAGGAGCCCGAGCAGGATCGACAGCCAGTGCAACCGGGGCGTGCGCCTCACCACACCGCCAGCAGCGTGCCGCCGACCACCGCGGCGAACACCACCAGCCCGCCCGCGAGCGTCACGCTGGCCAGCTTCGCCACTACCCGTCTGCCGCCGTTGCCGTCGACGAAGACCTGCATGTCCGATTCCCCCCAGAAACCGTGCGGACGACCGCGACCACCACGGCCGCGCCGACCGATGCCGCGAGCCACGGGAACCCGTTGACGAACCACGGGACCGCTGCCGCGGCGACCTCCTCGCTGCTTCCCCAGAACGACTGCCCCGTCGCCAGCCGCTGCCACACCGCGTTGCCCGCGGCGAGGACGACGAAGACGACCGGTGGCGCCGGTGCCACCGTCCACAACCCCACCCGGCGCACGAGCACCGAGGCGACCACGGCGCCCCCCACCAGCCAGACGCCGAAGGGCCACCCGAGGTTGTCCCCGTCCACCCAGAGACCCACCTGGGCGAACACCGTGAGCATCGCGAGCGCCGCCAAACCCGGCAGCTGCACCCCCATGAGCACGTAGAATAGTCGAGGGGATGGGGGATCTCATGAGTTCTGCCGGCCGCTTCCGGCGTGCCTGCCACGTGATCCTGCGCACGGCGTGGGTGCTGGTGTGCGCCGCGGTGCTCGTCGTGGCGGGCGTCGCGTGGTCGACGGTGGCCACGATCTCGACCGGGGTGGAGCGCTCCCACGCCATCGCCGCCGACGCGCCGCGGTCGGTGTCCGGGCGCAATGTCTTGATCATGGGCCTGACCACCCGGCTCGACCTGCACGGCGAACCGCTGCCCGACGACGTGCTGCGGCGGCTGCAGGCCGGCGAGAGCGACCGGGGCGGGTACAACGCGAACACGCTGATCCTGCTGCACCTGCCGGCGTCCGGTCCGGCCGTGGCGATGTCCGTGCCGCGCGACAACCTCGTCCCGCTGGCCTCCGGCGGTGAGGGCAAGGTCAAGGAGGCCTACGGACGCGCGAAGATCGCCGAGGAGGACCGGCTGCGCGCCGCGGGCATGGCGGACAAGCGCCGGCTGGAACGCGCGGGCCGCGAAGCCGGTCGGCGGGCCCAGGTGCAGACCGTGTCGGCGTTCCTCGACCAACCGATCGACCACCTCGTGGAGATCTCGCTGATCGGTTTCTTCCACATCGCGGAGGGCCTCGGCGGCGTGGACGTGTGCCTGCGGAACGCGACGGCGGACCCGTTGTCGGGTGCGGACTTCCCGGCGGGCCCGCAGCACCTCGACGCGGGCCAGGCGCTGTCGTTCGTGCGGCAGCGCCACGGGCTGCCCGGCGGCGACCTCGCCCGCACCCGGCGCCAGCAGGCGTTCCTGTCGGCCGTGGCACGGCGGCTGAAGGACCCGGCGGCGGTCCCGGCGATGATCGACACGGCCAAGCAGGACGTGGTGCTCGACGCGGGCCTCGACCTGGCCGAGCTGGCCGGGAACCTGCCGTCCGAGGTCCGGTTCGACACGCTGCCGGTCGAGGGCGGCGCGCACGTCGGCGGGCAGGACGTGAACCGCGTCGACCAGGAGAAGGTGCGGGCGAAGGTCACCGAGCTGGCGACCGCTCCCCCACCACCCCCACCGAACGACGGCGTCCCCTGCGTCGACTAACGCGCCCCCGTGCTGCTCAGGTGCGGCGTTCGGTTACCCACGTCGCGATCTGCGCCCGTGACGTGAACCCGAGCTTCTGCAGGATGCGTTCGACGTGGCCCTCCGCGGTCCGCCGCGCGATCACCAGCCGGGCCGCGATCTCCTTGTTCGACATGCCGCCGGCGATCAGGTCGGCCACCTGCTGCTCGCGGCGGGTCAACGGGGTGGGCGGCTCGACCGGCTCCGGTTCCGCCGGCTCCTCACCGATGGCGAACGCGAGCGCGTCCTCCAGCTCCAGGTCCATGCCGTGCCGGAACGCCACCCGGAACTCCGCCTCGCCCAGCGCCGTGACGACCGCCGACTCGCACTCCCCGTGCGGCGTGCCGAAGTAGCGGGAGCCGAACATCGGGTAGCCGACCGACCGCCAGATCTCGCTGGTCGCACCGAGCAGCGTCGCCGCGCGCCGGGCGTTGCCCTGCGAGGCGGCGATCCAGGCCAGCACCTCCATGCCGAGCACGATGCCGAGCAGGTCGTGGAACGTGCGCTTGATCCGCAGGCAGTCGCGGCCCAGCGCGTCCGCCCGCGCGAGGTCGCCGCTGGCCCACGCGCACAACGCGAGCACGTAGATGGCGTACGCCTGCGCCCACAGCTCGCCGTGCTCCTCGCCCACGGCCTTCGCCTCGACGCAGAGCCGTTCCGCGGTGGCGAAGTCGCGGCGGAAGGTAGCGGAGATCGCGAGCTCGATGCCCGCGAGCATGGTGTGGCTGTTGACCGCGCCGAGGCTGCGGTAGCGCCTCCTGGCCTCCTCGAACAGCTCGTCGGCCAGGTCCAGGTCATCGCCGACGAGGTGGGTGCAGGCCAGCCGGTGGGTGGCGTAGGCGAGCGCCGACTCGTCACCGGCCGTGCGCGCGTAGTCGCGGCACTCGTCGAGCATGCGCACCGAGGTGGCGATGTCGCCCTGCAACGTGGCCACGTAGCCGTTGACCCACAGGGCCTTGGCCCGCACCGGGCCGGTCGCGGACGTCTGGAGGGCGCGGTCGAGCCAGTGCCGGCCCTCGCCGAGCATCCCGCAGCCCGCCCAGTAGAACCACAGCGTGCCGGCGAGGTGGACGCAGTGGTCGCCGGCGGCGGAGAAGCAGAAGTCCAGCGCGGACCGGAGGTTCGCGTTCTCCAGGTGGGTCAGCGCGAAGATCCGCGGCTGGGCCGGGCCGAACCACTCCTCCTCGCGCCGCCGGGCCCACTCGATGTAGTGGTCGCGGTGCCGTTCGCGCAGCACCTGCTCGCACCCGGCGGAGCGCAGCTTGTCCAAGCCGTACTGGCGCAACGGCTCCAGCAGCCGGAACCGGGTGCCGGACGGGTGCTGCTCGGCCACCACCACGGACTTGTCGACCAGACCGGCCAGCGACCGCATGACCTCGTGGGTGTTCACGCTCTCACCGGAGCACACCCGTTCCGCGGCCTCCAGGTCGAACGTGCCGGAGAACACCGACGCGCGCGCCCACAGCACCTGTTCGGCGCGGGTGCACAGGTGGAAGCTCCAGTCCACCGCCGCCTGCAGCGTCTGGTGCCGCGGGTCGCCCCCGCGCCGTCCGTCGCCGAGCACCCGGAACGTGTCGTCCAACCTGGACAGCAGGTGGTCGAGCGTCAGCACCCGCAACCGCACCGCGGCCAGTTCGATGGCCAGTGGGATTCCACCCAGCAGCGCGCAGATCTGGCTCACCGCGGCGTGGTTGGCCGCCGTGATCGCGAACCCCGGCTCGACGGCGGCCGCGCGTTCGGCGAACAGGTCCAGCGCCGGGTCCCGCGGCAGCGGCGCGACCTGCCACAGGTGCTCACCGTCCACGCCGAGGCGTTCCCGGCTGGTCGCGAGCACGCGCAGGCCGGGCACACCGCGCAGCAGCCCGTCCACCAGGTCGGCGATCGCGCCGACGACGTGCTCGCAGTTGTCCAGCACCACCAGCACCTGCCGGTCGCGCAGGTGTTCCACCAGGACGGTCCGGTGCCGGCGGACCGTGTCGTCGTGCACCCCCAACGACTCCAGCACGGTGTGCACGACCAGGTCCGGGTCGTTCAGCCCGCCCAGCTCCACGAACCACACGCCGTCGGGGAACGCCCGGCGCAGCTCGGCCGCTGCCCGCAGCGCGAGCCGGGTCTTGCCCACCCCGCCGACCCCCGTCAGGGTGACCAGGCGCGACTCCGCCAGGAGTCTCCTGACCTCGGCGACATCCTGTTTCCTGCCCACAAAAGCAGTGGTGTCGGCAGGCAGGTTGCCTTTGCGACTCGGGGAAAGTGCGCTGCCCACACCGCACCCTAGGTCGGTGCGATCGGCCGCTGCAACGCGGTCCCCCGGAGGTACCAACGCCGGAACACGGGTAGTTACCCCCTAGGGCGACCGGGTCGTGACAGCCAGTGTGGGAGGGGAGCCCGCGTTCCGGGGAGGGAAGGACCATGACCGCTGACACCGCCGCGCACGGTCTCGACGTCGGCCTCCGGGAGCAGAGCGGCGTGCTGGTGGTGCGTTTCACCGGCCGCCTGGACTGGTCCACGTACCTGCGCGTGCAGGACGTGCTGCTCGACTGCGCCACCAGGGAGCTGGTCGGCGTCGTCGTCGAGCTCGACGGCCTCGTGGCCGAGTCGCCCGCGCTGCTCGTGGTGTTCGACGTGGTGTGGCTGTCGGCGGCGCGCTGGCCGGGCATCTCGCTGAGCCTCGTCGTGGGCGACCACCGGTTGCGGTCGACGCTGGGGGCGCGCGGTCTGCCGCGGCACATCCCGCTGCACGCCACCACGGAGGCCGCACTCGCGAACGTGACCCGTTTGCAGCACGAGGACCGAGTGGACGCCGTGCTGCCCACGTGCCGGTGTGCGCCGCATGTGGCAGAGCGCATCACCGAGCGCGCGTGCGAACGGTGGGGCGTGCAGGCGTTGCTGGACGTGGCGCCGCAGCTGGCCGTGGAGCTCGTGTCGCACGTCGAGGACGAGCAGCCGGTCTCGTTGTTGCTGCGCATGCGTGGTGACAAGTTGTCCGTGGCGGTGCGCACGACCGCACGGCTTGACCTCAGGCAGTGGAACACCATGCGGCGCAACGTCGCGTCCATCGCCGTCTGCAACTTCACCATGGGTGAGACGCCGGCCGGGGGCGGACGGCACGTCATCTGGGCGTTGCTCGACGTGCCGCAGGACAGCCGGCGCCGTCCCGCCGCGTTCGGCGAGACCGTCGCCTTCACCCACCCGGCCTAACCCCTCCTGGTCTTTGCAGAACCCGAACATCCGCCGGACCTGCCTCTGACGGCGGGCCGCCATCGTTCTGCGTCATGGACATTTCACGAATCGGCGTGGTCGTCGCCGGACTGCTGCTGCTCGGCGCGGGCACCGCGTCGGCCCAGGAACCGGTCACGATCAGCCCGGAGAAGGTGCGCAAGATCTGCGAGCAGCGCGTGCCGCGGGTCGAGGCCAAGGTCAAGGCGCTGACCGACAGGATCAACGGCACGCCCGAGACGCTCGGCTCGACCAAGTGGCTGGAGCAGAAGGCGGCCGACGCGCGCAAGGCCGGCAACACGGCGCGTGCGGACGTGCTGGACGCGCGGGTGAAGCTGCGCGCGGCCCAGCTCGTGCGGCTCGGCCAGGCCGGTGAGCGGGTGGCGAGGTTCAAGTCCGAGCACTGCGGTGCCAAGTGAGGTGGGTGGCCGCGCTCGCGTTGCTGGTCTCGCTGACGGCGTGCCGGGGTGAGGAGCCGGCCCCCGACCTCGATGCTGTGGAATCGACGCTGAACAGCATCGAGTCCGAGATCGACCAACCGGGGTGAGCAGTGGAACGTGGCCTGGTTCTCGTCGTGGAGGACGAACCGGCGATCGCCGAGCTCGTGGCCCTCTACCTGCGGCGCGACGGGTTCGGCGTGCACCTGGAGGCAGCGGGGAACGCGGCACTGGCCGCGGTCCGCTCGCTCGCGCCGGTCGCGGTCGTGCTGGACGTGGGCCTGCCGGGGATGAGCGGCATCGAGGTCTGCCGCGCGCTGCGGGCGGCGGGCGACTGGACGCCGGTGCTGTTCGTGACCGCGCGCGACGACGAGGTCGACCGGCTGCTCGGGCTGGAGCTCGGCGCGGACGACTACGTCACCAAGCCGTTCAGCCCGCGCGAGCTCGCGCTGCGGGTCCGCACGGTGCTGCGCAGGGCCACGCCCGCCGCGACCGCCACCGAGGCGCTGCGGGTGGGTGACGTGCGGCTGGACGTCGGGGAACGCCGCGCGTGGGCCGGCTCCGCCGAGGTCTCCCTGACCTCGACGGAGTTCGGCCTGCTCGCCCACCTGATGCGGCACCCGCGCCGGGTGTTCTCCCGCGAGCAGCTGCTGAGCGCGGTGTGGGGGTACTCGTCCGCGGCCGGGACGCGCACGGTCGACGTGCACATCGCCCAGCTGCGCGCGAAGTTCGGCGCCTCCAGTCCTATCCGGACAGTGCGCGGCGTCGGCTACTCGGCGGACGCGTCGTGAACCTCGCCACCCGGATCGCGTTGCTGTGCCTGGGGGTCGCGTTCGTCGCGGTCCTCGTCGCCGGGTTCGTGTCCACGCGCCTGGTGCTGAGCACCTCCCGCGAGGTGAGCCGCGAGATCCTGGCGAACCAGGCCGACGTCGTCGCGGGCCAGGTGTCGAACAGGCGGGTCGAGCAGGTGCTGGAGGGGCAGGGCATCGCGATCGTCACGGTGTCCGCGGCCGGTGAGGTGTCCGGCCAGGACAAGGCTGCCGTGCGGGCCGCACGCGCCGTGCACGCCGAGGAGGTCCTCACCGGGAAACCGGTGTCGAAGACGAGCGGGCGGCTGCTGGTCGAGGCGCGGCCGTCCGGTGGCGGCGGGTTCGCGCTGGTGCAGGAGACCGAGACGGGCGGCAACGCGCGTGCGCTGGTCCGCAACGTCCTGTTCGCGCTCGCCATCGGGTTGGTCGTGGCCTGCGTGGCCGGGTTGGCGCTGGGCACGGTGCTGGCGCGGCCGTTGCGCCGGGTCGCCGGGGTCGCGCACGCGATGAGCGGTGGCCGGCGGGACCTGCGCGTGCCGGTGTCCGGCCCGTACGAGCTGGCCGAGGTGTCGAGGTCGGTGAACGACCTCGCGGACGCGTTGCAGCGCAGCGAGTCCCGGCAGCGCGACTTCCTGCTGTCGGTGTCGCACGAGCTGCGCACGCCGCTGACCGCCGTCACCGGGTTCGCCGAGTCGCTGGCCGACGGCGTGGTCACCGGCGAGCAGGTGGCCCCGGTCGGCGCGGTGGTCCTGTCCGAGGCCCGCCGGCTGGACCGGCTCGTGTCCGACCTGCTCGACCTGGCCCGCCTGGGCGCCGACGACTTCCGCCTCGACCTCGCCGCCGTCGAGCTGGTCCCCGTGGTCCGCTCGGCCGCCGAGGTGTGGCACGCCCGCTGCCACGCGGCCGGCGTGCGGTTCTCGGTCGACGTCACGGCCTCCCCGGTGGTGCGCGCGGACCCCCGGCGGCTGCGCCAGGTGATCGACGGCCTGCTGGAGAACGCCCTGCGCGTGACGCCCGCGGGCCGCCCGGTCGTGCTCGCGGTGTCGTCGGTGCTGGAGGTGCGCGACGGCGGCCCCGGCCTGGCACCGGAGGACTACCCCGTGGCGTTCGACCGCGGCGTGCTGCACGCCCGCTACCAGCAGACCCGCCCGGTCGGCACCGGTGTGGGCCTGGCGCTGGTGCACGGCCTGGTCACCCGGATGGGCGGCACGATCACGGCGGGCCCCGCACCGGAGGGCGGGGCCGCGTTCACCGTGGCCCTGCCGCTCACTTCGCCTGGGGCAGCTTGACCTTCTTCTTCGCGCCCGGAGCCGACGGCGGCGGCACGACGGGCCCGATGTCGCCGTCCGGCGCCTCGTCGAGGTCGACGACGACCGGCGCGTGGTCGCTCGGTCCGGTGCCCTTGCGCGCGTGCCGGTCGATCCACGCGGCCTTCGCCCGCGGCGCCACCCCGTCGCTCGCCAGGACCAGGTCGATCCGCATGCCCAGGTCGCGGTGGAACATGCCGGCCCGGTAGTCCCAGTAGCTGAAGATCCGCTCGTCCGGCCACCGCTCGCGCACGACGTCGTGGAACCCGAGCGCCTCGATCGCCCGCAGCGCCGCCCGTTCCGGCTCCGTCACGTGCGTGTGCCCGGCGAAGGCGTCGGGGTCGAACACGTCGGCGTCCGCGGGGGCGATGTTGATGTCACCGCAGACCAGCGCGTCCGCCGGCCCGGCTGCGAGCACGTCCCTGAGTGCGGCGAGCCACTCCAGCTTGTACTTGTAGTGGTCCGACTCCGGCTCACGCCCGTTCGGCACGTACAGCGAATGCACCCGCACACCACCACACGTGGCGGCCACGGCCCGTGCCTCCTGGTGCGGGAACCCCGGCGCACCGGCGACACCGACCTCCACGTCCTCCAGCCCGACGCGCGACAGGATCGCAACCCCGTTCCACTGCGTCTCGCCGAACACCGCGACCTGGTACCCGCGCTGCTCCAGCTCCGCGCCGAGCAGGGCGGTGAAGGCGTCGTCGGCCAGCTTGGTCTCCTGCAGGCACACCACGTCCGGCTGCCGCTGGTCCAGCCACGGCAAGAGCCTCGGCACGCGTTGCTTGACGGAGTTCACGTTCCAGGTCGCCACTCGCACCCCGACCACGGTAGTCACAAGCCCTGGAGCCCGCATGGAGCCGGGTGACGGGCCTGGTCAGGCGGACGGTCCGTCCTCAGTGGACTCCCATCGCGCTGCGGCCGGGAGGTCAGCTCGCCACGGCCAGCCACTCGGTCGGCACCACTCCTGCGGAGCGCAGCCGGCGGGCCTGCTCCGCACCCGGTGCACCGGCGTGTTCCAGCGCGGCCCACGCCAGCAGCCGCACCTCGGCGGACGGCCCGTCCACGCAGAACGCCGCGAGCTCGGCCGCCGCCTCCCCGGCGTCCCTGGCCGCGACCCAGGCAGCCAGGACCGGTTCGGCGACCTCCGGTGCGCAGGGCTCCACCGCCTCGCACACCTCCTCCAGCGGGAACTGCGCGAACTCCTCCACGGACGGCGCGTCGAACCCCTCCGCGCGCAACGCCCGCTGCACAGCCCACCGGCCGAGGGGTGTCAGCCGGGCGAGGGTGAGGTCGGGATCATCGTTGCCGGACAGCTCGATGATCTCGGCGTGCTCCTCCGCGTCCGCGGACACCGCCAGCTCGACCACCCCCAGCACCGCCAGGGCCCCGAGCACAGCGGCGAAATCCCGCCGCCACATCACCTCCCGGGCACCGGCCGGCAACCCGCCGACCTCGAACCACGCGGACACCGCGTGGTGAGCGCTCTCCGCCAGCAGCTCCACCGGTACCGGTGCCCCGCCTGCCGGGTAGAGGCCCAGCCACAGGTCCAGCAGCACCTCCCGCAGCGCCAGCCCGAGCGGAGAGGGTGCCTCGGGCCCCAGCCCGCCGTACGCCTCGAACGCCCGCCACCACAGCTCCACCGGCCGGTCCAGGAGGCCGGCCGCACTCTTGACCGCCACGAGCCTGCCCTTGACCACCCGGACCAGGCGAACGGCCCTGGCCCAGGCCACCAGCAGCGACACCTCCGGCAGGTCCTCGCTGCCGCGCGCCCGTTCCGCACCCGGCTCGTCCAGTCCCAGCAGCACTGCCAGCTCACGGGCGTCCGCAACGAGCAGGTGCTTCGTGGTCGTCACCGCACGACCGGCACCCACCCACGTCACCAGCGTCCGCAACCGGGTCACCACCCCGGTGGCCTCCGCCAGTGCCGCGAGCTCGCCATCGGGCGGAACGGGCACCGGCGGCAACGGCCCCGGCGCACCCCCGCCGAACTCGGGGAGGAGGAGCAGGTCGGCTCCACCGCCGTCCGCGTGCCTGCGCATGATCTCGGCCAGCACGTCCTCGTCGTACTCGACCGCACCGGCCTGAACCGCCAGCAGGAAGTCGCGGACGTCGTCCTCGTCCTCGGGGTCGACGCCGTTCTCGATCATCCGGGTCGCCCAGAACTTCGCCGGCCCGTAGTTGCGCTCGTCCGCCATCCTGGCCAGGAACTCCGGAGCGCTCCGGTCGATCGCCGCGTGCAGCTCGCCCCCGTTCCACTCCTCGTCACCGCGGGTCGCGGTCAGGAAGTCGGCCCAGTGGTGCAGCGTGGTCAGCACACCCGGCCAGTGCGGCCGCTCCAGCGTGGCCTTCCGCGGGAACCATTCGAGCAGGAGCACCTCGACGTGCGGAACCCGTGCGTCCAGCGCCGCCTCTACGACGAAGAGGTCGACCTCGAGCCCCCGCCCTGCAGCCCAGTCACCGAACTCGGCCACCAGCTCGTCGACCTGCTCTTCCCGCGGTTCCAGGACATCCACGGAGTCATCCACCTTCCACGCCATCCGGCGCTGACCAGCACCCGACCGCGCCAGAAGATCCGCGCCAGACGAACCGGTGGGGCAGGTCGGATTCGAACCGACAACCTGACAGATTATGAGTCTGCTGCTCTGACCGGTTGAGCTACTGCCCCCTGCGCAGCGGCCGTCCGCACGGCTGCGCACTGCGTGAAGGAGGATACCGATCACGCCGATCAGGCCTTGCGCGCCCCCGTGGCGAGCGCCACATAGGCTGCACGCGTGCGTTTGACCCTCCGCGACTTCACGCCGGCGGACGAGGCCGAGGTGCTGCGGCTGTTCGCCGCCTGCGACGACTGGTTCCAGGCCGCCACGGGGCACCCGTCCGGGCCCGGCGACGTGCAGGGGTTGTTCTACGCGTTGCCGGAGGGGGCCGCGTTCGAGCAGAAGCACCTGCTGGTCGCCGAGGCCGAGGGCATGATCGGGTTCGTGGACCTGGTGGTCGACCATCCGGAGCCGGGGCACGCGAGCATCGGGTTCTTCCTGGTGCCGGGCGACCTGCGGCGGTGGGGCATCGGCAGCGAGATGGTCAGGGCGCTGCGCGAGCGGTTCCCGGCGGTCACGCGGGTGCAGGCCGGGCTCAGCGACTTCGAGCCCGGCGTCGAGTTCCTGAGGGCGATGGGGTTCGTGCTGAACGGTCAGCGGGCGGTGCTGGAGCTCGCGCCGAGGTCCGAGAGCCGGTAGCCCTTCGGGTAGCCGGGGTAGGTGCGGTTGCGGGCGTTCGTGAGCTTCAACGTGCGGCGCACGGGCATGTGGCGCACCACGGCGGCACGGGTGCGCAAGGCGAAACGGCCGAGGGCGCTGAGCCACGCCGGGGCCGCGGTGAAGCCGAACGCGCGGATCATCGGCTGGTCGAGCAGCGCGACCACGGCCCGTGCGACCGCCGGGCGGACCGCTGCCGGGTACCACGAGCAGAACAGGTCCAGGGTGTACTGGCCGATGCGGCGGTTCGAGGGCGCGTAGACGAAGTGCCGGTCCTCGTAGGCCTTCTTGAACGCGCGGTACTCGGCGAAGTCCGCGGGGATGTCGCGGATGCCCATGCGCGCGCCGACCGCGCGGTAGAAGTGGAACGCGGCCAGTTGCTCGTTGCGTGAGAGAGGACGCCAGCCGTATTGGGTGAGCCAGTCGATCGGGTCGTAGATGAACGTGGCGAGCACGTACCGCATGTCGTCGTTGGAGATGTCGTAACGGCCGTGCTGCCGGTTGACGACCCGCAGGGCCTCGCGGCCGCGCGGGGAGTCGTAGCCGTGTTCGATGAGCTCGGCCATCAGCACGGCGGTGTCGTCGTAGCGCTTCTGCGGGCGGCGTTCGAACTCGCCGGTGCGTTCCAGCAGACCGGAGATCGTGGGGACGCAGTAGGTGCGGAACAGCGCGAACTCCAGCGCCTTCTGGTAGTCCCACGGGAACTCCAGGCCGGCGGAGATGCGCAGGACCTCCTGGTGGTCGGCCACCGGGTCCAGCGAGGTGATGCGGCGGAGGTTCGCGAAGCGCATGGCCCCAAGGTCACGCATGGGCCTCGAAACCAAAAGACCCCAGTCGGATGACCAGGGCCTTGAGAAGCTCCCCCAACTGGACTCGAACCAGTAACCCTGCGATTAACAGTCGCATGCTCTGCCAATTGAGCTATGGGGGAATGTTCTGTTGTCTCCGTCAGGCTTGGTTCCTCCTGACAGTGGGTAACTCTACATGAGGCTGGAAACGGGTTCTGCAGGCACCCCCCGTTTAGCCCAGGAACACCACTTGACCAGGCCTGTTACGGGAGGGAACCGGATGATGAAGGCCATGCTGATCGGAGCGGCCGTCGGCTACGTGCTCGGAGCGAAGGCCGGGCGGGAGCGCTACGACCAGATCGTGCGCGCCTGGCACCGGCTCACCGAAAGCCCGACCGTGCGCAAAGCCGCTGGTACGGCCAAGGACAAGGCGTTCGAGGCAGCTCACATCGCCAAGGAGAAGTCGGTCGAGGCCGCGCACGTCGCCAAGGAGAAGGCGCCCTGGACCAAGGAGAAGACCACCACCTGGTCCAACGGGCAGCCGGTGACCTGAGACGGTCGTCACACCTGAGCGACCACGAAGATCCGCCTGAACGGGAACCACGTCGTGCCGTCGGCTCGCCGCGGGTAGGCCTCGCGCAGCCGCGGTGCCAGCTCCGCGACGTACGCGTCGTAGTCCGAAGAGGACAGCGCGGCCCGCACCGGCCGCAACGCCGTGCCGGAGACCCACTCCAGCACGGGGTCCGCGCCGGAGAGCCGCTGCACGTACGTGGTTTCCCAGGCGTCCACGGAGGAGCAGCCGGCCAGCAGCTCGGCGTACTCGACCGGCTGCAGCACCGGCTGCTCGGCCCGGAAGACGTGCGCCAGCCGCTCACCCGCGACCTCCCGGATCAACCGGTGCGAGGCGTCGGCGTAGTTGCCGGGCACCTGGAACGCGAGCCACGCCCCCTCGGGCAGCACGGCCGCCCACCTCTGCGCGATCACGGGGTGTGACGCAATCCACTGGAGCACCGCGTTGGACACCACGACATCGGTGTCGGACGGCGGCTCCCAGGTCGTGACGTCATCCACCCACGCGTCCACACCGGCCCGCCGCGCGGCCTCGACCATCTCCGGCGACGAGTCGAACGCCTCGACCACGGCGCCCGGCCACCGCTCGCGCAGCGACACCGTCAGGTTGCCGGGGCCGCAGCCCACGTCGACCACGCGCCGCGGCGACTCCGCCCGCACGCGCGCCAGGAGCTCGTAGAACGGCCGCGCCCGGTGATCGGCGAAGGCCAGGTACTGCGCCGGATCCCACATGCCGCTTACAGTACACGCGTACTGCTAGCGCGCCAGCTCTTGCGTGAACAGCGCTAACGCGGCTGCTTCTCGACGAACGCCGTCACCGCCGCCCGCACCGCCGCCTCGTCCACCCCGGCGTCACCGCGGGCCTGCCACACCGACCCGTCCCGTCCCGGGATCTTCCGCTGCAGGACCCACACCCCGGGCGGGTCCACGCGTTCCCGGTGCCGGATCGACCCCTCGACCCGCTGCGAGATCGCGCGCATCACCCGGCCGGGTTCCTCCAGCGCGAACCGTTGCGGCGCAAGGTCTTCCAGCAGCACCACGGACTCGACGACGTCGGCTTCGCGGGCCTCCACGACCCGCAGCGAGCTCTCCCACTTCACCTTGCTGACCAGGTGCCAGCCGATCCGCCGCGGTCCCGGCACCCACAGCCCCAGCGACGTCACGACGAGGTGCCCGCCACCGGTGACGGCGGCCCACGCCACCACGGTCTCCTCGGGCTCCAACGTCCCGTCGAACCCGTCCGGCGCTCCGGAGCCGAACAACCGCTTCCACAAGCCCATCTACAGCACCCCGGCGCTCTGCTGCAGCAGTGCCTTGCGGTACTCCTCCAGCGCCACCAGGTCGCCCCACAGCGCCCGGTACTCGTCGGCGTCCTTGATCGGGGACAGGCGTCGCAGCCGCGACTTCACGTCCTCGATCTGCTTGCTCACCTGCACCTCCTGCAGGCGCGCGATGACCATCGACACGTAGCGGAACTCGTCGTCCTGCTTGACCGCCAGCGGTTCCACGGCCAGCTCCGTCAGCACCGACCGCACCGACGCGTGCGAGCAGTTCTGCGAGATCGCGTCCAGGTACGCCGTGCCCGCCAGACCGGACGAGGCGCCGCCGGCCGCGCGGATCGCGCGGTGCAGAGCCACGTAGGCCGGGTCGGTGAACGCCTCGTCGGGCAGCGAGTCGTACAGCGGGCCCGCGTACTCGGGCAGCCGCAGCGCCACCTTCAGCACCTCGCGTTCGGGCACCAGGCGGGGATCGCGCGGGTTCGGGCGTGCGGGGCCGTCGACGTCGACGGACAGCGCCATCTGGTTCGGGTCCGCGCGCGGCGCCACGGCCGGGGCCTTGCCGCCCGCGACCTGGCGCACCCGGCGCACGACCATGGCCTCGTCGTCCCAGCCCACCCACCAGGCCAGGCGCGTGGCGTAGCCGTCGCGCTTGGCGCGGTCCTTGATCTGCGCGACGAACGGCACCATCTTCTTCAGCGCCTCCACGCGGCCGTCGACCGAGTCGAGGTCGTAGGAGCGCAGCTGGGCCTTGATGGCGAACTCGATCAACGGCGTGCGGCGGGCCACCAGGTCGCGCACGGCCACGTCGCCCTTGGCCTGCCGCAGCTCGCACGGGTCCATGCCGTCGGGCGCCACCGCGATGTAGGTCTGCGCGGAGAACTGCTGCTCGCCCTCGAACGCCTTCAGCGCCGCCTTCTGGCCGGCCTCGTCGCCGTCGAAGGTGAAGATGACCTCGCCGTTCACGTCGTCGTCGATCAGCAGCCTGCGCAGCACGTTCATGTGGTCGGTGCCGAACGCCGTGCCGCACGAGGCGACCGCGGTCGGGACGCCGGCCAGGTGCATGGCCATCACGTCGGTGTAGCCCTCGACGATCACAGCCTGCTTGCGCTTGGCGATCTCCCGCTTGGCCTGGTCGAGGCCGAACAGCACCTGCGACTTCTTGTAGATCATCGACTCGCTGGTGTTGAGGTACTTCGCCTGGATCGGGTCGTCGTCGAAGATCCGCCGCGCGCCGAAGCCGACGACCTCGCCGCCGATGTCCCTGATCGGCCACAGCAGCCGCCGGTGGAACCGGTCGATCGGGCCCTGGCGACCCTCCTTGACCAGCTGCGACTTGATCAGCTCCGCCAGCTCGAAGCCGCGGCCCAGCAGGTGTTTGGTGAGCTTGTCCCAGCCGCCGGGGGCGTAGCCGCAGCCGAACTGGCGCGCCGCTGCCTCGTCGAACCCGCGCTCGGCGAGGAACTCGCGGGCCGGCTGGGCCTCGGGCGTCGCGAGCTGCTCCGCGTACCACTCGGCGGCCGCCTTGTGCGCCTCGATGAGCCGGCTGCGCGTGCCCCGGTCGCGCTGGATCGTGTTGCCGCCGCCCTCGTAGGTGAGCTGGATGCCCGCCCGGTCGGCGAGCCGCTCGACGGCCTCCACGAACGACAGGTGCTCGACCTTCATCACGAAGGCGATCACGTCGCCGCCCTCGCCGCAGCCGAAGCAGTGGAACGTGCCGTGCGACGGGCGCACGTTGAACGACGGCGTCTTCTCGTCGTGGAAGGGGCACAGGCCCTTCAACGCTCCCCCGCCTGCCCGCTTGAGCGACACCTGGTCGCCCACGACCTCGTCGATGCGGCTGCGTTCACGCACCAACGCGATGTCGCTTTCCCTGATGCGTCCTGCCACACCCCGAGTCTACGGCCTGCCGAAATCCGGCAGTGGCAGACTGCACCCCGTGACCGCGGCCGACGTCTTCGCACTGCACCGCACGCACCTGATCGGCGTGGCCTACCGGCTGACCGGCAGCGTCGCCGACGCCGAGGACGCGGTGCAGGAGGCGTGGCCGAAGTTCGCCAAGGCCGTGGGTCTGGACGACGCCCGCGCGTGGCTCACCACCGTCGTGAGCCGCATCTGCCTGGACCGGCTGCGGTCGGCGGCCGTGCGCCGGAAGACGTACGTGGGCTCGTGGCTGCCCGAGCCGCTGCTCACGACCGGTGAGGCGGACGACCCGCTGGCGTCGGTCGTGCAGGCGGACGGCGTGCGCATGGCCGCGCTCGTGGTGCTCGACCGGCTCACGCCCGACCAGCGCGTGGCGTTCGTGCTGCACGACGCGTTCTCCCTGCCGTTCAGCGAGATCGCCGACGTGCTCGGCGTCTCGGAGGCCTCCGCTCGCCAGCACGCCTCCCGTGCGCGCAAGGCCGTGGCCGGTGCCGAACCGCCGCCCCGCTCGGCGCTCGCCGAGCAGCAGGAGGTGCTGGAGAAGTTCCTGCACGCCATGTCGAGCGGTGACATCGACGCCGTCTTGGGCCTGCTGCACCCGCAGGCGGTCATGGTCGGCGACGGCGGCGGCAAGGCGCGCACCGCGGTCCACACGGTCACCGGCGCGGAGAAGATCGCCCGCTTCTTCTTCGGCCTCATGCGCAAGTACGGCTTCGACCGGGACGGCATGCCGGAGCTGCGGCCCACGCTCGTCAACGGCGAGCTGGGGGTGGTCATGGCCGCGACGGGCGAGGCGTCCCGGCGCGTGATCACCATGGCCGTGCACGACGGCAAGGTGCACGCGGTCTACGACATGGCGAACCCGGACAAGCTCGCCCACGTGGTGTTCTGACCGCGTTTTTTGGTCTGGACCACAACTGGTCCCTGGATCGTTTCGCCGCTTACGTTCGGACGAGTTGGCCAGCCCAAGCCCCCCTGCCGCGGGTTGCAACCACCGGAGTCCGAACATGCCCGAACACGACGAGATCCCCACCCGCCGGGCGTTCCTGGCGACCGCCACCAGCGCGGCCGCCGTGGTCGCACTGACCGCCGCCGGCACCACGACGGCGCGCAGCGCCCCTCTTCCCCTGACCCCGACCTGCGTCGATGACGACGACACCCCGTCGAACATCGAAGGCCCCTACTTCAAGCGCAACTCCCCGCAGCGCACGAACCTGCGCACGCCCGGTGTCACCGGGATCGTGCTGAGCCTCACCGGGTTCGTGTACACGATGAAGTGCGCGCCGATCCAGAACGCCCTGCTGGACTTCTGGCAGGCCGACGACCGCGGCGTGTACGACAACACGACCTTCAAGATGCGCGGCCACCAGTTCACGAACGCCTCCGGCGCCTACGTGCTGGAGACGATCATCCCGAAGGACTACCCCGGCCGGACCCCGCACATCCACGTGAAGGTGCAGGCCCGCGGCGGCCCGATCCTCACCACGCAGCTGTTCTTCCCGGACAACCTGCGGGCGTACGGGATGAACGTGGCCTGGCTGAACCGGCGCGACGCCTACCTCGACCGCGAGTGCGAGGTCGCGCTCGGGCCGCTGGTGGGCAACCGGTACACCGCCAAGTTCGACTTCGTCGTCGAAGGCTGACGATGTGGCCGCACGGGTGATCACCACCGCATCCGCAGCACCTTCCCGACGTCGCGGAGCTTCGGGATCGCGCTGACGAGCTTCAGCTGGACCCTGCCGGACCTGGGCAACGCGCCCAGGTGCGGCAGGTCCACGCTGCGCAGCGCGTCCACCGTGGTCAGTCCGGGGTGCAGCGCCTCGACCTCGCGCGGGTCGTCGACGCCCCAGTGCAACGTCGCCCCGGCGTTGCGCACGGCCGGGACGAGCCGCTGGAGCTTGATCCCCCACGTGCCGTAGACGTCGAACAGCAGCTCGCCGGTCTCGAACCGCTCGGTGACGCGCCGGACCAGCGCGTGCCCCTCGGCACGGGTGAGGTACATCGACAGGCCCTCGAACACGACGACGACCGGGCGGGCAGGCGACACGGCGTCGAGCCACCCGTCGTCGGTGACCGACCCGGCGACGAGCCGGTACTCGCCGGTCGGCACCGGCAGCAGCTTGTGCCGCAACGCCACCACGTCCGGCAGGTCGACGTCCACCCACCGCACGGTGTCGGGCCGGTCCAGCCGGTGCACGCGCGTGTCGAGGCCGCACGCGAGGTGCAGGACGGTGCACGACGGGGTGCGCCGGAGGAAGTCGGCGGTCCAGTCGTCGAGCACCTTCGCCCTGATGGCGACGCCGACGGCGCTGGTGGTGGTCATGCCGGTCCTGGTGAAGTCGTAGTCGATCCGGTCGACCGCGCGGCGGGCCTCCACGTCGTGCAGCACGGAGGCCGCCCGCTCGCTGTCCAGGGCCCTGCCGTACAGCGTGGCGAGCATGGTCTCCTGCGCACCGGTGAGCGTGATCTTCTCCACGTCTCCCAGTGTGCCGGGGTCCGGCAGGCGTCCCCACCGGCGAACCCCCTTGGTCCTCGTCCTGGCCGGTGCACGGGGCAGCTCCGCGGAATGTGACACCTTTGGGTGACTGGGTCGTGGACCTGGCAGCTCATAGGGTCCAGTTCATGAGCAACGACTTCGTGCTGGACATCGACCACGAGTCGGCCGGCCTGCTGGCGGGAACGCTGCTGGCGGGCGACTCGTGCGCGGTCCCGGTGCGGCACCAGAACGTCCGCCTGCTGCTGTGCGCGCTGCCCGGCGAGGACGGGATGCGGCTCTTCCTGCGGCGCAACACCCCGAACTAGCGGTCGTAGACGGCCACGTACTCCATGAGGAGGTCGCGGGAGCGTTCGTTGTCGAGCGCCACGTCGTGCAACCGGCGGAAGGCGCACACGCACCGTTCGACGGTCGCGGTGTCGCTGGCCGTGACCCAGTTCGCCAGGTAGACGAGCGGAGGTTCGTGGGCGTACTGGATGAGCGCCACGTCGGTCCCGATGGCCGCTGCCCCGCCCGCACTGGCCGGCACGACCCTGATCGACGGGGCGTGGAACAGCAGGTGCAGGACCTGGTCCTCCATCAGCCGGTTGCCGCCGACGACGGTGCGCAGCGCGTACTCGTGGATGAAGAAGACGCAGTGCGGCAGCACGCCGTCGCGCAGCAGCTCCGGCGTGGGTGCGAGCCCGAGCGCGGCCGTCAGCGCCTTCGAGTAGCACTCGGTGCGCAGCAGGACCGGGATGGTGACGCCGCTGAAGCAGGTGATCCGCGTGGCGCCCGCGGCCGCGAGCACGACGTACTGCTCACCGGCACCGTGCTGGGTCATGCCAGAACGGTAAGGGCAAGATCATGATCTCGCCGCGCGAAACGCTCGCTCTACAGGGCGAATGGTGCCCACGGGTGGCTGGTCAGGGACGGGCGACCTGCGCGAGGAAGTAGACGGCGCCGGACCGCGCGTTGCGGACGGCGAGCAGGAACGGCCGGTCGACGGTCACCACGACAGGGTCGGACGGGATCTCGAAGGACACCGTGCGAAACGTGACCGCGGTCGCCGCGGCGCCTTCGAGGCCTTCCTCGTCCAGGCGCAGCACCGCCTCGTGCACCACGTCGTCGACGAACATCCGCTCGTCCGGGGAGAGCCCGGAGAAGTCGGCCTCGCGCGTGAACATGCGCTCGACGCCGAGCCGCCGCAGCGTTCCCTTGAGGTTGAACCGCGCCCGGACGTCCACTTTGGGCAGTGAGAGCTCGAGGCGCACGTGGCTGCCCGCGGTGAGCACGGACGGGTCGAGCGGCTGGTCGAGCGAGGTGTCCGGTAGCAGGACCACGGTCTCGATCCCGGAGTCGGCGGGCAGCGCGATCGACTGCCAGCCGCCCTGGTGGGCGTAGCGGAACTTCTCGGTGACCCGCATGGTCGGCACGTCGACGTCGCCGCCGGGTGCGTGGAACGGGCGCTGCTCGGTGTCGGCCTCGGGGAACGCGTTCAGCCAGCCGGTCTTGAGGTACAGGGCGTTGACGATGATCGCGGCGGCGTCCGCGGGCGGTGGTGCGGCGAGCAGCTCGGGGATCAGGCCGCGGGTGGTCTCGGCGACGTCGGTGTTGACGAGCTTGCGCACGGTCTGCGGGTCGGAGAACGCGGTGCGGCGCACCGCGTCCGCCAGCGGGAAGCCCGGGTCGACCGTCAGGTCGTCGTCGGCCCACAGGGTGTTCGCGACGGACAGCTCCGGCACGTCGAGCGAGTCGGCGTCGGAGAAGTCCCCGAGCAGCGCGTCGAGCTCGGTGCGGGTCGGCCCTGCGGCGGCCGCGCGGGCCAGTGCGAGCGCGCTGGCCACGGAGAACGGTGACCAGCAGGCGGTCTCGGCGGGATCAGGGACGGCGACGCGGTGCAGGTTGAGTGCGAAGTCGGCCTGATCGGTCACGAAGACCCTCCTCCAAGGTGCGCGGACCCGGTGGGTACCCGTCTCCTGTTCCCCCGAAGCTACGCCGATGCGCGGTGCCAGGCCACGGCCTGCGCGTCGGTCAGCAGGGCGACCTGGTCGACCACGACGCGCAGCCGGGCCGCGTCGGTGGTGGCGGCGGCGAACACCGGGCGGAACGCGGGGTCGAGCAGTTCCGGGCGCCGCAGCAGGCGGGTGACGAGCTCGGTGATCAGCTCGCGTTGCGCGGCCTGCATGGCCAGGCGGGCCGGGTCGCTCATGACGTAGCGGACGGCCATCGCCTTGAGCAGCGCCACCTCGGCCGCGACCTGGCCGGGGACCTCCAGCGCGGCCCCGTACCTGGTCAGCGGGCCGTCGCCGTGCACGGCGCGGGTCGCGGTGACGGCGGCGCTCGCGAACCGGCCGACCAGCTCGCTGGTGAGGTTCTTCAACGCGACCTGCGCGCCGAGCGAGCCGTCGTACTCGTGTTCGGTGAAGTACGCGATCACGGGCAGCTCGACGAGCTGCTGCGCGGTGGCCTCCAGCGTGGCGACCGACTCGTCGGAGAACGTCTTCGCGGCCAGCGAGGCGATCGCGGCCCGTTCGTCGGGGCGGGCGAGCGCGGCGAGGCTGATGCGGTGGGCCAGCACGCCGTCCTCGACGTCGTGCACCGAGTACGCGACGTCGTCGGACCAGTCCATCACCTGCGCCTCGATGCACCTCGCCCGGTCCGGTGCGCCCGCGCGCATCCACTCGAACACGTCGAGGTCGTCGTCGTACGCGCCGAACTTCACCACGCCCGGCGTGCGCGGCCACGGGTACTTCGTCGCCGCGTCGAGCACCGCGCGCGTGAGGTTGAGGCCGTGCCGCGACTTGGGTTCGAGGCGGGCGAGGATGCGGAACGTCTGCGCGTTCCCCTCAAAACCACCGCACGGGCCCGCGAGCTCGTTCAGCGCCCTCTCGCCGTTGTGCCCGAACGGCGGGTGGCCGATGTCGTGCGCGAGACCGGCCGTGTCGACGATGTCCGGGTCGCAGCCGAGCTCCTCGCCGATGCCGCGGCCGATCTGTGCGACCTCCAGCGAGTGCGTCAGGCGGGTCCGCGGCACACCGGTGACCTCGGAGCCCTCACCGGGGCCGACGACCTGGGTCTTGCCGGCGAGCCTGCGCAGCGCCGCGGAGTGCAGGACGCGGGCGCGGTCGCGGGAGAACGGGGTGCGCTTTTCTGTGCGGGCCCCCGGCAGCGCGGCGCTCTTGGGTCCTTCCGCGAGCAGGCGCTCCGCGTCGTGGCCGGTGTATCCCATCACCCGATCTTAGGGAGCTTGAGCTCGTCGAACACGCCTGCGTGCGCCTTCATCAGCCGGTAGTACAGCAACGCCCCGGTCTCGCGCTTGATGTAGAACAGCTGCGCTTGGCGGGTCTGCACGTTCGGGCCGACCCTGGTCGGCGACGTCCACGCGCGCAGGCCGGCGTCCTCGGCCATCGTGCGGGCGCGCAGCGAGTGCCACGGGTCGCTGACGATCACGGCGGTCTTGAGGTCGCGCTCCTTGGCGACCGACGCGACGGCGCGCAGCGAGCCGAGCGTGTCCGCGCCCTCGCCGACCTGCAGCACCCGGTCCTCGGGAACCCCGCGCTCGACCAGCCACAGCTTGCCGACCTGGCCCTCGGTGAAGTTGTCGCCGGGCTGGCGGCCGCCGGTGGTGGCGATGTACCGGACGACGCCCTCCTGGTAGAGCCCGAGTGCGTGTCCCAGGCGGGCTTCGAGCACGTCGGAGGGCACGCCGTTGTACTGCGCGGCGCCCAGGACGATCGCCATGTCGGCCTTCGTCCAGTCGTCCACCCGCGCGACCTGCCACACGCGGACCGCCGTGCCGCCCACGACCAGCAGCCCGACGACCAGCGCACCGAAGACGAGGCGCAACACGATCCGGCGAATCCTGGCGAGTGGTCTCAGGGTGGTCGTCCGCACACCCAGCATGCTCCCAGACGGCGGGGGTCCCGCGTTGACGCCCCTGCGAGGATCTTCGTCATGCCTGCTGAGCAGCCGACCATCCTCGCGACGTCCGGGGGCTACCGCTCCGGCCGCCGGACCAACCTCGAGTTCAACAAGCTGATCCACTTCGCCCTGGAGCTGTCCGGGGTGCAGGGGCGCAAGCCGCGGTTCTGCCACGTCGGGACAGCGGGCGGCGACCAGCGGGCGATGAACGCCAACGTGGTCGAGGCCGGTGCCGTCGCCGGCGTCGAGGTGTCGGTGCTCAACCTGTTCACGATGCCGCCGACCGACGACCTGGAGTCGTTCGTGCTGGCGCAGGACGTCGTGTGGGTGGGCGGCGGTTCGGTGGCGAACCTGCTCGCGGTGTGGGAGGTGCACGGCCTCGGACCGGTGTTCCGCAAGGCGTGGGAGGCCGGTGTCGTGCTCAGCGGTGTCTCCGCGGGCTCGATCTGCTGGCACACCGGCGGCGCGACCGACTCGTTCGGACCGGACCTGCGCATCGTCACCAACGGCCTCGGCCTGCTGCCCTACGGCAACGGCGTGCACTACGACTCCGAGGAGCAGCGCCGGCCCAAGGTCCACGAGGCGGTGGCCGCGGGCGTGCTGCCGACGACCTACTGCACCGACGACGGCGCCGGGCTGCTCTACCGCGGCACCGAGCTCATCGAGGCCGTGGCGGAACGTCCCGGCAGCGGCGCGTACGTCGTGACCAGGGACGTTTCTTCAGCAACCGCACAGGAGGAAAAGCTCGACACCCGCCTGCTGTGAGGCACACCTTGGAGGTGTGCGCCGGCTGCTGATCGTCCTCATCGCGGCGGCCGTCTACGTGGTCCCGGACGCCGCGCCCTGCTTCGCCCACGGCCAGCCGATATCCGATATATCAGTTTTCCGTGGACCTGATGTACTGGACATCAGCCCGGACTCCGGAGCTACCGGCGATATATCGGATACGGGTTCGTCGGCGATATCCGATATATCAGCAGCTGACATATCGGCGGCGGTAGCTGCGGGCGGTGCGTCCGACGTCGGCGTCGCGGTGCTCGACCTGAGGACGGGTCAGCTCGTCGAGCAGCAGGGCGAGCAGCAGTTCTACTCGGCGTCGTTGTCGAAGCTGCTGCTGGCGATGGACGCGCTCCAGCAGCCCGTGACCGACGCGGACCGCGAACTGATACATCGCGCGTTGAGCGCGAGCGACGACAGCGCGATGGACGTGCTCTGGACCAGGTTCGACGGCGTGGGCGCCATCGGTCGCGTCGCCGCGGCCGCCGGACTCACCGGCACGCACGCGCCGGACGACCCGTCGCAGTGGGGCGAGGTCGTCATCACGGCCGACGACATGGTGCGGCTCTACCGGTACGTCCTCAGCTCGCCGGTGCGCGACGCGGTCGTCACGGCTCTGTCAGCGGCGCCCGCCACCGCGGCCGACGGCTTCGACCAGGCGTTCGGCCTGCTCGGCGGCACCGGCGCGTACGCCAAGCAGGGCTGGATGTACTACCTGCCCAGCGACGTCTACCTGCACAGCGCCGGTGTGCTCGACGACCGCTACGCCGTCGCCGTCCTCACCACGAGCCCGACCGGGTCTTGGACCACCGCGCGCCAGGCCATCGACGCCGTCACCACCGCGCTGCTCGCGAAGCTCGGCGTCAACGGCTGAGCCGTTCCGGTTCCGGCCAGGACCGCTCCCCGGTGCACTCGCGCACCACCAGGTGGGCGAGCACGATCCCACCGTGCACGGCGTGCACGTCAACCACCCGCGTCAGCGGCGCCCACCGCCGCCCCGACCCACCGTTCCCGGTCGCCCGCCCGAGCGCACAACACCCCCGGACAACGCGAAAGCGGGCCGGGCTCGACGCCCGACCCGCTCTGCGGAACCCGTGTGCGGCTCAGCAGCCGACCAGGCGCGCGGCCAGGTACGACTCCAGCTGGTCCATCGCCACCCGCTCCTGCGACATCGTGTCCCGCTCCCTCACCGTCACGGCGAGGTCGGTGAGCGTGTCGAAGTCGACCGTCACGCAGAACGGCGTGCCGATCTCGTCCTGGCGGCGGTAGCGGCGACCGATGGCACCCGCGTCGTCGAAGTCGACGTTCCAGTTGCGGCGCAGGTCCGTCGCGAGGTCACGGGCCTTCGGCGAGAGGTCGGCGTTGCGCGACAACGGCAGCACGGCGACCTTCACCGGTGCGAGCCTGCGGTCGAGCTTCAGCACGACGCGCTTGTCGACACCGCCCTTGGCGTTCGGGGCCTCGTCCTCGGTGTAGGCCTCCAGCAGGAACGCCATCATCGGCCGGCCGACACCCGCCGCGGGCTCGATGACGAACGGCTTGTAGCGCGAGTTCGTGGCCTGGTCGAAGTACGACAGGTCGACACCCGAGGCGTTGGAGTGCGTGGTGAGGTCGAAGTCGGTGCGGTTGGCGATGCCCTCGAGCTCGCCCCACTCCTGGCCGCCGAACTGGAAGCGGTACTCGATGTCGACGGTCCGCTTCGAGTAGTGCGACAGCTTCTCCTTCGGGTGCTCGTAGTGGCGCAGGTTCTCCTTCGACACACCCAGTTCCGTGTACCAGCGGGTGCGCTCGTCGATCCAGTACTGGTGCCACTCCTCGTCCGTGCCGGGCTCGACGAAGAACTCCATCTCCATCTGCTCGAACTCGCGGGTGCGGAAGATGAAGTTGCCCGGCGTGATCTCGTTGCGGAACGACTTGCCGATCTGGCCGATGCCGAACGGCGGCTTCTTGCGCGAGGTCGTCTGCACGTTCAGGAAGTTCGTGAAGATGCCCTGCGCGGTCTCCGGGCGCAGGTAGTGCAGGCCCTCCTCGGTCTCGACCGGACCGAGGTGCGTCTTGAGCAGGCCGTTGAACATCTTCGGCTCGGTGTACTTGCCGCGCACGCCGCAGTTGGGGCACGGCACGTCGGAGACGTCGCCCTCGGCGACCTCCTTGCCGGTGCGCTCGGCGTACTCCTCGGACAGGGTGTCCGCGCGGAACCGCTTGTGGCACGACTCGCACTCGATCAGCGGGTCGACGAACGCCTCGACGTGACCGGAGGCGACCCACACGTCACGCGGCAGGATGACCGATGAGTCCAGGCCGACGACGTCCTCGCGGCCGCGGACCATGAAGTTCCACCACTGGCGCTTGATGTTGTCCTTGAGCTCCACGCCCAGGGGGCCGTAGTCCCACGCCGAGCGGGTACCGCCGTAGATCTCCCCGCACGGGTAGACGAACCCCCTGCGCTTGCAGAGGCTGACAACGGTCTCGATGCGATCGGCGGCCAACTTCGAACTCCAACGGGGGAATGAGAATCGGGGGCCACAGCCTAGCCCGTCACGTCGCGCCCCGAACGGGCGACCGGAGCCTTACCCTGCACGAATGGAAGACCGGCTGCGGGAGCTGTGGGACTTCGCCGACCTCGACGGCACCGAGGCGCGGTTCCGCGCGTTCCTGGAGAACGTGCGCACCGACGACGAGCGGGCGGAGGTGCTGACCCAGCTCGCCCGCGCCGAGGGTTTGCGGGAGAACTTCGCCGCAGGTCACGCGCTCGTCGACGAGGCGGAGGCGCTGATCGCGCCCGACTCCACCGGCCGTGTGCGGGTGCTGCTCGAACGCGGCCGGCTGCACCGCTCCGCCGGTGACCCGCAGGCGGCGCAACCGCTGTTCGTGGCGGCGTTCATCCTCGCCAAGACCCGCGGTGACCTGTCGCTGGCCGTGGACGCCGCGCACATGGCGTCGCTGGTCGACGACCCGGAGAAGTGGACGAAGCAGGGCCTGGAGCTGGTCGGGGGCAACCCGGAGCTGGGCCGCTGGCTGGGTCCGCTGCACAACAACCTGGGCTGGTACTACTTCGAGAACGGCCGCTTCGACGAGGCGCTGGAGGCGTTCGAGAAGACGCCGGAGGCGTACGCGGAGAGCGGCAAGGCCAAGACGCTGCACGCGCTGGGCCGCACCGAGGAGGCCGCGGCGGCGGCGCGCAGGGCGCTGGAGCTGCTCCCCCACGACTCGCACGACGAGTGGGTCGAGGAGATGCGGGCTATCGCCGAGGCGTAGCCGGGCCCGCCGCCTCGCCCAGCCGCACCGTGAATGCGTCCTCGGCGAGCAGGCTCGTGTGCTCCTCGACCGCGCCGCCGGTGCTGGTCAGCGTCGGCTCGTACATCGCGGGCTCGTCGGTCAGCGCCTCGGAGAGCAACGGCACCACGTGCTCGCGCACCGGGAACGGCGACATCGCCCGCCGGTAGGCGACCACGGACTCGAACTCCACCGTGAGCACCCAGCGGTCGTCCTCGTCGGTGGACCGCGCCAGCGTGCCCCTGAGACATCCCGGCTGGGCGGTCAGGAGCTCGAGGGCGCGTCTCACCCGCGCGGTGAACGCCTCTGGGTCGGACACGCGGAACCGGCACACGAGCAGCACGGTGCAAGGATGGCACGGTGAACTCCAAGCGCCCTCTCCTGCCCGGCGACGGCCCGCTCGCCCGCGTGCGCCCGGCGGTGGCGTTCCTCGCCGTGCTCGCCCTGTTCGTCACGGGCGTCCTGGTCGGCGGCACGGTCGGCGCGGTGCTGCTGGGCGTCCTGATCGTCGGTGCCGTCGCCCTCCTGGCCGCCACCTGGAAGGTTCTTTCCCCAGCTCACCGCACGTTGCGCGTGGTGGTCCTGCTGGTACTCGTCCTCATCGCACTAGAATTGGTTCTGAAAATCCCTACCAGGTGAGGTGTGCCGCCATGACCGTCCAGCTGCACGGCGAGCACTCCCCCGAACGCGCGGCCCCCGCACCGCTGCCACCGCGCTCCGCGCAGACCCTGGCCGCGGCCGGCGACCTGCTCCGCGCACTCGCCGCTCCCGTGCGCATCGCCATCGTGCTCCAACTGCAGGAACACGACCGTTGCGTGCACGAGCTGGTCGAGGCGCTGGGCGTCGCGCAGCCGCTCATCAGCCAGCACCTGCGCGTGCTCAAGTCAGCGGGCGTAGTGCACGGCGAACGGCATGGCCGCGAGGTCGTCTATCGGCTCGTGGACGAACACCTGGCGCACATAGTGGTAGACGCTGTGACGCACGTCGAGGAGAAGTTGTGACCGGACTCAGGTCCACCAAGCAGCGCACGGCCGTCTCGAACCTGCTCGACCAGCTCGACGACTTCCGCAGCGCCCAGGAACTGCACGAGGAGCTCCGCCGCCGCGGCGAGGGCATCGGCCTGACCACGGTCTACCGCACCCTGCAGTCGCTGGCCGACGCGGGCCAGGTCGACGTGCTGCGCACGGACACCGGCGAGGCCATCTACCGCCGCTGCTCCGCCCACCACCACCATCACCTGGTGTGCCGCCACTGCGGCCGCACCGTCGAGGTCGAGGGCCCCGCGGTCGAGAAGTGGGCGGACCGGGTGGCGGCGGAGAACGGCTTCTCGGAGGTCTCGCACACCGTCGAGATCTTCGGGACGTGCGCGGAGTGCACCGCCAAGGGCCTCAAGTAGCCCACCGGCCCAGTGCACGCGGGGACCTTTCGTACCGTTGTGGGGTACGAAAGCTCCCCGCGTGCACTCGGGAACGGCCGCTCAGCTCTCGTAGGGCTCGGCCGACTCGGCCACCGGCCCAGTGCACGCGGGGAGCTTTCGTACCGTTGTGGGGTACGAAGGGTCCCCGCGTGCGCACCGGAACGGACGGTCAGGACTCGTAGGGTTCGGCAGGTTCGGCGACCGGGTCGGACGACTCCACGGTGAAGCTCGGCACCCACGACGTCTGCTCCGACGCCGACTTCGGCACCACCTGGCCGGTCACCTCGACCCACTGCTCGTCGGGCAGCGCCGGCACGTCGCCGAGCAGCTTCACCTTGAGCGGGCGGGCGTCGGCGGCGCAGCACGAGATCGCGATGCGGGCCACGTACGTCGAGCCCTCCGCGCGGGTCAGGAAGCCGGTGAGCTTGACCTTGCGGCCGTCGAGCGTGCCGGACTCGTCCCACGCCGTGCGGGTGATGAACTCGGTCATCGACAGCGGGATGACGTCACCGGAGGGCAGCTCGCCGAGCAGGTTGCGGGCGCGCTGCGTCTGGTTGGTGTCGGCGGCAGAGACCACGACGTCACCGCCCAGCGCGGGGGGCGAGATCAGGAACACGGCGAGCACCGGCAGCAGCAACAGCCACGTCGAACGCGACGAGTGCTCGTGACCGTGTTCGGCGTGGTCGTGGTCCGCGGCCTCGACCGGCCTGGCCGCGCGGATGTCGCGGACGATCGCGAACAGCGCCAGGCCGATCATGATCACGCCGCCCGCGATCAGCAGGGGCAGCAGGCCCGGCTTCACGTAGCGCAGGTACAGGCCCGAGAAGCTGATCTTCAGCAGCGCGCCGCCGAGCAGGACCAGCAGGATGTTCTGGGTTTCCCGCCTCACAGCAGCACCACCCCGGTCAGGACCGCGCACAAGATCGCCACCACGAAGGTAGCGGGTGCGAAGCGGAAGGCGAAGGACCTGCCGAACGCACCCGCCTGCAGGGCGATCAGCTTCACGTCGACGGCGGGGCCGACGACCAGGAACACCAGGCGCGGCAGCAGCGGCAGCGCGGAGAACGCGACGGCCACGAACGCGTCGGCCTCCGAGCACAGCGCCAGCACGACCGCCAGGACCGCCATGACCAGCACGCCCAGCACGATCTGGCCGCCGATGGTCTCCATCCAGGCCACCGGCACGAACGTCTTGAACGCCGCCGCGAACAGGCCGCCGAGCACGAGGAACCCGCCGGCGTCGACCAGGTCGTGCCGCGCGCTCTCGGCGAACACGGTCCACCTGTTGGCGCCGGTGTTGTCCTTCATGCGGGCCAGCGCCCGTTCCGCGATCCACTCGGCCTTGCCGAAGCGGACCCACAGCCAGCCCATGACCATCGCCGTGAGCAGCGAGCCGGCGAACCGCGCGACGACCATCATCGGGGTGTCGTTGAACGCCACCGCCGTCGAGACCAGCACGATCGGGTTCACGGCGGGGGCCGCGAGCAGGAACGTCAGCGCCACCGCGGGTGCCACGCCCTGCTGCATGAGCCGCCGCGCCACCGGCACCGACGCGCACTCGCAGCCCGGTAGCGCCACGCCCGCGACACCCGCGACGGGGACCGCCAGCGCCGTCTTCGACGGCAGCGCCCTGCGCAGCACCGAGGCCGGGACGAACGCCGCGATCGCGCCCGAGATCAGCACGCCCAGCACCAGGAACGGCATGGCCTGCACGCAGATGGCGACGAACACCGTCGAGGCGGTGCGCAGCTTCGGCACGTCGAGCAGGTCGACGAGCCGGGACTGGAAGAGCAGTGCGAGGACGAGCACCCCGCACAGCACCTCCAACGACGTGATCTTCAGCCGAGGCGGCCCGGAGCGGCGCTTCGGCGAGCGGATCTCGCCGGTGATCGTCATTCCGCGTCCAGCAGCCTGCGGTAGGTGCGCTCCATGCCCGCGCGGACCTCCTCGGGCGAGGGCGGCTCCGCGAACTCGGCCTCCTCCTCGACGAGCTCCTCGTCGTCGAAGTCGACCGCGGTGCCGTTGACGGTGTCGTCCTCGGCCTCGTCCTCCTCGGCCGCGGCTTCACGCAGGTCCTCGATCGTCGCGATGACGTCGGCCGCGCTCAGCGCCGGCAGCATCGGCGCGACGACGGCCAGCACGCCGCCCTCGGTGTCGTCGAGCGCCACGGCCTCGGCCAGCGCCACCGCGTGGTCGCGCTCGTAGGGCCCGCAGATGAAGGAGTCCCACTCCTCCCCGCCGGACGGCTCGAACGTCACCGTCCACGGGAACTCGTTGACCTCGGAGTCCTCTTCCGGCTCGTAAATGATCACGCCACCCATGGAAGGGGTTCCTTTCTGAAAAACTTAGGAGAAGCGGGACAGCAGCTCGCCGCGCACCTGCGACGCGGTCGAGACGACGAGCATGAGCAGCGTGCTCAGCGGCTCGGGCTTGAGCCCGTCCGCCGGGAACGCGTACCGCAGCATCACGTCGACACCGCGCTGGGACGCGATCACGCCGAGCGTGCCGAAGAGGCCCTGACCAGCGCGTTCCGCCACCCAGACGGCGGCGTCGACCGGCAGGTCCCACGCGACGACGCACGTCAGCGAGAGAACGGTCAGGCCGTCGGCCAGCTCCATGCCCTGCACCGCGCACGGCACGTCGCCGTGGCGGAAGCTGAGCGCGCCGTCGTCATCGACCGCGACGTCGTGGAACAGCTCCAGCGCCTTGCGGGCGGACTCCAGGGCGTCACCTGTCGCGTTCACGAGACCTCCGAGTCGGGCTTGTCGACCGCACCACCGAAGCGCCGGTCGCGCTCGGCGAACTTCTCGCAGGCGCGCCACAGGTCGCGGCGGTCGAAGTCGGGCCAGAGGATGTCCTGGAACACCAGCTCGGCGTACGCGGACTGCCAGAGCATGAAGTTCGAGGTGCGCTGCTCGCCGGACGGCCGGATGAACAGGTCGACGTCCGGCATCTCGGGCTGGTACAGGTAGCGGGCGAGGGTCTTCTCGTCGACCTTCTCCGGGTTGAGCTGCCCGGCGGCGACCAGCCGCGCGATCTCGCGGGCGGCGTCACCGATCTCGGCGCGGCCACCGTAGTTGATGCACATCGCGAGGTTCAGCCGGTCGTTGTCGCGGGTGCGCTCCTCCGCGACCTCCAGCTCCTTGATGACGCTGCGCCACAACCGCGGCCGGCGTCCCGCCCAGCGCACCCGCACGCCCAGCTCGTCGAGCTCGTCGGTGCGGTGGTGGATCACGTCGCGGGAGAAGCCCATCAGGAAGCGGACCTCTTCCGGGCTGCGGCGCCAGTTCTCCGTGGAGAAGGCGTACAACGACAGCCACTTCACACCCATCTCGATCGCGCCCTTGGCGACCTCGACGACGACCTGCTCACCGCGCTTGTGGCCCTCGACCCTGGACAGGCCGCGCTGGTTGGCCCAGCGGCCGTTGCCGTCCATGACGATCGCGATGTGCTTGGGCACGAACTCGGCCGGGATCGCCGGGGGCACAGCGCCGGACGGGTGCGGCTCCGGCGGGCGCGGCACGCGCTTCTCAGCCTCGGCACGACGTCGACGCAGCATTGGACCAGGCATCCTCTCGGGCGAAAACCGTTGTCGGTAGGCGCCACATTAGCCTTCGTCGGCACGGGCCTTGCGCTCGACCAACGGCAACGACCGCAGCTGCCGCTCCAGGTGCCACTGCAGGTGCGCCGCGACCAGCCCACTCGCGTCACGGCGGGCCAGGTGCGGAATCCCGTCGACCACGTCCCACTGCCCGTGCAGCAACGCGGACAGCAACGACAGCGTGTCGCTCGACGGCGACGCGGACCCCGGCGGACGGCAGTTCGGGCACACCGACCCACCGGCCTGGACGCTGAACGCGCGGTGCGGACCGGGGTCACCGCACTTCGCGCACTCGTTGACCGCGGGCGCCCACCCGGCGAACGACATCGCCCGCATCAGGAACGCGTCCAGGACCAGCGACGGATCGCGCTCAGCCGCCGCCAACGCCCGCAGCGCGCCCGCGACCAGCAGGTACAGCCGCACGGCCGGTTCGCCCTCTTCGGCGGTGAGCCGGTCGGCGGTCTCCAGCACCGCGCACGCGGCCGTGTAGCGCTGGTAGTCGTCCACGATGCCCACGCCGAACGCGTCGAGCGTCTGCACCTGCGTGACGATGTCGAGCGAACGGCCGGGGTGGAACTGCGCGTCGACGTGGCAGAACGGCTCCAGCCGCGCGCCGAACTTCGACGTCGTGCGGCGCACGCCCTTGGCCACGGCGCGCAGCTTGCCGTGCCGCTGGGTCAGGAAGGTGATGATCCGGTCCGCTTCACCGAGCTTCTGCACGCGCAGCACGATCCCGGTGTCGCGGTACAGGTTCGCCATCAGAAGCCCAGGCGGCGCAACTGCTTCGGGTCGCGCTGCCAGTCCTTGGCGATCTTGATGTGCAGGTCCAGGTACACGCGGGTGCCCAGCAGCGCCTCGATCTGCTTGCGCGCGGCCGTGCCGACCTGCTTGAGCCGCTCACCCCGGTGCCCCAGGATGATCGCCTTCTGCGACGGCCGTTCCACGAACACGAACGCGTGGATGTCGATCAGGTCGTCGCGGCCCTCGCGCGGCAGCATCTCCTCGACCACCACGGCGATGGAGTGCGGCAGCTCGTCGCGCACGCCCTCCAGCGCGGCCTCGCGGATCAGCTCGCCGACCAGCGTCTGCTCCGGCTCGTCGGTCAGGTCGCCGTCCGGGTACAGCGGCGGGCCCTCCGGCAGCTTGCCCAGCAGCAGGTCACCGAGCTTGTCGACCTGGAAGCCGTCGACCGCCGACACCGGGATGATCTCGGCGAACTCCATGACCTTCTGCAACGCGAGCAGCTGCTCCACCACCTGCTGCTGCGACACCAGGTCGGTCTTGGTGACGATGCCGACCACCGGCGTGCGCTTCGCGACCTTCTCCAGCTCGGCGGCGATGAACTTGTCGCCCGGCCCGACCTTCTGGTCGGCCGGCACGCAGAAGCCGACCACGTCGACCTCCGACCACGTCTCGCGCACCAGGTCGTTCAGGCGCTGACCCAGCAACGTGCGCGGCCGGTGCAACCCCGGCGTGTCCACCAGCACCAGCTGGCCGTCCTCGCGGTGCACGATGCCGCGGATCGTGTGCCGGGTCGTCTGCGGCTTGCTCGACGTGATGGCGACCTTCGTGCCCACCAGCGCGTTCGTCAGCGTCGACTTCCCTGCGTTCGGGCGGCCGACGAAGCACGCGAACCCGGAGCGGTAACCATCCATCCCGCCATTGTCCCTGGGACCGGCAACGGGGTTGTCGCCGGTCCCGGGATCTGCTATTCCACGCCGCACACGACCGTCAGGACCAGGCCTTCTGGTGCACCGCGCTGTCGTTGCCGGTCACGAAGGCGTCGATGCGGTTCGGGCCCCACGACACCGCGGCGGCACCGGACGACAGCACCCCGCCGTGCCACTCCCACGCGTGCCAGACCGTGTCGAACGCCTTGTGGTAGAGCGAGTTGTCCGTGCCGCGGGCGAACACGTCGAGCCGGCCGGGCGCCCACGACGCGACACCCGGTGCCTGGTCGATGCCCCCGCCCAGCGACTCCCACGACCCCCACACGCCGTTGTCGGCCCACGTGTGGTGCAGCGAGCTGTCGGCGCCCTTGGCGAACACGTCGACCCGGTTCGCGTCCCACGACACCGCCGCGGGCGTCGAGGCCAGGTCGCCGCCCAGCGCGGTCCAGCCCGACCAGGTGCCGTCGGCGAAGCTCTTCACGTGCAGACCGGTGTCCCCGGCGCCGCCGCGGCCAACGGTGAACAGGTCGAGCCGGCCGGGACCGCGCGACGAGATCGCCGCGCCGTAGCGGTACGTGCCGGTGTCGAGCGTCTCCCACGGGCGCCACACGCCGTCGTAGACCAGCCGCTGCACCCCGCCCGCGGCGTCACCGGCCACCACGTCGATGCGGCCGGGACCCCACGCCACCGCGGACGGCGAGGTCGTGAGGTAGCCGCCGAGCGACTCCCAGTCGTGCCAGCGGCCATTCTCGTACACCCGGTGCCGCAACGCGTAGTCGGTGCCCACGGCGAACACGTCGAGCCGGCCGGGACCCCACGTCGTGACGGCGGGCGTGCCGTACACCTGCCCGCCGTGCCCGGTCCAGTCGCTCCAGGCCGCGTGCGCCACCGGCCCGGACAGGAACAGCGTGCCCGCGGCGATCGCGAGCACGCTGAACAAAGCGGTCAAACGTCTCATCCGCACTTCCCCCTCGTACCAGGCGGGCTCCCCCGCCCACGGGGTCAGCGCACCACGTCCGCGACCTCTCCGGCCGAAGTTGCACGAAAAACCGGCGCAGTTGCCGCGAGATCCCGCACCGCCGCCACGGACGCCTCGTCCAGACCGCCCGCGTCGGTCACCACGACCGCCGCCTCCAAGCCCTCCGCACCGCTCGACACCGCAGCCGCGACGGCCGCCTGCAGCGCGGTGAGCCGCAACGACGGCAACGACACCGTGGACGCGTTGTAGGTGCGCCCGTCCAGGTCGCGGACCGCGGCACCCTCCGCCGCACCGTTGCGCGCACGCACCGACCGCGCGAGCGTGACGAGCTTCGCGTCCTCGGCACCCAGGCCGTCGACACCGACGTCAGTCATCCTTCTCCTCCTGGTTGGGCAGCGGGCGCACCAGCACCGTGGTGACCCGGATGCGGCCGCGTTCGTCCTTGCCGCCCTCCGCCCGCATGCGCAGACCGGCGATCTCCGCCTCCGTGCCGGGCAGCGGCACCCGGCCCAGGCGCTGCGCGAGCAGGCCGCCGACGGTCTCCACCTCGTGGTCGTCGAGCTCGGTGCCGAACAACGCGTCCAGGTCGTCGACCGGCAGCCGCGCGCTCACCCGCACCGTCCCGTCGGGCAGGTGCTCCACCGGCGGGCGGTCGTCGGTGTCGGACTCGTCGGTGATCTCGCCGACGATCTCCTCGAGGATGTCCTCGATCGTCAGCAGCCCCGCCGTGCCGCCGTACTCGTCGACCACGATCGCCATGTGCCGCCGCGACAGCTGCATCTCCCGCAGCAGGTCCGCGATCGGCTTCGTGTCCGGGATGAAGCTCACCGGCCGCATCAGCTCGGCGACGTGCTCGGGGTTCTCGTCCTCCGCGAGCGTCGCCCGCATCAGGTCCTTGAGGTTCACCACGCCCAGGATGTCGTCGACGCTCTCCCCGATCACCGGCACGCGGGTGTAGCCGGTGCGCAACGACAGCGCGAGCGCCTGCCGCAGCGACTTGGCCTGCTCGATCCACACGATCTCGGTGCGCGGCACCATGATCTCGCGGGCGATCGTGTCACCCAGCTCGAACACCGAGTGGATCATCTCCCGCTCGCCCTCGTCGACCACACCGCGCTCCTGCGCCATGTCGACGAGCTCGCGCAGCTCCACCTCGGAGGAGAACGGGCCCTCGCGGAACCCCTTGCCCGGCGTGATCGCGTTGCCGATCAGGATCAGCAGCTTCGACAACGGCCCCAGCACCCGGCCGAGCTGGCGGACCGTGCCCGCCGCGGCCAAGCTCACGCCGTACGGGTGCTGACGGCCGATCGTGCGCGGCCCGACACCCACCAGCACGTACGACACGACCAGCATGCTCAGGCACGAGTACAGCGCCGCGAGCCAGTCCTCCTCGACGTACTGCAGGAACACGCCCGTGACCAGCACCGTCGCGGACAGCTCGCAGAACAGCCGCAGCAGCAGCAACAGGTTGACGTGCCGCGGCCGGTCGTTGAGCACCTGCAACAGCTGGCCGGTCCCCCACCGGCCCTGCCGTTGCAGTGCTTCCACCCGCGCACTCGACACGGTGCCCAGCGCGGCGTCAGCACACGCGAACAGGCCCGCGGCGAGCACGAGGACGACGGCCAGCAGCAGGAGACCGGCAGGGCTCTCGCTCATTCTCAGTCTCTCTTGGCGCGATCAGTCTTCTTCGGGGTGCTGCAGCGGCTTCTGCTCGTCGAGACCGACGGCGCCGAGCACCTTGTCATCCGCACTGCGCTGGTGCGCGGCCCGCTCGGCCTCGTCCCGCGCCGCGCGGAAGTCCGCGAGGATGCGGTTCTGCAACGTGAACATCTCACGTTCCTCGGCCGGCTCGGCGTGGTCGTAGCCGAGCAGGTGCAGCACGCCGTGCACGGTCAGCAGGTGCAGCTCGTCCAGCAGGCCGTGGCCCGCCTTCTTGGCCTGGTCCTTGGCGAACGCCGGGCACAGCACGATGTCCCCGAGCAGCGCGGGACCGAGCCCCGCCGCGTCGGGCCTGCGGGCCGAGTCCAGCTCGTCCATGGGGAAGGCCATGACGTCCGTGGGACCGGGCAGGTCCATCCAGCGCTCGTGCAGGTCGGCCATGACGTCCAGCTCGACGAGCAGGACGGACAGCTCGGCCAGCGGGCTCACGCCCATGCGGTCCAGCGCGAAGCGGGCGGCGGAGACGATGGAACCCTCGTCGACCCCGACGCCCGACTCGTTGGCGATCTCGATGCTCACGGCGCCTATCGTCCCCGCCGCTGGTTCCCCCGCCGTGCACCGGGTCCCTGGTGCCGCCCGTTCTGGTCCAGCGCGTCCTGGTCGACCTGCCACTTCTCGTACGCGTCGACGATGTCGCCGACCAGGCGGTGGCGCACCACGTCCTGGCTGGTCAGCACCGAGAAGTGCACGTCGTCGACGCCGTCGAGGATCTCCTGGACGACCCTCAGACCGCTGCGCTGGCCGCCGGGGAGGTCGACCTGGGTGATGTCACCGGTCACGACGACCTTGGAGCCGAAGCCCAGGCGGGTGAGGAACATCTTCATCTGCTCGGGCGTCGTGTTCTGCGCCTCGTCGAGGATGATGAACGCGTCGTTGAGCGTGTTGTGGGTGAGCAGGTGGTCCTCGGTCACGTACAGGGAGTCCTGCGCCGCGACCTGGATGCAGACCGTCTCGGTGCGACCGGCGGGCTCGATGCTGTCGATGAAGCGCATCGGACGCCCACCGCCACCGGCGGCGTGGTACTTCTCCCGCTTGCGCTCGAGCCGGAACGGCTCGACGCCCGCGGGCAGCCGGATGTCCAGGACGTAGGCGTCGTGGCGGTGTGCGAGACCGCCGAGCGAGCGGACCAGCTCGACGACGTCGTCCCGCAGTCGTTCCGAGGTCGCCGTGTACCGGATGCGGCACGTGCGACCGATCCGGGTGACCGGTCCGCCGTCGGCGTCGAGCAGGCCCTGCAGCAACGCCAGGCGCACGTCGGCGCTGTTGTGGAGGTAGACCTCGGGGACGAACGCGGTCGTGCCGTCAAGGCCCAGCTCGCGCAGCACCGCGGTCTTGGGATCGGCGATCGTCATCACGTCGCCGGACGCGATGACGCGGGCCGGCGCGGACGCGAGAGCCGGGTCGGCCGTCGAGAACGCCGGCGTCGTCGCGCCCGTGAGGCACCCGTCGCCGATGAGCAGGCCGAGCGCGTACGCGTCCATCGGCACTTCGCGTTCCGGCAGGCACACCGGCGCGCTGAGCATCGGCAGCTCATACCGGCGTGCGTGCGCGGCACGGAGGTTGCCGATCATCTCCTTCGTCTGGAGCACCCGCCACGGCTTGTCGCGGCGGCGGTCGGACGCCGTGCGGACCGTCCACAGGTGCTCACCGCACGCGAGGGTGGACGAACCGTCCTGGGCCGTGACCCGGTAGACGTCCTTCTCCCCCTGCGGGTAGACGCCCAGCACCGGCGTCGGCTCACCGTTCGAGCCGATGACCAGGTCACCGACCTGGAGCGACCCGATCGGCCGGAAGCCCTCCGGGGTCAGCACCGGGGTGAAGATCGGCTGGGCGCGGCCGCGCATGTAGGCGAGGGGTGCGACCTCGATCGTGCCCGCCTGCGTGAGGCGCGGGATCGACTCCGGGTCGACCATGTCGTGCAGCGCGTCGTAGAGCGGGCGCAGGTACGGGTCGATCTTCTCGTACAGGGTGCCGGGCAGGTAGCCGAGGCGTTCGCCGGCCTCGACGGCCGGGCGGGTCAGGATGATGCGGTTGACCTGCTTGGCCTGCAGGGCCTGGACGGCCTTGGCCATGGCGAGGTAGGTCTTGCCGGTGCCCGCGGGGCCGATGCCGAACACGATCGTGTTCTTGTCGATGGCGTCGACGTAGTGCTTCTGGTTCAGCGTCTTCGGCCGGATGGTGCGGCCGCGGCGGCTGATGATGTCGAGGCTCAGGACCTCGGCGGGCGACTCGTCCGTGTTCGCGCTCAGCATGGCGACGGTGCGGCGGACGGTGTTGGTGTCGACGGCCTGACCGCGGCTCGCGAGGGTGACGAGCTCGGTGAACACGCGTTCCGCGAAGGCGACGTCGGCGGGGGCGCCGGAGAGGGTGATCTCGTTCCCGCGCACGTGGACGTCGGCGTCGAGCAGTTCCTCGGCGAGCCGGAGGTTCTCGTCGCGCGACCCCAGCAGGCTGAGCACCGCACCGTCGGGCACGGCGAACCGGGACTGACCTTCCTTGTTGCTCTGCTGTGTTTCTTCGGCCACGAGGCCCCGGCCTGCTTCCTGTCGCTCGGATCTGATGGCCACGATGCTAGTCCGGCCGAAAATGAGTGGCTACCGGATTGCTCACCGTGTGTGCTCACCGGTTGTGGAGATCCGCAGGCTGACCGTCGCCGACGTACCCGACTGCATGAAGCTCATCACGGACCGGGGTTGGGCCTGGACGCCCGAGCAGTGGGAGCTGATGCTCGCGCTGGGGCCGGCGTGGGGCGCGTTCGACGAGACCGGGTTGCTCGGCACCGCGGTGACGACGCCGTACCCGCAGATGCAGGCCATCAGCGGTGTGCTGGTGGGTTCGTGGGCGGGACGCAGGGGCATCGGCACTCAGCTCATGACCAATGTGTTGGACATCAGTCCTTCGGTGTTGTTCGCGACGGCCATGGGTGAGCCGCTGTACGCGCGGCTCGGCTTTCACCCCGTCGGGGCAACGGTCGAGCTCCAGGGCGAGCTCACCGGTCCCGCGAGCGGGAGGACGCGGTCGGCGACGCCCGCAGACTTGCCCGTGCTCGCCGCGCTGGACGAGGAGGTGAGCGGGTTCACGCGGCCGTTGCTGTGGGAGCGGCTGCTCGACCCGGCGTCGCCGTACCGGGTGCTGATGTCGGCGGAGGGTGTCGTCGCGACGCGGCCGAACCCGGCCGGGGAGACCGTGGGGCCGCTGATCGCGCCGTCGGCTGAGGTCGCGTGCGCGATGCTCGTGGACGTGGCCGCCGGTGCGGGCCGGGTCCGCGTGGACACCGGTGACGCCGAGGTGGCGGCCTTCCTGCGGGGACGGGGGTTCGAGCAGGGTGGCGGCGGGTGCACGTTGATGGTGTGCGGTGCCGACGACGTGCCGGGTGACCGGTCGCGCTACTTCGCCCCCGCCTCGCACGCACTCGGGTGACGCGGGAACTCGACGGGAACCGCAGTACACGGGCGAGCTGACCACGCCGATATCCGATATATCGCGAGCTCGACGACCTCGGCACGAAGGTCGTCGAGCTCGAGCAAGCACACGGTCTGAGGTCGTGGGGCGAGGCCACCCGGGTGGAAGGCCCCTCGTCAGAGGCGTTTGCCGCCGAGCAGGTGCAGGTGGGCGTGGAAGACCTCCTGCCCGCCGTCGGTCCCGGTGTTGAACTGCAGCCGGTAGCCGCTCTCCGCGACGCCCTCGGCCTCGGCGACCTCCTTCGCGGCGGCGAAGAGGTCGCCGAGCTGGTCGCGGTCGAGTGCCACGGCGTGCGGGACGTGCTCGCGCGGGATCAGCAGCACGTGCACGGGTGCCTTGGGGTGGATGTCGCGGAACGCCAGCGTCGTCGCGGTCTCGTGCACGACGGTCGCCGGGATCTCGCCTTGGACGATGCTGCAGAACAAACAGGCCATGCGCTCACACGCTAGCGGGGTTCAGCGGAACAGGGCGGCCAGCTGGTCGTCGACCGCCTCGGTCATCTCCTCGGCGGTGAGCTCGTCGGGCCCGAGCTGGTGGTGGACGTTGAGCCCGTCGACCAGCGCGATGAACCTCCGGGCCGCCTTCAACGGCACCACGCCGGCGCGCAGCTCGCCTGCTTCCGCCGCGGCGGCGAACACGCGCGCGACCTCGTTGTACAGCTCGCGCGTGCCGTAGCGCTCCAGCTCGCGCAGCGACGGTTCCACCAGTGCGCGCGGCAGGAACGACAGCAGCACCGCCGCCTCGACCCGCCGGTCCTCGTCCAGCGCGAGCATCTCGTGGGCGATCGCCGCCACGCGCTCGCGGTTGCCGAGCGCGGGGTCGATCTGCTCGAACCGGGCGAGGAACCGCCGGTAGGCGAGTTCCATCGCGAAGCCCAGCAGCGAGTCCTGCGTCGGGAAGTAGTGGCGCAGCGACCCGCTGGACCACCCGGACTCGGCCGCTACGGCCCGCACGGAGGCGTGGTCGATCCCGTCGCGCCGCACGATGCGCCAGACGGCCTCGGCCAGCTCGCGGCGGCGTTCCTCGTGGTCGACAACCTTCGGCACCGGCCCTTTCTAGCAGCCGCGCGCCAGCCGGACGACCGCCTCCTCGCACCGCTGCCAGGACGTCGTGCCGGGGGTGATCACGTCCATGTGCCCGGCGCCCTCGACGACGACGAGCTCCGCCTGCGGCTCCACGGCGCAGAACCCGGTGCTCTGCTCCACGGGCACGTCCTCGTCGCGGTCGCCGTGCACGCACACCACCGGTTTGCCGATCGGCACCAGCGCGGCCGGTGACGCCTCGGCGAACTGCTCCTCGGTGCACAGCTCCAGCGCCCGTGCGGTGATGTGCCGGGTGAAGTCGAGGACCGCGGCTTGTGCGACCGCGCCGACGACCCGGTCGCTGTGCTTGGCGGCCCACACGGCGAGGTGTCCCCCGGCGCTGTGCCCCAATGTCACGACGGGCCCGATGTCGACGGCATCAATGGCGGCCAGCACGTCCTGTCCGGCTACCGGCCACCCACCGCCACCGCCGACGCGCCGATATTCGACGTTCCACACGGTGAATCCGCGTCGCACGAGCACATCGGCAAGTGGCCGCCCCAACTCGAGCCCGTACCGCTGATGCCAAAAACCACCGTGGATGACGACAACAGCACCCTCCGCAGTCCCTTCGGGAACACAAAGCTCACCGAACTGACTGGGATGGTCACCGTAAGCAATCCGCTGCACACACCCGAACTTACGCCAATCGCCAGGACGGTAAGGCCGCCGCCAGCGAAGAGGGAAACGAGCCGGAAAGGGCAGGTGGGAAGGCCCAAAAAGAGCAGGTGAGGGTGAGGAGGGACGGCAGAGGAGGGGCAGCAGATGAGGGCAGCAGGCACCTGGTCCGGGGGTCCGGGGGCGAAGCCGCCCGGCTGGGGTTTGGGGGCTCGGCCCCCAAAAAACACCCTTCTTTCGCCGAGCGGCGAAGGCGCGCAGCGCCGAGCGCGCGAGGCGGGAGAAATAAGGAGGCGCCCCGCGGTCCGAAGCCTGGGGGTCGCTTCGCCGCGAGGCGCCGACGCCGGACCGAGGGGGGAGGTGTCCGGCGAGTCTTTTGGGCAGAAGGGCCTAATCGTCTACTCCGTTTCCGGATAGACCAATCATCCCCTCTGCAGACAAGGGTAACCCCGAGGGCCTGGGATTCGCTACAACTCTCGTCAAGCCAATCCATCGGGTGTTCCTCTTCGGAGTGATCGGGGTCACCAGCGGGGGGTGAGCACCCCGATGGCACCAAGAGCAACGGCTGCGGCGGTAGATGCACGCAGAACGGTTGGGCCCAATCGGACCACTCGTGCACCCGAAGATCGCAACGCGTCGAGCTCGTCGGGGGTGATCCCGCCTTCGGGACCCACGACGAGCAGGACGTCCCCGGCGGTGGGCAGTGCGACGTCGGCGAGCCGGTCGGTGGCGCTCTCGTGCAACACGAGCGTCAGCGCCGAGGACGACACGCGCTGTGCCAGCTGCGCGGTGCTGACCGGTTCGTCGACGAACGGCACGCGGGCGCGGCGGGCCTGCTTGGCCGCTTCGCGGACCGTGGACCGCCAGCGGCCCAGTGCTTTGGCGCCGCGCGGGCCGTCCTCCCACTTGGCGACGCACCGGGCGGCGCGCCAGGGCAGCACGCCGTCGACGCCGGCCTCGGTGGCCAGTTCGACGGCGAGCTCGCCGCGGTCGCCCTTCACGAGCGCTTGGGCGAGGACGACGCGGGGGGCCGGTTCGGGTTCGGTCCAGCGTTCGACGACGCGCAGCGACAGGGCGTCCTTGTCCAGGACCGCCACGACGACGCAGCGGACCTGGGTGCCGGAGCCGTCGGACAGCACGAGCTCCTCGTCGGCGCGCAGCCGTTTGACCGTCGCCGCGTGCCGGCCCTCGGGGCCGTCCAGCACGAACGACTCACCCGAGGGCAGCGCGGGGACGAGGAAGACCGGCAGGGTCACCGGTTGCCGCGGGAGGAGCGCAGGCGGGAGAACAGACCGCCGCCGCCCTTGCCGTTGTGCGACAGGGACGGTTCGCTCTCGCCGCGCAGCTCGGCCAGTTCGCGCAGCAGCGTGGACTGGGCCGCGTCGAGCTTGGTCGGCACGACCACGTCGAGGTGCACGTGCAGGTCGCCGCGGCCGTCGACGCGGCCGGTGGAGCGCAGCTTCGGCATGCCGCGGCCGGTGAGCACCAGCTGCGTGTTGGGCTGCGTGCCGGGGTCGATCTGCAGCTCCTCCTCGCCGTCGAGCGTCTTCAGCGGCAGCGTGGCGCCGAGCGCGGCGGTCGTCATCGGGATCTGCACGACGCAGTGCAGGTCGGCGCCGTCGCGTTCGAAGATCTCGTGCGGGTGCTCCTCGACCTCGACGTACAGGTCGCCCGCGGGGCCACCGCCGGGGCCGACCTCGCCCTGGCCCGCCAGGCGCACGCGCATACCCTCGGCGACACCCGCGGGGATGTTGACCGAGATGGTGCGGCGCGAGCGGGTGCGGCCGTCGCCGGCGCACTGCTGGCACGGGTCGGGGATGACCTCACCGTAGCCGCGGCAGACCGGGCACGGGCGGGACGTGACGACCTGGCCGAGGAACGAGCGCTGCACGGACTGGACCTCGCCGCGGCCGTTGCAGGTGTCGCAGCGGATCGGCTTGGAGTCGCCGGCGGTGCCGGCGCCGTGGCAGCGGTCGCAGAGGATCGCGGTGTCGACGGTCAGCTCGCGGCTGGCGCCGGAGGCGCACTCCTCCAGCGTCATGTCGAGGCGGATCAGCGCGTCCGAGCCCGGCTGCACGCGGCTGCGCGGACCGCGGCCACCACCACCGCCGCCCGAGGCGCCGAAGAACGCGTCCATGATGTCGCCGAGGCCGAAGCCCGCGAACGGGTCACCGCCGCCGCGTCCGCCACCGGAGTCGAGCGGGTCGCCGCCGAGGTCGACGACGCGGCGCTTCTCGGGGTTCGACAACACCTCGTAGGCGGCCGTCACCTCCTTGAAGCGGGCCTCCTCGTTGGGATTGACGTCCGGGTGCAGCTGCCTTGCGAGCTTGCGGTAGGCGCGCTTGATCTCATCCTGTGTCGCGTTCTGCGCCACACCGAGGATGCCGTAGTAATCCCTGGCCACCTTGTTCGCTTTCGTGTTCATCTTTCAGCACAAGTCCTGGTTCAACGACCGGTCAGGATCTCACCGACGTAGTTGGCGACCGCGCGGACGGCCGCCATGGTTCCCGGGTAGTCCATGCGCGTCGGTCCCACGACGCCCAAGCCGCCCAGCGGGTTGTCGCGGCTGCCGTACCCGATGGACACCACTGAGGTGCTGCGCATCTCGGCGGCCTCGTTCTCCTCCCCGATGTACACCATGACACGGCCGGGGTCGCGCGAGGCGGCCAGGAGCTTCAGCACCACGACCTGCTCCTCCAGCGCCTCCAGCACCTGGCGCAACGAGCCGGGGAAGTCCGCGACGTTGCGGGTGAGGTTCGCGGTGCCGCCGAGCACGAGCCGTTCCTCCGGGTGCTCGACGAGCGTCTCGATCAGCACCGTCGCGAGGCGCAGCATCGGGTCGCGCAGGTCCTGGCGGATCTCGTCGGGCAGCTCGGCGACCTTGGCGCTCGCGTCGGACAGCTTCTTGCCCGCCATCGCCTGGTTCAGCGACGCGCGCAGGTCGGCCACGTCCTGTTCGGAGACGACGTCGCCCAGCTCGACGATCCGCTGGTCGACGCGGCCGGTGTCGGTGATCAGCACCAGCATGAGCCGCGCCGGTGTGATGGGCAGCACCTCCAGGTGCCGCACGGCCGCACGCGACAGGGTCGGCACCTGGATCACCGCGACCTGCCTGGTCAGCTGGGCGAGCAACCGCACGCTGCGGCGCATCACGTCGTCGAGGTCGAGCGCCCCGTCGAGGAAGCTGCGGATGGCCCGCCGCTCGGCCTGCGAGAGCGGCTTGATCTCGCTCAGCCGGTCGACGAAGAGGCGGTAGCCCTTGTCCGTCGGCACGCGGCCCGCGCTGGTGTGCGGCTGGGCGATCAGGCCCTCGTCCTCCAGCGCGGCCATGTCGTTGCGCACGGTCGCGCTCGACACACCCAGGTTGTGCCGCTCGACCAGGGCCTTCGACCCGACGGGCTCCTGGTTGGACACGTAGTCGGCGACGATGGCGCGCAGCACCTCGAACCGACGCTCATCGGAGTTCACCGCTGTTCACCTCCCGTGTCCCACTGCTCCCGAGTTTACCCAGCCGGTTTCCTGCGGGGTGCCACGTCCGTGAAGCTGCTGTGACCGGGCTCAACCAGGCCTCAGGCCGGCTCGGGCGCCGATATCCAATGTATTGGACATCGGGTCGAAGTAGGACGGCAGCGGGAGCGGCAGTTGGGCGGCAGGTCCGCCGTGAACCGCCGGAGAGGGGCCTGCCCGTTCGTAGCTTCGAAGTCACCTGCCGACGACACGGGGGCTTCGATCCACATGACTGTCCTGCTGGACTCCGCTGATCTGAACGACGTGTCCGCCGCGGCAGCGCTCGGCTTCGTCACCGGCGTCACGACGAACCCGACGCTGCTGCGCCAGGTCACCTCCGACCCGCTCACGCACGCGGCCGAGCTGCTGGCCGCGACCGACTTCCCCGAGGTGTACTACCAGCCGACGGGCGCGCACGGCGACCTTCTCGACGAGGCGCTGCAGGCGTGGAAGCTCGCACCGGAGCGCATCGTGCTCAAGGTGCCGGCGACCCCCGGCGGTGCCGTCCTCGCCCAGCGGCTCGTGCGCGAGGGCGTGCCGGTCTCGCTGACCGCGGCCCAGTCGCCCAACGCCATGATCATCGCCGAGGCGATCGGCGCGGCGAGCGTGATCCCCTACGTCGACCGCGCGTGGCGCGACCCGCGCATCGGCAACGACCTCGTCCGCCAGCTCGCCGCCCTGCGGCGCGGGAGCACCCGCATCGTCGCGGCATCGGTGAAGAACGCCGGGCAGTTCACCCAGGCGTTCGCCGACGGCGCGGACGCGGTCACCGCGCCGCTGGGCGTGCTCACCCAGGTCCTCGCCCACCCCGCCGCGCTGGAGGCCGAGCAGGCCTTCGCCGGCGAGTACGGGGGCTGAGCCGTGTTCGAGGCGGTGCTCTTCGACATGGACGGGGTGCTGGTCGACACCGAGGCGTCGGTCGCCGACTTCTGGCAGGACCTGGCGCGCTCGCACGGGTTCTCGATCAGCGCGGCGGACCTGGACCGGCACGTGTACGGGCGCAGCGCGCTGCACACGTTGCGCGAGCTCTTCCCGATGATCCCGGCGGAGCGCCACCCCGAGGTCTACGAGCTGATGCGGGTCAACAACGAGACCCTGCACTACTCCACGATCCCCGGTGTCCTGCCGCTGCTCGGGTCGCTGCGCGCGACCAGGACGCCGGTCGCGCTGGTCACCGGTGCCGAGCCGTACAAGGCGGCGGCGGTGCTGAGGCAGCTCGGGCTGGAGTTCGACGTCACGGTCACCTCCGCCGACGTGGAGCACGGCAAGCCGGACCCGGCCTGCTACGCGCTCGCCGCGCACCGGCTCGGCGTGCCGGTCGAGCGGTGCGTCGTGTTCGAGGACGCCGACAGCGGCATCACCTCGGCGGTCGCCGCGGGCGCCACGTGCGTCGCGCTGGCACCGCCGCACCGCGAGGCCGCCGTGTGCGCGGCCGGTGCCGCCGCGGTGGTGCGCGACTTCCGGGAGGTCTCGTTCGGCGGTGGTGCCCTGCGCACGCCGGAGCGCGAGCTGCCGTTCGTGCCGGCCGACCTGTTCACGGAGCCGCGGGACCGCTGGGACGCCGCCGTCGCGGACGCGCTCGTCGGGCCGGACGAGGTGGTCTACCGCTCGCACCTGGTCGGCGCCGACCCGGCGCTCACCAGGGAGGGCGGCGGCAACTTCTCGGTCAAGGGCGTCACGCCCGACCAGTTCGGCGAGCCCACCGCGGTGCTGTGGATGAGCTCGTGGGGCTGCGACGGCGCGGTGACCACGCACGAGGACTTCCCGGTGCTGCGGCTGGACGACCTGCTGCCGGTGCTCGACGGCGGTCCGATGGACGAGCGCGAGATGGTCGACCACCTGGTCGCGAGCGGGCTGCGGCCCGGCCAGAAGCGGCCCGGCATCGAGACGCTCACGCACGCGTTCATCCCGGCCGAGCACGTCGACCACTGCCACCCGGACGCGGTCATCGCGCTCACGTCGTTCCCGGACGGCCGCAAGTACGCCGAGGAGGAGTTCGGTGAGGAGGCCATCTGGTTCGACTACCGGCAGTTCGACGTGGACGTGGCCCGCGAGCTGGGCCGCAAGATCCGGTCGAGCCCGCGGGCGCGGTTCGTCCTGCTCGCCAACCACGGCATCTTCACCTGGGCCGGCACGAGCGAGCAGTGCTACCGCAACTCGCTGGAGGCCGTCGCCCGGTCCACCGCCGCGCTGCGCCGCGCGATCAGCCGGCCGGCCGACCTCGGCGGCCAGGTCGTGCCGCGCCACGAGCACCCCGAGGACGTGCTCGTCGAGGTGCTTCCCGTGCTGCGCAAGGCGTTGGGCGGCGAGATCCTGCACGTGGACCGCAGCGAGCAGGCGGTCGCGTTCGCCTCGTCGGCCCGCGGGCCCGAGCTGAGCCAGGTGGGTCCCGGCTGCCCCGACCACGTGGTCACCGCCGGCCACCGGCCGCTCGTGCCGGCACCCGGTGAGTCCATCGAGGACGGCATCAAACGCCACCAGGAGTGGTACAACGCGGCCTTCGAGCGGTACATCTCCTTCCCCACCACCAAACGCACCGACGCACCGCACGTCGTCGTGCTGCCCGGCATCGGTGTCGTCTGCTCCGGCCCGGACGCGGCGAAGGCACGGCTGTGCGCCGACCACTTCGGACAGACGATGACCGTCATCCGCGCCGCCGACGCGGCCGGTGGCTACGTCACGCTCACCGAGGAGCAGAGCACCGCCGACGAGTACTGGCCGCTGATCCGGATGAAACCGCAGCTGGTCCCCCGCGACGGGCGGCTGGCCGGTCAGGTCGTGCTCGTCACGGGTCTGCCGGACGACGTCGCGATCGGCGTCGCGGAACGGCTCACCGCCTCCGCCGCGCACGTGGCGGTCGCGGGCCGCGACCACGACCGCATCGCCGCGGCCGTCGAGGAGATCCAGAAGCACCAGGGCGAACGCCGCGCGGTCGCGCTGCCGGGCACCGACCCCGAGCGCGAGGCAGTGCTGGCCTACGGCGGCTTCGACGTCGTCGTCGACACCGGGGACGACCCGGAGGCGATCGCCGACACCGTTCTTTCCACCACGCGAGACAGGCAGGAGTCCTGATGAGTCTCACGACCGACAGGAAGAGCACCGCGGAGCTGATCGGGCTCGACGGGCTGTTGCCCGACGGGCACCGGCTGCTGGCGTCCTGCTTCGACGCGCACCACACGATCGGCGGTGGCCTGTTCGCGATCGGCGAGGCCGTGGAGGAGATCGACCGGATCTCCAGCTCGGGCCTGTGCGCCGGCGAGGGCCTGCTGTACCGCTGCCTGTGGAGCGCCGACGGGAGCCCCGCCGAGCTCGTGGTCTACGACGAGACGGGGGTGCGCCGCTACCACCGGCTCGACAACGTCTCCACGCCGCACGACATCCTCGTCGTCGACGGCAACGTGCTGGTCGCCGCGACCATGCAGAACGAGGTGCAGTGCGTCGGCCCCGACGGTGAGGTGGCGTGGCGCTGGCAGGCCCCCGGCGAGGCGGACAGCTGGCACCTCAACAGCCTCGCCCGCTACGGCGACCGCACCGTCGTGTGCGGGTTCGGCGAGTTCCTGCGCCGCCGCGGCTGGGACGAGAACGGCAAGCCCGCGAGCGGCCGCGTGGTCGACCTGGAGACCGGCGAACCGGTCCTGGAGGGGCTGAAGGCACCGCACAACCCGTACTACGCCGACGGCACGTGGCTGGTCTGCGACTCCGCGACCGGTGACCTGGTCGAGATCGACGACACCGACCGCACCCAGCAGCGCAGGCTCGCCCTGCCCGGCTGGCCGCGCGGCCTGGTCGCCGCGGGCCACCACCTGTTCGTCGGCCTGAGCCCGCACCGGCACGCCGCGACCTCGGTCGAGACGGCGGCGGTCGCGGTGGTCGACCGGGCGAACTGGTCGGTCCTCGGCGTGGTGAACCTGCCCGCCCGCGAGGTCTACGCGCTGGCGCTCGCACCGGCCGCGCTCGTCGAGGGCGCGCGGCAGGGCTTCGGCGCCAACCAGACCCGCGTGCACGAGCAGGGCCAGTGGCAGATGTTCGACCGGCTCGGCGTGCGGCCCCGGCGGCTGTGGGCGGTCGGCGACCCGCTGGCCGAGGACGAGTGCCACGCCTCGATCACGCTGGACGGCCCGGTCGTCGACGACGCGGAGGCGGGTGGCCTGCTGACGCTGGACTGCCTGGTGCGCAACACCGGCGCGGGCGTGCTGACGCCGGCACCGCCGTTCCCGGTGCGCGTGGTGCACCGCTGGACCGCCGCCGACGGCAGCGAGGTGCCCACCCAGCCGATCCGGTCGGCGCTCCCCCAGTCGCTGCCGCCGGAGGCCGTCACCCGCGTGCCCGTCCGCACCCGCGTGCCGGACCTGCCGGGGCTCTACAAACTGCACGTCACGCTCGCCCAGGACAACGGCGTCCCGTTCGACCAGCTCGACCAGGACAGCGCGCTGGTGCTCGACGTCAGCGTCGTCTCCGGTCACCCCGACTACGAGGCGCTGAGCGGGTTCGGCCTGTACCCCAACGAGGTCCGCACCGCCTGCAACTCCGGCGGCACGGTGTCCGACGTCGTGCGGACGCTGCTGAGCCGCCCGACCGGCACGTACAACGGCCTCACCCTCGGCCTGGTCCAGGAGCACGGCACCGACGCGTTCGTCGAGGCCGTCGCCGCCGTGCTGCGCGGGTCCGCGTCCGCCATCGAGCACATGGTGCTGGCGGCGATCCCGGACTACGACGACGTCAAGCTCACCGGCGCCGAGGCCGTCGCGCTCGCGTTGCACCGCTGCGGCACCAGGGTCGCGTTCGCCTACGCCGGCACGTCCGAGCTGGCGCTGTGCGACGCGCTGGCGCGGGTCGGGCTGCTCGTCAACGGCCGCGGCGACCGCGAGTCGCTGTTCCAGGCCGGTGGCGCGAGCCGGCTGCAGGCGGGCACCGGTGCGGCGGTCCTGCACGGCGCGCGTGGCCTCACCAACGCGCTGGGTGCGCTGGCGGACCTGCGCCGCAACGAGATGGGCACGCTGGCCGTGGTCGGCATGCCGTCGACCGGGTCGCAGCCGTTCCTGCCGCCGCACGGCGAACCGGACCTGATCGCGGCCTCCGGGGACTTCGCCAAGTCGTGGTTCGAGCTCGGTGCCGTGCCGAAGGACGACCCGCGCGGCTACGTCGAGGAGTTCGGCACGAAGCTGTTGCAGGCCATCGACGACGTCCGCCAGGCCCCGCACGGGCCGGTGCTGTTCGCGCTGCCGCAGGACGTGGCCGAGGCGGAGTGGCTGCCGCTGACGGCGCTGCCGCTCATCCCGGTCGCCGAGCAGCCCGCGTTCGACGAGGGCGCGCTGAACCGGGCGGCCGAGCTGCTCGCGGTCGCCCGCAGGCCCGCGGTGCTGGTCGACGACTACGCGCTGACCCACCGGGGCGTGCAGGCCGTGCTGGCCGCGTTCTGCGCCCGCACCGGAGCACCGGTGCTGCAGGTGAAGTACCGCCGCGGCCCGATGCTGTTCGAACGGCTGCACACCGCGGACGTGCCGGAGTTCATCGGCTGGTACGACCCGAAGTCGCCGATGCACCGCGCGGTGCTCGACACGACCGACCTGCTGATCACGCTGGAGGACCGCAACATGTACCCGCGGGTGGTCGGCCCGCTGCCGGACTGCCCGAAGATCGCGGTGAACACGAAGCCCGCGGCCGTGGAGAAGAACGGCTACCTCGAAGCCGGTGACGTGCTGGTGGCCGGTGACGTCGTGGCCGCGCTGCGCGAGCTGACCGACGAGGCACCCGACCTCGACGGCAGCTGGTACACCGGGCTCTCCGACGAGCCCGCTCCCGCGGGGGAGACGCCGCCGGCGGAGGCCGCCGTGATCCGCACCGGGGTGGCACGGGCGATCGGCGCTGCCGCTGCGCGGTCGCGGCGCCGGGCCGTGCTGGTCGACGACAGCCAGATGTTCGGCGGCATGCTCGCCGAGGACTACGACCAGTTCCCGCACGGGCTGCGGGTGTTCGGCGGGCACGGCGGGTTCGTCGGCTGCGGCATCACGATCGCGACCGGCCTCGCGCTGGGCGAGCCGGCGGCGAAGGTGTTCTGCACCCTGGGCGACCAGGGCTTCACGAACTCGGTGCAGGGCCTCGCGGCCGCCGTGCAGGAGTCCGCGCCGGTCACGTTCATCGTGTGCAACAACGGTGGCGCGGTGTCGTTGCGCAAGCAGTCGCGGCCGTCGGGCTGGCTCGACGCGGGCCACGGCCAGTACCTCGACAACGCCGCGGGCATGCGGTACGTCGACATCGCCGAGGCGTGGGGCGTGCGCAGCTGGCGGGTGGACCTGGGCGAGTGGCTCGACCGCGACCGCAGCGCCACCCGGCTGGAGACGTTCGCGCAGGCGTTGCAGGTGGCCGCCGAGGAGACAGGGCCGACGCTGATCGAGCTGGTCCTGCCCTCCGACCCGGAGTTCTGGTCCGGCGTGTGGATCACCGAGGGCTTCGAGCAGCAGAAGAAGGCCGCACCCGAGGAGGTGGCCCGTGCATGAGGTCGCGATAGGAGCCGCACCGCTGACCCCGTACCGGGAGGTGTTCGGCGACGAACGGATGGAAGCGCTGCGGGACACCGCGGAGGAGGCGTCGAGGGCGCTGCACGGCCGGACCGTGTGGAACGTCAACTCGACGGCCGCGGGCGGCGGCGTGGCCGAGCTGCTGCACGCGCTGATGCCGCTGGCCCGCGCACTCGGGATCGACACGCGCTGGCTGGTCATCGACGGTGACGCCGAGTTCTTCGCCATCGCGAAGCGGTTGTGCACCAGGCTGTACGGCGCGCCCGGCGACTCCGAGCCGCTGGGACCGGAGCAGCTGCAGCACTACCGCGCGACGACCGAGCGGGAAGGCGGCGCGCTCGCGGCCCGGATCCGGCCGGGCGACCTGGTGGTCGTGCACGAGGCGCAGCCGGCCGGTCTGGTCGACGTCGCCCGCAGGCTCGGTGCGACGGCGGTGTGGCGCAGGCACATCGGCACGGACGAACCGAACGAGCACACCGAGGAGGGCTGGGCGTTCCTGCGCAGGTTCGTGGAGAACGCCGACGCCACGGTGTTCCTCACCCGGAACGCCTGCCCGGACTGGGCGCCGCGGCCGCACATCATCCCGCCGTCGATCGACCCGTGCGCCCCCAAGAACCTGGAGCTCACGGACGAGCAAACGCTTGCGATCCTGCGGCGCACCGAGATCGTCGCGGGCACCGCGGACCCGGTGACCATCCGTCCGCCCGTGGGCGAGCAGGTCACCGTGCGGCACAAGGCGACCATCGTCCGCGAGGTCGCGCCAACGGCCGACGTGCCGATGGTGGTGCAGGTGTCGCGGTGGGACGAGCTGAAGGACATGGCCGGGGTGCTGCGGGCGTTCCTCGACGCCGATGTCGAGAACTCCTGCCTCACGCTGGCGGGCGCGGACGTCGTCGGTGTCGCCGACGACCCGGACGCCCACCGGTTCTGGGACGAGTGCGTGGAGCAGTGGAAGGCCCTGCCGGTCGAGCACCGCCGGCGCGTCCAGCTGCTCTGCCTGCCGATGACCGACCTGCGGGAGAACGCGCTGGTGGTCAACGCGTTGCAGCGGCACGCGACCGCGGTGGTGCAGAAGAGCATCGCCGAGGGCTTCGGCCTCACCGCGACCGAGGCGATGTGGAAGGGCAAGCCGCTGGTCGCGAGCGCGGTCGGCGGGCTGCGCGAGCAGATCGTGCACGGCGAGTCCGGCCTGCTCGTCGACGACCCGCACGACCTGGCCACGACGGCGGCGCTGATCCGGCGGCTGCTCACCGACCCGGTGCTGGCGCGCCGGCTCGGTGAGGGCGCCCGGCGGCGGGTGAGCGAGTGCTACCTGCCCGACCGGCACCTGACCGACTGGGCCGGGCTCATCAGGTCCGCCGTGACCGTGGAGGTGGTGTGATGCGCGCGCTCGGAGCGAACGGGCCGGTCGTGTCCGACCTCGGCCTCGGCTGCATGGGCATGTCGCAGTTCTACGACACCTGGGACGACACCGAGTCGCTGCGCACGTTGCTGGAGGCGCTCGACCTCGGCGTCACGTTCCTGGACACCGCGGACATGTACGGCCCGTACACCAACGAGGAGCTGGTCGGCCGGGCGGTGCGCGGCCGCCGCGACGACGTCGTCATCGCGACCAAGTTCGGCAACCTCAAGAACGGCGCGGGCGACAACGTCGGCGTGAACGGCCACCCGGAGTACGTGCGCACCTCCTGCGAGGGGTCGTTGCGGCGCCTCGGGGTCGACCACATCGACCTCTACTACCAGCACCGCATCGACAAGGGCGTCCCGCTGGAGGACACCTGGGGTGCCATGGCGGAGCTGGTGCGGGAGGGCAAGGTCCGGCACCTGGGCATCTGCGAGGCAGCGCCGGCGACGGTCCGGCGGGTGCACGCCGTGCACCCGGTGACCGCGGTGCAGACCGAGTACTCGCTCGTGAGCCGCGACCCCGAGGCCGAGCTGTTCGGCGTGCTGCGGGAGCTGGGCATCGGGTTCGTCGCCTACTCGCCGCTGGGACGGGGCATGCTCACCGGCCGGTTCAGCCGGTTCGAGGACCTGCGGCCGGACGACTTCCGCCGGCAGCTCCCCCGGTTCCAGCCGGAGAACCTGGCGCACAACAACGAGGTCGTCGCGCGGGTCGCCGAGCTGGCCTGGGCCAAGGGCGTCTCGGTCGCGCAGCTCGCGATCGCGTGGGTGCTGCGCCAGGGCGTCGTCCCCATCCCCGGCACGAAGAACTCCGTGCGGCTCAAGGAGAACACCGGCGCGCTCGACGTGGAGCTGTCGGCGGACGAGCTGGCCCTGCTCGACGAGGTCGCACCGCCCGGTGCCGTGCGGGGTGACCGGTACTTCGCGGCAGGCATGACGAAGGTGGACATATGAGCGGCCAGTGGTGGCGCGACGCCGTCCTCTACCAGATCTACCCGCGCAGCTTCGCCGACTCGAACGGTGACGGCATCGGCGACCTGCCCGGCATCACCGCCCGGCTGGACCACGTGGCGCGGCTCGGTGCCGACGCGATCTGGCTCTCGCCGTTCTACCCGTCACCGCAGGCCGACTTCGGCTACGACATCAGCGACTACGAGTCGGTCGACCCCGTCTACGGGACGCTGGACGACTTCGACGCGATGGTGGCGGCGGCGCACGAGCGCGGCATCCGGGTCGTCGTCGACATCGTCATGAACCACACGTCCGACCGGCACCCGTGGTTCCTGGAGTCGCGGTCGGACCGCACGAACCCCCGGCGGGACTGGTACATCTGGGCCGACCCCGCACCGGACGGCGGCCCGCCGAACAACTGGCTCAGCGCGTTCGAGCGCTGCGGCACGGCGTGGCGGCTCGACGAGCCGACCGGGCAGTACTACCTGCACAGCTTCACGCCCGGCCAGCCCGACCTGAACTGGCGCAACCCGGACGTGCACGCGGCGATCCGCAAGGTGTGGCAGTTCTGGCTCGACCGCGGGGTGGACGGGTTCCGCATCGACGTCGCGCACCGGCTGATGAAGGACCCGCAGCTGCGCGACAACCCGCCGGAGGTCGCCCACGCGCGCCGGCACTTCACGCACCCCTCGGTGCGGCAACGCAACCTCGACCTGCCCGAGGTGCACGACGTGCTGCGCGACATGCGGGTCGTGCTCGACGGGTACGGCGACCGGTTCGCGCTGGGCGAGGTGCCGATCAGCGACGACGCCCGGCTCGCCACCTACTTCGGCGGCGACGGGATGCAGACGGCGTTCCACATCGCGTTCTGGGAGCAGCCGTGGGACGCCAGGGCGTTCCGCGCGTGCGTCGACGGGCTGATCGCCCACACCCGGACCGACGCGGTGCCCACCTACGCGTTGTCCACCCACGACATCTCGCGGACCGTGAGCCGGTACGGGGCCGAGCACGCCCCGGTCGCCGCGATGATGATGCTGACCCTGCGCGGTGTCGCCTGCGTCTACTACGGCGAGGAGATCGGCATGGCCGACGCCCCGCCCGCCCTGGAGCAGGACGTGGACGGGCGCGACGGGCAGCGCACGCCGATGCAGTGGGACGCCACCGGCGGGTTCACCACCGGTACGCCGTGGCTGCCGCTGGCCGCCGACCAGCACGTGGTCAACGTCGAGGCACAGGAGGACGACCCCGGGTCGCTGCTCAACCTGTACCGGCGGCTGATCGCCTACCGGCGCGGCAGCGAGGACCTGCTGCGCGGCGGCTACGTGTCGCTGGACAGCCCGGCGGACGTGTTCGCCTACCGGCGGGGCGACCTGCTGGTGGCGTTGAACTTCGCCGGCCACCCGGTGGCGTTCGACGTGCCCGGTGCCGCCGCCGGGCGGGTCGAGCTGTCCACCCGGACCGACCGCGAGGGCGTCGTCACGCTGCGACCGCTGGAGCTGAGCGACCACGAGGGCGTCGTGCTGAAGCTCACCGCGGGCGACCCGGCAGACGCGGAGGCGGGGCCGTGACCAGCAACTGGGCCGGTAATGTCCACTACACCGCGACCGAGTTCGTGCGGCCGGCCACCGTCGAGCAGGTGCGCAAGACCGTCGCGCACGCCGGGCGCGTGCGGGCGCTGGGCACCCGCCACTCGTTCAACGACCTGGCCGACTGCCCCGGTGTGCTGGTGTCGGTGGCCGACCTGCCGCCCGTCGTCGACGTCGACGCCACCCGTGCCACGGCGCGGGTGGCGGCCGGGCTGAGCTACGCCGAGCTGGCACCTCGGCTGGACGCGGCGGGCTTCGCGTTGCCGGCGATGGCGTCGTTGCCGCACATCAGCGTCGGCGGGGCGGTCGCGACGGCCACGCACGGCTCGGGCGTGCGCAACCAGGTGCTGTCCGCGGCGGTCCGCGAGCTCGAGCTGGTGACCGCCGACGGCGACGTCGTCGGCATCGGCCGCGACGACCCCGACTTCGCCGGCGTCGTCGTCGGGCTGGGGTCGCTGGGCGTGGTCACGCACCTGACGCTGGACCTCGTGCCGACCTACCAGGTGCGGCAACGCGTGTACGAGGGCCTGCCGCTGGAGGTGCTCGACGACCACTTCGCCGAGCTCATGTCGTGCGCGTACAGCGTGTGCCTGTTCACCGACTGGCGAGAACCGGTGCTCACGCAGGTGTGGGTGCAGGAACGCGTGGACGAGCCGGCGACGCTGCCGTCGTGGTTCACCGCCGTGCCCGCCGACGGGCCGCGGCACCCGGTCGACGGCGTGGACCCGGTCAGCTGCACCACCCAGGGCGGCGTGCCGGGGCCGTGGTTCGAACGGCTGCCGCACTTCCGCTCCGACCAGCCGCCGAGCAGCTCCGGTGACGAGCTGCAGTCCGAGTACATGATCCCGGCGACCGACGCCGTCGCCGCCCTGCGCGCGCTCGGCGAGGTGCGCGAGCGGATCCGGCCGGCGCTGCAGATCTGCGAGGTCCGCACGGCGGCGCGCGACGACTTCTGGCTGAGCACCTGCTACGGCCGCGAGACGGTGAGCATCCACTTCACGTGGACCTCCGACATGTCGGTCGTGCTGCCGGTCGTGGAGCTCGTGGAACGGCAGCTCGCGCCGTTCTCGCCACGGCCGCACTGGGCGAAGACGTCCGTGGCGACCGCCGAGTACGAGCGCATGCCGGACTTCCGGGCCTTGCTGCACCGCTACGACCCGGCCGGGAAGTTCACCAACGCCTTCACGGACCGCCACTTCACCGGTCCCGACACCTCCGGGAGGAACAGGTGACGCACGTTGCCGGCTACACGTCGCCGCTCGCCGTCAACGGCGGCGGCACCGTCTGGTTCACCGGCCTGCCCAGCGCGGGCAAGAGCACACTCAGCAGGGCGGTGGCCGACCGGTTGCCGACCGGCCGGGTCGAGCTGCTCGACGGGGACGAGGTGCGGCAGACGCTGTCCGCGGGCCTCGGCTTCTCCCGCGCCGACCGCGAGGCCAACATCGACCGCATCGGGTTCGTCGCGGACCTGCTGGCGCGCAACGGCGTGCTCGTGTTCGCCGCGGTGATCTCCCCGTTCCGCGCGGCCCGCGACCAGGTCCGCAGGCGCCATCAGGCGAGCGGCACGCCGTTCGTCGAGGTGCACGTCGCGACGCCCGTGGAGGAGTGCTCCGAACGGGACGTGAAGGGCCTGTACGCCCAGCAGCGCGCCGGCGCGATCCGCGGCCTGACCGGGGTCGACGACGTCTACGAGCCACCGCCCGCACCGGAGCTGCGGCTGGACACCCGCGGCAACACCGTGGACGACAGCGCCGACGCGGTGGTGGCCCTGCTGTGCGAGAAGGGAATGCTGCGATGACGCTGACCGCGGTGGACCACCGGCTGGGCGACCGGGAGGCCGCGCTCGCCGACCTGGAGGACGAGTCGATCCACATCCTGCGGGAGGTGGTGGCGACGTTCGACCGGCCGGTGCTGCTGTTCAGCGGCGGCAAGGACTCCATCGTCATGCTCCGGCTGGCCGAGAAGGCCTGCTGGCCGGGGAAGATCCCGTTCCCCGTCATGCACGTCGACACCGGCCACAACTTCCCCGAGGTGGTCGAGTTCCGCGACCGCAGGGTGGCCGAGCTCGGCGTCGAGCTGGTCGTGGCCTCCGTGCAGGACTCGATCGACCGCGGCCGGGTCACCGAGCAGCCCGGTCAGCTGCGCAACCCGCTGCAGACCGTGACGCTGCTCGACGCCATCGCCGGGCACCGGTTCACCGCGGTGCTCGGCGGGGCGCGGCGCGACGAGGAGAAGGCCCGCGCGAAGGAACGGGTGTTCTCGGTGCGCGACGAGTTCGGCCGGTGGGACCCGCGCAACCAGCGGCCCGAGCTGTGGGACCTCTACAACGGCCGGCACCGCGCCGGTGAGCACGTCCGGGTGTTCCCGCTGTCGAACTGGACCGAGCTCGACGTGTGGGGCTACATCCGCCGCGAGGGCATCGAGGTGCCGTCCATCTACTACGCGCACCGGCGGGAGGTCGTGCGGCGCGACGGCATGCTCATCGCCGTCACCCCGTTCACACCTCCCTTCGAGAACGAGGAGGTGTGCGTCGAGACCGTGCGCTACCGGACCGTCGGCGACACCACGTGCACCGGCGCCGTGCGCTCCGACGCGTCCACTGTGGACGAGGTGGTCGACGAGGTCGCGGCGAGCACGCTGACCGAACGCGGCGCCACCCGCGCGGACGACCGCGCCTCCGAGGCCGCCATGGAAGACCGCAAACGGGAGGGGTACTTCTGATGCCGGGACTGCTGCGGGTAGCGACGGCGGGCAGCGTCGACGACGGCAAGAGCACGCTGATCGGCCGGCTGCTGCACGACTCCAAGGCCGTGCTCGCCGACCAGCTCCAGGCCGTGACGTCGGCGAGCCGGCGCCGCGGGTACGCGGAGACCGACCTCGCGCTGCTGGTGGACGGCCTGCGCGCGGAACGGGAACAGGGCATCACGATCGACGTGGCGTACCGGTACTTCGCGACGCCGAAGCGGTCGTTCGTCCTCGCCGACACACCGGGGCACGTCCAGTACACCCGCAACATGGTGACCGGGGCGTCGACCGCCGACGTCGCCGTCGTGCTGGTGGACGCGCGGACCGGCCTGACCGAGCAGTCCCGGCGGCACACCGCCATCGCGGGCCTGCTCGGCATCCGGCACGTGGTGCTGGCGGTGAACAAGATGGACCTGGCCGGCTACCGCGAGGACGTGTTCGACGAGGTGGTCGCCGAGTTCGCGCGGGTCTGCGACAGCTCGTGGACCGCGATCCCGATCTCGGCGCTGCGCGGCGACAACGTGGTGACCCCGTCGGACGAGACCCCCTGGTACGGCGGCGTTCCGCTGCTCGCGCACCTGGAGGACCTGGTGCTGCCGCCGGCGCCCTCACCCGGTGGCCGGTTCGCGGTGCAGCTGGTGATCCGGCCGCGCACGCCGGAGCACCGCGACTTCCGCGGCTACGGCGGGCGGGTCGCCTCCGGCACGCTGCACGTCGGCGACCCGGTGGTGGTGCAGCCCGGCGGCTGGCAGACCACGATCACCGCGATCGACACCTACGACGGGCCGCTGTCCTGCGCCACGACCGGCCAGTCCGTCGTGGTCAGCATCGCCGACGACCTCGACGCCGGCCGCGGCGCGATGATCAGCACCGGTACGCCCGGCACCGTCACCTCCGCGGTGGCGGCGACCGTGTGCTGGATGACCGGCACCCCGTTGGAACCGGGCGCGCGGTACGTCGTGCGGCACACCACCAGCGAGTCGCGGGCCGTCGTCGAGGCGGTGGAGAGCCGGCTGAACGTGAGCACGTTCGGCTCCGAGCCCGCGGAGTCGCTGGCGCTCAACGACATCGGCGCGATCCGGCTGCGGTTCGCCGACCCGCTGGTGGCGGACCGGTACCGCGACAGCCGTGCCACCGGCGGGTTCGTGCTGGTCGAGGAGGGCAGCGGCGGCACGGCGGCGGTCGGGCTGATCGAGGCGGTGTGACCTGCGGCGGGGCCGGTCAGCTGACGGCGGCCAGCCCCTGCCGCACCACCGCCGCCTCCGGCACGCCCATCTCCTCGAAGTGCCGCAACGCGATCCGCCAGCGCTCCGCCGCACCACCGGTGTCGGACCGGTCGGCCAGCACCCGCGCGGCACCGTCGAGGGCACGGGCGATCTCCACCCGGAACCCGGTGTCCTCGGCGAGCCTGCGGGCCCGGTCGTGCCGTTCCAGCGCCACGTCCAGCTCGCCGCGGTCGTAGTGCACGCGCCCGAGCAGGTTCGCCGCCCACGCCGCCTGGGCCTGGTTCCCCTGGGACCGCAACAACGCCGAGGCGTACGACCCGAGCTCCCCCGCCTCGTCGAGGCTGCCCTCGCGCCGGCACACGTCGGCGTAGCGGGCGAGCACGATGCCCTCGTCGCCGGGCGAGGCGCTGTCCTTCGCCAGGCGCAGCGCGGAGTCCAGGGTGAGCCGGGCGGCGGTGAAGTCGTGCACGGCGGCCTGCGCGGAGGCGTAGTCCACCAGCACGGCCACCTCGCAGGACACGTCGAGCCGGTGCCCGTCCTCCGCGGCGGCCCGGTGGTAGGGCAACGCCTCGGTGAAGCGGCCGAACTCGTTGAGCAGCTTGCCGATCGCGGCCTCTGCTGCCCGGCGCAGCACCACGTCGCCGTCCTCCACGGCGATGGCGAGCGCCTGGTCCGCGCACTCGTGGGCCTGACCGAGCCGGCCGAAGTGCCAGTGCGGGGTGGCGAGCCGGTGCAGGACCCGTCCCTCCAGCGTCCGGTCACCGGTGGCGCGGGCGGACTCCAGCGCCTGTTCGTGCACCCACAGCATGTCCGTCATGCGCCCGCGCAGCCGCAGGTACGGGTGCAGCGCCTCGGAAAGGTGGCACACGTGCTCGTGCAGCTCGTCGGCCGCGGCACCGCGCACGGCGGCCAGCAGCCCGCCGCACTCGGCGTCGAACCACGTCACCGCGTCGTTCCTGGTGCGCAACCGGGGCAGCTGCGCGGGCGGGTACAGGTAGCGCGGCCGGGGGCGGGCCCGGCGGTGCACCAGCAGGTCGGCCGCGGCGCCGGCGGCGCAGAGCTGGTAGTCGAGCAGCCGGTGCACCGCCATCGTGCGCAGCCCCGGCGGTTCCACCCGGCCCACCAGCGAGCGGGCCAGGCTGTGCACCAGGTCGTGCAGGCCGTACCGGCCCTGCGCGAGCTGCACGACCAGCCGCACGTCCAGCAGGTCCTCCAGGACGCTCTCGGCCCTGCCCAGCGCCATGTCGGCGAGCGCCGCGACAGCGTGGACGTCGACCTCGGTCGCGGGCACCAGGCCGAGCAGCCGGAACACCCGCTGGTGGCCGGGTTCGAGCGCGTCGTAGGACAGGCCGATCGCGGCCGCGACGCTGCGGTCGCCGACCGCGAGCTCGCTCATCTTGCGCTCCTCGTCCCGCAGCCGGTCGACGAGGTAGCGGATCGTCCAGCGCTCCCGGTTGTGCAGCCGGGTGCAGGCGATCCGGATCGCGAGCGGCAGCCGGTCGCAGGCGGTGACGAGGTCGCGGGCCGCCTCGGGTTCGCGGGCGACCCGGTCGTCGCCGAGGATGCCGAGGACCAGCTCCAGCCCCTCCTCCTCGGGTGGCGGTGCGAGCGACAACGACAGCGTGCCGTCGAGACCGGTGAGCCGGGACCGGCTGGTGATCATCACGAGACCGTCGGACGACCCCGGCAGCAACGCCCTGACCTGCGCGCTGTCCACGACGTTGTCCAGCAGCACCATGATCCGCCGGCCCGCCGTGCGCATCCGCCACAGCACGGCTCGCGCGGACAGGTCGTCGGGCAGCTGGTCGCGCGGCACACCGGCCTGCCGCAGCACCGTCCCGAGCGCCTCGACCGGGTCCATGGGCTTGCGGTCGACGGCGTACCCGAGCAGGTCGACGTAGAACTGCCCGTCCGGGAAGCCGTCCGCGAGCCGGTGCGCCATGTGCACGAGCAGCGAGGTCTTGCCGACACCGGCCATCCCGTCGACCGCGACGATCATCAGCCCCCGGCCGGCCCTGCCGCCGACGAACTCGCTGATCCGCCGCTGTTCGTCCACCCGGCCCACGAAGTCGGTCATGTCGTACGGCAACGCCTGCGGCACCGCCGTCTCCTGCGGCGCGTGCACGGCGGTGTCGAGCTCCGGCTCGTTGCGCAGGATGCGTTCGTGCAGCTGCATCAGCTCCGGACCGGGGTCGATGCCCAGCTCGTCCGCGAGCAGCCGGCGCCCCTGCTCGTAGACCCGCAGGGCGTCCGCCTGCCGGCCCGACCGGTACAGCGCGAGCATCAGCTGGCCGCGGGTGGTCTCGCGCAGCGGGTGCTCGTCCAGCAGCGCGCGCAGGTCGGCGACGAGCTCCCGTGCCGCGCCCAGCTCCAGCCTGGTCTCCATCAGCTGGTCGGCGGCGGCGATCCGGCGTTCGTCGAGCACCGCCACGGCCGCGCGGACGACCGGGCTGTCGATGCCCGCGAGCGCAGGGCCGCGCCACAGCGACAGCGCGGCGGTCAGGTGCTCGATCACCCCGGCGGCGTCCTCTGCCTCGCGGGCCTGCCGCACCCGCAGGTCGAACAGCCCGAGATCGGTCTGGGTGTCCTGCACCACCGCCCGGTAGCCGGCGCCGTCGGTGACGATCAGCCCCGCACCGCCCGGCAGCCGCCTGCGCAGGTCCGCGACGATCTTGCGGACCTGGGTCGCCGCGGTCATCGGCGGCTGCTCACCCCAGGCGGCCTCGACGAGCCGCTCGACCATGACCGCACGGTTGCGCTCCAGCAGCAACACCGCGAGAACGCATTCGGCACGTGCACCGCCCAACGGGATCCTCGACCCGCCCGACCACGCCTCGAAGGCGCCGAGCACACGAAATTCCACACCCGCCCCCATGTCAGCGGTGATCATTCCACTTCACCCAGAATGCCGACCCAGCGCACCGCCTGTGCTGGATTCAGCTTCATTAGTTCCTTTTAAACACGGAAGTGGAATATTCACCCGTACATACCAGCCACGAGTTGCACAGCGTGAGGGGAGCCAAAACGGAATCGATGCGGTACACCGGACCGGCATTCTGTCGACAACCGACGACTCGGGGGTCTGGTCTGCATGGATTCCTTAACGCAACGGCAACTCGGCTTGCTGTTCCGGAAATACCGAACAGATAGGCGCCTCACGCAACGCCAATTGGCGAAACTGTCGGGCGTCAGCGTGCGCACGATTAGGGACATCGAGCTCGGCAGCTCCCAGCAACCCCGCAGGGAGACCGTGCGGCTCATGGCCAATGCGCTGGGACTGACCAGTCGGGAACACACGGAAATCGAGGAGGCCTCGGGTCGGCGCGTGACCACGGAGGACCTGCGCTTCGTGTTCGCGACGAGCGAGATGCCCCCTCCCTCGCCCATCGACGCGCTCGTCGGACGGCGCGCGGAACTGGCCGCGCTGGCCGGTTCGCTGCGCTCGGGCGGCGACCGGCTCGTCACGATCACCGGCCTCGGCGGCGTGGGCAAGACCCGCCTCGCGCTGGAGGTGGCGGTGGCGCTGCACGACATGGACGGACTGGCGGTGCTGTGGTCCTCGCCCGACCCGCTGCACCCGACGTCGGTGCGCGCCCCCGCGCAGCTCGGCGCGGTGCTGCGGTCCGGTCTCGACGCCCTGCGCGGGCACGGTGCCGGTGAGCTGGCCGAGATCATCGCCGACCAACCGGCGCTGGTCGTGCTGGACTCCTGGACCGCGCACCGGCCGGAGCTGGCGCTGGCACTGCTGCAGGACTGCCCGCGGGTGCGCGTCCTGATCACCGCGGCGGACCCGCTGCGCCTGCCCGGCGAACGCGTGGTCCCGCTGGGTCCGCTGGCGGTCCCGCACCGCCACACCGGCCCGGCCGAGGTCGCGCGGGTGCCGTCGGTCGAGCTGCTCATCCGGTACGCGCGCCAGTCCCGTCCCGGTTTCCGGCTCACCGACGCCAACCTGCACGCGGTGGCCGGGCTCGCCCGCGGCACCGACGGCATCCCCGCGGTGCTGGCCTCGGTCGCGCAGTGGCTCGCGGTCTACGAGCCGGACGCCCTGTGCGACCAGGTGAACGACGACCCGTTCGGCTTCTTCGACGGCCTGCGCGACCGCATCACGGCACGCCTGGACGCGCTGGACGGCGCCGAACGCGTGCTGCTCGAACGCCTGTCGCTGCTCGACAGCGCCTGGTCGGTCACCGACGCCGTGACCGCCACCGGCCTGCCGCCGAGCACCTGCGCGCGGCTCGTGCGCGGCCTGCTCGTCAGCGGCGTGGTGCGGCCCGCCTCCGCGCAGGGGCGCTCCCGGTTCGGGGTGCTCAGCCTGGTGCGCTCGCTGTCGTGCGCCCAGCCCGCCGGGGTGGGCGCGGCGTGATCGCGGTGATCGGGGCGGGCGCGGCCGGGGTGACGACAGCGGCCCGGCTGCTGGAGCGCGGTGCCGCCGTGTGCCTGGTCGACCCGGCCGAGGAACGCGGGCGCGGGGTCGCCTACCGCACCGACGACCCCCGGCACCTGCTCAACGTCCCCGCGGGGAAGATGAGCGCGCGGGAGGACGACCCCGGTGACTTCGCGCGGTGGGCCGGGGTGGCGGCGGCGGACTTCGTGCCGCGCCGGGTGTTCGGTGCCTACCTCGCCGCTCACCTGGACGGCGTGTCGGCCCGCCACCCCGGCCGGCTGCGGGTGGTGCGCGACCGCGCGACGAGGATCGGCCACGACGCCGGTGCCGTGCGGATCTCGTTGGCAGCGGGCGACTTCCTCCTCGCCGACGCCGCCGTTCTCGCGCTGGGCGCGGTCGGCACCCGCGACGACTGGGTGCCCACCGACACCCCGGACTCGGCCGCGTTCGTGCCGGACCCCTGGGCCCCCGGCGCGCTGGAGCGCATCCGCGACGACCGCGACGTCGTGCTGGTCGGCACCGGCCTGACCGCCGTCGACCTCGCGATGACGCTCGGCCGGCCCGGTCGCGTGGTGCACGCCGTGTCGCGCACCGGCCTGCTGCCGCGCCGCCACCGCCCGGCACAACCGATGCGGCCACCGGAGCTCGCCGGCTGCACCGGTCTCGACGACGTCCGCCGGGTGGTGTCGGCGCACGTGCGGGAGTCGTTGCGGCGCCACGGCGACTGGCGGCCCGCGCTGGACAGCCTCCGCCCGGTCACCGCGCGGCTGTGGGACCTGCTGCCGTTGCCGGACCGCTCCCGGTTCCTCGCGGAGGACCTGCGGTCGTGGGAGGTCCACCGGCACCGCATGCCCGGCACGACCGCGCGGACGCTGGTCCGCCTGCGCCGCGCGGGAGAGCTGCGCACCCACCGCACCGGGGTCACCGGTGTGCGGATGGTCCCCGGCGGGGTGGTCCTGCGGCTGGGCGACGGGACCGAGCTCGCCGCGGGCACCGCCGTCAACTGCACCGGCGTGCGCCACGACGTGCGGCGCTGCCCCGACCCGCTCGTCGCCGGCCTGCTCGCCGACGGCCACGCGACCCCCGGACCGCTCGGGCTCGGCTTCGACACGCTGCCGGACGGCCGGGTGCGCGGTGGCGCTCCACTGTGGACGCTCGGTGCGCTGCGGCGCGGGAACCTCTGGGAGACGACGGCGTTCCCGGAGATCCGCGCGCAGGCTGCGGCGGTGGCCCGGTCCGTGACGAGCGCGCTGGGGGTGCCGTGCTAACCCAGGACCCCCAGCGGGTCGTCGAGCACCGGCTGCCACGCCAGCTCCGCGGCCCCGACCAGGCTGTTGTGCGCCAGCTCCGCCGGCACGAGCGGCACGCTGCGCTCCCACAGCCCGCGGTCGGCGACCAGCGCGGCCAGCCGCCGCGGATCGCGTTCGAGCAGGGCCGCGTGCAGCCCGCCGAGCACGATCCGGTCCGGGTTCAGCACGTTCACCAGCCCGGCGAGGCCGACCGCGAGCCGTTCGACCACGCCCCGCACCGCGGGATGCCCGTCCCGCACCAGCTCCTCGGCCTGGACGAGGGGCGCGACGTCCGGTCGCACCTCGCGCCCGGCCGCCTCCAGCAGCCCGATCGGGTCGGTCTCCACGTCGAGACAGCCCCGGTTGCCGCAGTGGCACCACCGACCAGAGGGGTTGACCGTGACATGACCGACCTCCATCGACAGCCCGGAACTGCCCGTGTAGAGCTGTCCGCCGACCACGAACGCGCCACCGACACCGCGGTGCCCGGTGGCGGTCATCAGCAGGTGCGTGGCACCCCGGCCGGCGCCGTGCCGGTGCTCGGCCAGCGCGGCGAGGTTGACGTCGTTCGCGACGAACGCCGGCACCGCGAGCCCTGCCCGGTGCACCTGCTCGGTGAAGACGGCCAGCACCGGCGCGCCGACCGGCCACGCCAGGTGCAGCGGGTTCAACGCCGTCCCGCCGGGGCGGCTCACCGCGGACGGCACGGCCAGACCGGCGCCCACGCACCGCCGGCCGGTCTCCCCGACCAGCTCGGCACCCGCGCCCACCACGGCGGACAGCACGTCCGCGGGATCGGCGCCGACCGGCGAGCGCTCGGCCGCGGTCGCCACGACCACCCCGCCGAGGCCCACGACGGCCACCCGGAACCCGTCCACGTGCACCTGCGCCGCCAGCACGACCGGGCCGTCCGGGTCGAGCACGATCCGGTGCGACGGCCGGCCACGCGACGTAGCGGGTGCCCCCGGACGGGTGTCGTTGTGGATCAGTCCCAGCGCCTCCAGCTCGGCGGTCACCGCACCCGTCGTCGCGCGGGAAACGCCCAGCTCAGCGGTCAGGTCAGCGCGTGTCGCGACCTGCCCGAGGTGCACCAGCGAGAGCACCCGCCCCAGGACGGCGTGCCCCCGCTTCAGCCTTGGCCTCGTCTCCGTCATGCCCCTACACTCATTTTGTGCCACCGATGAACAAATTATCCACGACCACGAACCCGGCACCGGCTGCACTCGTGCAGCTGCGCATCGCGGTGACCATGTTCTTCGCGCTCGGCGGCTTCCTCTTCGCCGGCTGGGCGGTGCGCATCCCCGCGATCAAGGACCAGACAGCGGCCACACCCGGTGCCCTCGGCCTCGCGCTCTTCGCGATGACCGGCTCGGCGGTCGCCACCATGAGCGTGGCGGGCAGCCTCTGCCAGCGCTTCGGCAGCAGGCAGGTCACCATCGCCACGGCCGCGCTGCTGTCGGTCAGCGTCGTGCTGCCGACGTTCACGCACTCGGCGCTGACGCTCGGCCTGTCGCTGCTGCTGTTCGGCGTCGCGTACGGCGGCATCGACGTGGCGGTCAACAGCGTCGCCATCGACCTCGTCGAGGCGGTGCAGCGCCCGGTCATGCCCAGCCTGCACGCGGCGAACAGCCTCGGCAGCCTCGCCGGCGCGGGACTCGGCGGCCTGCTGGCCTCGCACCTGACACCCACCGCACACATGCTGCTCCTCGCCCCAGTCGGCCTGCTGATCACGGCGTGGTTCGGCCGGGTCCTGCTGGCGCACCCGCTGCCCAGCTCGCACGCCGACGACGGCGCCACCGGCCTGCGGCTGCCGAAGTTCACCTCCGGCGTGCTGCTGTTCGGCCTCATCGGCCTGTGCGCGGCCTACAGCCAGGGTGCGCTCGACAGCTGGGTCCCGCTGCACCTGAGCGACGACCTCGGCGCGAGCCAGGGCCTGGCCGCCGCGGGCTACGCCGTCGTCCAGGGCACCATGACCGTCGGCCGCCTGTCCGGTGTCCGCCTGCTGGAACGCCTGGGGCAGACCAGGGTCGTCGTCATCGGCGGTGCGCTCGCGTGCGCCGGGACACTGGTCGCCGCGCTGTCCCCCGGCCTGCCGCTGGCGTTCGCCGGCCTGGCCGCGACCGGCCTCGGTCTCGCGAACATCTTCCCGGTGGCGATGGCCCGCGCCGGTCAGCTCGGTGGGCCGAACGGGGTGGCTGTCGCTTCGACGCTCGGCTACGGGGGCATCCTGCTCGCGCCGCCCACGATCGGGTTCCTGGCCGGCGAGGTCGGCCTGCCGATCGCGCTGAGCCTGATCGCGTTCATGGTGGCGGCCGCGGCGACGATCGGGTTCGTCGTGCGCAACCGCTGACCGAGGAGGAGGTGCCATGACTTCGGACGTCGAGCTCGCCGCCGAGCTGGCCGAGAGATCCGGGCAACTGCTGCAGGAGCTGCGCCGGGGACCGTTGCGCGGCAAGGAGCTCGGCAAGGCCGGTGACGAGCAGTCGCACGAGCTGCTCGTCAAGGCCCTCGCCGAGGCCCGTCCGGCCGACGCCGTGCTCTCCGAGGAGGGCGACGACGACACCGCCCGCCTGTCCGCCGACCGCGTGTGGATCGTCGACCCGCTCGACGGCACCCGCGAGTACGGGCAGGCCGACCACGCCGACTGGGCCGTGCACGTGGCGCTGTGGCAGCGCGGCCGCGGCATCACCGACGCCGCCGTCGCCCAACCCGCGCTGGACGCCGTCTACACGACCGGCGGCACCACGGCCGCCCAGACCAGCGGCCCGCTGCGGATCGTGGTGAGCGCCAGCAGACCCCCCGAGTTCGCGGCCCCCGTCGCCGACACCCTCGGCGCCGAGCTCGTGCCGATGGGGTCGGCGGGCGCGAAGGCGATGGCGGTGGTCCGCGGCGAGGCCGACGTCTACCTGCACGCCGGTGGTCAGTGGGAGTGGGACTCCGCCGCACCCGTCGGCGTCGCGCTCGCGGCTGGCCTGCACGCCTCCCGCATCGACGGCTCACCGCTGGAGTACAACCGGCCCAAGCCCTACCTGCCGGACCTGCTCATCTGCACACCCCGGCACGCCTCTGCCGTCCTGTCAGCGGTACAGGCGGCGATCGGCGGCTGATCCCCCGCCAGTGGCCCGCGAGCTACGGGAGCAGCCTGCGGACGACGGCGTCGGCGAGCAGCCGCCCGCGGTCGGTGAGCACGCAGCGGTCGTCGAACGGCTCCAGCAAGCCGTCGGCGACCGCCTGCTCCGCCTCCTCGCGACCGGCCGCGTCCAGCACGTCGACCGGCAGGCCCTCGGCGAGCCGCAGCTCCAGCAGCACGCGTTCGACGCGGCGGTCCTCGGCGGTGAGCAGCTCCCGGCCCGCCGCCGGGGACTTCCCCTCGGCCAGCAACGACGAGTACCGCGCCGGGTGCTTCACGTTCCAGAAGCGGACGCCGCCGACGTGGCTGTGCGCGCCGGGCCCGAAGCCCCACCAGTCGGCGCCCTTCCAGTACAGGACGTTGTGCCGGCACCGCGCCTCCACCGAGGTGGCCCAGTTCGACACCTCGTACCAGGAGAACCCGGCGCCACTCAGCTTCGCGTCGACCAGCTCGTAGGACGAGGCGAGCACGTCGTCGTCCGGCATCGGCAGGTCGCCGCGGCGGATGCGGCGCGCGAGGCCGGTGCCGTCCTCGACGATCAGCGCGTAGGCGGAGACGTGGTCGACGCCGGCGTCGAGCACGGCGTCCAGCGACGCCGCCAGGTCCGCCGGCTGCTCACCCGGTGTGCCGTAGATCAGGTCGAGGTTGACGTGGTCGAAGCCCGCGGCGCGCGCTTCCCGTGCGGCGTCGACCGGACGGCCGGGGGTGTGCTTGCGGTCGAGCACCCGCAACACGTGGCGGGCGGCGGACTGCATGCCCAGCGACACCCGCGTGTAGCCGGCGGCGCGGATGCCCTCGAAGAACGACGGCGACGTCGACTCCGGGTTCGACTCGGTCGTGACCTCGGCACCGGGAGCCAGGCCGAACGACCGGCGCACCGCGTCCAGCACGTCGGCCAGGCCGGAGGCACCGAGCAACGACGGCGTGCCACCGCCGACGAACACGGTCTCGGCGGGCACTGGCGTCCCCAGCACGGAGGCCGCCAGGTCGAGCTCGCGGCGCAGGCCCTCCAGCCACGACTGGGGCGAGGCGGACGTGCCGAGCTCGCCGGGGGTGTAGGTGTTGAAGTCGCAGTAGCCGCAGCGGGTCGCGCAGAACGGCACGTGCACGTAGACCCCGAACGGGCGGGAGCCGACACCGGCGAGGGCGGAGGGCGGGAGCGAACCGTCGGCGGGCACGGGCTCGCCTTCGGGCAAAGCGGAGGGCATGACCCCCAGTGTCCCCTACGCGGCCCGAATGGCGGTGTTCGACCAGGGGAAGTATCTGTCGGTGACAGAAGTATTACGGAGTGAAACCAGCCTAGGATGTCAACCTCCGCTCGTCAATCCCAGCATCCGGTTGGCGGTGGACCACGCTCTGGGCGGCATGCACACTGAGGTCATGCATTCGACTGGAGTCCGCCTCGTGGCCCGCCGCCACGTCGACTTCCGTCGTGTCTCCAGCGCGATGTGCCGTCGTTCGGCCTGACCGCGCGCTGATTTGTTCCCGTCGGCGCCCGGCGCGCTGACGACGCCCCCACCACAAGCACCTCCGGGCTCGCACGCGCACCGAGCGCCTCGAAACCCCGGAGGATGGCGATGGTCTCGCCGCAGACGTCACCGCGCGCCAAGCAGCGTCGCGGCGAGGGGCAGTGGGCACTCGGCTACCGAGAGCCGCTGAACCCCAACGAGCGGAGCAAGAAGGACGACAACCCGCTCAACGTCCGCGCCCGCATCGAGAACATCTACGCCCACGGCGGTTTCGACTCGATCGACCCGGCCGACCTGCGTGGCCGGTTCCGCTGGTACGGCCTCTACACCCAGCGCAAGCCCGGCATCGACGGCGGCCGCACGGCCACCCTCGAACCGGAGGAGCTGGACGACGAGTTCTTCATGATGCGCGTGCGCAGCGACGGTGGCGCGCTCACCACGCAGCAGCTCAGGGTGCTGGGTGAGATCTCGCAGACCTACGCCCGCGACACCGCGGACATCACCGACCGGCAGAACATCCAGTACCACTGGATCCGGATCGAGGACGTCCCCACGATCTGGCAGCAGCTCGAAGCCGTCGGCCTCACCACGGTGGAGGCGTGCGGCGACAGCCCGCGCGTCATCCTCGGGTCGCCGGTCGCGGGCATCTCGCAGGACGAGGTGGTCAACGGCCAGCCGGCGATCGACACGATCCTCGAGCGCTACATCGGCGACCCGCGCTTCTCGAACCTGCCGCGCAAGTTCAAGACCGCCATCTCCGGGCTGCAGGACGTCGCGCACGAGATCCACGACGTCGCGTTCGTCGGCGTGCACCACCCCGAGCACGGGCCCGGCTTCGACCTCTGGGTCGGCGGCGGCCTGTCCACGAACCCCATGCTGGGCAAGCGGCTCGGCGCCTGGGTGCCGCTCGACGAGGTCCCGGACGTCTGGGAGGCGGTCATCTCCGTCTTCCGCGACTACGGCTACCGCCGCCTGCGGCACCGCGCGCGGATCAAGTTCCTCGTCGCCGACTGGGGTCCGGAGAAGTTCCGCCAGGTCGTGGAGGACGAGTACCTCAAGCGCAAGATGATCGACGGCCCCGCGCCGGAGGTCCTCGACCAGCAGCTCGACCACATCGGCGTGCACAAGCAGAAGGACGGCCTGTTCTTCGTCGGCGCCGCACCGGTCGCGGGCCGCGTCTCCGGCTCGGTCCTGGTCGAGGTCGCGAAGATCGCGGAACGGGCGGGCTCCGGCCGCGTCCGGTTCACGCCGCAGCAGAAGATCATCGTGCTGGACGTGGCCGAGACCGCGGTGCCGGCGCTCAAGAGCGACCTCGCGAAGCTCGGCCTGCAGGTCGACCCGTCGCCGTGGCGGCGGGGGATCATGGCCTGCACCGGCATCGAGTTCTGCAAGCTCGCGATCGTCGAGACCAAGGCCCGTGCGCTCGACCTCGTCACGCAGCTCGAAGCGAACCTCAAGGACATCGTCGACGGCGTCACCGCGCCGATCACCGTGCACATCAACGGCTGCCCCAACTCGTGCGCCCGCATCCAGACCGCGGACATCGGGCTCAAGGGCCAGATCGTCACCGACGACGAGGGCAACCAGGTCGAGGGCTTCCAGGTGCACTTGGGCGGCGGCCTCGGCCTCGACGCAGGGTTCGGCCGCAAGCTGCGCGGCCACAAGGTCACCGCGGCCGAGCTGCCCGAGTACGTCGAGCGCGTGGTGCGGAACTTCGTTGCGCAGCGGGAGACCGACGAGCGGTTCGCCCAGTGGGTCGCCCGCGCCGAGGAGGGGTCGCTGCGATGAGCGAGCGCGCGACGCCGTTCTACTGCCCCTACTGCGGCGATGAGGACCTCCGCCCGCAGGAGGAACCCGCCTACGCCTGGCTGTGCACCGGGTGCCGCCGTGTCTTCAAGGTCAGTTTCGTCGGGCTCAACCTGCCGCAGGAGGTGAAGAAGTGAGCGATCTGAAGGAGGACCTCAAGATCGTCGCCGAGGCCGCGCAGGAGGAGCTGGCCAACGCCACCGCGATCGAGGCGCTGGAGTGGACCGCGCGGACGTTCGGCGACAGCTACGTCGTCGCCTCCAACATGCAGGACGCCGTGCTGATCGACCTCGCCGCGCAGGTGAAGCCGAACTTCGACGTGCTGTTCCTGGAGACCGGCTACCACTTCCCGGAGACGATCGGCGTGCGCGACGCCGTCGGTGTCGTCTACCCGGAGGTGCGGATCGTGAACGCCGCCGCCGAGCAGTCGGTGGAGGACCAGGAACGCGAGTTCGGCCTGCTGCACCGGACCGACCCGGCCCGGTGCTGCCACCTGCGCAAGGTCGTGCCGCTGCGGCGGGAGCTCGCGAAGTACGACGCCTGGGTGACCGGGGTGCGCCGGGTGGACGCACCGACGCGGGCCGGCACGCCGATCGTGCAGTGGGACGAGCGCAACGGCCTGGTCAAGGTCAACCCGATCGCGCCGTGGTCGGACGACGAGTTCAACGCCTACCTCCACGAGAAGGGTGTTCTGGAGAACCTGTTGGTGCAGGAGGGGTACCCCTCCATCGGGTGCCTGCCGTGCACGTCGAAGCCGCTGCCGGGCCAGGACGCCCGCAGCGGCCGGTGGGCCGGTCAGTCGAAGACGGAATGCGGGTTGCACGGATGACACTGGCTCTGGACACGTTGGGACGCCTCGAGTCCGAGGCGATCCACATCTTCCGCGAGGTCGCAGGCGAGTTCGACCGGCCGGTGATCCTCTTCTCCGGCGGCAAGGACTCGACACTGCTGCTGCACCTCGCGATCAAGGCGTTCTACCCGGCACCGGTGCCGTTCCCGCTGCTGCACGTCGACACCGGGCACAACTTCGACGAGGTCATCGAGTTCCGCGACCGCGTCGTCGCACGGCACGGGCTGCGCCTGGAGGTCGCGAAGGTCCAGGACTGGATCGACGACGGCCGCCTGGAGGAGCGCCCGGACGGCACGCGCAACCCGTTGCAGACCGTGCCGCTGCTGGACTCCATCACGCAGCACAGGTTCGACGCGGTCTTCGGCGGCGGCCGCCGGGACGAGGAACGCGCCCGCGCCAAGGAGCGGATCTTCAGCCTGCGCACGGCGTTCGGCCAGTGGGACCCGAAGCGCCAGCGCCCGGAGCTGTGGAACCTCTACAACGGCCGGCACCGCGCCGGTGAGCACGTCCGCGTGTTCCCGCTGTCCAACTGGACCGAGCTCGACGTGTGGAACTACATCGAGCGCGAGGGCATCGAGCTGCCGGACATCTACTACTCGCACGAACGCGAGGTGTTCCTGCGCGACGGCATGTGGCTCGCCGAGGGCCCGTGGGGCACCGCGCGCGAGGGTGAGACGTTGCAGCGCAAGGTGGTCCGCTACCGCACGGTCGGCGACGGCTCCTGCACCGGTGCCGTCGAGTCCGACGCCGCCGACATCCACGCGGTGATCGCCGAGGTCGCCGCGTCCCGGCTGACCGAGCGCGGCGCGACCCGTGCCGACGACCGGCTGTCCGAGGCCGCCATGGAAGACCGCAAGCGGGAGGGGTACTTCTAGATGAGCGACCTGTTGAGGCTGGCCACCGCGGGCAGCGTGGACGACGGCAAGTCCACGCTCGTGGGCAGGCTGCTCTACGACACCAAGTCCGTGCTCGCGGACACGCTCGACGCCGTGCACCGCGCGAGCGCCGACCGCGGTCTCGCGACGCCGGACCTGTCGTTGCTGGTCGACGGCCTGCGGTCGGAGCGCGAGCAGGGCATCACGATCGACGTGGCGTACCGGTACTTCGCGACGCCGAAGCGGTCGTTCGTCCTCGCGGACACCCCCGGTCACGTGCAGTACACCCGCAACACCGTCACCGGCGCGTCCACCGCACAGCTCGCGGTGCTGCTGGTCGACGCGCGCAAGGGCGTCATCGAGCAGACCCGGCGCCACGCGGCGGTTCTCGCGCTGCTGGGCGTGCCGCGGCTCGTGCTGGCGGTCAACAAGATCGACCTCGTGGGCTACGACGAGGTGACGTTCGCGCGCATCGCCAAGGAGTTCACCGCGCACGCCACGGCCCTGGGTTACACCGAGGACTCGGTCGTCGAGATCCCGGTGTCGGCGCTGGCCGGGGACAACGTCGTGGAGAAGTCCGCGAACACGCCCTGGTACTCCGGCCCGACCCTGCTGGAGCACCTGGAGACCGTTCCGGTCGAGCCCGACCCGCACGACGCCCCGTTCCGGTTCCCGGTGCAGTACGTGATCCGCCCGCGCACGGCCGAGCACCTCGACTACCGCGGGTACGCGGGCCTGGTCGCGGCGGGCACGGTCACGCCGGGCGACGAGGTCGTCGTGCTGCCCTCCGGCAGGCGCTCGACCGTCACGAAGATCGACACGGCAGATGGCGAACTGGCCGAAGCGGCGGCCGGCCAGTCCGTCACGCTGCTGCTGGCCGACGACATCGACATCTCCCGCGGCGACCTGATCTCGGTGGCGGGCAACGAGCCCACGGTCACCGACGAGCTGGACGCCACCCTCTGCTGGCTCGCGGAGAAGCCCCTGCGACCCGGCGCCCGAGTCCTCGTCAAGCACGGAACGCGCACCGTGCAGGCGATGGTCACCGACCTGCGCGACCGCTTCGACGAGCAGACGCTGTCCAGTGTGGACCGCCCTGCCGCGTTGGAGCTCAACGAGATCGGCCGAGTGGCTCTGCGCCTGGCAGAGCCCGTTCCACTGGACGACTACAGCTTCAGCCGGCGCACCGGGTCCTTCCTGGTGATCGACGCGAGTGACGGTTCCACTCTCGCCGCCGGACTGGTCGGGGCTCCGCTGCCGCTGCTCGAGAACGGCGTGGAGAGCTGTACCGGGGGTAGCACCGCTACCCCCGACAACCACGCCCTCGTCTCCCCCGGTCCCTGAAAGGCCACACCGCCGTGAACCTCAAGTCCGCCCTTGCCGTCGCTCTGATCTCCTTGACCGCCATCTCCGGGTGCAGCCGCGCCGGGACGAGTGACACCCCCGCCGCCGAGTCCAAGGGCGCCGCCGCCGAGGTCCGCCTCGGGTACTTCCCGAACATCACCCACGCCGCCGCGCTGATCGGCGTCGAAAAGGGCCTGTACGCCAAGGAGCTGGGCGGCACGAAGCTGACGACGCAGACGTTCAACGCGGGCCCCGACGAGGTCAACGCCCTGCTCGGCGAGTCGCTCGACATCGCCTACATCGGCTCCGGTCCGGCGATCAACGCCTACTCGAAGTCGAAGGGCGAGGCCGTTCGCCTGATCGCCGGCGCGACGTCCGGTGGCGCGCAGCTCGTCGTGAAGCCCGAGGTCAACTCGATCGAGGACCTCAAGGGCAAGGTCGTCGCCACGCCGCAGCTCGCGAACACCCAGGACGTGTCGCTGAAGAAGTACCTGGCGGAGAAGAACCTCACCGGCCAGGTCACCGTGCAGAACGTGGAGAACGCGGCCTCGCTCGACCTGTTCAAGAAGGGCGACATCCAGGCCGCGTGGGCGCCGCAGCCGTGGTCGGCGCGCATCGTCGCCGAGGGCGGCGGCAAGGTGCTGCTGGACGAGAAGACCCTGTGGGAGGGCGGGGCGTTCCCGACCACCGTGGTCATCGTGCGGACGAAGTTCCTGCAGGAGCACCCGGAGACGGTCGAGGCCGTGCTGAAGGGCCACGTCGCCGCGATCGACTGGGCGAAGGCGAACAGGGACGAGGCCAAGAAGACCGCCAACGCGGCCCTGGAGAAGCTCACGTCCAAGAAGCTCGGCGACAAGATCCTCGACGCCGCGTGGGACAACATCGAGCTCACCACCGACGCGCAGGCCAAGCACTTCCCGCAGCTCGCGAAGGACGCCGTGACCGCGGGCGTGGCCAAGGAGGCCGCGAACGTCGCCGGGTACGCCGACTTCACGCTGCTGAACAAGGTGCTCCAGGCGCAGGGCAAGCCGCAGGTGCAAGCAGCCGGACTGGACCAGAAGTAGTCTTCGAAGCCGAGGGGAAGGCACCCGAACATGACCGCCACGCTCGAGACCACTTTCCAGTCCACCGTGGACACCGCCGTCGAACTGGCCGGGGTCCGCAAGGTTTTCGGCCACGGCAGCTCGGCCGTGGTAGCGCTCGACGGGGTGGACCTCAAGGTCAAGCCCGGTGAGTTCGTGTGCCTCCTCGGCGCGTCGGGCTGCGGCAAGAGCACGCTGCTGAACATCGTGGCCGGCCTCGACGGCGCGACGGCGGGGGAGCTGCGGCTCAACACGTCGCGCCCGGCCGTGATGTTCCAGGAGCCCGCGCTCATGCCGTGGCTCACCGCCGCCCGCAACGTCGAGCTGGCGTTGCGGTTCGCCGGTGTCGGCCGCCTGGCGCGCAAGCGGCGGGCGCTGGAGCTGCTGGAGCTGGTGCGGCTGGGCGACGTCGCGGACAAGCGCCCGCACGAGCTGTCCGGCGGCATGCGGCAGCGCGTGGCGCTGGCCCGCGCGCTGGCGTCCACCACCGTGGCCGCAGACGGTTCCCCGGCCCTGCTGCTGATGGACGAGCCGTTCGCCGCGCTCGACGCGATCACCCGCGACGTGCTGCAGGCCGAGCTGATCCGGGTGTGGGAGACCACGAACACCGCGATCATCTTCGTCACGCACGACGTGCGCGAGGCGGTCCGGCTGGGCCAGCGGGTCGTGCTGCTGTCCTCCCGTCCCGGTCGCGTGGTGCGCGAGTGGGACGTGGCGGACTCGCGCGACGAGCTGCTCGACGAGATCAACACCCACCTGCGAGAGGTCATCAGTGGCCACGCCTCCTGACACGCTCGACAAGGTCGGCGCCGGCCTCGACGCACTCGACGTCCCCGTCGAGACGCAGAAACCGCCGGTGTGGCGCCGCTTCCTGAAGACCGGCGTGCCGCCGATCATCGCCTTCGCCCTGCTCATCGGCGTGTGGCAGGCGCTGTGGGCGTCGGCGGTCCTGCCGGAGTTCCAGCTGCCGGCCCCGGTCAACGTGTGGAACGAGCTGGTGCGCTCGATCGGCTCCGGCGAGGCCTTCGGCATCCTGTGGACCTCGTTGCACCGCGCGGTGTTCGGGTTCATCGCGGCGGTGCTGATCGCGACCCCGCTGGGTCTGCTGGTGGCCAAGGTCAAGGTGGTGCGCGCGGCGATCGGGTCGTTGCTGACCGGCCTGCAGTCGCTGCCGTCGGTGGCCTGGGTGCCGGCCGCGATCCTGTGGTTCGGCGTGACGCCGTCGACGATCTACTTCGTCGTGCTGATGGGTTCGGTGCCGTCGATCGCGAACGGCCTGGTGGCGGGCATCGACCAGATCCCGCCGCTGCTGCCGCGGGTCGGCCGCGCGCTGGGAGCGGGCAGGCTGGCCTCGGCCCGGCACATCCTGCTGCCCGCCGCTCTGCCCGGTTACCTGGCGGGTCTGAAGCAGGGCTGGGCGTTCTCGTGGCGCTCGCTGATGGCCGCGGAGATCATCGCCACCTCGCCGCAGCTGGGCACCGGCCTCGGCCAGTACCTGCACAACGGGTCGTCGCTGAACGACATCAACATGGTGATCGCGGCGATCTTCCTGATCCTGCTGGTGGGCATCGGCATCGAGCTGCTGCTGTTCCGCCCGATGGAACGCGCGGTGCTGCGCGCCCGCGGCCTGACGGGGGCGCTGTGACCCCGCTGATCGCCGTGGCGCACGGCAGCCGCGACCCGCGTTCGGCAGCGTCGATCCACGCGCTGCTGGACGTGGTGCGCTCGCTGCGCCCGGAGCTCGACGTGCGCGGGGCGTTCCTGGACCTGTGCGCACCACGGCTGCACGACGTGCTGCGCGAGCCCTCCGTCGTCGTCCCCCTGTTGCTGGGCAAGGCGTTCCACGCACGGGTGGACGTGCCGGCCGCGGTGGCCGAGTCGCGCGTGCCCGCCGAGGTGGCGGACGTGCTCGGACCGGACCCGCGGCTGGAGTCGGCGGCACTGCGGCGGTTGTCGGAGGCCGGCGTGTCGTTCGGCGACCGGTCCCTGGGCGTGGTCGTGGCCGGCGCCGGCTCCTCGCACGCACCGGCCAACGAGGCCGTGGCACGGGTCGCCCGGCGGTGGGCGCGGGAGTCGGGCTGGGCCGGCGTGGAGGCGGCGTTCGCGTCGATCGCCACGCCGACCGTGCCCGAGGCCGTGGAACGGCTGAAGGCCCGCGGCGCCCGCCGCATCGCCGTCGCGTCGTGGTTCCTGGCACCGGGCCTGCTGCCGGACAAGGTGGCGGCGCTGGCCGGACCCGACGTGCTGGTGGCGCGGCCGTTGGGGGACGACGTCGAGGTGGCGCAGCTGGTGCTGGACCGGTACGACGAGGCCCTGGCCCGTCAGCCGGTGGCCCGCTCGGCCTAGTTCGAAGACGAACCGGAGGGCGGTCTGCTGCGGCAGACCGCCCTTCGCCGTTCCGGGTGACACTTCCGGACGCCGCCGCGAGATCGGGTCCGCAGCGCCGTTCGGGCGATGTGCGGCGCGAGGTGTTGACGTGAAACTTACTCATGAGTAGGCAGAGAACCACGTCGCGTGCTGGGAGTGCCCCTCGTCCACTCACGGGGAGAGACCATGAGGCTGGCCGGAGTCGCTTCACTGCTACTGGTACCGATGCTGGTGTTCACCGCGAACGCGTCAGCAGCTCCGCAGACCATCACCTTCAAGCTCAGGGCGACCGCCGTCGGGCAGACGTCGGACTTCACGCTCGACCAGGGCGTGAGCGCGTCCGCACCGGCCACCGTCGCACCGAACGGGGTCGTCAAGGTCACCGTCGACCCGGCGCCCAACCAGGTGCCGTCCGAGGCGGCCGGGCGGCAGGTGCGGGAGATCAAGGGGCTCGCGCTGCGGCTGCCGGTGCCGGCCGGCTCGAAGTTCCGGTCCGCGTCGCTGTCCGGCGGGTCCGGGCTGGGCGGCACGCCGGCGATCGCCCTGTCCGGCAACGACGTCGTGCTCTCCGTGCCCGGTCCGCTCAAGGGCGGTGCCGCGTTCGAGCTGCCGGTGGTCACGATCACCCTGCAGGCCGGCGCCTCCGGCACGATCACCACGAAGCTCGGTGGCAGCAGCTACGACGCCCCCGGCCTCACCTTCACCGCCGTCGTGTCGGTGCTCGGGTTCCCGGTCAACGCCGCCGCGAAGGGCTACCCGGACCCCAGCCCCGTCCTGACGACCACGACGATCGGCTGACCGCCCCGGTGCCCCACCCCCTGCCGGGCATCAGGACGTAGCAGCGACCAGCTCGGTCATCGTGTCGAGCGTCAGTGCGCAGGTCCTCCACGGAGACCTGCGCACTGACGCGGTTCGCCACTCGTACTGGGCCGCGCGCAGCCGTTCCACCGCGGCGAAACTCGGCAGCTAAGGTCAGCGCCATGGCAGACGAGCTGGTCCACTACGAGGTGCGGCGTGGCATCGCGACGATCACGCTGGACTCCCCCCACAACCGCAACGCCCTGTCCGCGCAGCTGCGCCGGGAGCTCCGCGAGCACCTGACCGCGACCGCCGCCGACGACGGGGTGCGCGTGGTCGTGCTGACCCACACGGGCCCGGTGTTCTGCTCGGGCATGGACCTCAAGGAGGCCGCCGGTGCGAGTGCCGGCGACCAGGGCGTCAACGAGTTCCCCGCGATCCTCGAACAGCTCTGGACCAGCCCCAAGCCGGTCGTCGCCGCGCTGAACGGCCCTGCTCGCGCGGGTGGTGTCGGCATCGTCGCTGCCTGCGACATCGCGGTCGCGGCGCGCGAGGCGACGTTCGCGTTCAGCGAGGTCCGCATCGGCGTGGTGCCGGCGGTCATCTCGGTGACGGTGCTGCCGCGCCTGCTCCCCCGCGCCGCGCACGAGCTGTTCCTCACCGGCGAGACCTTCGACGCCGCCCGCGCGGTCGAGATCGGCCTGCTCAACTCCGCGGTGCCGCTCGACGGCGTCGACGCCGAGGTCCGCCGCTACACCGACATGCTCGCGCTGGGCGCACCGAACGCGCTCGCCGCGACCAAGCGGATGCTCCAGCAGGAACGGTCCACGAACCTCGGCGAGGTGTTCGCGGACATGCTCGCGCTGTCGGCGCAGCACTTCGGCGGTCCCGAGGGCCAGGAGGGCATCACGGCGTTCCGCGAGAAGCGCAAGCCGTCCTGGGTGCCGGCCGAAGACTGACACGTCGGACATCAGAACCAGGCGGCGCACTCGACGACGCCCTGCGCGAAAGCGGTCCCGGCGGCTTTCGCGCAGGCCGGGTCACCGTTCCGTGCGAACCACCCGCAGCGTCCGGTCGCCTGATCCGGCGGTCTGCCTCGCCGCGTCGCGCAGCACCTCGGACACGGACGCGTCCAGGTCTGCGGGCACGACCAGCACGTACTCCCCCGCGGGCAGCCACGACAGGTCGGTCAGGCTGTCGTACAACGCGTCCAGGTTCTGGCCGAACCAGGAGGGGAACGACAACGCCTCGGCAATGGCGCCGATGGCGGCCTTCTTCTCCGAAACGAGGATGTGCCGCTTCACTTCTTCACGTCCACGACGACGAACGACGCGTAGTGGTCGCCGGTGTAGTAGACCTCGCGCTTGTCCCCGGTCACGAGCCGGCGCGCGCCGCGGTCGGGACTGCCCGGCGTCGGCACCGTGTACTCCTTGTAGTACCCGGACTTGTGCTGCGGCAGCCGCTTCTCGCGGTTCTCGAACGTCACGCCGTCGTTCTTCGGGTACGGCATGGGGCTCTCGCCCCCGATCAGCTTGTACGTCTTCGCGGCCTCGGGCGGCAGCGACGACAGCGGCTTCACCTCAAGGCCGGACTCCTGCGCGCCGGGCACCGCGGGTGCCGTGCCGGGCGCACTGCTCGCGCTGCTGGTGGGCGCGCTCGACCGGGGTTCGGGCTCGGATGCGCCGTCGCGCACGAACCAGCCGACCAGGACCAGCAGGACCAGGCCGACGAGTGCGACGGTGAGGCGACGACCGGGACTCATACGGCGACCTTCTCGGACTCGGGATCGGAGGCCCCGTCCTCCGGCTCGGGTGCGAGGGAGGCCGGGTTCTTGGCACCCCAGTCGGCCACCCGGTCGACGAGCCGCGCCACGCCCAGGCACAGCGGCAGCACCACGACCATCACGAGGGGGAACTGCACGGCGACTGGCAGTTGCACGAGCCACAGCTCGACCCCGTCCCACCACTGCCAAAGCCCGTCCACCCGCACGAGCCTAGCCTGGTGAGCCGGGTCACGGCGGTCGGCGGGGACGCCGCTGGGTATGTTGCGAACCATGTTCGCCGTTTACGCAGCAGAACCCAGTCCCGAGAACCCGCTGGCCTCGCTCCGCGTCGGCGAGCGCCCCGACCCCGAGGTGCCCGCCGGGTGGGTGCGGGTCGCGGTCAAGGCGGCCAGCCTCAACATGCACGACCTGTGGACGCTGCGCGGGGTCGGCATCAAGCCCGAGCAGTTCCCGATGGTCCTGGGCTGCGACGGCGCGGGCGTCCTCGACGACGGCACCGAGGTGGTGCTGCACTCCGTCATCGGCGACCCCGGCTGGGACGGCGACGAGACCCTCGACCCGAAGCGCACGCTGCTCACCGAGAAGCACCAGGGCACGTTCGCCGACTACGTCGTGGTCCCCGCCCGCAACGCACTGCCCAAGCCGGCGGACCTCACGTTCGCCGAGGCCGCGTGCATGGGCACGGCGTGGCTGACCGCGTACCGGATGCTGTTCGTGAAGTCGGGCCTGCGCCCCGGTCAGACGATGCTCGTGCAGGGCGCGTCCGGCGGTGTCTCGACCGCGCTCATCCAGCTCGGCCGCGCGGCCGGGTTCCGCGTCTGGGTCACCGGCCGCACCGAGGAGAAGCGCGCTCTGGCGCAGACCCTCGGCGCCCATGACACCTTCGAGTCCGGTGCCCGCCTGCCGGAACGGGTCGACGCGGTGTTCGAGACCGTCGGCAAGGCCACCTGGTCGCACTCGATGAAGGCGCTCAAGCCCGGCGGCATCGTCGTCATCTCCGGCGCGACGTCCGGTGACGCGTCGGCGGCCGAGCTGCAGCGGCTGTTCTTCCTGCAGCTGCGCGTGGTCGGCTCGACCATGGGCACCCGCGAGGAGCTGGGCGACCTGATCCGGTTCTGCGCGCTCAACGACCTCAGGCCGCAGATCGGCGCCGAGCTGCGGTTCGAGGACGCCGAGCAGGGCCTCAGGGCGATGCTGGACGGCGAGACCGCCGGAAAGATCGTGTTCAGCAGGCCGTAAACAGCACCGGAAGCCAAAAATCGGTTCCCTGATTGGTGGGTTCGGACAAACCGCGTGACAGTGGTCCCGAATAGGTTCGCCCGGACCCACTCTTCAAGGGAGCTAGGCAATGACCACACAGGGCGTCTTCCGGCGCAAGCCCATCGACCGGATCGCCGAGGACAGGGGCGACGGGCTCACCAGAACGCTGGGCCTGTGGCAGCTCACCGCGATCGGCATCGGCGGCATCATCGGCGCGGGCATCTTCTCGCTCGCCGGTGCCGTCGCGAACAAGACAGCCGGTCCCGCGGTGCTGGTGTCGTTCCTGATCGCCGGTATCGCGAGCGCGGCGGCGGCGTTCTCGTACGCGGAGTTCGCGGGCCTGATCCCCAAGGCCGGCAGCGCCTACACCTACGGCTACGCGGTGCTCGGCGAGATCGTCGGCTGGTTCATCGGCTGGGACCTGCTGCTGGAGTACACCGCGATCGTGGCAGTGGTCGCGATCGGCATCTCCGGCTACTTCACCGAGCTGCTGTCGCTGCTGAACGTCCACCTGCCGCAGTGGATGCTGGGCGCACCGGGCACCGAGGCCGACGGCGTCGCCGCGGGCACGTACAAGGTGAACCTGTTCGCCGTGCTGCTGTGCCTGCTGATCGCGTTCGTGCTGAACCAGGGCATGAAGAACGCCGCGCGCTTCGAGACCACGCTGGTGTACCTCAAGATCGCCGTGGTGGCGCTGGTCGTCGTCGTCGGCGCGTTCCACATCAACACCGACAACTACAACCCGTTCTTCCCGTTCGGCATCTCGGGTGCGCTCACGGGTGCGGCGACGGTGTTCTTCGCGGTGTTCGGCTACGACGCGATGTCCACGGCCGCCGAGGAGTCGAAGGACTCCCAGAAGCACATGCCGAAGGCGATCATCTACTCGCTCGCCGTGTCGATGGTGCTGTACGTGCTGGCCTGCCTCGTGCTCACCGGCATGGTCAACTACAAGGACGTCGACGCGGAGTCCGCGTTCGCCACGGCCTTCGCCGACATCGGCCTGCCCGCCCTGGGCATCATCATCTCCGTCGGCGCGATCCTGGGCATCACGACGGTGCTCTTCACGTTCCTGCTGGGCGCCGCCCGCGTCGGCTACTCGATGAGCCGCGACGGCCTGCTGCCGCAGTGGTTCGCGAAGACGCACCCGGTGAAGCACGTGCCGACGCGCATCACCTGGGTGCTGGGCATCGCCTCCGCGGTCATCGCGGGCTTCCTGCCGATCGCGGAGGCCGCCGAGCTCACCAACATCGGCATCCTGCTGGCGTTCGTCGTCGTCTGCGTCGCCGTGGTCGTGCTGCGCTACAAGCAGCCCGACCTGCCGCGCACGTTCAAGACGCCGGGCATGCCGGTCGTGCCGATCATCGGTGTCGTCTTCTCGATCTGGCTGATCACGTTCCTCACGCCGGAGACCTGGCTGCGGTTCGCGGTCTGGTTCGTGATCGGCCTGGTCGTCTACTTCACCTACTCGAAGCGCAACTCCGTCATGGAGAAGGAGTCCAAGCGGTAACCAGGGAGTCGAGCGTGGCGAGCGGCACCGGGCCGTTCGCCAGCACGAGGTCGTGGAACGCGCGCACGTCGAAGCGGTCGCCCAGCCGGGTGGCCGCTTCCTCGCGCAACCGGAGGATCTCCAGCCGCCCCACCATGTACGCGAGCGCCTGCCCCGGCGTCTCGATGTACCGGTCGACCTCGGACTCGATCTCCGGCGCGGTCATCACGGTGTTCTCGCGCAGGTAGTCCACGGCCTGCCGGCGCGACCACCCGAGGGCGTGCAGGCCGGTGTCGACGACGAGCCGCCCTGCGCGCATCGCGTCGAGCGACAGCATGCCCAGCCGCTGCTCGTCGGACGAGTACAGCCCCATCTCCTCGGCCAGGCGCTCGGTGTAAAGGCCCCAGCCTTCGAGGTAGGCGTCGATGAACGCGAACTTGCGCACGTTGTGCAGGTCGGTCTCGGCGGCGATCGTGATCTGGAAGTGGTGGCCGGGGATGGCCTCGTGGAACGCCGTCACCTCCGAGAGCGTGCGGCTGCGTTCGGTGGCGCCCAACGGGTTCAGGAAGTAGACGCCGGGACGGGAGCCGTCCAGCGCGGCGTCCATGTAGTACGCGAGCGGCGCGACCTCGCGGTCCACCTCGGGGACGAGCCGCACCTCGCAGGGCGCCTTGGGCAGCCGGCCGAACCACCGCGGCGCGACGGCCTCGGCCCGCGCGACGGCCTCGACCGCGCTGGTGACCATGTCGCCCTCGTTGTCCCACAGCAGCTCCGTGCGCAGCCGCGTGAAGATCTCGGTGACGTCCGAGGTGCCCCACACCCGTGCGCCGATCTCCACGTACTCCTCGCGCAGCCGGGCGATCAGGTCGAGCCCGAGCCGGTGCAGCTCGGCCGGCGTGTAGGCCGTGGTCGTGTAGTCGCGGACCAGCCGGGCGTAGTTCTGCTCGCCCTCCGGCAGCCAGCACAGGCCGGCCTGCGCGTCCTCGCGGCCGTCGAGCGACAGCAGCACCTCGCGGAACCGGGCGAACGCCGGCCGCAGGTCCGCGTCCCCCTCCCACGGCTGCCGCGGCGAGGCGAGGAACCGCTCCAGGTGCGCCGCGCCGTTCACGACGTGCCGCCGCAACGGCCTGCGGTCGGTGTCGAGCAGCCGGGTGGCCGCCTGGTCGAGGAACCGCGGGATCTGGTCCAGCCGCTTCGAGAAGTCGACCTGGGAGGCCAGCCCGAGCAGACCGCCGACCGGCGCGCTCAGTCCCGCGGCCACGGTGTGCTCGACCAGCCGGGCGTCGATCTTCGTGATGATCGACTCGGCCTGGTGCCTGATCACGGACCTGGTGACCGGGTCCTCGTCGCTGGTGTCGACGCGGCTCACGATGTCCGCGAGGCGGGCGCGCAGGGCCTGATGGCCCTCGACGCTGAGGTCGTCGAGCCGGTCGTCCCAGCCGGGCAGGCCGACCATGGTCGCGAACGCGGGCGTCCAGTCCATCATCGCCTGGAACGTCTCATCGGAGAGCGAGGTCACACCGTCCTTCATAGCCGCGCTCACCCCGCTTCGCCAACGAATTGACCGACGAGCTCGCCGAGCGTCGGCAGCGGAACCGGTCCAGTGCCGGCCGTCCGCGGGTGAGGTCACCGGACCGTTCCTAGCCGCGCGCGAACCTCTGCGCCAGCGCGTCGACCGCTTCCCGCAGCTCCGCGTCGAGCCTGCGCACGACCTCGGCGGCCGGTGCGGTCGGCGCGAGCGGGTAGGTGGTGCCCGCCCACAGCGACATGGCCTCCAGCTCACCGGTGGCGCGCACCGGTTTCGTAAGGTGGTGCACGTTCGGGTACGCGGCGGGCGCGTGCGGGGTGTTCTCGACCAGGAACCGGTTGACCAGCCCGCGCGCCGGCCGGCCGCTGAACGCACGGGTCAGCGCCGTCCTGCGGCCGCCCGCGCGCAACGCCTCCCGTTGCGGTGCGGCGGTTCCCGCCTCCGGGCAGCTGAGGAACGCGGTGCCCAGCTGGGCCGCGACCGCACCGGCCGCGAGCACCGCCGCGACGTCGGCGCCGTGCACCAGCCCGCCGGTCGCGATCACCGGCAGGTCGACGGTGCCCCTGACCAGCCGGAGCGCGGCGAGCGTCCCGTACAGCTCGCCACCTCCGGGCGAGACGCCGTCGTCGGTGAACGTGCCGCGGTGCCCGCCCGCGTCCGATCCCTGCACGCACAGCACGTCCGCGCCGATCTGCCGGGCCTGCCGCGCCTCGGCAGGGGTGGTCACCGTGACCACGACGGTCGCCCCCGCCGCCTTCAGCCGCTGCACGTCGTCGACGTCGGGCAGCCCGAACGTGAACGACACCACCGGCACCCGCAGCGCCAGCACCAGTTCGAGCTTCGCCGCGTAGTTGTCGTCGTCCCAGCGCGGCTCGCCCGGCACCGCGCCGAGCTTCCCCGCGAACGCGGTCACCCGGTCCACGTAGGACGAGATGTCGGCGGTCGGCCGGGTGCCCGGCACGAACAGGTTGACCCCGAACGGCGCCCCGGTCAGCTCCCGGGTGCGCGTGACCTTCTCGGCGAGCTGCTCGACGGAGACGTACCCGGCCGCCAGGAACCCGAGCCCGCCGGCGTCGTTCACCGCGGCGACCAGCTCGGGTGTGGAGGCGCCGCCCGCCATGGGTGCGGCGATCACGGGCACGGCCAGCGTCTGGAACATGAGCCCAACCTAGTTGGGCGGGCCCGTGAACGCCCGGCGAAGTGGCTGTGTTCACGGTGGCGCAAGGAAACGCCGTTCACCTCCCGGTCATGCCGGTGGGTGAGACTCGGTCCGTGAAACGCCGCACCCTGCTCAGGGCCGCCGCAGGCTCGGTCGTCCTCTCCGCCGCGCCCGGTGCCGCGTTCGGCGCGACCGGCCGGGGCCGGCGGGTGTACGTGGTCGTGCTCGCCGGTCTGCGGGCGGACGAGGTGGGGACCGCGCTGACGCCGAACCTCGTCGCGCTGCGGGCGGACGGCACGTACTTCCCGCGGGCTCGTTCGCTGCCGGCCGCCGGGAGCACAGCGCACCACGTCATGATGCTGACCGGGGTGCGGCCCGACCGCGGCGGCGTGCCCGCCGCCGTCGTGTTCGACCGGGCGCGCGGTGTGCGGCGGCTGAGCGAGCCGAGGTTCCCGACGGTGCTGGAACGCTTGCCGGAGCTGGGTTTCCGCACGGGCGCGGTGCTGCCGGAGGAGGACCTGCGCCGGGTGGTCGGCACGCGGGCGACGTACGGGTGGGAGCCCCGGCCGCCGGTCACGGGGACCGCGCCGGACGCGTTCACCTCGCACGCCCTGCACGCCGTGGTCGACGAGGCAGACCCGGACCTGGTGGTCGTGCAGTTCGGCACCGGAGCCCCGGCCGCTGCCGCGGGGCGGTCGCTGGCCGCGCGCACGGCGGACGAGCAGCTCGGCAAGCTGGTGCGGCACCTCAGGGCGACCGGGCGGTGGGAGCGGTCCGTCCTCCTCGTCACCGCGACTCCCGCCGCGGACCGGTCCCCGGTGTCGCCGGAGGAGCACATCCAGACAGATCCGTTGCTGCGCAACAGGGTTGTGGTCGTGCAGAACGACGGCGCCGACCTGCTGTACTGGACCGGCCCCGCCTCGGACCGCGCCCTGGCCGTGCGGCACCTGGAGTCGGTGGTCTCGCGGGTGCCCGGTGTGCGGTCGGCGCACCGCCCGGCCCAGCTGCGCCTCGGACCGGAGGCCGGCGACCTGGTGGTGCACCGGGGACGTGCCGCGGCCGAGCCGGTACCGCTGCTCGTCGCCGGTGGCGATCCCGTGGTGGGGCGTGGGGTCTCGATGACATCCGCGTCCACTGTGGATGTCGCACCGACGGTGGGGAGGCTGTTCGGCCTCCCCGAACCGTCGGGCGGGGGTGACGGTCAGTCCGTCATCTGAGGCAGTCCGTCAGCCGGACCGCGCCATCATCTAGGGCAGGGAGTCCAGATGAGGGGCGACCGTGTTGGCGAACTGCCAGTTGTTCGAGGCGTCCCAGTTGATCGACCACGTCATGGCGCCGCGGATCGACGGCCAGGTCGTGCTCGGCTTGAACGTCCCGCAGTTCGTGCCACGCGCGAGGCAGCTGAGGGCGTTGTTGACGTTGGCGGGCGACTGGTACCCGCCACCGGCACCCGACGGCGACGCGGGCAGGCCGAGGCCCACCTGGTCGGCGCGCAGGCCGCTCTGCAGCTGGATGCACGCGAGCGCGGTCAGGAAGTTGACCGTGCCCTGGCTGTGGACCTGCTGGTCGCAGCCGAGCATCGAACCGGAGTTGTAGTACTGCATGTTGACGATGGTCAGGATGTCCTTCGTGGCCAGCGCCAGCTTGAAGTACTCGGCGTTGACGTTCTGCATGTCGATCGTCTGCGGCGCCATGGTGATGACCTTGCCGCCACCTGCATAGATGCTGCGCAGCGCCTGGCCCATGTACTGGGCGTTGACGCCGTTCTCCAGGTCGATGTCGACGCCGTCGAAGCCGTAGGTGGAGATCAGGCCCTTGACGCTGTTGGCGAAGTTGGTCGCGGCGGTGGAGTTGGCGACGCTGATCGTGCCCTTCTCACCACCGACGGAGATGATCACCTTCTGGCCGCGGGCCTGCACGGTCTTCACGTCGGCGCGGAACTGCGCGTCGGTGTAGCCGCCGAGCTGGCTGCTCAGACCGGGGTCGAGGTTGAACGCGACCTGCCCCTGCACCGCCGTGGCATCGGCGAACGAGACCGCGATGATGTCGTAGGTGGTGGGGACGTCGGACAGCCGCAGAGCGCGCGCACCGTTGTAGAAGTTCTGCCAGTAGCCCGTCAGCACGTGCTTGGGCAGACCGGTGATCGGCGGGTTGCTCGTCGTCGTCGTGGTGGTCGTCGTGGTCGTCGTAGTAGTGGTGGTGGTCGACGTCGTCGTGCTCGTGGACGTCGGCGGAGTGCCGGGGCCGTCGAGGTTGACGTCGTCGGCGTAGTAGGCGGGCTGGCCGTACCAGCCGTGCAGGTAGATCGTCACGCTGGTGGCGCTGCCGGACGTGAAGTCGAGGGTCAGCTGGGAGAAGCCGCTGGAACCGGGCGTCCAGGTGCTCTTCTCCACGCCGCCGGTGACGCCGAGGTAGACGTAGCTGCCCTGCACCCAGGCCGACAGCTTGTACGCCGTGTTCGGTTGCACCGAAACGGTCTGCTGGCACCGCGCGGTGCTCTGGCCGACGGGTGTGCCCTGCAACGCGTACTGGCCGGTGCGCTTGGTGCCGGACGTGGCGCTGGTGCCCTCGGTGCAGGTCCAGCCGCTCAGGTTGCCCGCCTCGAACCCGTTGTTGGCCGCGAGGTTGGCGGCGGCGGCGTTGCCGTTGATCACCAACACCAGACCGGCACACGCGATGAACGCCGACAGCAGCGCGATCGCCGCTCGTCTGGTTTTGGACATGGTCCACCTCCACACACTCATGCGGCGACCATGTTGTGAGTGGACTAAAAATGGACTAGACCACTGCGGTTGGTCAAGCCCTGGTTTAGCTTGAGGGCGTGTTCACCCTCGAAAACGCGATCGCGATCGCCACCGAGGCCCACGAGGGCCAGGTCGACAAGTCGGGCCTGCCCTACATCGGGCACCCGTTGCGGGTCATGGCCGCCGTGAGCGGCGAGCACGAGCAGATGGCCGCCGTGCTGCACGACGTCGTCGAGGACACCCCGGTGACCGCGGCCGACCTGCTCGCCCGCGGCTGCCCGCCCGAGGTGGTCGACGCGGTCGTGGCGCTGTCGCACCTGCCGGACGAGCCGCAGGAGGACTACCTGCGCCGCGTCGCCGCCAACCCGCTGGCCGTCACGGTGAAGCGCGCGGACATCGGCGACAACCTCTCGCCGGCCCGCGTCGCCCGCCTCGACGCGGCCACGCAGGAGCGGTTGAAGGCCAAGTACGCGCGCGCCCTGGGGTTGCTCGACGAGTACGTGAGCTAGCCGACCTTCTTCATCGGTACAGGTGTCGTGAACTGGGTGTATTATCGAATCGTAACCAAGATTGGAAGGACACGATGACCCGCCACGACCTGTCCGTGAAGTCCCTGCGCTCGAACCTGGCCGTCCGCCGTGACGCCCGGCTGAAGCGCCGGAGCCTGGAGCGGCAGTTGGCCAGCTACACCACCGAGAGCGACCGCCTCGAACTGGACGCCATCCTCTCCCGCCACAGCGCCGAGGAGACGGGCGAGCTCCGTTCGATCATCAACCGCCAGGCGATGGACCGCTTGATCCGCGCCTGACCGGTACCTGTGTGGGCCACCCCCGGCAACGCCGCCGCGGGTGGCCTTTGCGTTTTCAGTACAGGCGCTTCACCGTCAGCACGTTGTCCTTGCGCGACTCCTGCTGACCATCCGGCCCGACGAGCGGCCGTTCGACCACGTCGTCGGTGATGATGATCCAGTTGTCGCCGAGCCGGAGGTGGTCGAGCACGTCCTTGGTCGTCGGGAAGTAGTAGTCGCGGTGCTCGGACCACGACGGCGCCCCGGCGTGCCCGCCGACGACCAGCCGCCCACCGGGCGCGACCGCCTCCGCGGCCCGCTTGAGGATGCTGTTGCGCTCCCCGTCCTCCTCGACCGGCGAGTGCAGGAACTGGGCGCTGACCAGGTCGTACCGGCCCTCGGGGAACGTCTCCTTGAGGTCGTGCCGCTCCACGGAGATCTCGACGCCGGCGTCCTGCGCGTGCCGGAGCGCCCGGTCCAGCGCCACCTGCGACACGTCGACCCCGAGCACCCGCCACCCCCGTTGCGCGAGCCAGACGGCGTCACCGCCCTCAGCGCACCCGAGGTCGAGCGCACTGCCCGGCGTGAGGTCCGCGGTCTCGCGCACCAGCAACGGGTTCGGGTTGCCGGACCACACCTGGTCCCGCTCCGAGTAGAAGGCTTCCCAGAACTCCTGCGCAGTCGTCATGCCGTCCACGATGCCCACCGTTGTGCCGGAGCGGCAAACTCCGTTGCCGATCCGGCAACAAACGCGGTCAGAACAGTGTGGCGGGCTCGACCGGTTCGGGTTCGGGCAGCGCGTCGAGCTCGGGCACGAGCGTGCGGACGTCGTCGTGGAACCGGCGGGCGAGCGCGGGCGCGTCGTCGTTGTCGGGGGTGTGCAGGAACACCGTCGGCGACCGGCCCTCCCGCAGCCAGCCGGCGACCACCTCGGCCCACGGCCGCCACCCCTCGACCGTCTCCTCGACCGAGTCGCGGCCCAGGTAGCGGACGATCGGCTGGTCGGTCAGCGCCCGCGTCCGCCGGGGCAACCGCGGTTTGCGGTCCCAGGCCTCGCGCTCGGCGTCGCTGGTCGGCGGGCTCTGGAAGAAGACCTCGGTGTCGAACGGCACCCACTCGGCGTCCACGTCGTCGAGGGCCCCCTCCAGCAGCGACGTCGCACCGGCGTCGGTGAAGAACACGGGGTGGCGCACCTCCACGGCACGCCGCAGGCCGACGGGCAGCCTGCGCAGGAAGCGGCTCAGTGCCTCGACGTCCGCCGGGCCGAACGAGCCGGGCAGCTGGGTCCACAGGACCGCGCGCTCGCCCAGGGGCTCGATGGCGTCGAGGAACGCCCGCATCGGCACCTCGACACCGGCGAGCCGGCGCTCGTGCGTGACGACCTTGGGCAGCTTGACCACGAACCGGAAGTCCGGGTCCGTCTGCCGCGCCCAGGTCTCGACGGTCTTGCGGGCGGGCGTCGCGTAGAACGTGGTGTTGCCCTCGACGGCGTTGCACCAGCCGGCGTAGGCCCGCAGCCGCTCCCCCGCGGGAAGCGACTGCGGCAGGAACCGCCCTGGCCACGCCTTGTGGTTCCACATGGCGCAGCCGACGTGAAGGCGTGCCACGGCCCCTACTTCTTGCCCTTCGGCTCCTCGGTCGACAGCGCGGCGACGAAGGCCTCCTGCGGCACCTCCACGCGCCCCACCATCTTCATGCGCTTCTTGCCTTCCTTCTGCTTCTCCAGCAGCTTGCGCTTGCGGGTGATGTCACCGCCGTAGCACTTGGCCAGGACGTCCTTGCGGATCGCGCGGATCGTTTCGCGGGCGATCACACGGGACCCGATGGCCGCCTGGATCGGCACCTCGAACTGCTGCCGCGGGATGAGCTCGCGCAGCTTCGTGGCCATGCGCGTGCCGTAGCCGTAGGCGTGGTCCTTGTGCACGATCGCGGAGAACGCGTCGACGGCCTCGCCCTGCAGCAGGATGTCGACCTTGACCAGCTCCGACTCGGCCTCGCCCGACTCCTCGTAGTCCAGCGAGGCGTAGCCGCGGGTGCGGGACTTCAGCGAGTCGAAGAAGTCGAAGATGATCTCGCCGAGCGGCATGGTGTAGCGCAGCTCGACGCGGTCCTCCGACAGGTAGTCCATGCCGCCGAGCTGGCCGCGCTTGGCCTGGCACAGCTCCATGATCGCGCCGATGTAGTCCGACGGGGCGATGATCGTGCACTTGGTGACGGGCTCGTACACCTCGGCGCGCTTGCCCTCCGGCCAGTCGGACGGGTTCGTCACGACGTGCTCGGCGCCGTCTTCCATGATCACGCGGTAGACGACGTTCGGTGCCGTGGAGATCAGGTCGAGGCCGTACTCGCGTTCGAGGCGGTCGCGGGTGATCTCCAGGTGCAGCAGGCCGAGGAAGCCGCAGCGGAAGCCGAAGCCCAGTGCCGCGGAGGTCTCCGGTTCGAACGTCAGCGCGGCGTCGTTGAGCTGGAGCTTCTCCAGCGCCTCGCGCAGCTCCGGGTAGTCGGAACCGTCGACCGGGTACAGGCCCGAGTAGACCATCGGGCGAGGCTCGCGGTAGCCGGCCAGCGGCTCGGTGGCGCCCTTGCGCTCGGAGGTGACGGTGTCGCCGACCTTCGACTGGCGCACGTCCTTCACGCCGGTGATCAGGTAGCCGACCTCGCCGACGCCCAGGCCGCGGGACGGCTTCGGCTCCGGCGAGACGATGCCGACCTCGAGGATCTCGTGGGTGGCACCGGTCGACATCATCTTGATGCGCTCGCGCGGCGTGATCTTGCCGTCGACGACGCGGATGTAGGTGACGACGCCGCGGTAGGTGTCGTAGACCGAGTCGAAGATCATCGCGCGGGCCGGTGCGTCCGCCTCGCCCACGGGCGGCGGGACCAGCTTCACGACCTCGTCGAGCAGCGCCTCGACGCCGAGACCGGTCTTCGCGGAGACCCGCAGCACCTCGTCGGGCTCGCAGCCGACGATGTGCGCGATCTCCTTCGCGTACTTGTCCGGGTCCGCGGCGGGCAGGTCGATCTTGTTGAGCACCGGGATGATGGTGAGGTCCTTCTCCATCGCCAGGTACAGGTTCGCGAGCGTCTGCGCCTCGATGCCCTGCGCGGCGTCGACCAGCAGGATCGCGCCCTCGCAGGCCTCCAGCGCACGGGAGACCTCGTAGGTGAAGTCGACGTGGCCCGGCGTGTCGATCATGTGCAGGACGTGGTCCTGCCCGTTGACCTGCCAGGGCAGGCGCACGTTCTGCGCCTTGATGGTGATGCCGCGCTCCCGCTCGATGTCCATGCGGTCGAGGTACTGAGCGCGCATCGCCCGCGCTTCGACCACGCCGGTGAGCTGCAGCATGCGGTCGGCCAGCGTGGACTTGCCGTGGTCGATGTGCGCGATGATGCAGAAGTTCCGGATGAGTTCCGGCGGCGTGAACGTCGTGTCGGCGAACGTGGTCAAGGCGGTCCTCAGCAGGAAATCGGACGGGTGTCCCCTTATGGTCCCATAGAGGCCCACGTGCTCTGCACCACTAGGGTGCGTTCGTGCTGATGAACGGTGAAGACCCCCGCCCGGCCAAGGGCGCGGTCCGCGAGATCTTCGACGCGGCGGAGGCCGCCAAGCTCGAGTACGAGCCCTCGGTGGACGGTGACGCGGACCCCGGCGAGGTTGTCTGGGCGTGGGTGCCCTACGAGGAGGACGCGAACCGCGGCAAGGACCGCCCGCTGCTGGTCGTGGGCCGCGCGAAGGGCGAGCTGATCGCGTTGATGCTCTCCTCGAAGGAGCCGCGCGACGACTACCTGGAGCTGGGCTCCGGTGCCTGGGACCGCGACGGCCGCCCGTCCTACCTGCGACTGGACCGGGTGTTCGCCCTCGACTCCGACGACGACATCCGCCGCGAGGGCGCCGTGCTCGGCCCGGTCGCCTTCGGCCAGGTCGTGGACACCCTGCGCGCACGCCACGGCTGGCGCTGACCCCTGCGGGTGCGGGGGCGCCTGACCACGCGCCCCCGCACCCGCCCGTCACGCCGCGTGCGGCCCCTGGTCGTCGCGCGCGGCCCGCCGGCGCCCCGCGTACTCCCCGAGCTTGCCCAGCGACTGCTCCTCGTCCAGCGCGACCTCGGCCAGCCGGTCGAACACCAGCCTGATCCGCGCGATCGCACCGGGGTCCTGCACGAACACCTGCGCGAGCTCGGTCTCGCTGAACACGACCGGCATCGCCTTCTCGTACTCCCAGAGCACGCAGCCGCTGGACGGCACCACGGCCCGCATCGGCACGACCCGGACGCTGTGCTCCTCGGACAGCAGCCGCGCGCACTGGTCCTCCATCACCCGCCGGCCGCCGACCCGTTGCTGCAACGCGAACTCGTGGATGTAGAACAAGCATTTCGGCGGGTTGTTCCGGCGCAGGACTACTTGCCGGTCCATGCGGTGCTGCACGGCCGCCGCAATTCGGTCGCCGGTCGTGAAACCACCGAGCCGGTGCAGCGCGTCGGCGTATTCGTGGGTCTGCACCAGACTGGGCAGCTTGGTCACCGAATAGCTCGTGATCGACGTCGCCGCGGACTCCCCGATCCTCGCCGTGCGCACGTCCTCCGGCGCGTGCACGACGTACTCGTCGAAGGCGTACCGGTACCGGCGCCGGAAGTCGTCGATGTACTGGATGTCCTTGCCGCACATGGTGAACAGCTGCACGAGGTCGATGTCGGTGGCCCGCACCTTGCCGTGCTCCAGGTTGGACACCTTGCTCGGGTCCCACCCCAGTCGCACGGCCAGCGCCGCCCCGCTCATGCCGGTGCCGGCCTCCCGGACGCGGCGCAGCTCGTCGCCCAGGTCCCTGCTGTACGCGGTAGATGTGAATACAGTCACGCCAAAACGCTATGGCTTGTATTTATTCCATGGTACGGGCCCTTTCGGGTGAAAAGAGCGCCTGGACGACTCCGGTGATGTCGACGGAGTCCATTGCCGTTGCCGCGCCACCGGAACAAATGCACTTCAAGGGTTCCACACCGTTGAACCGCTCGCGCAAGTAGGGTCGGACCGTGGACCGAGTCGCGGGATCGTTGTACGGGTTGGCTTTCGGGGACGCGCTCGGCAAGCCGACGGAGTTCCTGTCCGTTGCGGAGATCGACCGGCGGTTCGGTCCTCACGGACCGGACGACCTGGTTGGCGACCCCGCCCTGGTCACCGACGACACGCAGATGGCACTCGCCGTCGCGTGGGCGCTGCACGGCGTCGACCGGTACACCGCCGACGTGCTCGAACCGCGGCTGCGCGAGCGGTTCGTGTCCTGGGCGCACAGCCCGGAGAACAACCGCGCACCCGGGATGACGTGTCTGCGCGCGTGCGGCGGCCTGGCGGAGGGCCTGCCGTGGGTGGAGGCGACCATCGCGGGGTCCAAGGGCTGCGGTGCGAACATGCGGGTCACGCCGGTGGGACTGGTGCCCGACCTCGACCTCGACGTCCTCGCCGGGGTGTCGCAGCTGCAGGCCGCCATGACGCACGGTCATCCCACGGCGCTGGCCGCGTCCGAGCTCACCGCGTACGCGACCCGGCTGCTGGTCGACGGACGCGACCTGGCCGAGGTGCCCGCCGCGTTGCTGGACCGCTGCCGCGAACGGCGCTCGGTCTACCTGGAGCAGTGGCTGGGTCCCCTGTGGCGGACGCCGGGTGCGACGACGTCGGCCGACTTCATCGCGCGCGGCTGGGACGAGTGCGCCGAGGTGCTCGAACGGCTGGTGGCCGCCCTCGCCGAACCCGATGACGGGCAGGACGCGAGCCTGGCCACCGGCGAGGGCTGGATCGCGGAGGAGGCGCTGGCGACCGGACTGTACTGCGCGATCCGGCACGCCGACGACCCGGTGCGGTGCCTGGTGCGGGGCGCGAGGACCAGTGGTGACTCGGACTCGATCGCGGCGTTGGCCGGGGCGTTCGCCGGCGCCGCGCACGGACTCGCCGCGTGGCCGCAGGAGTGGGTCGAGCGCATCGAGTATGCGGATCAGTTGGCAGCGCTCAGCTCCGGCACGGCCAGCTGACCTCGCTCGACGGTCGTGGAACACGAAAAAAAGCCCTGCGGGGAGCGCTTGTGGCGCTCAACCCGCAGGGCAAATTAAGTTCGGCGGCGACCTACTCTCCCACACCGTAACCAGTGCAGTACCATCGGCGCAGAAGGGCTTAACTACCGGGTTCGGAATGGGACCGGGTG